>CAVPYG010000009.1:0-41695 GCA_963709835.1 uncultured Acidobacteriaceae bacterium
AGTGTTATGTTACACGTACTACCTTTGGACTTTTAGGTTGCGGTCTTGCTGGCTTGGCCGTAAGCTTGAGCGTCGGCTGGCTTTCCGGAGCGACCCGATCGGCCAGGTTCCGCAGCAACGAGCCAAACCAGAAGTGGCTGAGTTGATCGGTGATGAGCTCCCCCACCTCGGCCGGCTGCGATTCCAGTTCCAGCGGCGGCAGCGTTTCCGGCGAAATCACGTCCCCAATATTGCTAAACACCGTCCGATACCAGGGCAGGCTCAGGCGGTCCCCATACGACAGGCCGAGCTGCACGGGCCGCGAAGTGAGTTCGAGCGGCGGCAGCTTCTCCGGCGAGAACGTGTCGCGGAGATTTCCCGCCAGCGACCTCCACAGCGGCTGCGACAGGCTCTTCGGAGGAAGCAGATCCAGCGGAATCTGCGGCGGCGGCGGAGACTGGGCTTCCGAACTCCGAGCTTCTAAGTCGTTGGAGCGGTAAGGCATATTATTCCGATTACCCCAGCATGGGCCGGCCGGCGATCTCCCGCCAACCCATGCTCCGATGTTAGATGCCGCGCCCGGTAATTGTCACGCAGCTTTACTCAGCTTTACAGGCGGCGGCAAAACTCCGATTCACACCGCTTTTCGGCAAGGGCAGGACCTCAGAGGCTGCCGAGGCCCCCCGCCTCCGACAAATACCGAAGCCGGAACCAGACCGGGGCTACAGGGAGGCTAATCTCAGGTACATGCACTTTGATGCCATTGAGTGCCGCCCTCCCCTGGTGCACAATCGCAAGACGGGGAGATTCCATGTGCCCCGGTACACCCGGAAATGGTTGCTTCCCATCACTCCCCGCGCATCGGGAAAGAGGATCGGAATCAGGCCGTTGAAAGAGAACCCTGCAATGGAGAAGGTGGATTGAGCGAAAACGCCAAGCCCGCAGTCGACTGCCGCTCACAGCAACGGCGCTTCTCCCGCCATCGTTTTGATACGCGCATCCAGGTGTCGGTCTTTCGCGATGGCCTGACGACCACTTGCTGGGGCCGGACCAACGAGCTCGGCGAAGACGGCGTCGGCGCGACCCTTAGCCGCGAACTGCGCGCCGGCGAAGTTGTTTCCCTCGAGTTCCCCGTTCCACTCCCCTCGGGCGTCATGAAGGTGCGGGCGGTGGTCCGTTATAGCGACGGCCTGCGTTGCGGATTCGAATTCCTGGTCGTAAGCGAGGATCAGAGGCTGCTGCTGCGCCAGATCTGCGTGGCCTTGGCAAACGCTTCTTGAGCCCTTCGCGATCGCCTTGGCAGTTCGTGGTGAAAGTGATTTTTGTATCAAAGTGCGTTTTGTATCAGGGTGTGCCGTCAGGCATACCGCAAGAACAGCGTGAGGAAAGCGCCTGTAGGAACTGGTTTGGCGTGCTGGGGATTTACCAAAAGCCCTTAGGACCTTCATTACGAAGGTAACTACCGGCGGCTTGCCCGGCCCGATTACCATCGCCCTACTCGGCGGCGCCATCGGGGAAAGGATCGTATGGGTGAGAAAATCGCCCCGCAAGAAAATTCGGCCGAACTGCCCCAGGTGAGGGCGCTGGGGGATTTTCTTGCGCCCGCTCCGCCGCCCTTCCTGGCCGCCATCTCCGCGCCCGCTCCCACAGCGTCACCCAAGAACGGCGATGCCGCCGCTCCCCTCGCCGGCGTCCCGCTCACCGTTGAGCCAGCCTACCTCGAACAGATCGTCGAGAACGCACCCGATGCCATCTGTATTATCGACCAGGAATTGCGCATTCTGCGCACCAACGGGGAATTTACCCGCCTCTTCGGTTTTACCGCGGCTGAGGCTGCCGGGAAACGCCTCGACCTCCTCGTCGTGCCTCCCGATCGCTCGGCCGAAGCTGCCTGGCTCGTCGAAGGCATCCAGCCCGACCGTAAGCTCAACCTCGAAACCCGCCGCCGCCGCAAGGATGGTTCCCTGGTCGAGGTCCTGCTCTCCGTCGCCCCCGTGACCCTCCAGGGAAAGGCCGTTGGCGCCTGCGTCTCCTATCGCGACATCACCGAGCAGAAGCGCGCCGAGGAGTTGAATGCCGCCCTCTACGCCATCGCCGCCCGCAGCCAGTCGGCGGAAGATCTGCAACAGTTTTTCGACGCCATCCACCACATCGTCGGCCAGCTGATGGATGCCCGCAACTTCTACATCGCCCTCTACGATCCCCAGTCTCAGTTGTTGAGCTTCCCCTACTTCGTCGACGAACACGACGCTACGCCCGCCCCCAGGCCGCTCGGCCACGGTCTGACCGAATACGTTCTGCGCTCCGGCGAGCCTGTGCTGATTACGCCGGGCGTCTTTGCCGAACTCGAGCGCCGCGGCGAGGTGGAATCGATCGGTACTCCGTCCCTCGACTGGGTGGGTGTTCCGCTAAAGAGCGGCAACACCAGCTTTGGGGCCTTGGTTGTCCAGACTTACGACGAGAACATGCGCTTCGTCGAGCGCGACCGCGAGATCCTGAAATTCGTTTCCCAGCATTTGGCCGCCACCATCGAGCACAAGCGCTATGAAGAGGCCCTCCGCCGCTCCGAAGCCCGATCCCGCTCCCTGATATCGAGCGCCGCCTTTGGCATTTGCCGCTGCACCCTCGGCGGCGCCTTCCTCGACGTGAATCCCGCGCTCATCGCCATGCTGGGCTATGCGTCGGTCGAAGATCTTCTCCCCGTGAACGCCCGCCGCGATGTCTTCGCCGATCCTCAGGAGTTGGACCGCCTGGCCGCGGAATATCGCCACAGCGGAAGCCTGAACGGCGTCGAAGTGCAGTGGAAACGCAAGGACGGCCGCATCATCATCGTCCGCCTCAGTGGCTGTCCCGCCGCCACCGCCGATGAACCCGAGGAAGTCTTGGAGTTGATCGCCGAAGATATCACCGACCGGCGTCAGCTCGAAGAGCAGCTCCGCCAGTCGCAAAAAATGGATGCTGTCGGCCGTCTCGCCGGCGGCGTCGCCCACGACTTCAACAATCTGTTGATGGTGATTAATGGATACACCGAGGTGTTGCTCGAACAGTTGGAAAAAGACAGCCCCTTTTACCATAACGTGCAGTCCATTCAGCAGGCCGCCGACCGCGCCGCCACCCTCACCCGCCAGTTGCTCGCCTTCAGCCGCAAGCAGCTCCTCGAACTCAAGGTGGTTGACGTTAACGCCGCCATCGCCGACATGGAACGCCTGCTGCGCCCCCTGATCGGCGAAAACATCGAATTGGTCACCCGCCTTTCCTCCGATACCGGACATACCCGCGCCGACTCCGGCCAGCTCGAACAGGTCATCATGAACCTGGTCGTCAATGCCAAGGATGCCATGCCCGATGGCGGCAAGCTCACCTTGCAGAGTTCCGACGTCACCGTCGGCGCCGGTCTCGGCGAACACCGCTTTATCCAGCCTGGCCGCTATACCGTCATCTCGGTCGCCGATACCGGTTGCGGCATGGACAAGGAAACCCAGTCCCGCGTCTTCGAACCCTTTTTCACCACCAAGGAAAAAGGCAAAGGCACCGGTCTCGGCCTTTCCACCGTCTATGGCATCGTCAAACAGAGCAACGGGTACGTGTTCGTCCAAAGCGAACCAGGAGCGGGCACCACTTTCCATGTCTATTTGCCCCGCGTCGAGGACCCCGCCGAACTGCTCGTCCCCGCCAAGCCCAGCCAGAAAGACGCGGGCGGCTGCGAAACCGTCCTCATCGTGGAAGATGAAGACTCCGTGCGCGAACTGGTGCAGCTCACCCTCGCCTCGCGCGGCTACAAAGTCCTCGAAGCCGACAATGGCGAGCACGGTCTGCTCCTGGCCGAGACATTCAAAGACCGCATCGACATCCTTATCACCGACGTAGTCATGCCCGGCATCGGAGGCCGCGAACTGGCCAAGAAACTCCTAGCCCTCCGCCCCGGCATCAGCGTGCTCTTTCTTTCCGGCTACACCGAAGATGCCGTCATCACCCAGGGCGCGTTCAGCCCCGGCACCGCCTTCCTCCAGAAACCCTTCACCCTCCAGAATCTCGCCAAAAAAGTCCACGAGGTCCTGCGCTCCAAGGCCGCCCCCAAATCCATCGCCACTTCCGCCTCCGACTAGAGCTTGTGTGGGGACGGGGCTCCGCCCCGTCCCTGTAGGGCGGGCACTCTTGTCCGCCCAGCCGAGCGAAACCGAAGGGTCCGAGCCGAGCGCAGCTCGGCCGCTGCCTGTGCTCACAGCAATTCCGGATTCGCGACAACCTCGTCCCGCCAGTTGCAACTTCCCTCCTGTCCCCGCATCCTATAATCAAGCGCGGCTTCGCGGCATCGAACACATAGAAGCCCCCCGGCCGCGCCTGCTTCCATTTGGAGTGACCCATGCTCATCGCCAAACCGCCCGCGATTCCGTCTTCTGAAATCACTCCCAAAGCCACCTACCTGAACCGGCGAAAGTTTCTCGCCGGCGCGGCCATCGCCGGCGCTGCCGCCGCCACCGGACTCGCCTTCCGCGATCTTGCCGATCCCGCGCTCACCGCTCAAGCCAACGCCAAAATCGATGGCCTCCAGAAAAGCTCGTTCAGCACCACGGAAAAAGAAACTCCCTATAAGGACGTCACCACCTACAACAACTTCTACGAATTCTCCACCGACAAATACGAGCCTGCCGAACTGGCCAAAAATTTCAAGCCCCGTCCCTGGACCGTGACCATCGACGGCGAGGTCAAGAAGAAGCAGGTGCTCGACGTGGACGCGATCATCAAAATGTCCGCTCCCGAAGAGCGCATCTATCGTCATCGCTGTGTCGAAGGCTGGTCGATCGTCGTGCCATGGGTCGGATTCTCCCTGAGCGAACTGATCAAGCGCGCCGACCCTCTGCCCAAGGCAAAGTTCGTCGAGTTCACCACCCTCTACGATCCCAAACAAATGCCCGGCCAGCGCACCAGCGTCTTGCAGTGGCCCTACCTCGAAGGTCTTCGCATGGACGAGGCCATGCACCCCCTCGCCCTGCTCTGTTTCGGCTTGTACGGCGAGGAACTCCCCAATCAAAACGGAGCTCCGCTCCGCATCGTCATCCCGTGGAAGTACGGCTTCAAAAGCGCCAAGTCCATCGTCCGCATCCGCTTCACCACCGGCCAGCCTTATAACACCTGGCAACAGTCCGCCCCCAATGAATACGGCTTTTATTCGAACGTGAATCCCAACGTAGATCATCCCCGGTGGAGCCAGGCCAAAGAACGCCGCCTCGGTGAATTCCTGAAGCGCCCAACCCTGATGTTCAACGGCTATGACCAGGTGGCCAGCCTCTATTCCGGCATGGACCTGAGAAAAAACTTTTGAAACGCATTGCAGAATTCAGAAGTACAATTGCAAAAGTTAAATCTGATGGCCGAAAGGGTTTTACTTCTGCGATCTGACTTTTGACTTCTGCATTCCAATGAACCGCCTACGGCTCACGAAAATCGCCCTCTTCCTCGCCGCGCTCATCCCGCTGGCCCGCCTGGTCTGGAAATATTTTCACGACGCTCTCGGCGCCAATCCCATCGAACTCATCACCCACTCCACCGGAGACTGGACGCTGATCCTCATCCTCACCACGCTCTCCATCACGCCCCTGCGCCGCATCACCCGTCAATACTGGCTGATCGGCCTCCGCCGCATGATCGGCCTCTTCGCCTTCTTCTACGGAACCCTGCACTTCCTCACCTACATCTGGCTCGACAAATTCTTCGATGTCCACGATATGTTGCATGACGTCGCCAAACGCCGCTTCATCACCGTGGGATTCTCCGCCTTCGTGCTCATGATTCCCCTGGCCCTGACCTCGACCAAAGGATGGATCCGCCGCCTCGGCGGCAAAAACTGGCAGCGCCTCCACCGACTCATCTACCTCACCGGAATCCTCGGCGTCGTGCACTACATCTGGCTGGTAAAAGCCGATCTCCGCAAGCCCATCGAGTACGGAATCGCGCTCAGCGTTCTCCTGCTCTATCGCGTCGGAGCCTGGCTTTCCGAAAAGGCTTCTAAAAAACCCAAACCACAAGCCGCTCAATAAGAAACTTTCGATCCAACGAAGCGCTACCCGCGTTCTTCGAAACCCGCCGGGGGAGCCTTCTTTACAATTCTTTGCACAGAAACTTTATTCCATAATCGGGGTTAGCGCATCTTAAGAACAAAGACAGGAGTGTCTCATGAATCCCCTTGCCTCTACCAAATACACCGGACGCCTGCTCATGGCTCTGGCGGTAATCTCCACCATCCTTTTCGCAGCCGGCTGCGGAACCAACAATTCAGTCGTCGTCACCCCGCCTCCCGGTGGCAGTTTCAGCGACAGCAACCTGAGTGGCACCTACGTTTTTTCCACGTCAGGCTCAGACATCGATGGAGTCTTCCTGTCCCTGGCGGGCACTCTCGTCGCTGACGGAAAAGGCGGCATTGCCTCAGGCACGATGGATGTAGTTGATCCGGAAGTCCCTGCGTTGTCGCCCGTCGCCCAGGCAATCACCGGTTCCTACAACGTGGGCGTCGACGGCCGCGGACAGGCCAATCTCACCAGTACGGGGTATGGGACCTTCGTCCTGGATTTCGTCCTCACCTCGGTCGCGAATGGCGTGGCCACCGACGGCCTGGCCTCCGAATTTGATGGCAATGGTACCGGCAGCGGCACCATCGACTTGCAGACCCCAATCGCCAGTCTGAGCCAACTCCAGGGCCCCTACGCCTTCAGTCTTGCTGGCTATGACGTCAACGACAATCCCGACTTCACCGTCGGAGCGTTCACCCTCGACCAAAACGGTGACATCACGGTCGGCGTCCAGGACTTTAACGACTTCCGTTTTCCCTATCTCCAGTTGGCCATACCCGCCACCACCGGCGCCTTGACCTTGGGCACGGGAACTGGCCCCGGCCAGTTGGTGCTCACCACCGGGACCTTCGGCACCCTCCACTTTGACTTCTATCCCGTGGATGCCACGCACCTGAAGTTGATCGAAACCGACATTGCCCCCGCCCCAGTCCTCGCCGGCGACGTCTTTACCCAGACCGGCGCGTCCATTCCCAATGGCCCTGCGGTATTCACTTTGGGTGGCCTCGACTCCAATAGCAATCCCGTCTTCGTCGGCGGTGTCATGACCTCTGGCGGCCAAGGCAACTTTACCGCCGGTCTTGAGGACGCCAACGACGATGGCAGTCTCTCCCCAGCGCAATTGAGCTTCTCCGGCAGCCTTGACGCTGCCAACAGCGGCCCCACTGGAAGCCGGACTGTGGTTAACACCAGCGGCTTTTATCCCTACAGCAACGCCGAAGTTGGGCAGTGGGTCATCTATCCCTCCAGCGGCGGACTTCTGATTCTGGAAACGGATAATTCAGCCATGACCACCGGCGCCGCCTTCGCTCAGACCAGTACCACCCTCTCGACTTCGCCGGGCTACGGCTTCAATCTCAGCGCGATCAACCTCGGCAATCCCAACTTCGGCCAAAACCCTTACGAAGAGGATGACATCGCCGAGTTCACCACCACCAGCACCGAGATCACAGGAGCCGTCGACATCAACGATCAGGGCCTTCAAGCTACTACTCAGGGCCTGACCGGCACCTATCCCATCCCCATCGACAGCACGGGCCGGGGTGGAGTCAGCACCAGCGTTTTCAACTACTACTTCTATGTCGTCAGCCCCTCCACCTTCCTTCTGCTGGAGACCGATGCCAACCAGGTCGGGGCGGGCGCATTCGAGGAGCAGAGTTCGCTCTCGTCTCAGGCAGCAGCGGCCAAGTCGCACATCTCCATGGTGCGGCCAGTGGTCCGCCTGCACCCAGCCCTGCGCCGCAAATAGGCGCGCGCAGATAGCCTAAACAACCAAGGGCGCGGCCACAAGCCGCGCCCTTTACTTTTGGAAGTGGAATGACGGGCGTTCTCCTCAGGCCCCAAGCTGCACATTTCTCGATTTTTGGAACTCTTGTCAAGCCCCCATTTTGACGATTTTCCGCGTAAGCCCATGAATCTGCGGGGAAAATAAAACCAAGAAAGTTGGCGGTGTGGGTAGGTTGGAACTGATACAATAGAAGTAGAGGTAAGAAAAGGGCGCGGATTCGTTTCCGCGCCCTTTTCTTTTGGTGCCGCCCGTCTCCCAAGACCGGCCACAACAGCACGCGATGTCCCTAAGTCCTTATCAATGAGGTATTTCCATATAAGTCTTTTAGAAAGAGGTATTTGGCGCTACCCGGCGCTAACTCCATGATTCTAATGGTATGAAGAAACGGGGGGTAGGGGGGTACACCTATCAAGATAGACTGGCACCGCCCTCACTGAGAACTGAGAACCGAGAACTGAGAACTGCTTTAGGAGCCATCACAATGTCAAATTTTCCCGGCGAACGTTGCCAGCACATAAAAATAGGTGGAGATCGTTGCGGAGCGCCCGCCCTGCGCGATCAAAAGTTCTGCCGTTTCCACGACTACTGCGGCGAGGTCGAGGTTGACGTCAGCGTCTCCGCAGCCTATCCAGCCTGTCCCTTCTACCTTCCCGTCCTTGAAGACGCAGCCTCCATCCAGTACACCATCAACCAGGTCTGCGAACACCTGCTGCACCACCGCCTCGACGCCAAAAAAGCTGGCGTGATGCTCTACGCCATGCAAATCGCCTCCTCGAACCTGGATCGCCTGTCTGAATGCAACAGTGGCGCCAAAGGTAACGATGACAGTCAAGATGGAAGTCAGAAGAAAAGTGAGCCAGAGGGACGAGAGCACGACGACATAATCGGAGACGCTCTGGCCGCGGTAAATCCCAGCGAGAAGCCAGGGCATCCGCAGCTTTCGAACCCGGCGAAGAGCAGCGTCTAGAGGCGGGCCAAACGGTTACCAAAGACTTGGTCCGGGCACTATTTCACATGTGCCCAAGTCTCAGAAACCATTGGGGTTTTTGATTTGCGGCATACGGAATCGGTTATAATACCTAGCTCATGGTGTTGGACGCGCTTGCCGTTTACTGGATAAGGCGTTCATAATAAAGGTGCTTTGAATAAGATGACGAAACGCGGTGCGAGTTTTAGCAGTTCAGGGCTCAGCTACCAAGTCCTCGATTTGCCCGACCAGCAACCAGGACTCTTCGTGAGCATTGACTACGAGTCTGCTCCTGTGCCTGAGTACAATTACGTCGCTGATTTTGTGCAAGTGGTTCCCTTGGAAGTTCAGGTTCTCATCATCCTCGGAAAGACGGATTATCCAGAGAAGCGGCTACGTAATAAACTGGAAATTTATTTTCCCGCCCAAACATTTGTTAACCAGCTTTGGTATAGCAGCCGTGAAATGCATAGAGTCTTGCGTGAATTTGCCGATCGAACAAAGTGTTTTCCTAATCTAATGAAGCCGGAAACATTGCATTGCGACAAGGTTCAGACGCTATTCGCTAACAACGTGGTGATGGTTCGCTCGGGCACTGAATCCTTGATGGATTTCTTTTATCTGTCGCCCAAGGAGTTAGCAACTAAACCCATAAAGAGAGCCCCTCTCGAAATGGAAGCGCTGGTAAGGGTAACTTGTTCCCCCACGTTTCTTCTCGCGTTTTTGGATCTTTGCGACCCAGTGCAGGACGGACTGATAAAACAATTTGGGAGTGAATTCTATGGCGATCAAGCCGCAATCCCGCAGGCTCTGGAATCTAAGCAGCATCAGTGATCTGCAAGAAAATGTAACTGAACATTTTCCACAGCCGAGAAGAAAGGCCACAGGCCGCGTCAGTTTCTCACTGGCTATCGGCATCGCGACTGCAGGCATGTTCTTCGTCGGCGGTGTAGCCATGGCGACTGGTCCCTCAGTTGCCTCTCACTCATTCATCACTGTGGCACAAGGTACGCTGCTCGGGCCGCCACCCTTGGAGTCGTTCTTTGCAAGGAATCGGCAGGAATTCTCAGCGGAAGATGAGAAGCTTCTTCTCGCCAAACTTGAAGGCACTTCTTTCAGCGAGTGGTCCCCCACCGAAAAAGACACTTTAGAAGCTATCGGCAGGAATCTGGACGATAAACTCGGAAGTCGCAGTGTCAGCGAAGTGCACGAGATGCTGAGGCGGGGCAAACGTGCGTAATGATCTCTCACGCTTGTCCCCCTTGGCAAAGCGAATCTGACGACAAGCTCCCATCTGTTGCGCGAGGGTTGTACGACTACTATCAGTTTGTTCAGCGCAAGGCCAAAACTTACGCGCTAAATGCGAATGACATCAAGATGTGGCACGGCAAGATATTTTCTTCTGCCGTACCACTTCCTTATTACGCTGGAAATTTTCGGTGCGAAGACCACAGGCATCCCTGTCTAGCGATAGATGTAGGCGTTCGTGATGCCGTTTCTGGACAGTTGCGGACCGGCACCGCATTTAAAGACGTCGAGAAATCTATGGGCGAGTTCTCGGCCGAAATGGTAAAGATGACGGACGAAACAGATGACTACGTGGCGGCCACCAAGAGCCTTGCCGATCATGCCAAAGCAGCGGTTCAGCTTTCCGCGTTTTGCGAAGGTCGAATCCTGCAAATCCATCCGTTCATCAACGGGAACGGCCGGATGTCTCGAATCACTGCTGACTATTTTCTTTACCGCTACGGTCTTCCGTGGGCGTATTATCCCCCAATTGTGCGACCTGGGTTGCCTTACGAAAGAGCTTCAGATCAATGCATGCTAGGGGATTACACTTTGCTTTTTGAATATCTGCTGACCGTCACCATCCACAAGATCACAAAGAAAAATTAAATTGTCGGGCGCAGGCTTGGTTACTTAATCGCTTCCGCCGCGATCCGCTCCGTTACGAAGGCCTCGATCACGTCGCCCTCTTTGATGTCGCCGTAGTTCGCGATCGAGATGCCGCATTCCATGCCGCTCGTCACTTGCGACGCATCGTCCTTGAAGCGGCGCAGCGACGCCACTTTGCCTTTGAACACGACCACGTTGTCGCGCAGCAGCCGCACTTCGGAATCGCGCTTGATCAGTCCATCGCTCACGCGGCAACCGGCAATCGTCCCGACTTTCGGGATGCGGAACGTCTCCAGCACGTCGGCGCGTCCCTGGTAATTTTCCTTGAACGTCGGTTCGAGCAAGCCGGTCATGGCGCGCTTGATCTCGTCCTGCAATTCGTAAATGATCGAGTGCAGCCGGATATCGACTTTTTCCTGATCGGCCAACTCTTGCGCCTTGCGCTCCGGACGCACGTTGAATCCAATGATGATGGCGTTCGACGCCGAGGCCAGCAGCACATCCGTCTCGGTGATCGCGCCAATGCCCGCGCGCAGCAGCTTCAACCGCACTTTGTCGTTCGACAGCCGCCCAATCAAATCGCCCAGCACTTCGACCGAGCCTTGCACGTCGGCTTTGAGAATGACGTTCAGTTCCTTCATTCCCGCCGTCTTCAACTGCTCGGCAAGACCTTCGAGCGAGACGCGCGAACTCTTGGCCAGCTGAGCTTCGCGCGCTTTCTGTTCGCGGTATTCCGAAATGTCGCGCGCCTTCTCGCGGTCCGTAACTACGACGAATTGATCGCCCGCTTGTGGCAGCCCTTCCAATCCGATAATTTCCACCGGCGTTGCGGGCGGCGCTTCTTTCAGCGCTTTGCCGCGATCGTCGAACATGGCCCGGACTTTCCCGTACACATTGCCCACCACGAAGTTGTCGCCCGCGCGCAGCGTGCCGTTCTGCACCAGAATCGTCCCCACCGGACCGCGACCGCGATCCAGCTTCGCTTCCAACACCACGCCGCTCGCCGCTCGTCCCGGAGTCGCTTTCAATTCCTGCAAATCGGCGGTCAGGCAGATCATTTCCATCAGCAGATTCAGGTTCGTCTTCTGCTTGGCGGAAACATCGACGAACACCGTCTTGCCGCCCCAATCTTCCGGCATCAGTCCGCGATCGGCCAGTTGTTTCTTGACCCGCTCGGGCAGCGCGCCCGGTTTGTCGATCTTGTTGACCGCAACAATGATGGGAACTTCCGCGGCGTGCGCGTGGTCGATGGCTTCAATCGTCTGCGGCATAACACCGTCGTCCGCCGCCGTGACCAGCACCACAATGTCGGTCGCTTTCGCTCCTCGCGATCTCATGCGCGTGAACGCCTCGTGACCTGGAGTATCGAGGAATACGATCTCTCGCCCAAAAGCCGGAGAAGCTTTGTCGGTAATCGCAACTTTGTAGGCGCCGATGTGCTGCGTGATTCCGCCCGCCTCGCCTCCGGCCACATTGGTCGAGCGAATCGAATCGAGCAGCGTGGTCTTGCCGTGGTCGACGTGGCCCATGATGGTGACAACGGGCGGACGCGGAACCGCTTCCGCGCCTTCCTCGCTGCTCTCGATGGCCGCGTCCGTGTCTTTCGCGGCTTGCTGTTCGAAGGTGATCACTTCGGTTTCCGCCCCGAAGAAGCGCGCCATCTCGCTGGCCAGTTCCGCGTCGAGCGTTTGATTGATGGTCGCGAACACGCCCCGCACCACCAACCGCGCGATCACATCCTTGGCGCGAATGCCCAGCTTCTCCGCCAGGTCTTTGACCGAAATACCTTCTGTAATGGTGATGTTTCGCGTAATCGGCGCCGGTTCGTTGCTGATAATCATGCGCGGCGGCGGAGTGTAGCCCTTCATCGGGCCTTCTTTCACGCCTCGCGGTACATATCTCTGCCCTGGTCTCCGCGACGGAGCTCCCGGACGGCTTCCCGGACGTTGCGGTCCCGGAGGAGCCATTCCCGCTCCCGGACCTACGCCCAGCGGACGCGCTCCCGCTGGCGCTACGCGCGTCGGATGCATCGGCCGCCGTTCTCCCGGACGAAGCGGCGCACGCGGCGCTCCCGGCGCTGGCGGACGCGCCGAGCGCTGAAAAATTGGCTGTCCCGGAACCGGACGTCCTGGAATCGATGCGGATCGCGCAACTTCTCCCGGCGCAGGCACTGGCGCTTTGTACACTGGGCGCGGGCCGGTCTGCGGCATGATCATTCGCGGCAGCGGCACCGCAGGAGCTGCGGGCTTCACCGGAGCCGCAGCCTGCATCTGCGCAACCGCAGTCTCCGCCGGAAGCTCGGCCGCGGGCGGAGCGCTGTCCTGTGCTGCGGGAACCTTAACCCGCGGCGTGACACCAATCGCATGCGGAGCCGTGCCTGCAGAGGAGGATGAAACGGGAGCCGCTGTGGTTGCGGCAGGCGCGCCGGTCGGAACTTTGGGCGGAATCACGACCACTGTCGGCGACCGATGACCTGCTGCCACCGAAGCCGGAGTCACCAGTCTTGGTGCCAGCGGCGCAGACGCTGGAACTTCGCGCCCGGGCTTTTGCGGCGCAGCCTTCGACGGAGCTGCCGGAGCTTCCGCCTTCGCTTCTATCGCCGCTTTTGCAGCCGGACGCGCCGCGGGATGTTCGGCGGCTTCCTTTAGCTGCGTGATGGCGCGCAGCACGTCTCCAGGACGCGAGATATGAGAGAGGTCGATCTTGGTCTTGATGCCTTCGTCACCGGGCGCGGTGCGCGCTGTCCTCGACGAACTCGGCGCAGCCTCGGAGCGTCCACCAAGATGTCTCCGCACCAGGTCCGCTTCGTGATCTTCCAGGGAACTGGAGTGCGTTTTCTTCTCCGTAACGCCCACCGTGGTCAGCACGTCAAGAATTTCCTTGCTCTTGACCTCCAACTCACGGGCCAGATCGTTGATTCGAATCTTGCTCATCCGCTCTCGTTTCCTCTTCTTGTCCCGCTACTACCGTTGTATCTACGCTCGCATGTCTGACCTCGCCAAATCCCCGTGCCGCCTTGCTTCCGCTTATTACTCCTGCTTGGCGAACCCCGCGCTTCCCGTTCGGATCGATTTCCGAACTCGCCACTTTCCCAATATCAGGGTTGCTTTTCTTCCGGGGCTTCTTCGGCCGCAGGCTCGACGGTCGCAGCGTCTTCCGCTGGCGCCGTTTCGGTGGGCTCCGCCTCAGCGGCCAACCTCGCCGCCTCTAACTCACCATCTGCCGGCGATGCGGCTTCTCCGGCGTTTTCCGGTTCCGCGGCCAATGCATCCGCTTCCACCGAACCTTCTGCCAGAGAGTCCTCGCTGACCACCGCTTCGGTGGCAGCTTCGCCTGTGTTTTCCAGTTCCGGTTCCGCGGCGGCGACCGCCTCGCCGCCATCCAGACTGGCAAAATAATTATTGACTGCAATACTGATTTTTTCCACCGTCTTCGGGCCAATGCCTTCGATCGCTTCCAGTTGCTCAGGCGTCATATCGGCCAGCGACTCCACAGTATTCACGCCCGCCGCCTTCAGCTTCTCGACCAGCCCTTCGCCCAATCCGGTAACATTCTCCAGCGGAGTCACGGTCTGCGTGACCAGCGCCGACATCTGCTGCTCCACTTCCTGCCGCTTCTCTTCTTCGCTCTTGATGTCGATCTTCCAGCCCAGCAGCTTCGCCGCCAGCCGCACGTTCTGACCTTTTTTCCCGATGGCCAGCGAGAGCTGGGTATCGTCCACCACGACTTCCAGGTGCTTGTCCGTCGCGTCCACAACCGTCACTCGGCTTACTTTCGCAGGTTGCAGCGCCTTCTCGGCGAACGTAACCGGATCCTCGTGATACTCGATGATGTCGATCTTCTCGCCGCGCAACTCGCGAATGATCGACTGCACCCGCATTCCCTTCATGCCCACGCAGGCACCGACCGCATCCACGTCCTTGTCTTTCGACATCACCGCGATCTTGGTGCGCTCGCCCGCTTCCCGCGCAATCGCGCGGATCACCACCGTACCGTCGTAGATTTCCGGCACCTCGGTCTGGAACAGATGCTGGACTAATTCCGGAGCGGAGCGCGAGGCGATCACGCCCGGGCCTTTCACCGCCTTGTCCACGCGCGCGATCACCACTCGAATCCGCTCGCCGACCGCGAAAGATTCCAGCCGCGACTGCTCCTTGCGCCCCATCCGCGCTTCGGCCTTGCCGATGTCGAGGATCACGTCGGGCCCTTCGATCCGCTTCACCGTCGCATTCACGATTTCGTTCACATGCCCGATGTACTCGTTGTAAACCGTGTCGCGTTCCGCCTCGCGCACTTTCTGGAAGATGACCTGCTTTGCCAGTTGCGCCGCGATCCGCCCCAGAATTCCTTCCGTCACTTTCGGAATCAGCAACTCTCCGCCCGCTTCCGCCGCCGGATCCAGCTTTCGCGCCTGCTCCACCGTTACCTGCAAGTCCGGATCTTCCACCTGCTCGGGAGTCTCGACGATCGACTTCACCGCATAGGCATTGATCTTGCCGCTCTCTTTGTCGAGCACCGCGCGCAGGTTTTCCTGCGTCTTGTAGTACTTGCGCGTGGCCACCACAATGGCATCCTCGACCGCGCTGACTACAATCTGCGGATCAATGCCCTTATCACGGCTGACCCCTTCGATGATGTTGTAGAGCTCACTCGGCATAAAATTCAGTTCTCAGTTCTCAGTTCTCGGTTCTCAGTTGCCAGGATTCGCTCGTCCTGAGAACTGAGAACTGGGAACCGAGAACTATATTTCAGGCACCAGATTCGCCTTCTCCACGTTCCCTAACTCAATCTCGACCTTCGCCGCCGCGCCTTCTTTGGGGCGCATTTTCTTCTTCCGCGCCGCGCACAGATCCAGCTCCAGCCGTCCGTTCTCGAAGCTTTCCAGCTTCCCTTCAAAATGCCGGTTGTTGTTCACCGGCTCCCGCGTCGTCAACTTCACGCGCTGTCCGCGGAAGCGCTCAAAATCGGCCGCCTTCGTCAGCTTGCGATCCAGCCCTGGAGAAGAAACCTCCAGCACATACGATCCGCCCGGCACCGCGTCCTCGACATCGACGATGGTCCCGAACTCGCGGCTGAACTTCGAGCAATCCTCGTGCGTCACGCCTACAGGGCGGTCCGCCGCCAGTGCGCTTGCGGGCTGATCGTTTCCAGGCCGATCGATTCCAGTGCGATCGTTTCCAGTGCGATCGATAAACACACGCAGCATGCGGTGCTTACCTGCTCCGCACACTTCCACTTCGACCACTTCCAGTCCGCTCGAGCCAGCCACGCGCTCGGCAATCTGCCGGATCTTCTCCAGATCAAGAAGCATGTTTTCAGCAAGTTGCGCCCAGCGTTCCGCGCCAATCCATTCCAGCTTGTCGTCCCAAACTAAAAAGTGGGCTTTCGCCCACTGGTGTGCTTCGACAGTCCTGACACTACGACACAACAGTATTCATTGCCAACTATACGCCGCCAATATGGAAAACACAAACCAGAAGCATCCGCGGCACCAGGCGCATGCCGCCGGACTCGAGCAAGTCCGCCGCTGTTCAATCCCGCTCGCGTATGAACAGCCGCGCCTTGCCGTCCAAGCCGAGCGAATCTCGGCGGTAAGCCCGGCAGCGACCATCTAAGGGCGCGACAACGCAGCCCTTTCCCGGTTACGAAAGTATTTGAAGTAACCTTGCCTTCGTCTGGCACATCGCCCAGAATTCTACTGATGCCGGTTTCTCGCACCCATCTCGCCATCGCACTGGGATCGGCCAGCCTGCTGGTGCTCGTTTTTCTCGGCTATCTCCACTGGCTCGGCAATCAGGGGCCGGTCCTGTCGCGCTCCGAGGAGCGCGATCCGCTCACCCAGATGCCCATCAGCATCACCATGAATCCGCTGCGCGATCGCACCATTGAACGCACCGCCAATCGCTTTATCGCGGAGATGCGCGACGGCAATTGCCGCACACTGCTCGCCCAGTGGGAAAAGGACTACCGCAAGAAGCGCGCGAAATTCCTCTGCGACTCCGAAGCCCAGCATCCGCTGATTTCCTGGAACCTGGTCGATTGGGAAGACGCGCCGCCGCTCGTGATTCTGCACTACAAAGGCCAGCGTTACAGCACTCCCAGCCAGGATGAGACTTACAAAGATCTATTCTCAGTGACCCTGGAACAGGAAGATTCCGGCTGGGTAGTTACGAAGTACGACTCCTTCTACTGAGCGAATTCACGATTATTGTTACTACGGTCGACCGAACCTCGCCGGTGGAGAGCCGGGCGAGCGACGCGACCCTGCGATCGCAACGCGCAAGAATCACAAAATCTTCTTCCCAAACGCCGAGAGTGCCAACTCGACGGCCAATTCGGCGGTCTGATTGCGCTCGTCGATGACCGGGTTCACTTCCACGATTTCGAAGCTTGTCATGCCTCCATGGTCGGAGATGATTTCCATGCCAAGATGGGCCTCGCGATACGTCGCGCCTCCCCACACCGGAGTGCCGACGCCGGGAGCGTCTTCGGGGTCGATCCAATCCATATCGAGCGAGACGTGAAAGCCGGCGGTGCCGCGTCCGGCCATCTGGAGCGCTTCTTCCATGACGGCGCGCATTCCGCGTTCGTCAATGTCGCGCATAGTGAAAACTTGGACTCCGGATTGGCGGATATGTTCCTTTTCGAAGTTATCAACGTCGCGGATGCCGACCAGCACGCAATTCTCCGGCTGCACTTTCGGCGAGAAGTCGTAGATGCTGCCCAGTTCGACGGGAGGAAGTCCCATGAGCGCGGCCAGCGGCATGCCGTGGACATTGCCGCTGGGCGAAGAGTCGGGCGTGTTCATGTCGGTATGCGCGTCGAACCAGAGGAGGCCGATTTTCTGTTTCTTGCGGCGGTGGAACTCGGCCACTCCCGAAACCGTGCCAGCGGCCACAGAATGATCGCCGCCGAGTACGAGCGGAATCTTGCCGGCTTCGAGCGTCTTCAGCACCAGGTCGGCGCTCTTGGTGCAGGTCGCCGTGATTTCCTTCAAGTATTTGGAGTTGGCCGCGCCTTCTTTTTTCTGTTCGGGAATGGCGACGGCAATGTTGCCCGCGTCTTCGACCATGTGCCCGATGGCTTGCAGGCGGGCGTCGATTCCGGCAACGCGAACGGCGGAGGGCCCCATGTCAACCCCGCGGCGGGATTGCCCAAGATCAAGAGGAACTCCGATCACGCGAATCTGGCGCGGGACGATACTGGTAAACGTTCTGCTTGATTGAGCCATACGCTTCCTGTTCACCGCCGAGACGCAGAGTACGCCGAGAAAAGCTTAACGCTTGTCTTGCTCTGCTTCCGGCGCTTGTCTTTTCGCCCACTCGGGGTCTGGGAATTCATTCACTATTCTCTTCAACCCGTTCTTTAGAACTGGGACGTGGAAATTCATAAGCAGACCTACTCTTTTCTTCGCTAGTCTCAAATACGACAAGAGCTGTGCTTCGTGAATTGGAAGCAACTTCTCGACTGCTTTGATTTCCACGATGATTTCATCTTCCACGACCAAGTCAAGGCGATAGCCGCAATCGAGCCTCACTTGTTTGTACACGACCGCCAACGGTTTCTGCTCTTCCAGTTTCAAGCCCAACTGCTTCAGCTCAAAAGCCAGACATGATTGGTAGGCGGATTCCAGCAAGCCCGGCCCGAGATGACGATGAACCTCGATCGCCGCACCGATGATGCGGCGCGAAATCTGATCGAGCCTGTCATTTTCCCGCATTTGGTATTCACCGCCGAGACGCCGAGAGCGCCGAGAAAGGCTTAAGGCTTGTCTTGCTCTGCTTCCGGCGCTTCTCTATTCTCCCACTCGGGGTCTGGGAATTCATTCACGATTCGTTTCAAACCGTCTCCCGCATTTCTCGGCGCTCTCTGCGTCTCGGCGGTGAAAAGCTTTACGGATATAGCCGATGCAGCATGCGCGGGAACGGAATGGTCTCGCGCACGTGCTCCAATCCGCAAATCCACGCCACCGCGCGCTCGATGCCCATGCCGAAACCGGAGTGGGGAACGCTGCCATATTTACGGAGATCGAGATACCACTTGAAAGCTTCTTCGGGCAGATTGTGCTCGTGAATACGCTGGAGCAGCAGGTCGTGCGAGGCCATGCGCTGCGATCCGCCAATGATTTCGCCGTAGCCTTCGGGGGCCAGCACGTCCACGCAGAGAGCGAGATCGGGGCGCTGGGGATCGGGTTCCATGTAAAACGCCTTCACGCTGGCCGGGTAACGATGCACCATGACGGGCCGCTCGTAGAGCGATGAGAGATAAGTCTCGTCGGGCGAACCCAAGTCTCCGCCCCACTCGAACTTACTTTCGAGCGCGCCTTGCGCGTGGCCTTCCTGCAATTTTGTAACAGCTTCTTCATAGGTAATGCGAGGAAAGGGCGCTTCGATCTTCTCCAGCTTCGGCAGGTCGCGGCCGATGACGGCGAGGTCGGGGCGGCGGCGTTCCAGGCAACGCTTGACGATGAAAGTCAGCAGGTTTTCGGCGAGTTCCATCATATCGTCGAGCGTGCCGTAGGCGACTTCGGGCTCGACCATCCAAAATTCGGTGAGGTGACGGCGGGTCTTGGATTTCTCCGCGCGGAAGGTTGGGCCGAACGAATACACCTTGCCCAGCGCCATGGCCGTCGCTTCGACGTAGAGTTGGCCCGACTGCGTGAGGTAAGCCTGCTCTTCGAAGTAGTCCACGGGAAAAAGCGTGGACGTCCCTTCGCACGCGGCAGGCGTGAGAATGGGCGGGTCGGTAAGCGTGAATCCGTTGGTGTCGAAAAAATCACGGGTGGCGCGAATTATTTCGGCGCGCACGCGCAAGATGGAGGCCTGGCGCTGCGAGCGCAGCCAAAGATGGCGGTGCTCCATCAAAAAATCGGTGCCGTGTTCCTTGGGCGTGATGGGATAAGGATCGACCTCGGGCACGCGCTGCACGACCACGACGTTCGACACATCGAGCTCATAGCCGCCGGGAGCGCGCTTATCGGCGCGAACCTTGCCTTCGACGATGACGCTCGATTCCTGGGTCAGCCCTTTGATGGCGCCGAAGACTTCGGGCGGCACGGCGTTCTTTGGGACAACGCCCTGGATGACTCCGCTGCCGTCGCGAAATTGCGGGAAGAGCAGCTTGCCGCTTTCGCGCAGGTTGTAGAGCCATCCGCGGATGGCGACGGACTGCCCTTCGTGTTTGCCAATTTCTGCAATGGTGCTGATGGGTGTGGGCATAAGAACTTTTTTCACCGCCGAGACGCCGAGGAGGATCGGGTGATCTGGCCATCGGATCATCGGGATATCGAACCCCTCAAGCGCCGCGCGATCACCCGATGACCCGATCGCCCGATGGCCCGATCAATCCTACGACTCTTCCAGCTTCTGGAACGTGGCGCTCACTTCCACGCTGGGGTTCTTCTTTTCGTCGCCATCGATTTCCAGCAGCAGGGGCGGCTTTTGCGGCGCGGTGCGCAGCAATTCCATGGTTTGCTTCCAGTCGATCGACCCACTGCCCGGCCAAAGGTGAGTGTCTTTGTCTTTGTTGTTGTCGTGCACGTGGGTCGAGCAAATGTGGTCTTTCAAGATGGCGAAGCCTTCGGGAATCCCTTCCATCATGTGCGCGTGGCCGCAATCGAAGCAGACGCCAACATCGTCGAAGCGCATGGTGTGGATGAACTCGACCAGGCGCTGAGGCGTGGACAGTTCGTTGGGAATATTTTCCACGAGCACGCGGACGCCTAGCGGTTTAGCAAAAGCCCGCAGGTGCTCGACCGAAGTCATGGCCGCTTCGAATTTCTTTTCGTCGAAGGTTTCGTCGGGATCACCGATGTGCTGCACCAGAAAGCGGAACGGGATGTGCTCGGCGACTTCGAGCGCGCGTTTGACTTCGTCCATGGCGTCGATGCGGTGGGCGCGGTCGGTGGAGGCGATGTTGACGGACGGCGCGCCGGTGCGTCCCCACTCGTAGTCGGCGTACAACGGCGCGTGCACGGAATGGAGCGGCACGCCGGTGGAGCGGAACCAGTCGGCGATTTCGCGGACGTGCTGCTTGCGGTTGGCGTAGTCGAAGTGCTGCCGCGCGGCGAAAATCTCGATCGACTGCGCTCCCGCCTTGACCAGTTCGTCCAGCAGGCCCGGATGCAGCCGTTCCTTTACATAGACGTAGGTCGATACAGCCTGCAGCATCGGTCGCTCACCGCCTTCCCGCTCTGGCGCCCGGCCGTCGCATCCGCCGGCACTAAGACCCTTCATTGTAGCGGGTGCAAGGCAATCTTTGACGAAAATCCGATGGTTCTATTGCTGGTTCACCGCCGAGGCGCCGGGGCTGACGGGGGGAAATCTAAACGCAGAGTGCGCGGAGAAATGCCTTAACCGCAGAGAACGCGGGGTTATCTGTTTTCCCATGTGTATTCTGTGGTAAAAAGTTTTTGCGAATAGAATTCTATTCCTATGCGTCTTTTTGTTGCTGGATTCTTGCTGCTCACGTCCTGGCCCTTCACGATCGCGCAGAACGCCACGGTCAACACCACTGTCAGCGCAGATCGCGTTGTCGTCTACAAACGCGAGCGCAAGCTTGTGCTTTTGTCGCATGGGAAGGAATTGCGGTCGTACAAAGTTGCTTTGGGTGGCGAACCGGTCGGACCGAAGACCCGGCAGGGCGACCATCGAACCCCCGAGGGACTTTATGTACTCGATTCACGAAGTCCGTACAGCCAGTTTTACAAGGCCTATCACATCTCGTATCCAAACGCGAAAGACCGCGCCGCCGCCAAGAAGCTGGGCGTCAGTCCCGGAGGCGACATCATGCTCCACGGACTTCCGAAGGAATACGCGTGGGTGGGCGGGGAGCAATCTTTGCATGACTGGACGGATGGATGCATCGCGGTATCCGATGAAGAGATGGACGAAATCTGGAAACTGGTTCCGGTCGGCACTGCCATCGAGATCAAACCGTGAAGTGAACCCACTGATGCACACGGGCTGCCGGGCGAGGACGCCCGGCGCTCCATCGGAAGTAAGGCCAAACTGACGCGGGCGGGGGTGCCCGCGCCACACACACGGAGCCTATAGATCAACCGCCCAGTTCACGGGAGGGCGCAGGTCTTCGACTTGAGCGAACGCCTTATCCCGGGTAACCAGGGTTGCGTTTGCACTGATGGCATGGGCTGCGATTAGCATATCCAAATTGCCCAGGACTTTGCCGGCCCGTTCCAGTTTTGCCCGCAGGTCTCCATAAACAAGAGCTTCGGCGCTGCCCCAAGGGAGAATCCGTAACTTGTCGAACAAAGTATTCAGCGCGGCGAGGCGCGCCGATCCCGGAGCTTGCTTGGACGTACCGTATCGGAGCTCGGCTTCGGTAATCACCGAAATGCATCCGATTTCATCGCCCTGAAGTTTGTACAGTTTGGCTCTTGCCGCAGGCGACTTCCCACGGACAATGTAACTCACGGTGTTGGTATCGAGCATCCAGAGTCGAGTCATAAATCGTCGCGTTTCTGAGGTGGTCTCTGATCTCGATCCTCCAGAAAATCGTCGGGAAACTTGGCGTCATCGAGAGCCTTAAAAACTTCAGCCCAGGTTTTGGCGGGAGATTCGGAGAGAATCAGATCTCCACTCTGCGGGTCGCGGCGGACGAAGACCTCTTCCGTCTTGAAACGAAACTCAGCCGGAATTCGAACCGCTTGACTCCTGCCGCTGTAAAAAACCCGTGCTTTAGAAACCTGTGCCATGGTGATTCACCTCTTGCTATATATCATGCTATGTAGCAAAGTGAATTGCAAGGGATTTTCGCACCACTGAAGCTCCTCAATCGGAGGAAGCTAAAGGCAGAGTTTGCAGAGGCAGCTAGCGCGACGCTCTCGGCTCTTTGATCTGAATCCGAACTGTAATAAAGTGACCGACATGAATGCGACACTCTGGCAATCAAGATTTCAATGGCTGCGTCGGCTCGGGATTGCGGCACTGGTTGGTTTGGCCATCCTGCTCCCGTGCTTATTCTTGGAACGAATGGCACCTCCAGCGCTTGTCGTCGTGGGTATGTTGCTCTTTGTGCCTGGGGCAATTTACTTGCTGCTAGTGACAATGTGGCACTGGAAAGAGCGGTATCGCGGAAAGCACAGCGATTTGTGGGGCGGTCTGCTCCTGTTGGAGACTACCGGCTGGTTCAAACTCGTTTATTTATTCAGGCACATCATCCCGGACGCTCGTGGCACTGGCCGTTATGCGCCGTCGGACGAAGTACAGAGAACATTGGATTGAGGCGAGGGCGCCCGGCGCTCGATCGGCACGAGTTCACGCGGGCGGGTCGCCCGCGTCCACACGAACAAACTACACCTGGTCCCTAGCCTCTCCCAGCGCCACCGATACTTCCATCTGCTTCTTCCCCCGGAAAATGGTTACTTTCACGGTATCTCCCGCGCGGTGTTTGTTCATGATCTGGGCGAGAGTTTGCTGGCTTTCGATCTTTTCTCCGTCGATGGCGACGATCAAATCGCCTCCGATCATGATGGGAATGTTGCCGAGGTAGGCGCGTTCGGAGCCGCCGCGCAATCCGGCGCGATCGGCCGAGCCTCCGGGAACGGCTTGCACGATTAGCAGTCCATAGTCGGCGGCCAGACTGAGTTCGCCAGCGATTTCCGGGTCGATGGGGATGGTGCGCACGCCGAGCGCGGGACGGCGCACGCGTCCGAGCGTGACCAGATCGTTGACCACGGCCTTCGCGGTGTTGATGGGGATGGCAAAGCCGATGCCGGCGCTCTGCCCAACACTCGACGCGATCATTGTATTAATGCCGATGACTTCGCCGTGCCAGTTGAGCAGCGGGCCGCCGGAGTTGCCGGGGTTAATGGCGGCGTCGGTCTGAATGGCTTCTTCAATGACCAGGCCGTCGGGCTCCTGCACCTGGCGAATGGAACTGACGATGCCTCGGGTGAGCGTGCCCGCGAGGCCGAAGGGATTGCCGATGGCATAGACCTTCTGGCCAACTTGCAGATTGGCGGAGTCACCGAGCACCATCGGCTGCAAGTCGGGAGCTTTGATCTGGACGATGGCCAGGTCATGGGATTTGTCGGTGCCCACGATGGTGGCTTTATATTTCTTGCGGTTGTGGAGCGTGACTTCAACCTGGCGCGCCTCGGCAATCACGTGATAGTTGGTGAGGATGTGTCCTTCTTTGTCGATGACGAAACCGGAGCCCTGGCCTTCCTGCGGCACCAGGCCGTAGAAGAAATCGAAGGTCATGACGCGCGAAGTGATGTTCACGACCGACGCGATGTTCTTGCGATAGACGTTGATGTTGTTCTGCTCTTCGGCGTCGAACGATTCGCTGCCAGCGGCTTCGGTGATTTCAACGCGCTGCGGACGCCCCACCCAGTCTGCGGTATGGAAGTTTCCGCCACGATAGGTGGTGAAGTAGATAAAGGCCGACGCCAGAACAATGGCGAAAAGAATAGGACGCAAGAATCTCATCGTTGCCGCTCCCTGGTTACTCACTGAAAATCGTGTCCATTGAATTCTAGCGAAAAAGATGCGGTTTGCCGAAGGGGAGGTGTGTGGTGACGGGGCTCTGGCCCGTCCCAGCGGAGAAGATTCCCGCCCAACCCGCGCGCGACGTGCTGGGGCGAGCCAATTCGCGCCGGCGCCGGAGAGCCGGGAAGAACGGCAGCCTGGGCGGCAAAATGGTTTGCCAACCCGCGCGCGACGTGCTGGGGCGAGCCAATTCGCGCCGGCGCCGGAGAGCCGGGAAGAACGGCAGCCTGGGCGGCAAAATGGTTTGACGCTGCTCCGGTGCGCTCCGTATAATGCATAACGTCCACACCCTGATCCTCACGCTTACGGTCTGGCGTGAAGAGAGGCGGGCAGCGCACGCGTCTTGCGCGCACGCCGCGCCGGTTTTCAGGTTCATTTTCAGGTATGTGTTGCAGGTCGTGTTTCAGGCCTGACGACTGATAGGCTCGGGTTGCGAGCGTTTTCGTTGAACCCAGCGAGCTGGAAGCTACCAGCATTCCTAAAATCCAAAGGAGTTCAAAGGAACCAAATGATTGGCATGTTCAAATCATCGACCAGCAAGTTTGCGCGCCTAACCGTGGCCGTGGTCTTCGGCCTCTCCATCTTCGCTGCGGCCCAAGCCGCCCCGGCAGCCGGCGCTCCCGCGGCCGCTCCACCGGACTCTCCCTCAGCTGCAGCAGTGGCGGCGGCCAAGTTTAATGGCACTAAAATCGGCGTCCTCGCCGTCGAAGAGGCGATCGGCGCCTGCAACGAAGGACAACGCGATCTCGAAGCGCTCAAGAAGAAGTTCGAGCCCAAGGAGAGCGAACTGAAGGGCATGAACGACGAAATCGACAGCCTCAAGAAGCAACTCAGCGCCCAGCAGGACAAGCTGAATGACGACTCGCGCGAGAAGCTGGTCAAGCAGATCGAGACCAAGCAGAAGAGTTTCGATCGCGCTGCCGCGGACGCGAAGGAGGACTTCCAGAACCAGGCCGGCGAAATCGAAAACAGGATACTGACGAAAATGGTGCCCGTGATCCAGAAATACGTGGTCGACAACGGATACGGACTCCTCATCGACACTTCTCAGACTTGGCCGCGGGGCCCTGTGATTTTGGCTGGACCGGCGATGGACATCACGCCGCAGGTGGTCGAGACCTACAACGCTCAATCCGGCGTGCCCGCGCCCGCACCGACCGGCGGCATAGTGCCAAAAATCGCGAGACCGGCGCCCGCCAAACCGGCTGCGGCCCCAAGCACGCCTCCGAAGAAACCGTGACACCGCTCGGGTAGTTTTGGTTCCAGGGATTTGTTGAGAATTTGTTTTTTAGACCGCGTGCAAGCGCGGTCTTTTTTTCGCTTGCCCCGCTTCTCAGGATCAAATCGCCAGCCGCAGGTGTCTGTATCAATAGCAGGCTTGTTAAGGAGGACACCATGCTCACCACTTCAATGTTCAACACACTCGAAACAACCTGGGACCATTCCGCCCGTCGCGGATGGGCAACTCTCGCATCCTTCACCATGCAGGCCTTTGCACTGAGCTTACTGGCGGCTATCTCGTTGATCTGGGTTGAGCGGCCGCCGCAAGTGCGGTGGATACAGATCACGACACCCGCGTTTTTCACGCCGCATACGGATTCACCGGCCCTGCCCGGGCATCGTACGGCGAATCCGGCCGCCAATCCTCACCCGGGCCAAATCATTGCGCCTATAACGGTTCCCACTCAGATACTGCGAGTCAATGATGGAAACTCTGACCCGATCGCGCCAGAATTGCCCACCGTTTGCTGTGGAACGGGTGGCGGACCAATCGATGGCGTTATGGATGGCTCGGGAGGCAATTTTACTGTCGCCATTCCGCCGCGTCCGGCCGCCGTCAAACCACTGATTATCTCGCACTTGGCCGAGGCCGACCTTCTGCATCGCGTGCAGCCGGTCTATCCGACCATCGCGCGACTGGGGAAAATCCAGGGGCCGGTGGAGTTGCGGGCGGTCATCAGCAAGGCGGGGACTATTGAAAACCTGGCAGTGGTCGGCGGGCATCCGCTGCTGGTCGCATCGGCAATCGCCGCGGTCCGGCAATGGCGCTACCGCCCCTATCTGCTTAACGGCGAGCCCATCGAAGTGGAAACCGACATCACGGTGAACTTCGTTTTGTCGGACAGATAAAGCCGGGACTCAGCGCCTAGGGTCCACATAGGCAATTACCATCAAGAGTTAACAGCGCGGCGCGTCTCACTCGCTATAATCGGCTACGTGAACGCGCCGCGTCCCGATTTGCCGAAAATACCCGACCGCCGCTCGCTGATCCTCGACGGCCGCACCTGGGCGGAAGTTTCCCTGGGAGCGCTGGCAGAGAATTTCCACGCGATCCAGAAACACGTCGGGCAGAACGTCACCATTTGCGCCGTGGTCAAAGCCGATGGTTACGGCCACGGCGCCGTCGAATGCGCGCGCGCCCTCGAATCCGTGGGCGCCCAGTGGCTGGGCGTCACCAATGCCATCGAGGGTCTGGCGCTACGCGGCGGCGGCGCTAAGGCCCGCATCCTGCTGATGACCGGAATCTGGAAGGGCGAGGAAGAGGGGATCGTCGCCCAGAACCTCACTCCAACCATCTGGGAACCCTGGCACATCGAAACGCTGGAACGAGCGGCGCGGGATCGGCAGAATATTCTACCCGTGCATTTGAAGCTCGATACGGGCATGAATCGACTGGGCGCGCCGGTGGAAGCGTTGCCGCGATTGTGCGAGATGTTGTCCGCGTGCCGGCACCTGACTCTCGAAGGCGTAAGCACGCACCTGGCCTCGGCGGAAGTGCTCGACGCCGAAGACGCCCTTCGCCAGATGAAGCGATTTGAAGAGGGACTCGCGATTTTGCAGAATTACGGGTTCCATCCACCGCTGGTGCACATGGGGAATTCCGCTGCCATGAGCGCTCGACCCGATACCTGGAAGACCATGGTGCGTCCGGGAATCGCGCTCTACGGATATTCGCTGGCCTTCACGCGCGCCGGCCAGCCCGCCGTCGTCGCCGAACTCCCGCTGCGCCCGGTGCTCTCGTGGAAGACGCGAGTGCTGACGGTAAAGGAAGTCGCTGCCGGGCAAGCTGTCGGTTACATGGGCACCTTCGTGACCAAAGCGCCGGGCCGCATCGCCGTGCTGCCCGTCGGTTACGCCGACGGTTATCCGCGGCTGCTGTCGAATCGCGCGCGGGTGATCGTCGACGGCGAGTATGCTCCGGTCGTGGGACGCGTTTCGATGGACTTGACCATCGTCAACGTCAGCCACATTCGCAACATCGCCGTGGGAGATGAAGTCGTGCTGATCGGCAAGAGCGTGAGCGAAGGCAACACCAAAAGCGTGGATGCCGTGGAACTGGCGCGCCTCTGCGAAAGCGTCCCCTACGAAATTCTCTGCGGCCTGTCGCAGCGAGTGCCGAGAGTTTATAGCAGCGATTAGGCAGCTTTGATGCGTTCCGCGAAGGCCTCACTCCGGAAAACCTTGATCGCTTGCGGGGCTGGCGGGGATTGCGATCGCCCGTTCCGAGACCATTTGTAGGAGTCAATGCGGCTTCGGGGAGTATGATTGCCGCAACAAAAGGAGAGCCCCGCGGTTGTTCTCAAGCTCTGGCGACTGGGTCGTGGCATCCATCGGCTCCTGAAGGCATCTATGAAACTACTTGGCCTGCAATTCCTGTTTCTGCTTCTGATGTTTGGATCGAACTCGGGTGGGGGCGTTCCTGACGACTACAAGGGCAAACCTTTTCAAGATGCGGCCCACACCACTGGTCCGCAGACGATTCCGGGCAGGGTGCAAGCGGCACTGTTCGACTCGGGCGGGGAAGGAATCGCCTATCACGACGTGGACGCGATCAACCACGGCAGCGGGGAGCTGAATTACCAGCCGGAACAGTGCGAACCAGGCGTTCCGGTGTACGTTTGCCACTTTCGCGAAAACGAGGGTGTGGACATTTCCTATGTCAAGAAGCGGGCGGACCTGAACCATCCGAACCTGGTCGCGCCGGAATGGCAACAGTTGTACATCGGATGGACGGAGGATGGCGAGTGGGTCAACTATACGGTGGATGTCAAGAAGGCCGGCGCCTACAGAATCGTCGCCATGTATTCATACACCGCGCAAACCATTAATTTTTTACTGAATAACCAGCCCGCGGTCAACTGCAAACTTCCACTCGATCCCACAACCCAGTTCCGGATGGCAGACTACCCGGATTGGGCGGTCTGGCACTTTTGGAATAAGGCGGATTGCGGAGAAATCCACTTTCCGCAAGCGGGCCCTGCGCTCCTGACTCTGCATTACAAGCGCGGGAACAATCTTGCCTATTTTGATTTCGTGCCTGCGGACAAGTAAATGCTAGTCTCTCCCAAACCGCGTTAATGACCGCGCTCGCGACCGGCCTTATCGCTGAACGAGACCTACCGTTTGGCCGCCGACACCTTCCCCGCGTCCGCCGCGCTCGGCATGGTCGTGACCCGTCCCTGCGTACCTGTGGCTTGCGCCGGGACCGCTGCCGGAGCCGCCGACTGCTGCCGACGGGACCATGCCCAGAGCTTTGCGCACTTCGGCATCCAGCTTGGCCATCGTGTCTTTATTCTCCTTCAGGAAGGTGCGCGCATTCTCGCGTCCCTGCCCGATGCGCTCGCCCTTGTAGCTGAACCACGAGCCCGATTTCTCCAGGATGTTCTGGGCCACCGCCAGATCGATCAGGTCGCCTTCGCGCGAAATTCCTTCGCCATAAAGAATGTCGAACTCCGACTCGCGGAACGGCGCTGCCACTTTGTTCTTCACGATCTTGACCCGGGTGCGCGAGCCCGTGACCACGTCTCCTTCTTTAATGGCCGCAATGCGGCGGATGTCAATGCGCACCGATGAATAAAATTTCAACGCGCGCCCGCCCGTCGTGGTTTCCGGGTTGCCGAACATCACGCCAATTTTTTCGCGGATCTGGTTGATGAAAATCAGGCAGGTGCGCGACTTGGCCACCGTTCCCGTCAGCTTGCGCAGCGCCTGCGACATCAAGCGCGCCTGCAAGCCCATGTGGCTGTCGCCCATTTCGCCGTCGAGTTCGGCCTTGGGGACGAGCGCCGCCACCGAATCCACCACCAGCACGTCAATGGCATTCGAGCGCACCAGCGCCTCGGTAATTTCCAGCGCCTGCTCGCCGTAGTCGGGTTGCGAGACCAGCAGGTTGTCCACGTCCACGCCCAGCTTCTTGGCGTAGGCCGGATCGAGCGCATGCTCGGCATCGACGAACGCCGCCATGCCTCCCGCCTTTTGCGCCTCGGCAATCACCTGCAAGGCAATCGTGGTTTTGCCGGAAGACTCCGGGCCGAAGATCTCGACGACCCGCCCGCGCGGCACGCCGCCCACGCCCAGCGCGGCATCGAACGAAATCGCGCCCGTTGAAATCACCGCGATCGGGACGATGGCTTCCTTCGACCCCAGCCGCATGATGGAACCTTTGCCAAACTGTTTTTCAATCTGAGCGAAGGCGAGATCGATTGCCTTGCCTCGCTCGTTGTTACGCTCTTCGATTTTGCTGCGCTCGTTGCTTCGATCCTCGGCCATAATGGCTGCTCCTAATTTGTGAATCTGAAATCCGGGTACGATCTCCCGTAGCCTACACCCGCCGGCTGGAGTGCGAAGTGTTGGCGGTCACATCATTTTGGGTCAGTTTAGCACGAAGCGAATAAAAGGCGAAGTAAAAATGCATTGGCATGGCTGATTCCTGGAAGGTCAGAAGTCAGAGGTTAGATTGCAGAGGTGAGAAGCCGGGGCGGCACCTCTGCAATCTAACCTCTGACCTCCCTCTTTTCTTGCTAGACTCCCCTCATGCAGCAAGACACAAAGAATGGCGACAGCCGCAAGCATGGCCCTGCCATTGGAGGTCCGTCGCTTTATCTCGTCGCCACACCCATTGGCAATCTCGAAGACATCACTCTGCGCGCCCTGCGCGTGCTCAAAGAAGTTGACCTGATCGCCTGCGAAGACACGCGCCAGACCCTGAAGCTTCTCAGCCATTACGGCATTCAGACGCGCCTAGTCAGCTATCACGAACACAACGAGATGACCAAAGCCGCCGAACTCGTCGTCGACCTCGAAAGCGGAGCCAAGATCGCTCTGGTCACCGACGCCGGAATGCCCGGCATCTCCGACCCCGGATTCCGGCTTATCGCGCTGGCCATCCGGCATCACGTGCCGGTAGTGCCGATTCCCGGCGCATCCGCTTTTTTGGCGGCGCTCGTCGCGAGCGGCCTGCCCACCGATTCCTTCCGCTTCAGCGGCTTCCTTCCCGCGAAATCAGGCCAACGCCGCAAGTTGTTGGAGAGCGTCAAAGATTCTCCGCGCACCCAGGTTTTTTACGAAGCTCCGCACCGCCTGCTGGAGACGCTCGCCGATGTTTGCGAGGTCTTGGGAGAGGCCCGCCACGTGGTCGTCGCCCGCGAAGTAACGAAGATCCACGAGGAATTTCTCCGCGGACGCGCCCAGGAAGTTCTCAACGAATTGAAGTCACGAGGAGAAGTCAAAGGCGAAATCACTCTCCTGATCGCAAAAACCGAAGAGGGAGTAGCCCCGTCCGCATTGGAGACGGTAAGCCTGGCTCAGCGCGTGCGCGAAATCATGGCCGAAGAGAAAGCGGACGAAAAATCCGCCCTGAAAAAAGTAGCCAAAGAGCGCGGCATCGGCAAAAGCGAAGCGTACCGGGAGTGGCAGAGGAGCAAGTAGTTGCTAAATTGATCGATACTGATTAACATTGATCAACGTATGAAAACCGTTATGACCCGACTTCCTCTGACCAAAGCCCGGGTGAACCTCGGCCAGGTCGTGCGCCGCGTGCACGTGAACCGCGAATTCTTCATTTTGGAAAAGGACGGGATTCCCGTGGTTGGCCTCATGCACGTGGACGATCTTGAGGATTACCTGGAGATGCAGAACCGCTCGGTGAAGGAGCAAATCCAGACGAGCGCGGCGGAGTATCGGCGTGGCGCGGCGCGAAGTGCGAACTCATTTTTGGCTGAACTGAAAGCTCCCCGCAGCAAGCGCAAGAAGTAAGTAAGAACGATAGAGTTAGAACGTCATGCCTGGACCGTTCCGCATCCTTACCACGCCTGCTTTCGAGCGGGAATTCCGAGGAATCTCCAGGAAAGACTCTACCCTGGTCCGCGCCCTGGAAGGGTTGCTTGCGACTCTCGGCGACGATCCCCACAACCGCAGCGGACGGCACAAAATCAAGAAGCTCGCCGGCTTGAAACCGGGCGAAGGGCAATGGCGGGTGCGCTGGAGAGACTACCGCTTGCGCTACGACATTTTCGAAAACGAAGTCGTGCTGCATTCCTTCCGCCACCGGAAAGACGCGTATTGAAGGGCCTTCCGATTGCCATTCCCGCGTGCCCCCGCATACAATCTAACTTTCTTAACGAGGCCACTGTGAAGCGTATTAAAGCCATCTATCCCGGATCGTTCGATCCTCCCACCAATGGGCATCTTGACCTGATCGAGCGTGGCAGCAAGATTTTCGACGAACTGGTCGTTGCCATTCTTCAGAATCCCGAGAAAGACCCCCTGTTCAGCGTCGCCGACCGCCGCCGAATGCTCGAAGCCATGACCGCGGATTTTGAAAACGTCTCGGTGGATACTTTCGAAGGACTGACGGTGGACTACGCGTTGCGGGTCGAGGCAACGGCCATTCTGCGCGGCATTCGCGCCATCAGCGACTACGAGTACGAGCTCCAGATGGCGCTCATGAACCGCAAAATCCAGCCTGGACTGGAGACGGTTTTCATGATGCCCGCCGAAAAATATTCTTACCTGAGTTCGCGGCTGGTGCGTGAAGTCGCGCAGCTCGGCGGATCGGTCGATTGCCTGGTCCCTGAACTCGTCGCGCAAAAACTTCGTGAGAAAATGGATGTGGCTCACAAGTTCGCGACCGGCGACGGAGCCGCAGCCAAGGCGTCGTCCGAAGCCAAGGGCAAATCCAGAAAAAAGAAAGTTTGAGCACCGATACCATGAGCACAGTCGTCAATCCCGTCACCCATCCCGTCCGCCTGACGGAACGCATCAACCGCATTGAGCCCTCCGCCACCATGGCCGCCGTGGCCGAGGCCGATAAGCTGCGCCAGCAGGGGATCGACGTGGTCGACGCCACCGCCGGCGAGCCGCATTTCTCGACGCCGCAGCACATTAAAGAAGCGGCCATCGCGGCGATTCAACGGACAATTTCTCGAAGTACACGCCGGTCGGCGGCACGGTCGAACTCAAGGACGCGATCATCCGCCGCCACGCCGCCGATTTCGGCTCCGCCTACAAGCGCGAGGAAACCTGCGCCTCGGTCGGCGGCAAGCACGCGCTCTTCAACGTCATCTCGGTGCTGGTGGACCACGGCGACGAAGTGATTCTGCCCGTGCCCTACTGGGTCTCGTTCAAAGACATGGTGCGCTACGTCGGCGGCAACTGCGTGCTGCTCGAAGCCGATGAGTCGCAGGGTTTCCGCGTCACCGCGCAGATGGTCGAGCGGCTGATCACGCCGAAAACGAAGCTGATTATTCTGAATTCGCCCTCCAATCCTTCGGGCGCGGTGATGAGTCCCGAAGACATGACCGCCGTCGTGCGCCTGGCGCATGAGCGCGGCATCTGGGTGATTTCCGACGAGTGTTACGTGTATCTCAACTACACCGGCAAGAATTTTTCGGTCGGATCGCTGAACGAATATCGCGACCGCTTTCTGGTGGTCGGATCGCTTTCGAAAACCTATGCCATGACCGGCTGGCGCCTGGGATTCACGCTGGGCCCCGCGGCGGTCGTCGGCGCGGTGCAGAAACTGCAGAGCCAGTCCACGTCGAATCCGACGTCGATTGTGCAGAAAGCGGCGGTCGCGGCGCTGAACAGTTCGCAGCAATGCGTCGAAGAAATGCGCGCGGAGTACATCAGGCTGCGCGACCACATTGTCGGCGGACTGCGCGCGATTCCGGGCGTGAAGTGCACGATGCCGGAAGGCGCGTTCTACGCCTATCCGAATGTCTCGGCATTTTTCGGGCAAGAGCGGAATGAAGTGCAGCGCCGACATCGCGCACGGCCTGCTGCATAAGGCGCACGTTGCCACGGTCGCCGGAGAAGGCTTCGGCACGACCGAGCACGTCCGCATCTCGTACGCGACCTCGATGGAGAACATCGACAAGGCGCTGGAGCGGATGCGGAAGTTCTTCGGCGAGCTGTAGGGCGCGCTCCTCTAGATTCATGGCAACAAATTCAGAGTTGTCATCCTGAGCGAAGCGAAGGATCTGCTGTCTCTGGCTCCGGCAAAGAAGAAGGTTCCTTCGCTTCGCTCAGGATGACAATATGAGGTCTACAGCCGCGGAATCTGCGGGACACGCCACTCGTTTCATAGTTTGCTCCCATGACCCAACTCTACCCACTCCTGATGCAGCCCGCCTTCGACCCGCGCCCCTGGGGCACGCTCGATCTTTCCGCCATCTATCCCAATCACAAATTCAACGAGCGCATCGGAGAAGCCTGGCTCACCGGCGACAACTGCGTGGTCGCGAACGGCCCGCTGGCGAAACGAACGCTCGCCGACCTGAGCAAGGAATTCGGCCCCGAACTCGTGGGCACAGCCGCGCGCGATCCGCAGCGCTTTCCCTTGCTGCTGAAGTTTCTGTTCCCCGAGGAAAAACTTTCCGTCCAGGTGCATCCCGACGACGCGACTGCGCAGCGTTTCGGCGAGCCCTGGGGCAAAACCGAATGCTGGTACGTGGCCCACGCGAAGCCAGGATCGCAGATCGCGCTCGGCCTGAAGCCCGGCGTTACCGTGGCTCAATTCGAGCAATCCATCCAAGAAAATCGCGCCGAAGAGCTGCTCAACTGGATCAACGTTTATCAGGGCGAAATGATTTACGTTGCCGGCGGCACGGTGCATACGCTCGGCCCGGGCGCCGTCATCGTGGAAACGCAGCAGCAGTCCGACACCACCTATCGTCTCTACGATTACGGACGTCCGCGCCCGCTGCATCTGGAGCGCGGCCTGGCCTCGATCAAAGAGCGCAACGCCTCCGGCAAAGTGATCCGCCCCGCGCCCGTCGGCATTGACGGCGGCAAGAACCGTGCAGTCTTCCATGATTGCCGCGCCTTACTTCACGGTGGACTTGTTTGAATTGAAGGAGCCGCAGGTATTCTCCACCGCCGAGCCGAGAGCGACTCAGGCAAAACTTCCGTGCAGATTCTGGTCGCAGTTGAAGGCTGCGGAGTTGTCGAGGCGCAGGGCCGCGATCCGGTGACATTGGCCAAAGGCGATGCGGTCGTGATTCCCGCCGCGGTGCAAGAATTTCACAGTGCGCCCGCAGTGGCAGTGGAGTTTTTGAAGGCCAGCGTGCCCAGCGGAATAGTGCCCGAGCCTGCCGCTCGACCTATGACAGCGTGCGGAAAAATCGCTTTTAGCTGTTGGCTTTAGCTGGAAGCCAAGAGCTAAGAGCCAACAGCGCTCTTCGGTGGTAGAGCCTTTCGCCGCGCCCCGCGCAAATGTTAGGCTTGCAACGACCGTGAACACGAACCCCCACTTCTATCCCGTAATCCTGGCCGGCGGACGAGGCACGCGGTTCTGGCCGCTGAGCCGCAAGCGCCGCGCCAAGCAACTGCTCGCGCTCGACGGCACGCAGACCATGATCCAGCAAACGGTCGCCCGCCTCGCGCCCATGGCCGCGCCCAGCCGTTTCTGGATCATCACCAACGACGACCTGCGTCCCGCCATTCTGCGCCAGCTTCCGAAGCTTCCTGCGAAGCAGATTATCGCCGAGCCCGCCGGACGCAACACCGCGCCCGCCATCGGCCTGGCGGCATTTCTTTTGCTTCGCCACGATCCCGATGCGGTGCTCGGCCTGTTTCCCTCCGATCACGTCATCGCCGACCCCGCCGAAATACCGCGCGACTCTCAGCCAAGGAATCGAGATCGCCGCCGCCGGAGAAAACATCGTCGTGCTCGGCATCCGCCCGACCCGCCCCGAAACCGGTTACGGCTATATCGAGGCTGATACACCCGAGGCTGGAGCGTCTGAATATGCTTCGGCTGAGCAAGACGCGATCCGCGTGCGCCGCTTCACCGAGAAGCCGGATCTCGCCACAGCCCGCCAGTTTCTCGGCGCGGGCAACTACTTCTGGAACAGCGGCATGTTTCTCTGGCGCGCCGACACGCTGGCAAATGCGCTGCGCGAGCATCTTCCCAACACTGCCCCGCTTCTCGAAAAGATTGCCGCCGCCTATGGCACGCGCAAATTCGCGGAAACGTTTCGCAAGCTCTACCCAAAATGCGAAAACATCAGCATCGACTACGCGGTCCTCGAGCCTCGCTCGGCCAAGGGAGAAGCCCAGTCGCGCATCTTCTGTTTGCCCTCCGATTTTGGATGGAACGACCTCGGTTCCTGGGCATCGCTGCACGAGCATCATGTGGCGAAGAAGAAACCCGCCGACGCAAGCCTGTTCTTGGCGTCCGGAAGTTTTACCTTGAACGCTAAGAACAATTACGTTCACTCCCCCGGAAAATTTGTCGCCCTGGTCGGCGTAAGCAACCTAGTGATTATCGAGACTGAAGATGCCCTGCTCGTCACCACGCTCGACCGGTCGCAGGATGTAGGCAAAGTGGTGAAGCATCTGGATGAGAAGAAACTCATGCGACTTACTTGAACTCCTGTTTCCCATCGCTCTGAGAGCTGAGAACCGGGAACTGAGAACTGCATGACCCCAATCAAATTCGGCACCGACGGTTGGCGCGCCCTGATCGCCGACGATTTCACCTTTGACAACGTGCGCCGCGTGGCTGGGGCGATTGCTCGCTACGTGCTCAAGCACGAAGACCCGACTCGCAAAGTTATTGTCGGCTACGACACGCGCTTCCTTTCCGACCGCGCCGCTCGCGCCGTCGCTCAAGTCCTCGCCGACGCGGGCATTCCCGTGCTGCTGGCCAACGATTACGTGCCCACGCCCGCCGTTTCCTATAACGTCAAAAACCTGGGCGCGGCAGGCGGAGTCATGGTCACCTCGAGCCACAATCCGTGGAACTGGAATGGCGTGAAGTTCAAAGCCAAGTTTGGCGGCTCGGCCACGCCCGCGATCATGAAGTCCATAGAAGAGGAGATGGATGCCGAAACAATGCCCTCGGACTCGTCTCCCACCCTTGCGCACAAAACGCGCAAGGATGGGGCACCTGCACCCGCGAAAATAGAAGAGGTGGACCTGAAGCCTGCCTACGTCGAAGCGATCGCCCAGTTCGCGAACCTCGATCTCATCCGCCGCGCCAACTTCAAGTTTGCCATCGACTCCATGTACGGCTCCGGACGCGAAGTCCTAACGAAAATATTCGACGCTCACGGCATCCGCTATGTCGCCATCCGCCAGGAAGTGAACCCGCTGTTCCCCGGCATCAATCCTGAACCGATCCTGCCCCACATCGCGCTGTTGCAGGAAACTGTGGTGAAAGAAAAATGCCACGCCGGCCTCGCCACCGACGGCGATGCGGACCGTATCGGCGCTGTGACGGAAGATGGGAGCTTCGTCGATTCGCACAAGTGCATGGCCGTCCTGCTGAACTGGTTGCTGGTGTACAAGAAATGGCCGGGCGATGTGGTGCGCGCCTTCAACACCAGCGGCATGATCGATCGTATCGCCGCCAAGCACGGACGCAAGCTCTACGAGTGCAGCATCGGATTCAAGTACATTGCCAACCTGATGATGGAACATGAAATTCTGATCGGCGGAGAAGAATCGGGCGGCATCGGATACGGCCGCTTTCTTCCGGAACGCGATGGCATTCTCAACTCGCTCCTGCTGGCCAATGTCATGGCGGAAGAAAAAAAGCCGCTCGGCCAGTTGGTCGCCGATTTGCAGCGTGAATTCGGCCCGCATCACTATGGACGCCGCGATCTGCACATTTCCGATGAGGTCAAGAACGCCGCCATTCGCCGCGCCGCCGATCTGCGGACCACAAAGCTCGGCGCTTATTCGATTTTGCGTAAAGCGGATCGCGACGGCGTGAAGTTCTTTCTCGACGCTCCCAAGCAGGGCAATGGAGCCAACGCGTGGGTACTATTTCGCGCCTCAGGCACCGAACCTATGTTGCGCTGCTACGTCGAAGCGGCCACGCCCGCGCTGGTTGAAGAAATTCTGGAAGCCGGCGAAAGATTCGTAAGGCAGGGCTCAACAACAAGGGATACACGCTAAGAGCCAAAAGCTGGGGGCTAAGAGCCTTGGGGTCCCACTCACTTTCGCGTTTTACCCAGCCTCGGAACGCGGTAGGATAATGGCACTCGCATATTGGCACTCACCATGACGACTGCTCTGGAAGCCGCGCCGCCAGCCGATTCTCCGGAATCGCGCCGCTACAACCGCATCAAGCGCTGGCTCGGCGTCGCCGATTTCGCCATCGGCTTCGCGCTGCTGGTTGTGCTGCTGGCCACCGGATGGACCGGCACGATCCGAGATCTCGCCTTGCGCGGCGCTTCGCAGAATTATTCCTACGCCGTTTTCCTCTACGTGCTGATGCTGATGTTGATCGCCAAAGCGATTGGCGCTCCGCTCGATTACTACAGCTTCCGTCTCGAGCACATTTATAACTTATCCAACCAGCGCCTCCGCGCCTGGCTCTGGGACGAATTCAAAAGTCTGCTGGTCGGCCTCGTGATGGCGACGATTGCGGTGGAATTGCTCTACATGCTCATGCGTTTGAGCCCGCAATATTGGTGGCTGATCGCCTGGGCGATGTTCCTCGGGCTTATGGTGCTGCTCGCGCAACTCGCGCCGGTGGTGCTGTTCCCGATCTTCTATAAATTTGAGCCACTCGAAAACGAAGAACTCAAGCGGCGCCTGGTTGTCTTGAGCGAACGCGCCGGCACGCGCGTGCGCGGCGTGTATAAGTGGCATCTGTCCGAAAAGAGCAAAAAGGCCAACGCCGCGCTGACCGGGCTGGGCGCGACCCGCCGCATCATTCTCGCCGACACTTTGCTCGACAATTATTCCGACGACGAGATCGAAGCCGTGCTCGCCCACGAACTCGGGCATCACGTGCGCCGGCACATGCTGAAAAGTATTTTCGTGCAGGCGGGAATCACCCTCTTCGGCTTCTGGCTGGCCAACTATGTTCTTAGCTACGCTGTGGAGCGGCTCGACATGTTCGAGCGTATGTCCGACTTCGCCAGTCTTCCGTTGCTGGTCCTGGTCTCGACCGTACTTTCGTTTTTGCTCATGCCCGCGCTCAACGCCTACTCCCGCTTCAATGAACGCCAGGCCGACCGCTATTGCTTCCAGTCCGTGGCCAGCGTCGCTCCCTTCATTTCTTCGATGAATAAATTAGCCGAGCAAAATCTCGCCGAAAAAACTCCTGCCCGCTGGGTCGAGTGGCTGTTCCACTCGCATCCCGCGACCGGAAAACGAATCGCCGCCGCCGAGGCTTGGGCGAAGAAGCACTAAGATTGCAGAAGTCAGAAGTGAAATTGCAGAAGTAAAATCTTTATCGCGGAGTGCGCTGAGAAAGGTTGTCACTTCTGCAATTTCACAATCTCTTCCACCCGCCGCACATCCTCCTCGGTGTCCACGCCCACCGTGTCGAACGGAGTTTCCGCTACATGAATCGCAACTCCGTTCTCCAGAAAGCGCAACTGCTCCAGCCGCTCGCTGCGCTCCAGCGACGACTCCGGCCAGCGCACGAACTTGTCCAGCGCGTTCTTGCGATGCCCGTAGATTCCGAGGTGCTTGTAGTATCGCGGATGCGCGCCGTCGCGATCGAAGGGAATCGTGGCGCGAGAAAAGTAGAGCGCGCGTCCGGCAGCATCGGTCACCACCTTCACCGCGCCTGGATTAGAAATGTCGACGTCAGCCGCCGGCGTTTTCAGCGTGCCCACTTCGACCTCGGGCGGCCGCATGAGTTCGATCAGCGTGGCGATGTGTTCGGGGCGAGTCAGCGGCTCGTCGCCTTGGACATCAATGTAGATATCGGCAGCAATAACCGTGGAGATTTCGTGGGTTCGCTCCGTGCCTGAGCGATGGGCAGGTGAAGTCATCCGCACGCCAAACCCGCGCCCTTGGCAGAACTGGAAAATCTCGTCGGAGTCGGTAGCCACCACGACTTCGTCGAGCTGGGGACAGCGGCGCACGGCCTGGTAGGTCAGCGCCAGCAATGGCTCGCCCGCGATCTCGCGCAGCATCTTGCGCGGCAGCCGCGTCGAAGCCAGCCGCGCCGGAATCACAGCGATAGCTTTCATCCGCCCAGTTTCGCATGGAGCGCCGCAGTTTGACACTTCATTTGTTTGACATGCATTTGTTTGACACTCCATCGATGCACTTTTAGAATGAATCAGGGACGCGTCCACCCGCGTCTGCGGGATTCTGTGCCCTCGTCCGGGCTGTCCCTCGTTTCTTCCCGCGTATTTTCGGATTGGCGGTGTAGCTCAGGTGGTTAGAGCGACGGTCTCATAACGGGTCGGACCTAGTCCGGCGTGTTTGTTTTCAGTCACTTACTTTACGTTAAACATCGTCTTTTACGTCTTATTTCGGCGTATTCCGCCCGAATAGCAGATGGAAAAGCCGATGGGGCGGGATTGCTGAGAGTCAATCCATGTGACGGTGGAAATCTCTTGTGGGACCTTACTAATCAACTGTGGACACACCTGGGAAAGCGGAAGTCGCAGGTTTCCCCGTCCATTTCAGGCAGACCTGGCTACACGTCATGCCGCTTCCTGCGCCAACTTCGCCAACCACGCCTCGACATCAACTTTCCGAAAACGGAGGTTGCCATTGATGCGCACTACCGGCAATGGGTTCTTCTTCATCGCGCCGGTGCGTGTGCGTGTCGAGGTCATCTCGTACACTTGCCGCTTGCTCATTTTCAAAAGTGTCGCCAGTTCATGCACGGTTAAGATTTCCATCGCCTTAACCCTCGTTACACCCCGCACCCTGAATCTTTTCGAATCCGTTCATGACAGTTCGCCTTCGGCCCTGCCCCCCGGTCGAGATTTTGAACAGCAGCTTGTATCAAAGTCGTAATCTTCTCTTCCCGAGTGCCTCGAATTGGAATCCTCCGTCCACGACGGTGCTGAGATATCCATTGTCAAAGCGGGGCACGGTGCTTCGAAGCCCACCACTGCCGTCCTCGGCGCGTCAAGCCCGCACGGAACCGGCGATGGTTAACCAACTTGACTGATTCCTGCCGCCGTGTCCAATAACTTCTCGTACGGACATTATTCCCACTGGTTATAACGGACGGCACGAGGCCGACTCGTTACGCCAACTTTTTCTGACCAGGCGGCTCAATGGAGGTGTAGCTTATTGAAATAGCGGGACTTGCAAAACGAATAATTATTCAACGAAGGCGCCACAATACCTTGAGACAACGCTCCGTCGGCCTTGTCCTGGCCTTGTTCCGATGGCGTTCAGACCGTTCCCGCCGGTGTCCATAAGGTGTAAGAGTGATCGAAGGTTTAGCGAAATGATGAGGGCTATGTCCTTTATTGCGAAGTGGATCGAGTTTCTTTCTTTCGGAATAGCCCCCGGCCTGATCGACAGAATCGCTCATATTTTTCTGGACTTATAACCTACAGGAATAATGTCCGTACGAGAAGTTATTGGACATCGTGATTGAGTGCGGTTAGTTTTGCGCCACACACAGCAGATTTTGACTGCTCCTGGAGGCGCAAATGTCATCACGTTGGTTCCAAGTCCATCTTATCCGCCAAATCCAGCCCCTTCTTCGGTCGAAGTGGGCGCGTTTAACCGCCGTTCTTTCACCCTATTTATTGTCATGCCTGTGGCCGCGCTGGCACAGAACTCACCGTTCGACACCGGCTTTACCGCCATCCAAAGCCTCTTCACCGGAACGATTGCGAAGGTTGCAAGCCTAGTTGCCATCGTGATCGGCGGCTACGGTTTCGCGCACGGCGAACCCGGCGCAAAGAAAGCACTCGCCGGAGTTGCCGCTGGAACGGGCATCGCCGTTCTCGCCGTCAATGTCCTGAGCTGGCTCTGGGGCGTTTAGCGACCGTCCCAATGTCCCAGACTTTTTCATTCAACACGTTTAGCTAGGCGAGGGGCTTATGACAGACAAAACACGACAACATCGCGCAAACCGGGTGTTTAAGAGCCTGCATAAGCCCCTCACCTATCTGGGCGTGGAGCGGACTTTGTTTTACTTCGTCTGCGTGGGCGCGGTGGGAGCCTTCAATCTCTTCAATTCCATCCTGGCGGGGATCGCCGTGTTCATCGGTGGTTTTGCGTTCGGGCATTGGGTAACAAACAGCGATCCGGCGTTTCTCCGCATCCTGGCGAAGTCGGAACGCTACAAGCTGCGCTATGACGCGGCCAAACAGTTCGTCCCCCGCGTGGAGGTGCTGTGATGCTGCGAGTCGATAAGGTCATCAAGCCGTGGAAAGAAGTGCGTGCCCTAAACGACCATATCAACCTGTACGGATTCTGGAATGAGACGGCTTTTCTTACCAAGAGCGGCGATGTCGGCATGGTCCTCAGCGTTCCCGGC
>CAVPYG010000010.1:0-101131 GCA_963709835.1 uncultured Acidobacteriaceae bacterium
CCCAACGCTCGATGTGGTCTCCGGTGCGCCAGCGTTTCACGTTACGGCAGACCGTCTCCACGATGGAGAAGGCCGACTCGATGACGTTGGTGCTGGCCAGGGTGCGGCGCAACTTAGCCGGCACGCGCAAACGATGCACAGTGAGCGTTTCTTCCATGCCTTCTTCCAGGCTGCGGGCGGCGCTCGGATTCAGCTCCATCAGCTCGCGATGCAGTCGCTCCAGCGCGCGCTTGGCGTCGGCGTATTCGCTCATCGAGTAAGCGTTCTGCAGTTTCTTCTTGACCGCCGGTTTGTGTTCTTCGGGTAAGTGGTCGATCACGTTGCGCCGCTTATGCACCTGGCAACGCTGGATCATCGCCGCCGCGCCCGCATGCCGCCGCACCGCCGCCGCCAGCGCCTTGCCTCCGTCCAGCACATACAGACGCGGCACCGTGAAGTCCAGCCCGCGAGCGGCCAGATCGCCGAGCAACTCGCCGACCACGGCGGCGTTCTCGGTGGCCCCTTCGCGCAGGCCCAACACGGTTTTGCGCCCGTCAACATTGATCCCCAGGGCCACGATCATCTGCCGGTCGCGGAACGGCGTGCCGTCGATCAGCACCGCGCACAACTCGTACTCGCCCAGCCGACGCTCCATTAACTCCTGCAACTTCTCCCGGCTGGAGGCGATGAAGTTCTCGCTCACCGCCGACTTCTCCACCCCGTAGGCGTCGCGGAAGTCTTTCACCACCGCCCCGTAGTTGCGCGTCGATAAGCCCGCGCATCACCTTGTCCCACACCGCGTGTTCCATCGGCCCGCTGCGCTGGAACAACTCGTAACTGCCCAGCCGTTGCTCGCGATTCTCCGGCGTGCGCAGCCGCGTCCTCCGCATCGGAACCTTCTGCCCGTCCACCACGCAGTAGCCGGCCTCTTTTCCCCAGCGATGAGCGCGCCGCGCCGGATGCTGCTCGTGCCGCTCCCCGGCCCAGTGCCGCACTTCCTCTTCCATCACCAACTGCATCAGGGAAAGACCGGCCTCGCGCAGCAGGTTCCCCACTCCTTCTTGCAGAAGTCCCACCACCTCGGCCAGGGGAAAAATCATCTGCAGGTTAGGGTTCTCTTCGCGGGCCAACTGGCGGAACTCTTGCACCGCCCGTTGCCGGTCAATCTGGTATCGTCTCTTCATAGCGACTCTCTCCTTTTTCTTGGCAGAAAAAACCACCTCGGTCATTATGACCGGGGTTGAGAGTCGCTACTTTCTACGAATTAACGGGCATCCTCGTCGGCGTCGAAGAAGCTTTGCGGTTCTTGAAGTCGAACTCCGCGATCGTTTGTCCGATTTACTGCAGTGTCCACTCTACGCACGAGGACTAAAGTACCTGCCGTCACCCTAAAACAGCCAAAAGAAGTGCCGATAAAGACGCTTCGGTGAACCTATCTTTTTCCCTATGCTAGGCTGTTTGAGCACGAGATTGCCCGGAACTCCGTTGAAAGTTAGCGGCTCTCGACTGTCATAGGTTACGCAACCCTCGCATCCTCGGCAACCGCCTTCTTCGACGCCGTGTTGGCCAGCGCGGTCAACAGCGCTGGAATCTCGCGGTAGCCCTGCACCTTGCGGAACTGGCGCTCGGCCACCAGCAGACCCGATCCGACCCAACGCTCGATGTGGTCTCCGGTGCGCCAGCGTTTCACGTTACGGCAGACCGTCTCCACGATGGAGAAGGCCGACTCGATGACGTTGGTGCTGGCCAGGGTGCGGCGCAACTTAGCCGGCACGCGCAAACGATGCACAGTGAGCGTTTCTTCCATGCCTTCTTCCAGGCTGCGGGCGGCGCTCGGATTCAGCTCCATCAGCTCGCGATGCAGTCGCTCCAGCGCGCGCTTGGCGTCGGCGTATTCGCTCATCGAGTAAGCGTTCTGCAGTTTCTTCTTGACCGCCGGTTTGTGTTCTTCGGGTAAGTGGTCGATCACGTTGCGCCGCTTATGCACCTGGCAACGCTGGATCATCGCCGCCGCGCCCGCATGCCGCCGCACCGCCGCCGCCAGCGCCTTGCCTCCGTCCAGCACATACAGACGCGGCACCGTGAAGTCCAGCCCGCGAGCGGCCAGATCGCCGAGCAACTCGCCGACCACGGCGGCGTTCTCGGTGGCCCCTTCGCGCAGGCCCAACACGGTTTTGCGCCCGTCAACATTGATCCCCAGGGCCACGATCATCTGCCGGTCGCGGAACGGCGTGCCGTCGATCAGCACCGCGCACAACTCGTACTCGCCCAGCCGACGCTCCATTAACTCCTGCAACTTCTCCCGGCTGGAGGCGATGAAGTTCTCGCTCACCGCCGACTTCTCCACCCCGTAGGCGTCGCGGAAGTCCTTCACCACCGCCCCGTAGTTGCGCGTCGACAGCCCGCGCATCACCTTGTCCCACACCGCGTGTTCCATCGGCCCGCTGCGCTGGAACAACTCGTAACTGCCCAGCCGTTGCTCGCGATTCTCCGGCGTGCGCAGCCGCGTCCTCCGCATCGGAACCTTCTGCCCGTCCACCACGCAGTAGCCGGCCTCTTTTCCCCAGCGATGAGCGCGCCGCGCCGGATGCTGCTCGTGCCGCTCCCCGGCCCAGTGCCGCACTTCCTCTTCCATCACCAACTGCATCAGGGAAAGACCGGCCTCGCGCAGCAGGTTCCCCACTCCTTCTTGCAGAAGTCCCACCACCTCGGCCAGGGGAAAAATCATCTGCAGGTTAGGGTTCTCTTCGCGGGCCAACTGGCGGAACTCTTGCACCGCCCGTTGCCGGTCAATCTGGTATCGTCTCTTCATAGCGACTCTCTCCTTTTTCTTGGCAGAAAAAACCACCTCGGTCATTATGACCGGGGTTGAGAGTCGCTACTTTCTACGAATTAACGGGCATCCTCGCTATCGCCAGTTTGCGTCCATCATTGTTGTGTGCTATGCGCTGACGACTTTAATCATCGACTTGCAGGTCAAAGGTCTGGTCGATGAATACAGAACTACCTTCAGCGACGGTTCTCCTTCCTCTTGGCGTAATTGGGAAAATGGGCCGCCGTCAGAAACGGCTCACATATGCCGGGCCTAACAATATAAGAAGTATGCTGTGCGCCGGCTCCATTGGTTACAGTGTTATCCATGTTTTTCCAGACATATGATCCAGGCAACGTCGCTGCCAACAATGGCCGGAGGTCAGAAGCGTGAGAGTTGCTTATATTCTTCCCGCTCTTGAGAACCGGGGTCCCGTTCTCTTTACTCGTATGCTAATCGCAGGATTACTCCATCAACCCGAATTGGAAATGGAAGTATTTTATTTAAGAAAAGGCAAAGGAATAGAGTTTCCCGTCAAATGCAGCCAATTGACAATAGTCAATTTCCATAAACTGTTCCATTTTGATTTCGTCCATTCCACCATGTTTCTCCCCGATCTTATCTTGGCCTTATTGCCAATTGCCAGCGATCGAAAAATCACGAGTCTCCACAATATGATTCCTGACTGTATAACCTATACCTACCCCAAATGGAAGGCGAGGATCATGATCCGATTGTGGTGTGTAGCCTTGCGCTTGATCCCGAATTTAATATATTCCAGCGCCTTTATGGCGACCCACTACCGTTCTTTGGTTGGCGCCAAGAATGCCAAGAATGACATCATCCTTAACTACGGTATCCCGTGTCCCGCTGCCGTGCCCATTGAGCCGCCTGATCATGTTGTGTTTGATCAATACAAGGCCCGTTCCCTTAAGATCATCGGAGCGGTGTGTTTGGTGACCAAAAGGAAGGGCCTCGACCAGCTCGTCCGTGCCTTAGTTCAATTGACTGATTGCGCGGTGGTTGTTGTCGGAGAAGGAGCGGAATCAATCGTTCTTGTGGAGTTAGCGAAAAGCCTTGGCGTTTCCGATCGCTTTACAGTCCTCGGATTTCGCGACAATTCTTCTCGTTACAATTGCCATTTTGATCTGTTTGCCATGGTTTCGCGCTCCGAGGGCTATTGCTTAGCCATGCTGGAAGCGATGGCTTGCGCATTGCCTTTGGTGTGCTCCCGGCTTCCGATATATGCAGATTTAATTGCCGAAGAAGACTTGGCTTTTTTCGAACTAGAAAATACCCAGAGCCTCGTCCTGGCCATCCGCAAGGTGACCTCGAATCCGGCAATCTATAAAACCGCCTCAAAGAGATTATTTGAAGAAGTGTTTGCGCTAAGCAACATGGCAAGTAAGCATGTTGCCTATTACTGTTCTTTGATGAAGTCTCCTTATCGCCGCGTCGGCTAAAGTAATCCGGTTCTGGGCCTCTAATGTTGTAGAGCATGCACAACCCTACTCAACCAACCCATGAAAAACCTCAGACAGCTTCTGTATAGCGATCTGGCGCGCCAGGTCGGGCTCGAGGGTAGACCAATAACGCGACCCGGCTTTGCCGAGTTGCTGCGACGCCTGTTGCACCCCCGGTTCTTGCCCATTGTGCTCTGCCGCTTGAGCCGGGCGGCCATGCGCGCGCGGATTCCCGTTCTGCCCGAACTACTGACGTATCTCAATATTGTGCTCTTTGGCCTGGAGGTCACGCCGCGCTGCGAGATCGGGCCGGGGATTTTTTTCCCTCACCCATCGGGAACTGTAATCGGGGCCTGGCGGATTGGCCAAAACGCAACCATTCTCCAGGGCGTGACGCTCGGAGCCCAGCGAACATGGACCTGCATTTCGATTCCACACTGCGTCCCGAGGTCGGGGACAACGTGACGCTCGGCGCCGGCTCGAAGATCCTGGGCGGGATTCGCATTGGCGACAACGTGACCGTCGGTGCGAACGCGGTGGTGGTGGATTCGGTCGAGGCCGACTGCACCGTGGTTGGCATTCCCGCCCGCAAAATATCGGAACCGCGACATCGGAATAGCGATCTCGAAACCACGAAATCGCAATAAAGAACGGGAGAAATCGATGGACAATGGATTGGACCTTACCGTAATCATCCCCAGCTACAATACCAGGCGCTTGCTCGGCGATTGCATTTCGTCGATCTACCAGCACACGCGTGGCATTGCCTTTGAAGTCATCTGCATCGACGATCAGTTCCCGGGACGGCAGCGCCGACATGGTGGCCCAAACTTTCCCCGAGGTCATCCTCGTCCGCAACCAGACCAACCAGTTCTATGTTCGAAACAATAATCTCGGGATGCGCATGTCGCGGGCGCGCTATGCCTGTCATTTAAACAGCGATACGCTGCTGATCGGCAATGCCTTTCAGGCGCTGGTCCAGTACATGGACGAGAATCCCGGGGTGGCCGCCTGCGGACCGAAGCTGCTGAATCCCGACCGCTCGGTGCAGCACTGCATCCGCCATTTTTCCGGGCCCGGCACCCTGCTGTTGCAGGCCCTCAACTGGCACAAGCTGTTTTCCCGGAGCCGGCTGACGGACCGTTATTACGCCACCGACTTCGACTACTCGAAAGCGCAGCCGGTCGACAGCATCGGCACGACCGCCTACATGGTGCGGCGCTCGACCTGGGAGAACGCGGGCATGCTCGATGAACGCTTCCGTCTCTTTGTCTCCGACCTGGCCTACAACTTCATGCTGAGACAAAGGGGCTACACGGTGCACTACACGCCTTGCGCCGAGGTCGTCCACTTCGGAAGTCAAAGCGTGAATCAGACCCCGCAAAGCTCGCTTCGCGAACTGCACGACGCGTTGATCGAATTCAACGAAGCCTACGACTACTTTGGCAAAAGCCGCGCCAGCAAGCTTCTGGTGCGTTGCGCGGTGCGGGCGCGGGACTACTTCAAGCGCGCGGAATACCACCTGAGTTCCGACAAGCGCGTGATCAAGGGACCGGGCGCGCCGCCGAAGGCGCGGGACTCGGCCCAGTAGGTCCGGGCTGAGGCTCCCTATTTCTCGCAGCTCGACTTCCCAAACGTATCTCCCTTCTCCCGATCGACGGGTTTCTCTTTCATGGTCAAGACTCATCGCCCCGGCCAGATCAGCACAACCTTCATCTTTCCGCGTACCGGCTGCCGCCATGGAAGCGGGGCATGGACCTGGTTCTGGGCGGAGTGCTGCTGCGTCCTGTCGAGTCCGCTGTTTCTGCTGTGCTGGGCGGCGGTGCGGTTGACCTCCTGCGGCCCGGCACTGCACTGGTCCGAACGCGTGGGAAAAGACAATCGTATTTTTCGCCATGCCCAAGTTCCGCACGATGCGCGTCGACACGCCGCAGGTTGCGACCCATTTGCTGTCGCCAGCCGGAACGCTATCTGACCCCGATCGGAGCCCTGTTGCGCAAGACCAGCCTGGACGAATTGCCGCAACTGGTCAGCGTCTGCCGGGGCGATCTGAGCCTGGTCGGTCCCCGTCCGGCGCTCTTCAATCAGGACGATCTGGTCGCGCTGCGTACCCGGCGCGGCGTGCATCGCCTGGTTCCCGGGATCACCGGCTGGGCGCAAGTCAATGGCCGCGATGAGCTGGCGATTCCCGTCAAGGTGGGATACGACGCCGAATACATGGCAGCGCAGTCGCTGGGCGTGGATTTGAAGATTTTGCTGCTCACACTTTGGCGGGTGCTGAGGGCGGAGGGCGTGCAGCACTAGACAAGATTCCCAGTTGCCCTAAACCTCGCCATCTTCAATCTTTAATCCTTCAGGGACTAAGCCCTGCAAATCTGGCGGTGGCCGGTGGCCCGGCTGGAGTCGCACACTATTCAGCGCCAGATTGCAGGCCAGGGTAACCATGCAAATGCCGCCTCGCGTTACCCCGCCAATCCACCGAGTGCCGTCCGCTCAAGGAAGTGCCCGCGATTGCCGATCAACCCAACAATCGGCCATAACCAGGAAGGTGACCCGCTCGTGCTATGAGAAAAATCAATAAGAAGTGCTCCGCGCTGTTGCGGTTGCCGGTCTCTGTGCGGTGCTGGGATTGCAGATGGGTCTGTATCTTCGGCTCGCTGGTGTGCGCCTGGCTCCTGCGCTTCGAGTTCCGCATGCCCGACGCCCGGCCTGCTCTGGCCGCGGCCCCGTCCTGGTTGTGGTCCGGCTGCGGTGATGCCCTTTTCAATCTGATGCATGGCTGGTGGCGCTATACCGGGATCAGCGATGCTGGGGAATATTTTGAAAGCCGATCCTCGCCGGTTCGTTCGCGTTTCCTGGTGATCGTCCGCTATGGCTTGGGACTCAAGGTTTTTCCGCTGTCGATTTATGCCTTGGAGGCGTTGATCACCTTTACCCTCCTGACCGGCGTGCGCGTGTTCTCGCGCGTGCTGGCGGAAACCGCGCGACGCGATTCGGCCTCGAAACGCTTGCTGCTGGTGGGCGCGGGACACGCCGCCCAGATGATCATTCGCGAAACCCAGGAAGCGAAGAACGGCTATCGGGTGATCGGTTGTGTCGACGACGATCCGCGGAAGAGAGGGCTGCGGGTGCTGGGCGTGCCGGTGCTCGGCCCGGTCGAAGCGCTGGCGAGAATGGCTCGCCAAGCAGAGAATCGACGAAGTCTTGATTGCGATTCCATCGGCCACGCCGGCCGAGATGCGGCGCCTGGTGGCAATCTGCAAGCGAGGCGGACGCGCCTTCCGCGCCGTGCCCGCGCTGGCCGAACTGATCGCCGGGCCGAGTGATCCTGCAACAGGCGCGGGAAGTCTCGCTGGCGGACCTGCTCGGGCGCATCCCGGTGGATCTCGATCTGGAGCCGGTGCGCGAGCATATCCGCGACCGCGTGGTCATGGTGACCGGGGCCGCGGGATCGATCGGCTCCGAACTGTGCCGGCAGATCAAGGTCTGTCAAGCCGAAGCTCCTCTGTGCCTCGACCAGAATGAAACCGGGATTTTTCACTTGCAGCATCAGCTTGCCCAGGGAACGGCGAACGGCGGCGCAAAAGCGAAGCAAGGTCTTCTGCGTCGCCGACTTCTGCAACCCGGAGCGCATGCGCAAAATCTTCCTGACCTACGGAGTCGAGATCGTTTTCCATGCCGCCGCCTACAAGCATGTGCCCGTCATGGAAGACAACGTGGAGGAAGCGGTCGGCAACAATGTCTTCGGCCTGCTGGCGCTGCTGAACGTGGCGGAGCGGTCGAATTGCTCGACCTTCGTGATGATTTCCTCCGACAAGGCGGTGAATCCGACCAATGTCATGGGCTGCACCAAGCGGGTAGGGGAATTGATTCTCGCTGCCTGGCCGGGAAAGCGCTTGCGCTGCGTGTCGGTGCGCTTTGGCAACGTCCTCGGATCGAGCGGCAGCGTGATTCCGCTGTTTCAGGAACAGATTCGTCAAAACCAGCCCATCACCATCACCCATCCGGAAATCACACGCTTCTTCATGACCATCTCCGAGGCGGTCAGCCTGGTGTTGCAGGCCTTCGCCATCGGGCGTGACGGCGACATCCTGGTGCTCGACATGGGAGAACCGGTGCGGGTCGCGGACCTGGCGAAAACGCTGGTCCGCCTTTCCGGCAAATCGCGCCAGGAATTCAGGTTCATCGGCCTCCGTCCCGGCGAAAAACTCTTCGAGGAACTCTTCTATCCCGACGAACGCGTCTCGCCGAGCGCCTGCCAGAAGATAGCCCGCACCGAAAGCGCCCGGCTCGCCTGGCCGGCGTTGAAGGGCAGCCTCGACGAACTCCACGCCGCCGTGTCCGTCGGTATTCGAGATTCGATCCTTGCCCAACTCCAACAGATCGTGCCGCAATTCACCTATGCCGGTTCCGAGCAGAGAGAAAGCGCGGAAAACATGCCCGCAATCCCGGACGAGAGCCCAATCCTGCATGATCCGCTGCCTGAAGTCCAATCGCTTGTGGATGTGCCGGCGTTGTCCCATCGAGCCCGGGAATGGGATCCCAGGTTCGGGCCGATGAGTGGCGGCCCGTGGGACTGATCGCATTCTGCCGCCGCAGCAAGCTCGGCGATGGAGGACCGGGCGTCCCCGCCCGCCGGAGGGGCGAGATCCGGCTGCGGCTACTGTTCCCGATAATGCTGGGCGGGCACATCGCGCAAGCGCTGCGCCGCGGTTTCGGCGGTGATGTCGCGCTGCGGCATGGCCAGCATTTCGTATCCCACCATGAATTTTTTTACCGTCGCCGAGCGCAGCAGCGGCGGATAAAAATGGGCGTGCAAGTGAAACTCCGGATGCTCCGCGCCATCGGTGGGCCGCTGATGAAATCCCAGGGTGTAGGGAAACGAGGTGCGAAATAAATTGTCGTAACGAATGGCCGCCTGGCGGAGTATTTCGGCCAGGCCGGTGCGCTCCGCGTCATGCAGTTCGTCGAGCGCCGCCACCGGCCTTCGGCTGATCAGCAGCGTCTCAAACGGCCAGACTGCCCAGAAGGGCACGAGCAATACAAAATGTTCGTTGGCGCAAACCAGCCGTTCTTTTTTTTCGAGTTCAAGATTCAGATAATCGCCGAGCAAAGTCGCGCCGTGCGCTTGCCGGTAGTCGCGAAACGCGGAAATTTCTTTCGCCAATTCGTTGGGCACGGTTTCGCTGGCCCAGATTTGCCCGTGGGGATGAGGATTGCTGCAACCCATCATCGCCCCGCGATTCTCGAAGATCTGCACATACCGAATTTGCGGATTGCTCTCCAGCGCGGAGAACTCCCGGACCCAGGCATCGACCACGAGCCGCAATTCAGGCACGCTCATGCGGGCCATGGTGAGATCGTGCCGGGGCGAGAAGCAGACCACGCGGCAGCGTCCCGCTTCGCTGCGGGCGACGAACAGTCCCTTTTCGTCGATGTCGCCGGAGGGCGTATCGGGTTTCAGCGCCGCGAAATCGTTATCGAAGACAAACGTCTCGGTATAGGCAGGATTCTTCGCGCCCGCAGCGCGAGCATTGCCGGGACAAAGATAGCAGTTGGGATCGTACGTTGGCGACGCTTCGTGGGAAACGTCTTCGACCTGCCCTTGCCATGGCCTTTGGGCGCGATGCGGCGACACCAGCACCCATTCGCGGGTCAGCGGATTGAAGCGGCGATGCGGCTGCGACGCTAGCTCGGAAAAACGCTCGGAAAAATTCATGGGTTTAAGTTTGCGGACTCAATATTCATGGCTGATATCCGTCGGGATGAGCGCGATGCCATTGCCACGCGCTTTCCACTATGGATTTCAAATCGGGGAAGCGCGGTTGCCAACCCAGCTCGCGCCGGATTTTTTCCGAGCTGGCAATCAACACCGCGGGATCTCCCGCGCGGCGAGGCGATTCGATCAGTGGAATCGCATGGCCTGTAACTTGCCGCGCGACCTCCACTACTTGGCGCACACTAAAGCCTTGCCCGTTGCCCAGGTTGTAGATCAGCGGACTGGACTTATCGAGCGCATCGAGGGCGAGCAGATGCGCGCGCGCCAGATCGCCGATGTGAATGTAATCGCGGACGCAAGTGCCGTCGGACGTGGGATAGTCCGTTCCGAAAATGTTGACGTGCTCAGCGCGGCCTAGCGCGACTTCGAGAACCCGGGGAATGAGGTGCGACTCCGGATGGTGCGCTTCGCCTTGATCGGGACGCGCCGCGCCGGCAGCATTGAAATAGCGCAGACTGGCGTAGCGCAGGCCGTGAATCTGGTGGAACCAGGCGAGCATTCGCTCCACCAGCAGCTTCGATTCGCCGTAGGCATTGGTGGGATGAAGGGGGTCATCCTCCTCAATCGGCGTGCGCTCGGGATTGCCGAAGAGCGCCGCCGTTGAGGAAAAGACGAGCCGATTCACACGGGCGGCGAGCATCGCTTCCAGCAGAGTGAGCGCATTCGCGGTGTTGTTGCGGAAGAATTGTTCGGGGGCCTTCATCGATTCGCCCGCTTCGATCAACGCCGCAAAATGCATGACGGCATCTATCGCGCGCGACTCGAATAGCCGGTCAAGCGAAGCGCGATCCGCCAACTCGCCGACGATCAGCTCAGCGGCTTTTGGAACGGCTTGGCGATGGCCGTGGCTCAGATTGTCGAAGACGATAACCTGGTGTCCGGCCTGCAATAGTTCTTCGGCAACCACGCTGCCGATGTAACCCGCTCCTCCTGTGACCAGGACCTTCATTCGCTTGGTTCCCATCTCCTAGTCTGCTTCTCCGGCCGCCTCTCAGGCTACTGGGCCAACTCCATCGGCTGCGGAGCAGACATAAATCTCCGGTTTCGAGCCTGTCTTACGCTCATAGCCTGCCTGCATCGTCCGCTTAAATGTTTCGACGGAGCCGGCCTGGACGAGCGCGATGGTGCAACCGCCAAACCCGCCTCCCGTCATGCGAATTCCGTAAACACCCTCCGCGTGCGCGCCTAGTTCGACCATCCAATCCAGTTCGGCGCAACTCACTTCATAATCGTCACGCAGGCTGCGATGCGACTCCAGCATCAGCTTGCCGAATGCCTGCAAGTCGCCGTGTTCGAGCGCAGCCGCTGCCTGCAACACACGCGCGTTTTCGCCGATCACATGACGGCAACGCCGCCGGACGACGTCGGGCAGGTCGCGGCCGTGAACTTCGAGGTCGTCGAGAGTCACGTCGCGCAAAGCGCGCGCGTTGGGCAGATACTGCGACAGAGCGCGCACGCCCGCTTCGCATTCGGCTCGCCGCTGGTTGTATTCGCCCGCGGCGATGCTGTGTTTGACCATGGTGTTGCAGATAGCGAGTGCAACGTCGTCGCGCAGCGGCAGCAGCCGGTATTCGAGGGAACGGCAATCGAGCAGGAGAGCGTGATCGCGCTTTCCGTGGCTGGAAATGAATTGGTCCATGATTCCGCAGCGCGCGCCGACAAACTCATTTTCCGCCTGCTGGCAGAGCAAGGCGAGCTTGGCGCGGTCGATCGTAGCGCCCGCCGGGCCGGCCAGATCGAGCAAGGCGTAGCCGACGGCCACTTCAATCGAAGCGGACGAACTCAATCCCGCGCCCTGCGGCACATCGCCGTTCACCAACAGATTGGCCCCGGCCAGCTTCCTGCCCGACCGCGCCAGCATTTGCACGACGCCAACCACATAATCGCTCCAGTGGCCGGAGCGCTTGGCCGGTAAATGGTCGAGATCGAACTCCATCTGCTCGGAGTAATTTTCGGAGTAAACCGCGAGCTTGAGATCTTGACGCGGGGCAATGGCGACGCGCGTATAGAAACCGATCGCCGCGGGCATGACGAATCCGTCGTTGTAATCTGTGTGTTCGCCGATCAAGTTGACACGTCCCGGCGCCTGGTAAATCCGCGGAGACGATCCGAATCGCTGGACAAATCTCTGCCGCAAAGCGTCGGCGGTATTTTCGACGGCGAAATCCGTAGGAGGCATAATGATTTTCCTCAAGCTCAAGTTCGCTGAGATTATTTACGCGCCAACGAAGCTGTTGAACTCTGGCCCCATTCACGAAACTATCGAGCAGAAGCAGCAGGTTCGAGGCTACGGCCAAGGCCAAGATTAACGATGATGGCATTTGGATAGTAGTGGCTGAGAATCTGGCGGAAGCTGGCGCCTTCTTCCGCCATGGCACCGGCTCCCGATTGGCAGAGCCCGATACCGTGTCCCTGGCCGACTCCCTCAAGAATAACGTGGCCGCCTTCTTTTCGCATTGTAAAACTGTCGCTGGGAGCTGTGCTCCAACTCAGATGCTGGGGGCGAACGCCGACCAGCCAGCGCACAAACCGGCAATCAGGCTCAGCGCAGCTATTCTTATTTGGACCATTCGTAGGTGACTGTTTGCAGGACTTTATCTCCTTCGTTGCGCACTATGACTTTTTCCGCTGAAACTGCGGCGAGTGTTGAACTGAGGCTGGCCATGTTCTCGGAGAAAAATTGCGGCTCCCGTTCCACGCCGGGCATATTGGACTGTGCCAGGTTGGGGCGGTCGATCACGCCGGAGAAGCGGGCGAAAGTCGCCAGCTCATTTTCGTGATTGAATCCGGCGACAAAGACGGCAGGTTTTAGATCCGGCTTGCGGTTGAAGTTCGCCAGCGTGGCTTCGATCAATGCGGGATCGTCGGCCACGATAAGATACTTTCCGTGGACCGAAGCCGCCAGCGGCCACAGGCCATCGAGTTGCGAGTAGCCGGACTTCTGCTGCCAGGCAACGCCATGTTCGCCGGCGGTGAGGCCGGGACGAACGAAGCCGGTCAATGCAGTCTGAATGTCCGGCTCATTCCAATCGGAGGCTGCAACCAAAACAATGGCCGAGTGAAATCGGATGAAGACTCCATCCTTGTCGCGCCCGGTGGATTGCAGTTGGAGTGACGCAAGGATCTGAGTTTTGTTGAGCAGCTCTTGCAATGCGGATATGGTCTGCGGCGTGACGGGGCGCGCGACAACCGGCTGATCGATGCGCGTTTCAAGATCGGAGCCAGTGCCGGTTTCTCCTGAGGTCAGTTGCACCTGAGGAGCGATTTCAGAAGCAGGCGCGGGGCCGAGATGCGGCGCCAGGAGCTTGGTTTCAATCACGTCGAAACAAAAGTCGGCGGAGGGATTTGCCCTCGTTTCGTAGATGCCCGCGCTCTCGGGAACCAGGCGCACCAAGCCGGCGGCCGCTTCCATTCCTTCTCCTTTATCTGCGGCGGCGATCGCGGGTGGCGCGATCTTCCGGATCAGAACGCGTTCCTCGCGATATTGCTTGCTGGTACGGAACAGATCGGAAACTGCGGCGGAGTACTGATTCATATCGGTGATGTTCTGCTGCACCCAGTAGGTGCGGAAGTACGGGCTCGGAACAATTCTCTCTAGATTCATGACCATGCGAAGTTCGCCCGCCGGCCCGGTGGACGAGACCGATTGCGACCACCATTGCTCGGATTCGATGGTGTGATTTTTTGATGCGCCCGGGTTGGGATTTTGGTTGTTCGACATCAGTTGCAGAGCGCCAGCCAGCAGATCTTCCCGCGTCGCCAGCAGCAGGTAATCGCCGGAAACCGCGAACGCCACTTCCCTCTGGGATTCCGGATCGCGGCGAACATAGAAACTAACTCCGCCAGCACTGCGTGGTTCAAATTTCGCCCGCGTTTGCCAGAGCGTCGTCTGCGCGGATTGCGCCGACGGCAGATAGGTTATGTAGAGAAATTCCATGTTCCCGATGTCATACAGGGCAAGAGCGCTGCGGGTTCCAGCAACCTGCGAAAGGAAATTCATGTTGGGTGGATATCCGGCGGCAGCGGCGAATTCGTCGCTCGCTCCCTTGAGGCGAAGAAACAGGCGCGACCGGGAAAATACTTCGTAGTTGTCGGTCGCGAGCCATTGCCGTTTTTCGGCGGAAGAATTCCAGTCGGTGAGCAATGAGGAGAAATCCTTTGCCTCTAAATAAAGAAGGGCGCCAGAGGGAACATAGCCGGAAAGCGGCGGTGCCGCCGGGAGCGCGGCTTCATAAGCCGCCCAGCCGATTCCCGCGCACACCAGAGCGATCCCGCAGAAGATGACGATGCGTTTCATGGCTACCTGCCTCCTTGCGTCAAACCTGGCTTCTTCAAACTTGTTTTGATGGTGGCGGCTTTCGGTGCGGGCATGGCGCGAGCTACGAGGCGTGGCCGGACGACGCGGTCCTGCTCCAGCGATTCGTGCAAAAGCGGCTGACGGGCTGCATTCTGGCGCTGCACTCGCAGTTCGTTTTTGGCGGCTGCGATTTTGCGTTTGAGTTCGTTGCGGGCCACTGGCGAGGTCTCGGCGCGGCGCGCGATTTCGAAATACGGCACAGCATCGGCGAGCCGCTGGACTCGCGCCATGGTGTCGCCAATCGGCTCGGCCACGCGAGCTTGCTGGACTCTAGAAAGCGCCAAGACTGGGGCGTTTGTTGATGCTGGAGCCGGTGCATCGCCGCTGTCTTCCTCGGCAGTATCGGAACCGACGATCTCTTCAACTTCCGCGTCGTCGTTCGCGCGAGCCTCGTCAGATTGCTGGCCCAGGAATTGCGTGTGGAGCAACGGCTCTAGTACTCCAATAGCGAATTCGTCGGAACGCGCTCCCGCCGCGGCCAGAAACAGCGGAACGCGCGCTTCGTCGCGCCGCGGAAAATCGATGATGCAGTGGCTGAGCAACTGGATCTTCATCTGCGCATCCGCCGTGTTCTGCGCGGCGTGGATGCGAGCTTCGTAGAAGTAGAACTTGTCGGCCGCGGCGGCGGAGATGGCAGCGGGATTGCCGGCCAGCAAATTTAGTTCGCCACTGCCAAGATCGGAGTGAGGCCGTCCGGCGAGCGCGAGCGCCGCTTTGATCCGGAAACTGTAAGCCGCATTCGACTCCGAAGCTAGCGACGCTAAGACAGCCTCGGACGCTGCGACATCCCGACCCGCGGCGATTCTAGCCTTGGCCAGACGCAAACGGTAGGAAGCATCCCATGGCGCGGACTTGACGAGCTGATCGAGAAATTCGATGGCTTCGGCGTTGTGGCCGGATTTTTCCAGGAGAGCAGCGGCGGGATCGAGGTTCTCGAACGGATTTCCGACGACGGCGACCAGGCGGCGCAGCAGATCGAGGGCTCCGGGCGTATCTCCGGAGGCGAGGCGAATCTCGGCAAGGCCAAGAAAGTTAGCGGCGTTAAGCTGGTGCTCATCGATTTCGCGAGCAAAAACAAATTCGAGGATTTTGCGCGCCGACTGCTTGTCCCCAGCCTCGAAAAGCTGACGGGCGGAGCTGCGAAGAATATCGGAAGCAGGAACGGTTTGCGGTTGGGCGCGGTATTCCGCGATTTTCTGGTCGAGCGTTCCGAGTTGCGCCGCCGCGCGGAGGTCGAGCGGCACCAGCGCTCCCGCCCGCGCATCGCGCGTCGGTTTCGACAGGGCAGCGATCGCTTCCGCGGCTTGCGCGTACTTTTTTGTGTGTACGAGGTATTCGATCCAACGCACCTGCCAGGCATCGATATCTTCCTGCGCGCCGTCGCGTTCGAGGCCGGTGAGCTTGCCGAGGGCTTCCTTCTTCAAGTCGATGACGCGCTGATAGATTGGCGCGGTCGCGGCGACCGGGATCCAGGGGACTTCGGCGACATCGGCAAGAATCTGCGCAGGATCCGGCGCAGCGGAAGAAATATCCAGAAGCCATGCTGTCGCCGATGCAGGGTCGCCAATGGCCGCATACGCAGGTTGCAGCAGCACATTCGAACGCCAATTGCCGTTGCGATGGAGATAGTTGCGGATGATGGCATCGGCATCGGGCTCGAGTTCAGAATAAAGGCGGCGGGCGCGAAGCTGATCGCAGGTGCGCCCGAAATCGGCCCAGAAACTTTCTGGAACATGAGCGCTATCCAGTTGCGTCGAGAGCACAGCGAAAGCCTGTTTCCAGAGGGCAAGAGCGGCGGCGCGATCTCCTTTTTTGTAGTAGGCGGCGGCCAGCTTGTCATAGACCTCGGGACGGTTGGGTGAGAGTTCGAGCGTGTGGTTGTAGTCGTCAATCGCTCGTTGCATTTCGCCGGCGCCGGCGTAATAGTCGGCCAATGCCAGGTATCCGGAAGATGTGGCCGGACTCTGCTCAAGGAGTGCGGGCAGAAAATCTTCCGGATTGCCCAGCTTCGCAGTACCCAGATATTCTCCGTAACGGGAGCCGTAGTAGAACCACGTGTTGCCCGCGAGTTGCTGCGTGCGATCGACAGGCTTGGCGAGGCGCGCACCGATCGGTTCATCGCCGGCGAGGATGGAGAGGAAGGCGTTGTTTACCTCCGGAGTGGGTTCGGAGAAATAGAGTCCAACCAGCGCGTTGTATGCCTTGTTCCACAGCGGCTCTCGAATCTGTCCGCGAGCTTGCACGATGGTGTGCGAGAGTTGAGCGCTCCCATGAGCGATGACGTAGTCGGCGGCTTGCTCACCCGCAGTGTCTCGCCAAGTTGACGCGATGCGTACCAGGTCCTGTGCCTGGCGCGCCAAAAGCAATTGGAAGAGGCGTTGTTGATGTTCGTTATCCAGGCGATTTGCGGAAATATCCGAGAGCAGGCGCTGTTCCTTCGGTTCGTCGCCGGCGGACCGATAGGCATCGGCGACAGCGAGAAGTGGCGAATTGCGATACACCGATGGAGCTGCGTTTTCGTACTGCTCCAGCTTTGATCCAAGTTCGGCAAAGCGGCCGCGACGGCGCTCGAGATCAATAAACGGCTGCACGTTGGCATACCGAACCTCGCTCGCACCCTGCATCATCAAATCAAAACGCCAGCGAGCTTCCTGATCGGAGAGCGCGGCCCTTTCGGCTAGAGGAATCGCAAATTTTTCGAGGTCGGCAGTATTCATGCCGTTGCGCTTGGCTTCGGCGAAGCTGGCGAAAGGCACCCGCTCCTCGGGAGTGAAGTAGTTGTTGACCGCGCCTCCCATTTCGTCGAGGACGGCAGCCATGCCGTCGCGAGCAGTGCTGATGCGGGTTTGGCGGACTCGGTCGCGCCACTGAGCGTCAGTGACCGCCGCGATTCCCTGTTTCTCGACCTGCTCTTTGATGACTGGCATTTTCGACGACGCGTCCGCAAGAGCATTTTGCATGGTGGCGTAAGCCTGCTCATGCTGGCGCAGACGAGTCATGATGCGGGCGTAAGATTTTGCGCCATCCTGGTAATCCGCGACCGCGAGCAGGTCCGGCCCGGCGGTCTTGACTCCCCGCTCGGCAAACGTACGGGCTGCGGTGAGCATTCCCCAGGATTCGAGACGACGCGCAACCTCGAAATAGTTGTTTGCGTTTTCGGGACGGCCCGTCGATCAGCGCCGTTTGGAGCGCGGCGACCACTTCTTTCTCTTTATCCTTGCTCTGACGGGCGCGAACCGCGGCGACCTTTTCCATCCACTGCGGATCTTTGTACGCAAGCTGATAGATGCGTTCGTAGTCGGAGGCGGCATCGTCGAAGCGCATCAGGCGCTCTTCGAGCGTGGCGCGCGCCGTGTAGAGATCGACCCGGTCGGGACGGATCGTAATCGCCCTGGCATAGACATCGATCGCCGCCGGGTAGTTCTCAAGACTGGTCTGGATGCGGGCCAACACCGTTGACCAGCGATAATCGCGCGGCGATTGGACCACGGTCTTCGCGTAGAAATCCACAAGCTGCTGCTGGCGCTCGTAGCGGAGCGCGTACAGCGCGGCTTCTGTAACGAGTGTGTCGTCTTCCGGAAAATTATTGATGAGCTCGATGTACTGATCGACTGCGCCAGTGTAGTCCTTCATGCGGGTGAGCGCGGGAACCAATCCACGACGCAAGACGCCAATCTGGGCTTTGCGCGCATCCGCCGGAAGGGGAGCATTGCGAAAGAGCGCGATTTTTTCAACGTAGAACTGCCGCAGGCCCTGGTCGTCGCCCGCCTGCGCGTACGCATCCGCTATGGCCGTGAGGTATTCCGCGTTGTAAGGAGAATCTGTCAGAAGCTGAGTGAGCAAATCGCGCGCCTGTTGATATTGTTTCGCATCGGTCGATTTGCGAGCAGCCTCATACGTGAACTGCTTGCTCAGGTCGGGATATGCGTCTTTGGCGGCCTGTAGCAAGATGGAAATCGCCTGCGGATGATTCTTGATGCGCCAGTAGAAATCGACGGTCGAGCGGACGACTCCAAGAATCTTGGGATTCTCGCGATACAGCGCTGCGACATTCTTCTGGCCGAGGTGAAATCCTTCCGTCCCTCATACAACTGGATCACGGCGTAGCGGAGCTGGAGACGTGCCGCGGGGTCGGTGGTGAGCGCGACTTGCCGTTCGAGCGCGTGCCGGCGAACGGTCTCGAGCGATTTCTGTTGCGCCAGATCTTCGATCTCCTGGGCTTGGTCGATGGATGCAGCGCCGAGGGCGATCGCATCGAGAAGCGATTCCATCTCCGGCTTGCGGTCTTGAGCTTCCAGAACTTTCACGCGCAGTAACACGGCGGGCATTGATGCACCGGGCGACGACGCGCTAGGAGGCGTGGCAATCTTCGCGGTTGCCCGGTCGACCAAGTCGCGGGATTTAGCTCGGCGCGCTAGTTGGAGCAATCTGAGTTCGGCGGGAGAATCGGACGCCCCGCCGACGGAACCGCGAACGTATTCTTCGATGGCGTGAGCGTAGTCGCGTTGGTTTTCGTAGATCGCGCCCGCTTCATAGGAATAAAGATTTGGATCGCCCAGGCGGTCGCGTCCCTGATTCAGCACCCGGAGAGCGTTGTCGAAATCGTAATAGTCCCAATAGATCGTGGCCGAGTCCAGATATCCGCCAGACTCACCGGGAGCGACCTGCGGGATGCGCTCCCAGTACGGAGCAGCCTGCGCGAACACTTCGCGGTCGGCATAGATATCGCCGATTCGCGCCATCAACTCCGTATCGCGGGGATTGGCCTGGAGCAGGTTGTCTTCGATCTTGACGGCGACGGCTGTATTGGCTGGGTCGAAGTATGCGAGTGAGCGATAGACGGATGAAGCAGTGCGGGCAATCTCGGGCTCGGCTGGATATTGCGCGGCTAGCGATTTGAGGACGGGCGCGCTCTCTTCAAAGTGCGATTGCCATAGCTCGGCGTTCGCGATGAAATCGGCCGCGGCGGGATTACTGTCCCAACTGGCGGCATTGGGCGCATTCTTGCTTAAGGCGCTGAGTTCGGACTCCAACTTGCCGGTCCGTGAAAGATATTCGAAGAACTCGTTGCGGAGAGCAGGTTCTTCAAACCAATGCTGGCGAAGCAATGCCTCCCATGCGACTGGATCGCGCGTCAGTGGGGTCTGATACGCAGAAAGTAGGTTGTGAACAAACAGCGGGTTGTGCGGAAAGCGCTCGTGCGCGTACTGGTTTAGCCGCAGGTACAGCACGGGACCGCCGCCGTAGACGTTAATATTATTGAAGTAGCGTTCCAGTTCGCTGCCCTGAAAGCCTTTCACCGCATCGCGAGTTAGTTGCTCGAACTCGGAGTCCCGCTTGTGGCGTATATAGAAGCGCGCCAGTTTGTCGTACCATGATTTGTCGGGGAAGCGGGCCATTGCCCGGCGGTACACTTCTTCCTGCTCTGCGCCTAACTGGTTCTGGTCGAGAAATGCGGCGAACCGTTCGTAGAGGCCGGGATCGTCGGGATTGCGGTCGATCTCATGACGCAGCACGCCCAGCGCCTTGGGAATCTGTTTCATTTGCGTCAGCCGCGCGAGATAGCGCTCCAGCGCTCGTGCGTATTCGGGAGAACGGGCGCCAGCTTGCCGCGCAGGCGAGGCTGTCGAACCGACTTGGAACGCCTGGCTGACGGGATGCCGAGGCGCAGGGTTCTCATCTGACGCGCTGGTGTCCTGCTCTTCTCCTCCCTCTTCGTTCTCAGTTTCGTTTTCAGCCGCGTTCGGTGCGTAGTTGGAAGTATCGTTGGCTGTGTAGCCGAACTCATCCGCTGACGATCCGAGAGGCACGTTCTGCGATTTAGCGGCGAGCTCCTGTAACACGGAATCGTAGATGGCAAACTCGCTCGCGCTGTCGTCCTTGCGGGAATAGGCATCGGCCATGAGCAGAGCGACGGAAGTACGCTGCGGAGCGTTCGGATAATTCACGAGAAATTCGCGGCCGCCCTGAATTACTGCATCGCTTTCGCCCGCACTGGCATAGAACTCGAGCATCTGCGAATGAAGTTCGGGGCGGCGTGTGCAGTTGGGGAACCTCGTGGCGAGCAAGGCGAGCAGTTCCGCGGCGCGAGCGCGATGGAAGTACGGAACCGCGCGCTGTTCTTCCTCTGAATAATTCGAGGCCGGCTCGGTAGTGTTCAGAATCAACGACAGAATGCCGTTCAAATAGCCGGGTCCTTGATCCATGGTGGCGATGTCGCGGTACATGGAGAGTTCGCCGGAACCGAAGCGCATGGGCGCCTCAGGAGCAGTGAGCAGAAGACTCGTGAGTCCGGCAATCGCCTGTTCCTGAGCGTCGGGCAATCCTTTGCTGTTGTAGAGGGCAAAGTAGTAACGCGCCGACTCCGGATAAGCATGGATGTCTTCGAGCAAACGCGCACAGATATAAAGTTCCTGCGAGGTCCAAGCTGACTTACTGGCTTCTTTATGCTGACGAAAAGCGGCGATGGCTTGTTGCGCTACGTCGAGCTTGCCCTGCTGTTGGTAGTAATAAAAGAGGCGCGCTGTCGCGTTGAGATCTTCGGGATTGGCATTGAGCGCGGCGCGAGTCTGGTCGAGGAACTTGCGCAGATTATCGGTATCACGCAGAAGGTCGAAATAACTCTTGACCAGTTCCGCGTCCCAGAGCGGCTGGAAGCTCTGCTCATAGACCGCTAGACCTTCGCGGACTGAACCTTGACGATACTCGACCATCGCCTTGGCCTTGACCGGAAAAATGTGGTCGTTGGGAAATTGCCAGCCGTAGTCGGCGATGAGTTTTCCAGCGGCGTCGTACTCCTTCTGAGCAACGAGGAACTGTAGAAAACGTGTGTAGAGCGATTGTTCCTGGGGATAGCGCGCGATCCAGGCGCGATACTGGGCGATGGAAGAATCCTTCGGCAGTCCCTGTTCCTGAATGACGCCGAAGATGCGGTCGAACGATTTCCAGGACCGCTGCTCGGCGGGAGCCGTAAGTTTTTCATCCGCGACAGGTGGCGCCGTCGCCACCAGCGACAGAGTTGCGATTTCATCGGCGGGACGCAGGCGGCGATGGTAAAAATCGGCGAGCGCCAATTCGGAGCCGATCTTGTCGGAAGATTTCTCGACGTAGGACTTCCAATCGGACTCGGCCGCGGTGAAATCGAGTTGCTGTTCGTCTTCAAGAGCGCGCAAAGAATAAAGCTCGGCATTTGAAGGCTGCGTCTTGATGAGGCCGGCGAGCGCTGGACGAGTCTCGCGCGGAGGCCGGCGAAAAAGTACATCTCCGCCGGGCAGCGACATCATGCGGAAGAAGACCGCCTGCAACGCGCTGCCAGCCTCGACGTTCCGAATCCACGAGGGCAACTCGCCCACGGCGGAGATCGTCCATCCGACAGCAACGACGAACGCCAGCACTGCAAGCAAGCGAAACCGTCTATGCGACGAATCGTTGCGCGGAGAGTTATTACCTGACAAATTGTTTTGCAGCAAATCGTTGCTCGATAAATTAAGGAAGCACTTCAATCGGCACCTCCTGCGTCCCAATGTTGTGCGCTATGTCTTCGGCCGTAACGGTCAACTTGTACGTGCCGGGAATGATTTCTCCGGGAATCAATAAATCGCCAGTATTGGCGGCGGCTTTCGCATCCCACCGAAGTTCGACCGGGGCCGCGCCTTCCAGACGTGCAACCAGCGTGCGCGTGCTTCGGGACGCGCTGACCTTTAGGTTCATAACCTGTCCGCGCTGGAAACGTTTGCGATCGAGCTTTACTTCGACGATCGGCGGCTTGCTCGCGATCACAAAAGTCTTCGACTCGCGATACGTGTGCCCGAGCCGATCGCGCAGAATGAGTCGTACCGTGTACGTTCCATCCTGCATGTCGGTGGGAGCGAGGAAGCGAGTTTGCCAGATGTCTTCCGTCGAAAGATAACGAAGCGGCTGCACCAATCCAAATGGGAACAACGCGATGACCGAGACAATGGATTCATCTGCCTTGACGCGCAGCACAGGATCGCCGGGACGAATGACGCGAGGCCGCAGCAGCGCGCGCGGAACCGCCAGAAACGATGTGTAGGGTGTAACGAACTTATACTGGCGCGCGAGGCGGATAATTTCGTCGATAGTCGCCTGGTCTTCACCCTCGCGCTCGATTTTTTCGAGGAGGGCGTCAACCCGGGCGCGCGCCCAGAGCCGCGGCAGTTGCGCGTGCTCGAACGACTCGCGCGGCAAGTTGACCTTGCTCTCCATGGCGACCGGAGTCCCGTCACGCACGCCGCCAACCTTGAAGCTGACGTTCTCCTGCGGCTTTTGAAAACGTCCGACCCACGCGGCAAGCGACCCGGAAAAAGTTGCAGCCTGCAACGGATAGACACTATCGACAGCAGCTTCGGGCTCGACCGACAGGTGCAACTGGCCGATGGGGCTGCGTCCGATTTTGGAGAGAAACGAATTCAGCTTGAAATCCATGGGCTCGGTCGAGAGCACATTTTCGAGGACTCCATCCTGCCTCGCCAACATGCGAAATAGCGGAAGGTTGGCATCGTCCCCGACGGCGAGAACGTAAGTGCGCGGGCGCTGGGTTTCCGCGAGTTGCTTCCATGCGGACGCGTACCACGCTGCCAGCTTTCCATTCTGAATGATCCCGCGAGTTGCGCCGCCGTCGCTCAAAATGACCAGATAGGAATTGTTCGCGCCCGGAGCGGAGGCTTGCTGTAGTCCAGCTTGCAGCGCGCGTTGCAAATCGGTACCTCCGCGCAAGCGGCTGGAGCGGACGAAATCAATCGCGCGCTGAATATTGGCCGGGTCGGCGGAAGTCAGCGGCAACACCTGAGCCTCGCTATTGAAAAGCACCAGGCTGAGATGATCCGACTGGCCGCAGCGTGCGGACCAGAGTCTCGAAAGCGCGATAGCTGCGCTCCAGCTTTTCCCATTGCATGGAAAGCGATGTATCGAACAACACGATGATGGTTTTGGAATCGGCGTTATTGGATGCGGCGGTTGTTGCATTTCCGGCTGGAGCCGCGCCTTTCCCAAAGCCGAGCAGCGCTTCGGCTTCGAAGAACCCTGGTTCATTCGTGCTGCGAACGTGTGACATCTCCGTCGGCGAAGGCTGGCCGCTGACCGGATTGCGGCAAGTCAGAATTTGCAGGCTGTCGGACGCGGCGGGATCGAGATCGTAGGTAACGACGAAGTCTTCCCCAAGATTCACGTTCTGGCCTTCATAATGGCCTTCGACGAGGTGCGGCGTGCTGCGATCCAGTTGCAGCGCGAATGTCTTGGCAGGCGCTTGAAAGTTTCGGATCGCGTGGGCCGAGCGCAGTTCGAAATTAATGCGAAGGTGGCGCGCCGCTTGCGCCGAATATGCGTCGGGACGCAACGGGATGGCGAAATACGATTTGAGGTTCTCCACCGGAATCGACTCGTGATATTCGATTTCGAGGCGCTTGGTCCCATACGCCGGAATGGGAACGATCTTCGCGCTGAAGACCGAGGTGCGCTTGGCCTCTTCCGAGCCGCGCTCGCCCATCTCCAACAGACCGGGATCGATCGACTGCTGCTTGAGCTGGTTGTAGATTTCCTCGGCGCGCTTGCGCTCAAGAATCACGGCGGGAAGACGCGTTGGCCCATCCCAGGTCGCGAAATCGGAAATGGTGGCGTGGCTGGGAAGCGCGAAGATGTAGTTCCCTTCCTCGATCCTTCCGGTGTGATTGGCGAAAACCTGGCGCACGAAGACACGAGCATCCCCGTTGTCAATGCGGACGGTGATTTCCATTTCTTCGAGCGAGAGGATGGCGGGATCGGGCTGCTGCTTGTCGCGCGGAATAAGGATGCCCGCATCGGCCAACAACATCGTCGAGGTCAACAGCAAAGTCAGCATTAAAGTTAGGACGAACAGGATTATGTTTTTCATGAGTGCAGCTTCTGTTCTCGGATTCGTACCAGCCCGTTGTCAGTACCGATGTAAATGTAACCGCCGCCAGCAGCGAGCGCGGTCACGTTCAAGGACGGCAAACCCTGATCGATGACAGACCAGCGCCCGGACTGGCGATCATAGAGGTATAAGCCTTTTCCCAAAGTTCCGGCCAAGACATAGCTGGTTGTCACCAGCATCGCGTTAGGATTCACTTCGAACGGGCCGGAACTGTTCTCGAACGTACGGAAATGCCCGGAGCGATCGAGGCCCACGATGCCTGCGCCGTAGGTGCCGACCATCCATTCGGGACCGACCGGTACGACGGCGGTAATCCAGTTGTGCTTCAGGTTCGAAGTCGCGGTGGTGTAATTCGCCGTCACGTCGCCTTTTTCCAGCACGGAAATTCCGCCCAACGTTCCGGCAATCAGCTCGTCGCCCGATACGCCGAGCGCATAAACATGGTTGTTCACCAATCCGTGGAACGCATACATGCTGCGCGCGCCGCTCGGATCGAGGAAGGTCAGTCCAGCGGGCGTTGCCAAGGCAAGGCCATCGCGATAGGCGGCTACGTCGGTCACGTGGTCGGCAATAAGGCCGTCGGCGCGAGTCAAGACTTGTTGTTCGTTGCCCGAGCTCCCGGAACGACTGTCAAAGCGCACCAATCCATTGGCGGTGGCGACGTTTATCGTGTTCGTCTTCGCATCGAGCAAGATGCGGTTGACGCAGAATACATGCTCGTCTTCGACGTGGGATGCGTGAGTGTTGTCAGGCGTCAAAACGTCCAGGCCGCGGTCGAAATAGCCAACCCAAAGGCGTCCAGTTGCGTCGGTAGCCAGCGCGGAAATGTTTCGATCGCTGAGAGCGGCTGCGGCAGACTGCAAAACCGGTTCCCAACCGAAGCCATGAGCATTCATGCGATAGAGACCGTTGCGGGCTACGGCGAAGACGGCGTCTCCGGAGGCAAACAGCTGGCGCACTTCGGACAGTTGCGGGTTGGGCGCAAGGTTGAGATTGGGATGTCGGCCTTCGAGCGGGATCGAAATCACGCCCTGATCTTCGGTCCCAACGTAAAGCTGGCGGCGATCCGCGAGCAGAGCGGTGGCCAGAACTCCGGGAGCGAGCACGTGGGAGAAACGTCCGGCGCTGAAGACGGCCACACCAAGAGGAGTTCCCGCATAAGTCGTATCGCCGGAAATGGCTAGGGACTCAACCTGCGGATCGGGCAAGCCTTGCGCTTCCGAGAAGCTGTCGGTTGCAGCAGCATGAAAGTGGAGAACGCCACGATCCAGAGTGCCGACCCACAAGTCCGACTCGCTGCCGGCGAGGGCGGTTACATAGACGTCCTTTAATGTAGGATGCAGCGCCGCGATCTTCTTGCCATCGAAGACCAGAACGCCGCGCTTCCTGGTCCCAATCAGCAGGTGGCCTGAAGCGTCGGGCAAGATCGCGGTAACGGCGCGCGCATCGGAGTCGTTGGTGTAAATCTGGCGGAAGGTGCGGCCGTTGAAGGCGAGTAGTCCATCGTTCGCGGTGGCAAGAATTAGTTCAGGCTCACGCGAATCGGCCAGGACCGCTGGAGCGAGCGCAATCAACGGCGATCCTGGCAACTCGCGACCTACCGCATATTGATGGAGCGCAACGCCATTGGAATCATATTCGAGCAGTCCAGCGGGACCGGCGATGTAGAGACGATCCTGAAAGCGGGTTGCCTGGAAGAATACGGCAGGCGAGGCGATGGCTTCGAAGTCAATGTTGGCGGTTGGGGCGAACGGACGGATGGTGAATCGAATCTCGTTGGCTGCTCGGACATCGGCAGCGGCCGAATGCAGGGCCCGCGAAGCGCGCCAGGCGACAAACGCGGCGACGGAAAGAACGAGGAGAAGTACCGTTGCAACCACACCGCGAACGGACAAGATGGACATCCGCTTCATGAACGCCTTCTTCTTACCGAGAGTGAACTATAAACTACGAACACGACGCGACCCATAGGAAGCACGGCGCGGGCCAAACCGTAATTGCACGACAGGATGCGGTTTCGGAGACAAGGAGACGGAACATTCCGTGTCTCGTGGTCAACAGCGTATCAAAAGGGACACGATCGGTGCACGGTGAGAGAGGAGCCGCTTACCGCGAGAATTTTCAGCGCAAGAAAAAACGTCCCGGAAAGATTCCGGGACGTTCTTCTATGCTTCAAATCTGCGCGGTGCGTCAGTGGGAAAGGGCGGCGAACAGCGGCGAGTTCATCAATGATTGGAACTTCTGGTCGTCGCTTTTGAAGTGAAGGCTCACATCCGAGCCGTCGGAATCGACGGTGGTCGAGTCGATGGCGGTCTTTTCGATGGGGCTGGCACTCATCTTCTTGTAAAGCATTCCGGCCTTGAGGACCGCGGAGAGCGTGCTCGCGGTCATGGAGTCGGCGGTGACCACACTGAGATCGAAATCCACGCCGCTCTGGAAGCTCATGGTGTAGCGGGAGGCGAGAATGCGCTTCTTGACGGATTCGTAGTCGGCAACCCTGGCGGCATCGCCGAGCGCTGAATAGACAATGGCCTGGGTCCCCTTCTGGTCGAGGACGCTCCACACCGGCGAACTGTCGACGTCCGCCATCTGGTCGGTCATGATCGAATTGGAGTCGAGCGAGGGGCGCTTGCCGTCGCGCGTATCGAGGGCGCTCTGCAAATGCGCCGGCTCGCCGAAGGCGAGGGTGCTGTCGTCAAGGAAGGTCATGACAAAGCCGCTTCCCATCGGGTAAACGTCGGTCGTACCGTATTTGGCGGCGGCAATCTTCTTAAGCTTCAGCTTCTTGAGAACGACCTTGGCGGAGAACGATCCCTGGGCCACGAAGACGGTCTGAATGCCTTTCTTCTCGGTGCGGAAAGCGGCGACATCGAGCTGGTCGAGATCGCGGTCGCAGTTGATGCCGATGGCTTTCAGGGCCTCCTCGGAGTCTTTCAGGTTTTGAGGCAGGAGTTTATCCTTGAGCGCCTGGGCGGTAGGCGAATCCTTGAGGGCGCGGTAATCGACGCCGATGAGCTGCTGAACCTCGGAAGGCACAATGGAGCGCGCCGACGATGCGATGGGCATCGCGAAGGCAGCGGTTGCGCACAAGAGCAAAATCACAATACACAGTTTCTTCATAGAATTCCTCGAATGGAAGCCGTTATAGCGAAGTCCTCAAAATGGGTCTGTGACATTAGATGCAAGCCGCAGACAGCGCGTTGATGGTCTCTAGGTCGCGATCTTTGGGTCGCGATCTTTAGGGTCGCGATCTTTAGGGTCGCGATCTGTGGTCCGCAATCTTTGGTTCGCAATCTTTGGCAGCATTCCAGCCTTTTATTTTAGTCCATAATTCGCAAGGCAGGGTCGTAACTAAAATGCTCCTGCCGCATGATCTTAAGAACGCTCGACTCACGGGCGCTTGCGCGGAAAACGGACGACTCGACGTGGATCCTTAAACACGCCGCTAGTTCTTCTTCTTAAAACCAACTTCCTTTCTTTCGGAATCGGCGGAACCGAGCCTTGCCGATAGGCCGAAATGCGACGGAAATTCTTTGCTCATTTCCAAGTTGTTTACTAGGGAGGTATTAACCCCTGTTTACTACGCCCCCCCTCCCACGGTCTTTTGAAATCAAAGACTTAGAAAGAAATTCCCTCAAGTCTTTGAATTTAAATGACTTGCGTATAAAGTCTTCCAAAATCAATAACTTAGCTTCTAAATCGCGTTAAAAATGGGTTTGGGGCAGTTTCGAGGGTCGTCTTGGTGGACGGACTACCTCTTCACTGCCCCAATCAGATTTCTATTGTCTCAGAGTGCGGGGCTTATGTCTGTGGCTGTGGTCACAGGCGATAGCGATGACGAAAGTCAACGCCAGCTGCGCGGGGGAAAGGGAGGGTCTGAGGGTGCGACCAGCCCCCGCCGACCTTCGCAAAAAATGCGTCGGATGGCACCCACGAAGGATGGTTCGTCCGGCGGAACTGCACGGGTCACATCGGCGAGGCAAGTTCAGCCCCTGTAACAGAAGGTTCACCTAATTTTGATTGGCGCGTAATAAGCCGGTAACGATTGCCGACTATTATCGCCGCTAGTATTCGACTGCCCAGGAGTATTTCCACCCCAATGTCGCATGGCCGATCACGGTTGTGGGACGAAAAAAATCCAAGGAGGACGACCGTACATGTTCCGAAATTCTAGAAATGACTCTCGAAGTAACTCTCGAATTAAGCTTCTGCTCGCCTGCCTGCTGCTAATGGGGCTGAGCGTTGCGGCGTTCGCTCAACCGTCCGTACCTTTCCCCACCTACGCACCTGGCGAGAACACCGGCGCGAGCACAGGCCCGAACTACCCGTCAACCTTGCCCGACCCATGGGTCGTCAGCAGCGGCCAGATCATCACCCCCGCCGGCACGCCGGTCTACCTCGGCACCACCACCCGGGCTAAGGAAGTCGCACTCAATCCCACGGGTAATGGAACTGCGGCAGTCCTTCAGATGAGCGCCCCGCAAGCCGTCTCGATCTTCTGTGTGGCCGCCGCCGGCTGCACCAACAACCTCGGCAGCTTCACCCAGGGGCAGGTCATGCAGACGTGGAGCTACAGCGGCAATAAGGCCGGCAGCACCAAAGGCATCGCCTATACCTCGGACGGCAAGTACCTGCTATTCAGCCAGGACCAGGACAGCAAGTACAATAGCTGGGTTTCCATCGTCAACGTCAGTCCGGCCACGGGCCTGATCACAGGGAACAATGCTCAAGTCGAGGTTCCGCTGGACGCCTCCTACCTGACCGTCGCAGGGTTTCCGGTCCCGGTGGCGGTGCTGAACACCGTCAATTGCACGCAGACTGTCACCATGCCGGTGACAGGCGTTACGATGCCCGCCCCAGTGGGGACCACAGGCAGCCTTGCGATCCCCTGCGGCGTCCCTTACTCGTGGGTAGATAACTTTGAATATACTTCCGACTACCAGGTTAATACCTCCTATCCCACGAGCATCGCAATCGCGCCGAATAACAGCACCGCCTACGTCGTGCTGAACTTCAACGACGAGCTGGCAAAGATCAACCTGAGCCTGATGCCGCCGGCCGAAGCTTCGACGATCCGTGTCGGCAACGTCCCGCATAGCGTCGTCATCTCGCCGGATGGCACCACCGCCTACGTCTCCAACGAAGCCGGACGGGTTGCTAAAGCGGCGGACTTCCAGGAATACTCGAACGGCACGCCGGTCGTAGCCGACAATCCGACTGGCGCCACGTCCACCGGCACGGTTTCAGTGGTGAACCTGGCCTCATTCAAGGTCACCAAGACCATCACTGTTGGTCTGCACCCGACGGGCATGGCCTTCTGGAACGATTCGGGAACCAATTACCTGCTGGTCGCCAATGCCTATGGCGACAGCATCTCGGTTATCAACACAACCACGAACGCGGTGACGCAGACGATTAACCTTGCGCTGCCGATCACCGTGCCCGGTGAAGTCGTTGGCGCCGGACCGAACTCGATCACCATCGATAACGTGAACAACATCGCCTACGTTGCCCTTTACAATGCCAATTCGGTAGCCGTGATCGACCTGCCCACCGGCACGGTCGCGGGCCTGGTCCCGACCGGCTATGCGCCGGCCTCGGTCGTGCTGGACACGGTTGACGGTGAGCTGCTCGTTGCCAACGACAAGGGTCTCGGCACTGACGGTTTCGCTGTCGCACCGCCTCCGACAAAAACGTTCGAAAACTCATACGCCGGGGAATACGGCGTGTACGACTTCAACACCCACCAGGACCTCGGCACGGTGAACATTATTCCCCTTCCGCTGACGAACCTGCCGGCGCTGACAACCCAGGTCACTCAGAACAACCACTGGGACCTCACGGAAAATATCGAGGCCGCCAAAGGTGGCAACAAGAAGGCTGCGCCGGTGGCGATCCCAGCCAAGCTCGGCTCACCTTCGCTGATCAAGCACGTGTTCCTGATCATCCGTGAAAACCGCACCTACGATCAAGTCCTGGGCGACGTGGTCGGCGGCAACGGCGACCCCACCCTGGCAACCTTCGGCGACAGCTCGACCTACGTCACGGGATACCCGGTCGTCACGCCCAACGCGCACGCGCTGGTAGCCCGCTTCCCGCTGCTCGATAACTACTACAACCCGAGCCGCCAGTCGGCCGACGGTCACAACTGGATCATGCAGGCCATGGCGCCCTACTCCGACGACGTCCAGTCGCCGGATTGGCTCCGCGATTACCCCTCCAACGGCGGCGATGCGATTGCCTATCAAAAAGCTGGACACCTGTGGGACCAGGCGGTAAAGGCCGGCGTCTCGTTTAAGAATTACGGCGAGTATGTCGAGGAGAATACCTTTAACCCGCCGGGTTGCACCCCGACGATCATCACGAATAGCTGCGAGCCGAGCTGGACGCAGTTCTACAACGACGTATTGGAATACGAGAATAGCTTGGAATCGCAGCTCCAGTATTACAGTACGATCGGATCGTATACGCCGCTCCCGAACCTGATGAGCCACACGGTCCAAAACTACCCGCAATTCGACCTGGGCATCCCTGACCAGTATCGCTTCGATATCTGGAATCAGGACTTCCAGAATGACGTTACGAACGGTACAGTGCCCCAGCTGGAGTTCATGTGGATCAGCTCCGACCACACCGGCGGGCAGCCGACCGCGACAGCCATGCAGGCCGATAATGACCTGGCCGTTGGCCGTTTTGTCGACGCCATCAGCCACAGCCCGATCTGGTCTTCGTCGGCGATCTTTATCACGGAAGATGATGCGCAGACCGGCGTTGACCACGTGGACGGTCACCGCAGTCCGGGCTATGTCATCAGCCCCTACGTCATCCAGGCGAGCGGGGGTGGGGTCTACGAAGACGGCACCTTCTACACTCAGGTCAACATGACCCGCACGATCGAGCAGATTCTCGGCATTAAGCCCATGAACCAGTTCGATCTTACGGCCTCGCCGATGAGGACGATCTTCATCGATAACCCCCCGGCAGACAACTTCCTGCCGTGGACGCACGTCGCACCTGGGACTCCGCTGTGCCTGGGCGTTTCAGGGTATTTGGATCCTCTTGGGAACACATGTCTGAATTCCACCTTTCCTGTAATCCGCAAGGCCGTCAGCCAAGCTAAGTCCACCCCGGTCGACAGCCCTGCGGTTAAAGCTCTGAGGGCTGGTTGGACGGCAAAGAAGGCCGAGATCTTCGCGGGCAACCAGCACAAGCCAGACGTCGAAGATCCTGATACCGTTAACCACATGATCTGGTACGAAACCACCGCGTATAAGGTCCCCTTCCCCGGCGAGACGAAGGTTCGCCCCGCCAGCGACTTCAATCGCGCCGCGCCAGCTAAAGCTGACGACGACGACTAAAGCACGTTTAGACTGAAAGCCCCTCTCCCCGGTCACCGGGGAGAGGGGTTTTTTTACGCTTCAAACGCAAAGTTCCCGCCGACCTGGACCCGCCCCGCCACCGGCGTGAACGCTACTGTTGGGGGCGAAGACGCTCCGGGTGAGCGCACCAGCCTCATAAACCCAAGGCCTTCACTTGCTCTTCAGTCTCATAGCCGAGCCAGTGTGCAACCTCGTGCCAGACGACTCGTTTCACTTCGGCACGCAAGTTTCCTTTTGAACAGCGGAGAATTGGGCCGCGAAAAACAAATATCATCTCGGGGCATGCCGCCACTAGATTGAACCGCCGTTTCGTCCTGCATATTCCGCTGTAGCAGCCCAGTAGCTCAGTTCCTCGGGGCAAGTTCTTTTTCTTCAGAATATCCTCAGGCGGCTCGTCGGCCACTTGAATGCCGGGGAAGTCGGGCTCGTCTTTGACCTCTTGCGGCAGGGTGCTGTATGCCCACTCCACAATCTGCTCAAAGCTTTCTGGATTTGCGGCTTCGGCCATGAGACTGACTTTACCACTGCGGCATTTCTATTGAAGGCCGACATCGCTGAGAGCGGGATAATCGTGCTTGCAGATTTGTTGTGACCACTGGCAGGGGCCGAGCTGCGTCACTACTACTACTTCTTCGGCTACGCCTGGCGGGACGAGGGAATTTCCACTTCGGCATAGCTGGCCGGCGTGGCTGCATTCACAGCGGCCACAACCCTTTCAACATAACAGCGCAAAGTAGGCCATTGCTGATTGCCGATAACTACAAACGCGATTTTCCGGCCTGTCAAGTTTTGCTGATAACGCATGTTCTTATCGGTTGTCAGCAGAATGTCGAAGCCTTCCGCCTCGGCAGCGGCTATCAGGTCGCCGTTCGCCAGCCGGTCCCATCCGCGCTCAATTGCTTCAACAACGACGTGACCCTTGAGGGCATAGCGCAGCGGGGCGGGCGTGCCGTTATCGAAGAGTATGAGCATCGACCACTTGGGCGGGCGGAGGAATGGGCGGCGCATCAAGGCTCCGCGCCGCGAACTCGATCACTGCGACAACCTGCTCACGCGACAAATGGAACCAGTCCATAATCTCGCCGATGGACGCTCCCGCTTCCAGATTGTCAAAGACAACGGAAACGGGCGTTCGCGTGTCCCGGAACACCCACGCGCCACTGCGCTTGCCGGGGATGCTTTCGACGGCGGGACATTGGGACCAATCGAGAGTTGGCATGTTCTCACCCTCTTTTCATCGTAGCTTGCTGCGCAGTTTTTTGCCACAGTTCGGCGGCAACTGTCACACGATGGGATGACGGCGGCGCTTTATGCTACAACCTACGGGACAAGACACTAGCTTTTCAGCGCCGCTACTCGCTTTTGCGTCTCGGTCACGAACGAGTCGTCTTTTGGCGAATCTTTTTTCAGCGCATCTAGATTGATCTCGACGTTCGCTAGCGCGCCTTCCAGGGCGGCTTTGGCGAGGGCGACGGCGGACGTTAGATCGGACTTCATGTTCGGGCTGGTGATGGGCTCCAGCTTGGTTGCGATGCCGGCGACCTCGAACACTTTTTCGGCGACGGCTAGCGGGACGCTGGTCGCTTGCTTTAGAGCGGAGCCGATCGCGGCGGCACCGTCATTATTAGTAGCTCCGGATTCTTTCGCCGACTTGTAGGCTTTCATGACTACGTTGTAGGACTCGGCGTCGGCGTCGATGGCGGATTTGAGTTCCTCGCGAAGCTCGCCTAGCCTGCCGATCGCTTCGCTGAGCTGGCTTTCGTATTGCAGGTAGGCTTTCTTGCCGCGCGACATGGACGCCACCATGCTGGCCAGCGCGGCGGCCATGGATCCCGTGGCAGCGGCGGCGCTGCCTCCTCCGGGAGTCGCGGTGGGAGCGGCGAGTTGTTCGATGAAAGGCTCGACTCCAGCGCGCAGGCCCGCATTCTTATTACGACGGCCGTCTTGCCTCCCATGACCGCGGCCAGACGGTTTTCCAGTATTAGCGAAGAATCGAAATTCTCGATTTGCAGAAACCATTCCGCGGCCTGCTCCAAGGCACGCTTGGGAATCAGGCCGACGATTTCGCTGGAAACGGGAATGACTCCGTAGCGGGCGGCTTCGCGCTTCACGAATTCGAAGACGCGATGGATGGGAGTCTCGTCGAAGTCGGTCAGGTTCATCGAGACCTGGGCGAGGCCGCGGACGAGGAAGCCGGCTCCCTTGACGAAGCGCAGGCCGCCGCTGGAAAAGCGCACGGCTTTGGCGATTTTCTTCGCGATGGCGACATCGGGCGTATTCAGAAAGACGTTGTAGGCAATGAGAAATTTGCGCGCGCCGACTACGGTCGCTCCGGCGGTGGGATGGACGCGAGGCTCGCCGAAATCGGGGCGGCGCGCGGGGTTGGTGGCGATTTCAGCGCGGATGCCTTCGAACTGGCCGCGGCGAATGTTCTCCAGATTCTGGCGCTCGGGAGTGGTGGCGGCGGCTTCATACAGATAGACGGGAATCTGGAAACGCTTGGCGATTTCGGCTCCGACGTGGCGCGCCATGGCGACGCAGTCTTCAATGGTCACGCCTTCGATCGGGATGAAGGGTACGACATCGGTTGCACCCATGCGCGGATGAGCTCCCTGATGATGGGTGAGGTCGATCAGTTCGGCGGCCTTGCCTGCGCCGCGAATGGCGGCTTCCTGAATGGCCTCGCGGTCGCCGACGAGAGTGATGACCGAGCGATTGTGGTCGGAATCCATTTCGCGGTCGAGGAGATAGACTCCAGGAATTTTCATGGCGGCGACGATGGCGTCAACTTTGGCCGGGTCGCGGCCTTCGGAAAAATTAGGAACGCATTCAACAAGAGTGCTGCTCATGGCGAGAAGGATAACGGGCGGGGGGCGGGTCAGGCAACTGCTGTGCGGGGATTTCATACAAAGGCAAGTGCTTTTACCACAGGGAGCACAGAGGTACACAGAGGGGCCTTTGGCGATGGTGAGTGTTGGTTTCGGAAACTCTGATTAAGTCCGTGGTGTGTGCCGAACTTCGAGCGGTGCTAGAATCCGGTTTCGAGGTCACAGCATCCAGAACTTCAACATCAGGAGGGCACCATGCCGAAATATGTGATCGAACGTGAGATCCCCAACGCCGGCAAATTGACCCAGCAGGAGCTTCATGCCATCTCACAGAAGTCGTGCGGAGTTCTGCAAAAGCTTGGGCCACAAGTCCAGTGGCTTGAAAGTTTCGTCACCGACGACAAGATCTACTGCGTGTACATCGCTCCGAATGAAGAGACGATCCGGGAACACGCCCGCCAGGGAGGGTTTCCGGCCAATCGAATTTCCGCAGTCCGGTCGATCATTGGCCCGACCACGGCGGAAGGTTAAGCTTTGACCGCACCACACAATACGCATTCACCTACCATCGGCGTGTTTGACTCAGGCGTGGGCGGGTTGACGGTGCTGCGGGCGCTGGTTGAGCGGATTCCAGACGCATCCTATCTTTACTTTGGCGACACGGCGCGGCTGCCTTATGGGTCGAAATCGGCGGCGACGGTCGCGCACTACGCGGTCGGGGCGGTGCGCTACTTGCAGGAGCGGGGAGCGGAGTTGATGGTGATTGCCTGCAACACGGCGACCGCGCTGGCGCTCGACGAAATCAAGGCGGCGGCTGGCGTGGAAGTCATCGGCGTGGTCGAGCCGGGAGCAGCAGCGGCGGCGGCGGCCACTCGCAAGCGGAAGGTGGTCGTGATCGGGACCGACGCAACCATCGGAAGCCATGCTTACCGGCGGGCGCTCGAAGCGCGCGGGGTTGCGGCGCGGGAGAAGGCTTGTCCGCTGTTTGTGCCGCTGGTCGAAGAGGGGTGGGTGGAACATCCGGTGACCGAGCAGGTGGCGCGGATTTATTTGGCGGAAGCTTTTTCAGAAGACGCACGGGAGGCCGACGTGCTGGTGCTGGGCTGCACGCACTATCCGCTGATCAAGCCGTTGTTGCGGCGAGTGGCTCCGGAGCACGTGGCCATCGTGGATTCGGCGGAATCGACGGCCGAGAGCGTGGCGCGGCAGTTGGGGCGCGAGGTCAAGGCTTCGCCGGGAGGAATTCCTCAGCTTAAGTTTTTTGCCACGGATTCGGCGGAGAAATTCAGGACTATGGGAACGCGGTTCCTCGGGCTTCCGGTGGAAGATGTGGCGCACGTGGATTTGAAGGAGTAGGCGAGAGGGAGCCGTGCTGCGCACGGCTTGGACAGCCGAGGGCGGCTGTCCGTACGGAACCCTGGACGGGGCAGAGCCCCGTCACCACACTTACACGAGAACGGTTGTTATTTTTTTCGGGGACGCCAGGCTCAGTACAGATGGAAAGTAACTTCGACGCTAATCTGCACGGCGACCGGTTTGCCATTCTTATAGGCGGGCTCGAAGCGCCAAGTCTTCACCGCTTCGACCGCTTTTTCATCCAGACCCAATCCTAAAGTGCGGTGCACCTGGATATCGCGCGGCCTGCCATCGGGACCGACGACCAGCCAGACCACGCAAACGCCCTGATACTTGGCCTTGCGGGCTTCTTCGGAGAATTCAGGATCGGGTGAATAAATCGCCTTGGGAGCGGAAACACCGCCGCCCACGTGGAACACGCCGCCACCGGTGCCACCGCCGCTGCCTGGGCCGTATCCCGGACCGGAGCCTGTGCCGACGCCGCCGCCGTTACCGGAGCCGATGCCGCTCTCGGAGCCGGTTCCATTCGAGGCCACCGAGGGCAGATGCGACATGGGATCGCCCAAGTCGGGCATGTTGGGCTGCTGGAGGTGAATATCGGGGGGAACCACGATGGTTGGATCCATTACTAATTTCGGGTCCGGGTCGCGCTTCACGGCGAGTGGTGGAGTGAACTGTTGCATGGACTGCTTGGGCAAACGGCCCTCCGACGCTTTCAGCTTGTCGCGATCGCCACCACCGCCGCCGCCGCCGCTCATGGTCTTCGAAGCTGGCAGGTCGGGAATGTCGCCGGGATCAATCAATACGACCTCTCCTCTTGGTTTCACCACCTCGACGATCCGCCGCCCGATCAAGGTGCCGGCAATGATCACGGCCAGGGCCAGCAGGTGGAGGGCGGTTGAGCCGGCGGCGCCGCGTCGTTTGTAGTTGTAAAAGCCCCAGATGTCGCGCACCGGGACGGGCTTCGAGGTGAGGACCAGCGGAGGCAGCTTCTTGGGGAAGAAGAACTCGTCAATGTTGCGGGACAGGGATTTCCACAGCGGCTCACTCAGAGCCTGGGTGCTCAGAAGCAGATGCAACTCGGGCTCTGGGTCGAGCGCCTGCGGATTCTGGGGTGTTTCAAGTTCTGGCATATGTTCCCGAGCAGCAACCCTCGCTTACCGAATGGGGAGCTTTATTTTAGATGCGCGAGCATTCGACAAAGGTCGCTTGAAAAAACGCTGCCTGCAAAAAAGTGCGCATTCGGGAACACAGACATTCCCCAGTCGCTTGTTAGATGCGCGCAGGTTACAGTCTATTAAAAATTGTACACGTTTTTGGGGCTTGGGAAACAGTACTTTTTGAGCTCAACTCCCCGGCCGCGAGCGGCGCTGGGCGCGTCCGGCGGCACTCTGGTCGGCGCTCCCTATATAATGAAAAGATTCAATCAGTTGGGAGAACGTTGCCTGTGCCGACGGACCTGAAATCGACGATCAACCTACCCAAAACCGGCTTTCCGATGAAGGCCGGGTTGCCCCAGAACGAGCCGAAAATGCTGGCCCGGTGGGAGGAACAGCGGATCTACGACCGCATCCGGGAAGTGCGCCAGGGAGCCCCAACCTATGTGCTGCACGATGGGCCTCCCTACGCCAACGGGCCCATTCACCTGGGCACGGCGATGAACAAGTGCCTGAAAGACTTCATCGTCAAGTCGAAGAACATGGCCGGCTTCGATTCGCCGTACGTTCCGGGATGGGACTGCCACGGGCTGCCCATCGAAATCAAGGTTGACCAGATGCTTGGCGGCAAAAAATTACAGATGGCCGCGGTCGATGTGCGCGCCGAATGCCGCAAGTACGCCGAGAAGTTTCTCGATCTGCAACGCTCGCAGTTCAAGCGCATCGGCGTGTTCGGGCGCTTCGAGCGGCCCTATTCGACGATGACGCCGCAATATGAAGCGGCGGTGCTCGACATTCTTTATCGTTTTCTGGAGAACGGCTTCGTCTATAAAGGACTGCGCTCGGTCTACTGGTGCGTGTTCTGCGAGACGGCGCTGGCGGAAGCCGAGGTCGAGTATGAAAACCACACCAGCCCGACGGTTTGGGTGAAGTATCCGTTTGCGGGCGACCCGGCGGAGATCGACGCGGCACTGAAGGGTAAGGAAGTTTCCACCATCATCTGGACGACGACTCCGTGGACGTTGCCCGCTTCGATGGCGGTGGCGTTTCATCCCGACGAAGCGTATGTGGCGCTGGAAGCCAACGGCGAAGTGTTTATTGTGGCGGAGAAGCTCGCCAATGACGTTATCGAAAAATGCCAGCTAACGGGCGCCAAAGAGCTAGCCCGCTTCCCTGGCCGCAAGCTCGAGCGCCTCGACTTCCAGCATCCTTTTCTCGACCGCAAAATTCTGGGAGTGCTGGCCGACTACGTCACCATGGACACCGGCACCGGTGTAGTGCACACCGCTCCCGCGCACGGCGCTGAAGATTTTGTCACTGGCCAGAAATACGGGATCGATCCCACCTGCAACGTGGATAAATCGGGCATCATGCGCAATGGGCTGCCGGAATACGATGGCAAGCGGGTGTTCGACGCCAATGCTCCGATTGTTGAATTGTTGAAGGCGCGCGGCGTGCTGTTGCATTCCGAAAACATGGAGCACTCGTATCCTCATTGCTGGCGCTGCCACAATCCGGTGATTTTCCGCGCAACCGAGCAATGGTTCATCGGCATGGAAACGCCGATGCAGGGTAAGCACACTGCGCAGCCGCACGCTCGAAGAGATTGCCAAAGTAAAGTGGGACCCGGCCTGGGGCGAAGACCGCATCTCGAACATGATCGCGACGCGCCCGGACTGGTGCATCTCGCGACAGAGAGTCTGGGGCGTGCCGATCGCGGTGTTTCTCTGCAACAACGACGCCTGCGGCAAGCCGGTGAACGATCCGCAAATCAATCAGAAGGTAGTGCAGTTCGTCGCGAAGAACGGGGCCGATGCGTGGTACACGCCGGAGGCCGACGCGATTCTTTCCTCTGGCTACAAATGCGTTCACTGCGGTGGCGTGAAATTCAAAAAAGAAACTGACATCCTCGACGTGTGGTTCGAGTCGGGATCGAGCCACGCGGCTGTGCTGGGGCACGAAGCGAATTTGCCGTGGCCCGCCGATCTTTATCTCGAAGGCGGCGACCAGCACCGCGGATGGTTCCATTCGTCGCTGCTCTGCGCCATGGGCTATCGAGGCAGCGCGCCTTATCGCATGGTTGCGACTAGCGGATGGACGCTCGACGAGCAGGGGCGCGCCATGTCGAAATCGCTCGGCAACACGGTCGATCCGGTCGAAATCGCCGATACGCTGGGCGGCGAAATCGTGCGCCTGTGGGTCGCATCGGTGGACTTCCGCGAAGATGTGGCCTGCTCGCCGCAGATCATGCAACGAGTCGCGGGAATCTATCGTGACGTACGCAACACTTTTCGCTTCATCCTGGGCAATCTCGAAGGCTTCGATCCGGCAAAAGACGCGGTCGCGTTCGACCGGTTGCAGCCGATCGATCAATACATGCTGCGGCAGGCGGTCGGAAGTCTCTGCCGACGTGCAGCGCTCGTATGAGGAGTTCGCGTTCCATAAGATTTATCACCGCATCAATAATTTCTGCGGCGTGGAACTGAGCGCGTTTTATTTCGATGTGTTGAAAGACCGGCTCTACACTTCGGCGCGCAAATCCGAATCGCGCCGGGCGGCGCAAACCGCAATCTGGCGCATCGGAGAAGCGCTGGTGCGGTTGCTGGCTCCGATCATGAGCTTTACCTGCGAAGAAGTCTGGCAGTATTTGCCGCAAAGTCGCGGGCAGGCTGGAGAGCGTGCATCTGACGACTTTCCCAGCGGCGGCAGATTTGCTGGGCACGAACGAAGCTGCGAGCGCAGCCGATGCGAAACAAGTGGAAGACTGGAAGACGGTGCGGGCGGTGCGCGAAATCGTGCTCAAGGCGCTGGAAGAAGCGCGCAACCAGAAATTGATCGGAGGCAACTTGCAGGCGCGGGTTACGCTAACTGCGGCCGATCCCGTGTACGCGGCGCTCGATCGATTCAAGGACGATCTGCGCTATTTCTTCATTGTCTCTGCCGTGGAAGTTAAAAAGGGAGCGGCAAATGGGGACGCTCCGGTTGCGGTCGAGGTCGGTAAAGCTCCGGGAGAAAAGTGCGAGCGCTGCTGGAATTTCTCGACCCACGTGGGCGAGGACAAGAACAATCCCACGGTGTGCGAGCGTTGCAGCGCCGTGCTGAAAGAGATTGAAGGGGCGTAAACGCAGATTCCGCAAACAGGATAAGCTAGTGGTATGTCCCGCAAGTTCGTGGCATAAATCCTTACTGTCATCCTGAGCGAAGCGAAGGACCTCTGCATTCCGGCGCTACAAACAAATGCAGGGATCCTTCGCTTCGCTCAGGATGACAACTTAGGCTAAGAAACGCCGGGAGTTTCCCAACCCATGCGCAAATATTATTTCCTGATCGCCTTGTTGGTTCTCGCTCTCGACCGCGCCACCAAGTGGACGATTGCGCACCGTCTTTCCATGCACGGCAGCATCACGGTCATCCCGGGATTTTTTCGCATCATCCACACCGAGAATCCGGGCGCGGCGTTTGGGATATTTGAGGATTCTCCCACCGCATGGAAGACCGGCCTGCTGATTGGCTTCTCGATCGTCGCGTTGCTGATCGTCGCCGCGCTGCTCTGGAAAAACAGCCAGCGCCTGACTACCACGGGAATCGGGCTGTCGTTGATTCTCGGTGGCGCCGTCGGCAATTTGTGGGACCGCCTGGTCAGCCGACATGTGGTGGATTTTCTTCTCTTCTATGTGGGCCGGTACCAATGGCCCGCCTTCAACGTGGCCGACAGCGCAATTGTGATCGGAGCGGGCCTGCTGGTGATTGAGATCCTGTTCACGAAGTCGCCCAGCCAACAATCGGCGTAGCGATCCGCTAAAACGAATCTAGAAATATGTCCGCCGGCTACTGCCGAGCTACGCTCGGCTTGGACGGGCGAGGGCGCACGTCCCCACACGAGCACACACGAGCCCACACGAACGACGGGGTGAAGCCCGTCTCCTCACGTATACGCTCTACGTCTTGGTGCCCGTTGCCGGCACGGTTTGCGACGCTGCCTGAGATCGAGGGGCGGAGGCCAGGAGTTCGGGAAGAATTCCGCCGTGCTCGGGAATCAGGGTGATGCGGGCCTTGCTGTCGATGATCTTCTGAATTTCGAGAATCTCAAACAAGGCAGCTTCAACGTCGGGATCGGCGCACACTTTGTTGAGCGCCTCGCCGACAATGCGCGGACGCATGGCGGCGGCTTTGGCGAATTCGATGGCTGCCTGGCGCTCGGCGGTGCTGGTGATGATGCTGACCTGGTTGGCGCCGTCCTGCTTAATGGCGGCGGTGACCTGGCGCAAACGGTTCACAACTTTCTCCTGGATTTGCTCGATCATATTCGTGTCGCGGAAATGGACTTTGCGGATGTAGACCGAACCCAGCTTGTATCCCCACTCGTGCGATTGCGGAGAAACTTCGGCGCGCACGGTCTGGCTCATGGTATGACGGTCTTGCAACAGATCGGCGAGCTTCAAATTACTCAGGCAGCGGACGGTGGAGTTACTGACATTGGTGGCCAGCGAGCCGCGCGGGTCGGCGTTTTTGAAAAGAAACGCCACGGGATCGCTGATGAACATCTCGTACCAGATGCCAATGCCCATGGGTGCGCCTTCTTCGGAGTTGACGGGCTGGCTGCGCAGATATTGCTGGTCGATGCGCATGTCGAGAATGTAGAGGCGTCCGAGCCAGCGGACGATGGGCGCTTTCAGTCCGAGCTTGAAGAGGAGGATGTGCAATCCCGGCTCGTCGATGACCGCGACAACTTTGCCAAACAAAACATAGACGTAGCAAGTGCGCTCCTCGACGGTGACGTAGAGTCCGAAGAAGCGCATCAACCCGAAAAATACCGGAACGACGACGAAGCAGGCGATGAAGGTTGCGAAAGCGGCGATAAGCAGATTCATGGTCATTGCTTTGTCTCCAGAACCACCTGCTGGGCATTGCCAAAGAGGCCGAGGCGGACGTTGCGCACGTAGGCGCGCAAGGCCCCTTCGCCGGTTCCCTTCAAACTGGACAACTGGTCGGCGAGCGCGGTGAGGGGCTGGACTTCGGCTTGGGCTTTGAGGGTTTCGATCTCGGCGGCACGCTTGGATTGTTCGATGCGTTGATCGGCGGTCGCCTGGGCAAGACTGATGTCGGAAGAAACAATGTTGTGCGCCGTATTGATGGCGGCGAGCGCGGACTCGACTTCGGGCGGCGGATCGATGCCGGTGATCAGCGAGGCGTCGAGCACGATGCCGTAACGGGCGTCGGAGGTGCCGCACTCGCGGTCCATGTGCTCGTTGAGGTCGCGGAGGTTCTTGCGCAGGTCGTTGATGGAAATGCCGGCGGTGGTGGCGTCGGCTCCCGGAGCGGCGGGCGCTTCAAAAGTGGCAATGCGCTCGCGCAAGACGGAGACGAAGTATCCCATCACATGAGCGATGGGGCCTTTGACGCCGAAGATATAGGCATACAGATTCCGCTCGGAGACGTGGTAGCGGATCTGACCGGTCAATCCGGTATTGAGCTGATCTTTGGTGACCGCCTCGACGATGGTGCCGGACTGGTTGGCTCCAGGAACGTCGGGATCGAAGGCCATGTTGACGGTCTGGGTGGCAACCGAGACCTTGTAGATTTTTTGCCAGGGCCACTTGAAATAAGGGCCGCCGGGCATGATGACGCGGACCTGAGGATACTGGTAGCGCTGTTTTTCTTCGGCGTCGAGCCCGGCCGAGATGGGATCGTTGAGGGTGGTGACTCCGGGGACGCGCTCGGCGCGTCCGAAGCTGGTTTTTATCGCGCGCTGGTTCTGATCGACGGTGTAAATGCCTCCCGCCAAATAACGCAACAGAAACCAGGCAATGAAACCAATCAAGATTCCAATAGGGATGTTCGGATCCATTGAGATTACTCCTCCACGACAAGATACACGATGGGAGGGCGGTGGGATGTTAATTTGTATGGAAAAGTTGCGCGGGTCGAGATTCCTCTGAGGCTAGCCCCTCACGGCTTCTCTGGGTCTTCCGCCAAGTCTGCCATTTGCCTTGGCAGCCGCTCGCTTGGCTCTGCTTCTGGATTGTCCGCCAATGCGGCCGAGTCTGGACGCCATCCACTTTCTTGAGCCGAGAAAACCCTCCAGCAGTCCGGGCACGTAGAGGTCCGCATCGAGCTTGGGAAAGTGAATTCCAAATCCGGATGGAGTGATCTCAATTTCGTCGAGTTGCGATGGCGTGGCGTTTTCCAAACCCTGCGCATCGCGAGGGGAGAAACTCAGAATCAGTCTTGAGCTGAGACCGATCACGATATGACCTTTTTTGCGGTCGTACTGCGCGGAAACGGCTTTGGGCATGGACTCTTGCAGTTCCTTCGCCCGCTGCTTCGCCAATTCGAAACTGTCACGCAATGCCATGAACTTCCTCCCATGCCTGGCAAAGCTCGCCTGAGCGTTCCGTCAACGCACTTTGGATGCGCGTGAGTTCCGGTCTCGAAAACCCGTAATTCTCCCGCAGCTCCACCAGCCCCGCCCGGCAGTTCAGATTGAATACAGCTTCACAGCCCCGTCCAACGACATGGGCGTGAGCCGGTCTGTGGTCGTTTGGATAAACGACGACACGCAGCCCCTCAAATCTGAGAACTGTCGGCACTGGTTAATATTTTACCACAATTCCCAAGCGGTTGGGTTGTTTGCATTTCTTCGAGTGAAGGCACAATTGGAGCAGCTCCGCATCCAAAAACGTAGGTCAGCGATACGCTTCGCGGCGGTGGCGGACGGCTGTGATATGGATTGTGTTTTCGTTTCTAAGATCGAAGAACACGCGGTAATCGCCACAGCGGAGGCGGAAACCCGTGCGCGGAGGCTTGAGCTTCTTCACGTCAGCGGAGCGACTGGCCAGGTAGCGGTCCACGCAGTGGAGAATCTGCATGGCAGTCTCGCGGTCGATGGCGCGAAGGTCAGCGCGCGCCTCAGTCGACCAGACAACCGCGATCCGCTCGGGCGCGGACGGTTCTGGCATTAGTCATTTACCTTTTGTCACTTACCCTAATGTTATTTACCCAGGCCGAACTCGCGCAGAATGTCTTCGTGGGGGATGACTTCTCCGCGAGCGAGAGAAGCGCGGGCGCGGTCGATCGCCGCAGCCGTCTCGGGAGTGATTTCCTCTTCTTCGACCGGGGCGGAAGCCAGAGAATTTGACAATGGTTCCACCATCACCCGGAGCAAGGTGCGCACGGCGGCGAGCTTCTCATCGGGCAGCATATCGAGCAGCGCGTGGGCTTGCTCGCGTTCTTGTGCGACATTCGGGGCCATAACGTCTCTATGCCAATTGTAGCGATTTGGCGGGCGTGGTCAAACGCGAAAAACGGGGGCAAGAGTTCTCAGAAAAATTCGGCACTGAGGCAGGTCCGATTCAGTACTTACGAAAAGCTTAAACCACAGGGTACACAGGGGTGCACAGGGAAACCCAGGGGCTTAATCAGAGATTCCCTAACTGAAAACTGATAACTGACAGCTGAGAGCCTCTTCGCTACGGCGTTCCGTAAAGCTGGCGGTAGACATTCGCGTTGCGCAGGATGGCTTGGACGTATTCCCGGGTTTCGGTGAAGGGGATGGACTCGACGAACTCCTGGGGATCGCGGTAGTGGCCCTCGCTCAGCCAATCTCCCACGCGGTCGGAGCCGGCATTGTAGGCGGCCAGCGCGTATTCATACTGTCCGTTGTATTTGTCGACCATGGCTTTGAAGTAGCGCGTGCCGAGTTCGAGATTGACCGCCGGAGTGTAGAGTTGCGGCGCGCTGTATCCCTTGAGCTTGACTTGTTTGGCCACGTTCTTGCCGGTCATCGGCAAAAGTTGCATTAGTCCGACAGCGTTGGCGCGGGAGACGGCCAGCGTATTGAACTCGGACTCCTGCCTGATCAGCGACGCGACGAGATAGGGATCGAGCCCGTTGAGCTGCGAATACTTGCGCAGATCGGACCAATAAGGTTTGGGAAAAAGCGCTTCCCAGTAGGGGCGCGGCAGGTCGGAAATGTCCACGGCGAAATAGCTGGGCGTGGTGCGCTTCATGATCTCGATGGCGCGATCGTAGCGGCCGATGTCCTGATACGCTTGCGCCATCTCGGGTGGCGCCCAGGTCCCGCCATCTTGGTTGGCGGCGGCTTGCAACTCGCGCACCGCCATATCCACGAGCGCACCGTTGGAGAGCAGCCGCGCGCGCTCGACGCGCAGGTTGTCGTCGGGAGGGGCGGTTGCGGTAACTTTTCCCGTGGCTGGCAGCGGAGGAATATGGTCGAGCAGCGAGTAGTGCGACAGCATTTCCTTTAAAGATGCGTCCCTGATCGGCCCTTGGCGGGATGGTCCGTCACCCGCGCTCGGCAAGTTTTTCAAGCGCTGGCGGCCTAGCTCCGCGTAATAGTAGTTGAGAAAGCGATCGGAGAGTTTCCGGTAAAAGGCCCGCGCCATTGCCAGGTCTCCTTCTTCTTCGGCGAGACGGGCGCGCCAGTAGAGCGCGGCGGGAATTTCGGCAGAATCGGGATACAGCGCGATCTGATTTTCAAAACCCTGCCGCGCCTCCTCGATCCGGAGTTGGCGGAAGGCCAGCCATGTTGCTTTCCAGTGCGCATGGGGTGCGCGCTCGCCTTTGGGAAAGCGCTGCTCCAGTTCGCGGAAGTACTCGATGGCGCGATCGTTGTCGCGCTTCAGCAGATACGTGTTGCCCGCCGAATACAGCGCTTGTTCCAGCCACGGGCTGGCGGGGCCAAATTCGCGAAGTTCGTTGAGGGTGCGCTCGACCGCCTTTTCATCGCTGGAGGAGCGCGCCGTCTCGCTCAGCAGGTAAAGGCGCTGGGCCTCGGCGTCGCCGGTCTGCGCGCCCATGGAAGTCAGAAGTTTGCGCGCATCATTCACACCACTGCCGCCGCTTTTTTCTAAAGCTTCCGCCAGGGCGAGCTGCATGGGAAGACGGTCCGCTGCGGTGACTTCATTTTCACGAATGAGTTCGCGGTAATCGTGGGCCGCATCGCTGTAGTGTTTGGCTTTGAAGAGCAGGTCGGCGCGGGTGCGGCGCTCGGCGATCGCGCCGGAGATTCCCAGCTTGCGCAACTCCGCTCCGGCCGCATCGGCTTCGTTGCTGTTGGGAATGTTGAAGTACACGTTGCGGAAGGCGATTGCGGCTTTCTCATGATCGTCCGCGGCTTCATAGGCGCGACCGACGGCGAATTCCACATCGCTGCGAACGGGAGCGCGGTCTTTTTCCAGCAGAGCGACGGCCTCGCGGGCGCGTCCTTCGTCGTGCCCATCCTCGATCAGGGCGTTGGCATAGACGAGGTGGGCATCGCGAATCAGAAGTGAATCGGGAAAATGCTTGTCGAAATCCGTGAGCGTGGAGAGCGCTTCGGCGCGGTGCCCTGTTTTCAGATAGGCGTCGCCGAGGTAGTAGGCAACGTAGTCTCCCAGTTCGCTGGCTCCGGCCTTGGCCCGGCTGAACGGGTCGATCGCCTTTTCATAGTCGTTATCGAGCGTGCGGGCATAGCCGACGACGAGCCAGGCCAGCGCGCCCGCATCTTCTTTTTCGTGGCGCCGAGCGTAGGCTTCGACTCCGGCATAGGCAGCGGGAGTGCGGTCCTGCAACAACTGCTCCGCCATGGCACGAAGGTCGGCCGAGGCGACGAAGGCCTGCCGCACCCGGCGCACGCGCGGAGACATCGGCCTGTGCTTCTTATGGGCGATGAGAGAAGGTGCGGCCTTCTTCTTCACTGGCGCGGCCTTCGGTGGGGCGGGCGTGCCATTCGCCAGCGAGCTCGTAGTTGGTGTGCTCGTAGCTGGCGTGTTGTTGGCTGGCGAAGACGAGTTGGACTGGGCGGCTGCGGATGGCAAAAAGTCCCGCCAAAGCAGGAACGAAACTACCGCGAAAACTACGACTGCAAAACGGCGCACTCAAACCCTACCTACTGCCGAAAGTTGGCACCCATGATGGATAGATCGTCTTCTGCGAGACTTCGAACGATTTCATGTTGAAAGTAATTGCCGGAAGCCGCTGCCGTGTTCCCGTAACGTTTTTGATAGATGGCGCGGCTTTTTTCGATCGCCTCTTTCAGACGGTCGTAGATGTCTCTGTTCTTCCGTCCTTCGGCGACCTTGGCCTGATTATAAAGTTTGACCTCGTCTACCAGCAGGCGGGCAAAGCGCTGGGCCTTGCGGTGGACTTCTTCATCGTCGGACGAACTCGAGGCGTCTGGGGGCGCATGGTGTGGAAGCCCAGCCATCGCCGAAGCCTCAAGCGAGCCGCCATGGATGGGCGCAGAGGCTTCGCCGACTGAGGCCGTCGCCGCCGCTGCGCGGGCGTGGCCGGAAGCATACGAGGCGAAAGGATCGACGTACGCCGCCGGGCTGACCGGTGCCGCGTAGGAAAGCGTCTCGGCCGCCTGGGCGCCATGGCTGTCCGAATGCGGCGCGGACGGCTCCTTCTGCGCTTGCTTGCGGAGCGAGTTGACTTCGAGCCACGCGCTGGTGGAAATCACCAGCAGTTCGAGCGAGCCGCCATCGAGCAAGCCTGCCGCACTGGTTCCGCTGTCGGCGTAGATCAGCGCGGCAACTTTGTCTTTCAAAGTCAGGGGAAGAATCCGGGCTTCGCGGCTCGCCGGCATTCCGACTTCCCGCAGGAACCGCGGATCGATATCGGCAGCCGGCGCGCTGACGGCGACCCGATCGGAGATGGCTCGCCCGACGGCGGGAGAGTTTTCATCGAGGCCAAAATCTTTCACCGCATCGTTATTGGCAAAACCGCGTGCCTGCCATCCGGTGGCATGGCTGCCTTTGACTACAAACAGTGCAACTCGGGCGGCAAAGCGAGCGCTGGAATCGAGCAAAGCGCGCAGGATGTCGCGTTGCGAGGCGCCGGACTGGATTTCAGCAACGGCGCGCGCCAGGTCCGCGGAATCGGATGCGGAAGCCGCACCATGGGTGTGCTTTTCAGCGGCGCCAGGCGCGGCTGCGATTTCTTCCATCACCCGGCGAACAATTTCGGTGCGTAGTTGGGCCGCATGGCTGTCCAGAACCTGGCCAACCACCCGTGTCACAATTGGTTCAATCCAGCTGCGCTCCTTCATTACGTGCGTACTCCGAGGTAATGCTCTTTGGGGGGGCGAAGGGCGACACCTTCTAACCACTAATTATACGGCCACTTGCAGGCATCGCCGGGTCACCTTGGTAACTGCCCCACCGGTGCCTGAGCCAATTCATAGCCGCGGGGCGGGAACCCTTGTGGCCAGCCCCGCGGCAAAACCACGCCACCAAAACCACCTCCAACAAGTACAATAGTACTGGGGATTTGATCGCGCAGTCGGAAAAATCTGCATCAAGTTACTAATGAGTGCCATCCAACCCAACATAGAGCCGCCAGTCAGCGAAGAAATGGAGCTGGTGCGGCGGGCCAAGCGCGGCGACGATAGCGCGTTTGAAGAGCTGGTGCGGCGTTATGATCGCAATGTTTTCCGCATCGCGCAACACATTACACAGAACCGCGAGGACGCTGAAGATGTGGTGCAGGAAGCGTTCCTCAAGGCGTACGGGAACCTGGCGAGGTTCCAGGAACAGTCCAAGTTTTATACCTGGCTGGTACGCATAGCGGTCAACGAAGCGCTGATGAAGTTGCGCCGGAGGAAGCCGGAACGCACGGTTTCTCTGGACGAAGAAGTCAAAACCGAGGATGACTCGCTGCCCCGCGAGGTTGCGGATTGGAGTCCCAATCCGGAGCAGATGTTCAACCAGGCGGAGTTGAGGGACATACTGACTCGCACCATTCAGGGATTGCCGGCGGGATTTCGTACGGTGTTCGTGCTCCGGGACGTGGAAGGTCTCTCGACCGAAGAGACGGCCCAGGCGCTGGAGTTGAGCATCCCGGCGGTGAAGTCGAGGTTGTTGCGCGCGCGCCTGCAATTGCGCGAGCGGCTGGGCCGGTTCTTTCAGCAACGGGCAAATGGAGATGGCGACCAGTGAAGTGCTCTGAGTTTCTCAACGAACTGACCAACTACCTCGACGGCGCGCTGGACGCCCAAACCAAGTCCGAACTGGACGGTCACCTGGCCTGGTGCCACAACTGCTACGTGGTCTGCGATACCACCAAGAAGACGATCGAAATCTACCGCAATTCGGAACTCTATGAGTTGCCCGACGATCTGCGCACGCGGTTGCGATCGGCCATTATGACGAAGTGCTGCGCGCACAAGAAGTCCGGGCCGCCGAGTTGATGAGCGGAGAACCGTACTGCTACCCAAGCTGAAGCGCGTGCATGAGAACTGGGTCTTCCCTGCGGGACTTGAACGATCCGCTCCGCTCTTCCCAGCGATGAATCGCTGGGCTAAGCTCGGACGCCCCTCCGCGGCTGCATTTCCGCCGTTTCGCGCCATCGGGTTGACCGAGAGCCGCTCTAGTTCGTGTACACCCGCACGTAGTCAACGAACATCTCGGACGGGAATGGCGTGGATGAGTCGGGTGGCCCAGGCCAACTCCCACCAATGGCCAGATTCAAAATGATGAAATGGCTATTCCCGTCATCGAACGGCCAAACCGCGCCATTGAGGCCGTTTAGGCTCGCGGGCGTGTAGGTGACGTAGGGCGAGGAGTAATCATCGATGTAATACGACACGCTCCCCGGCGACCAGATCATGCCGTAGGCATGCCACTGGGCTGCCGTCTGCCCGGCAGGAAAGTAGAAGGTGGTGCCCAGCGAACCTCCGGTGAAACCCGTCCCGTGAATTGATCCCTGATTCCAGTCCGGCGTAGCGGCCGCGTTGATGCGTTCGAGCACGTCTTGTTCGCCGCAGGCAGGCCAATTCACGGTGGTGATGTCGTTGCCAAGCAACCATGCCGCCGGCCAAAAACCCTGCGCCTCGGGTACGATGGCCATCACCTCAAGCCGTCCATACTGAAAGCTGAACAGGCCTTCCGTCTTCAAGCGCGCCGAGGTGTACACACCGGCCGACGGCTGCTGCGCCTCGATATGCAAATAGCCGTCCGTTCCCACGTATTCGCTGGGAAGGGTTGTGCTGCACGGGGAGGTGTTGTCGCCCCAGGCGCAGTAGGTTTCCAGTTCGCCATTGCCAAAGCCGCTGTTGCCGGTGTCGTAGGTCCAGACCTGGGGATTGGGCTCGGCTGGGGCGCCGGTGGTGTTGCTGAACTCGTCGCTCCAGACCAGCGTCCCCGAGGCGATGTTCAGCGTAAAGGTCTGGCTGGTGACCGAACTGGAGTTGCCAGCGGCAACGGCAATTGCTTTGAGGGTGAGGTTCGACGCCACCAGGAAAGGCGCGATGTATCGCGGAGAAGACGCGGTGGGGGTGGTGCCATCTATGGTGTAGTAGATAAGCGCGCCATTGGTGGTTGAGGCCAGGCTCACGATCTCGGCTCCGCCCAGCGCGTTGGCGGTGGTGACGGTCGGCGCCGCGGTGGGAGGCGGAGGTGGAGGCCCTGAACTGCTGCTTCCGCCGCATCCGCATAGCAATGCCAACAGACTCGACAGAAGAATCGCCGTCAGCTTCGTTGTTGTTACCCTTGTCCACCTGCTTGCCCGCATAGCCTGGCTCCGTTCTGGCGAGATCGTCAAAGAGCCTATCCCGCTCCTCCCTATTTAACTACCGGCAAATTTCGGCGTCAATCCGGAACGCGGCGTGCGACCGAAGTTTTCGGTGAGTACTTTTTGGTTACTGTGGTGGTTCCCTGGCACCCACAAGTGGTTCATTCCAGACCGCCTACGAGAAACCCCTGGGCGCGGTCAACAACGGTGAACCTTTTTCGCGCTGCTCGAATCTAAGTTTATAGAGCTCGTCACAGTATTTACGCGAAGCGGACGGGCCAGGTTTGTAGCTTTACTCTTTTGTGGTTTTATTCTGTGGAGGTACCCGATGTTTTCGAAGTTGATGGACCTGGTGTTTGGTTGCCGGCACGCCCGCTACAGTTTTCCGATCACGGTGCGGGCCGGGACGCGTCGTATGCCAACGGCCCAGCGCACGGGAACCTACGTAGCGTGCCTGGACTGCGGTAGAGAATTTCGCTACGACTGGCATGAAATGAAGATCGTGGGGTCGGCGCCGAGAAAAGCGGCCCGCGCCTTGGTTACAAAAGAAGCCGCGTAAGGCCCGCTCTTACCAGACAGCGCTTTTTCGAGGCGCCTCGCGGCTAAAACTGAACATTCTCCCCTGACCTCTCCCATATCTTGCTCCGCGAATTCCCATTTTGGACCGGATCGGGCCTGCGCGAAATTTCACTGGCTCCCCGGCCCCTGAGGAGCGCATAATTGGATTGGCTCCGGCCCGCGGAGCACGCTTCGGCAGTTCTTCAGAAGCGTTCCTGCTCGCGGTTCGGACGGGAGGTGCCTGTGCCTCTTTCCATGCTTCGGGAGTTCCTGGATCGCAATCAGATTCAATATATGGTGATCTCGCACTCGGTGGCCTATACGGCCCAGGGGATTGCCGCGCTCACTCACATACCGGGGAAAGAACTGGCAAAAACCGTAATGATCATGGCCGATGGACGGCTGGCCATGGCGGTGGTGCCGGCTTCGTTCCGCGTGGATCTGTACCGGCTGAAGAAATATCTCGGGGCCGGCACGGTGGAACTGGCAAGCGAGTACGAGTTTCGCGATCGTTTTCCCGATTGCGAAACCGGGTCCATGCCGCCCTTCGGCAATCTCTATGGCATGGACGTTTTCGCCGACCAGAGTCTGGCCGAGGACGAGGAAATCGCCTTCAACGCGGGTTCGCACCGGGAACTGGTGCGGATGAAATTCGCCGATTTCCGCAATCTGGTGAAACCGGCACTCATGCCGCTGGTGGCGAACAAGGCCCGCGGGAACGCGGCTTAAGCTCCCGGGAAACGGCCTGTTTCCCTTCGCGGCCCGGTCGCCCTCCTCTGGCCACCGGTGCCGGCGCCCGCAGTTCGCCAAACGAGCGCTGGCAGAAAAAAATTGATTTTTTTCTGTTTTTTTTACAATCTTCGCGAATCACTGTGTTAGATTTGCCCTTCTCGGAAGAAATTGAAAATTTCTGGAGGAAACTGAATTGGGCAAGGACATGGTCCCCAAGAAAATCTTCTTCACCAAAGGCGTGGGGAAACACAAAGAGCGCCTGACTTCTTTCGAACTCGCTTTGCGCGACGCCGGCATCGCCGCGCAAAACCTGGTTCGCGTCTCTTCCATCTTTCCGCCCAACTGCAAGCTGATCCCGCGCGCGCACGGACTCACCTACCTGCATCCGGGAGAAGTCGTCTTTGCCGTGGTGGCCGAAAACTCCACCCACGAGCCGCACCGCCTGCTCGCCTCTTCGATTGGCGTCGCCATTCCCGCCGACCGCAACACCTACGGATACCTCAGCGAGCACCACTCCTTCGGCGAGACGGAAGATGCCGCCGGAGACTACGCCGAAGAACTCGCCGCCGAAATGCTGGCCACCACGTTGAACGTGGAGTTCGATTCCGACCGTTCGTGGGACGAGAAAAAAGAAATCTACCGCATCTCGAATAAAATCGTCCGCACCGCCAACGTGACCCAATCGGCGGTGGGCGACAAACGCGGCCTGTGGACGACAGTGATCGCTTCGGCCATTTTCATCTTTGACTGATTGCGCCGCCCGACGCCGTGTTTCTCGTGGGAGCGGAAGATTCCGCACAATCATCGTTGATACACGTCGCTTCGGTGACGGATACGCGTCACCTCCACCACCAATTTAGCGTTGTCGATGGTATACACCACGCGGTAGTCGCCTACGCGAATCCGCCACTCACGGTCCCCACCTTGCAGCTTCTTGCAACCCGGCGGGCGTGGATTGGAGGCGAGATTTTCCAGGCGAGGAACGATGCGTGCGATCAATTGGCCGGGTAGTTTCTTAAGTTCTTTCTCCGCGCTTGACGTTAAGACGACGTCGTAGCTAGCCACGGAGTCTCCCGCTTTTGATTAGGTCTGCCTTCACCTTGGAGAGCAGGATGCGTTTCTCATGCCGTCGCGAGCGGGAAACCAGCACGTCCTCGATATCTTCCCAGAGCGCCTTGTGCTTCTTGAGGTCGATTACGGCTGCCGTCTTACGGCCCGCCTCGTCGGTGATGAACTGAATTCCGGTCATGGGCAGCGGTTCTCCTTACAGATAAATTGAACCTATTCTCACCCTAATTTCGACGGTTTGCGCTGTCAATAGCAATAACCTCGAATGTATCGCGCCCGAGACGCGGCCAGCCGCGTCTCTACCTTACGAGTTGCTTGACCGTTTTTTTCGCTGCCGGTTTCTTCTTCAGCCGCTCCAGCACGGCGGCGACGATCAGCGGCAGGCCTACGGTGGCGTCCACAAAAACTTCGCCGAACTTTCCGCCTTCGGCTGGAGGCACAAACTTGCCCCACGACACCGCTTCGCTGTAGGGACTGCCCGAAAGGCCGCCCCAGTAGACCGGTTCGGGGCAGATGCGCAAACCGTAGTGATAGCGCTTGAGCGGCAGGTCTTCCCCGCCCCGGCGATGGCGCAATTCGATGAACGGGCCAAACTGCTGCGACCAGTTGCGCGGAACTCCGCCGCCGATGGTGAAGATTCCCAGCCGCTTTTGACTGAGCAGGGTGGCGGCAAAATATTCCAGGTCTTCGAAGGGATCGAAGCGGAAGCGCGCCTTCCCTTCTTTGCCGCGCTCGCGGTTGGTCAACGCGAAATCGAGGCCCAGTTCGGAATCGGAGAACGCGGGCACAAATACCGGAACATTTTTTTCGTAGGCGGACTTCAGAATGCCGCGTTGTCCCTTGGCGTGTTTCGCAAGATGCGCCCCAATCGCTCGGTTCAATTTATGCGAGCACATCACTTCGCCGGCGTCCCATCCGCCGAAGACCGCGGCCATCACTCGCTCCACGTCGTCGAGGTTCTGCTCGGGCTCGATCGTGTCATAGACGCGGTTGTATCCGGCCTCGTAGAGTTCTTCGTCGCTGAGGTCGGGGTTATGACGGAAATGCGCGCGCCCGGTCGCTTCGACCAGTCCATGCGCCATCAGCGCGCCTGTGGAAACGATGGCGTTCACGATGCCGCGATCGATCAACTCGGCAATCACCAGTCCCTGCTTCGCCACGGTCATCGCGCCCGCGAGCGTCATGACGACGAAACACTCAGTGTCGCGCGCCATGGCCTCGAGCACGTCGGCGGCTTCGCCGAGTTGGCGTCCGGTGAACGCAGTCTTCGACATCGCGCGCACCAGGTCGTCGATGGATTGAATTTTGCCGGGATCGAGCGGCTCCAGCGGAATCAGGCGGTCAGTGACCGGATCGTGCAGCTTGCGGTCGATGCCCGCGCCTTCGTGATTGCCGTGTTGATGATGGCTTTGCTTCGCGACACTTTTCTGCTTCAAGGGAAGAACCTCCAGAAGGAAAACCGATTTTGACCGAAGAAACAATTTACTAGAAATTAGGGGGGTGCGGCGAACTGCTTGTATCTTTTGTCTTCTATCGCGACGCTGCGATATTCACGCCGCATCTCGTACTTTGCTATGCTAGAGCGCGGATACCACATTCGTAGAGACGCGGCTTGCCGCGTCTCCCCTTGTTCAAGAAGCGAGGCCGGAGAGACAAGTGCGAGACAAGTTCACCGTCGCCCTGATTCAGATGTCGTGCGGGCCCGAGCCTGCCGACAATCTGGCCAAGGCACTCGACCGCGTTGCGCAGGCGGCTGGCAAGGGCGCCGACGTCGTCTGCCTGCCCGAACTTTTTCAGACTCAGTATTTCTGCCAGCGCGAAGACGCCGCCCTGTTCGATCTCGCCGAACCGATCCCCGGCGCGACGACGAAAACACTCGCCGCCGCCGCGCGGCAGAATAAAGTCGTGCTGATCGCGTCGCTTTTCGAAAAGCGTGCTCCTGGCCTCTATCACAACACAGCAGCGATTTTCGATTCGGATGGGACTCTCGCCGGCATCTACCGCAAGATGCACATTCCCGACGATCCGCTCTACTACGAAAAGTTTTATTTTGCGCCCGGAGATCTCGGCTTCAAAGCCTTCGACACTTCCGCCGGAAAACTGGGTGCGCTCGTGTGCTGGGACCAGTGGTATCCCGAAGCCGCGCGCCTCACCGCGCTACAGGGAGCGAGCATTCTGTTTTATCCCACCGCCATCGGATGGCATCCGGCGGAGAAGGCGGAGTTCGGCGAGTCGCAACACGATGCCTGGCGCACCATCCAGCGGGCGCACGCGATTGCGAATGGAGTTTATGTAGGAGTGGTGAATCGCGTCGGCTTCGAGACGAGCAACATCCGCGGCAATTCAGCGTCCGGCAAAGGCCTTGAATTTTGGGGAGGGTCGTTCTTCTGCGATCCCTTCGGTCGCGTTCTGGCAGAGGCCTCGCACGACAAGGAAGAAATTCTGATGGGCGAAGTGGACTTACATAATCTGGAAGATGTTCGCCGCAACTGGCCTTTTCTGCGCGACCGCCGCATCGATGCCTATGCGCCGATTACAAATCGCATGAGTGACGAAAAATGAGTGACGAAAAATGACCAGACGATCCGCCTCTCGCGCCAAACTTCTTCCCGCCGCACAGGGCTATCGCATGCCGGCCGAGTGGGAGCCGCACGAAGCTACGTGGCTGGCCTGGCCGCATTTACGCGACGACTGGCCGGGAAAATTCGAGCCGATCCCATGGGTGTATGCCGAGATTGTACGTACACTGGCGCGGCATGAGCGGGTGAACCTGATCGTCAACGACTCGAGCTGGGAACAACGCGCACGCGCGGTGCTGGAAAAGGCGGACGCGCTTTCTGGAACACTCGCCGACAATATTTCTTTTCACCGCTGGCGCACGAATCGCGTGTGGACGCGCGACTCGGGCTGCATTTTTCTGACGCCGTCCGCCGAGAATGCAGATGCGGGGCTGCTCGCCCTGCATTTTCAATTCAACGGCTGGGCCAAATATCCGAATTACAATCTCGACGAAAAAGTCGGAGCGCGCATGGCGAAGGCCGCCGGTGTGCGTGTGGTCGAGCCGTTCTTTACGGATTCGAGCAATGAAAAACATCGCGTCGTGCTCGAAGGCGGTTCAATCGACGTCAACGGCTGCGGCACTCTGATCACAACCGAAGAATGCCTCCTCTCCTCAACCCAACAACGCAATCCGTCCATGGATCGCGCGGCCTATGAGCAAATGGTCGCCGAATATTTAGGCGCGCAGTCCGTCATCTGGCTCGACAGCGGCATTGCCGGCGACGACACCCACGGGCACGTTGACGACATCACGCGCTTCGTCGCTCCCAATATGGTGGTCACAATGGTCGAGCCGAATGAACGGAGCGAGAACCACATGGCCCTTCACGAGAACCTGGGCCGCCTGAAAAACGCGCACACTTCCGACTGCGAGAAATTAGAGGTCGTCGATCTTCCCATGCCGCGTCCGGTCGTGTTCGAAGGCCGCCAGTTGCCCGTCAGCTACGCCAATTTTTATATCGCGAATGGAGCGGTGCTGGTGCCGGTCTTCAACGACCCCAACGACCGCATTGCGCTCAACACGCTGGCGGAAGTTTTTCCGACACGCGAAATCGTGCCGATTTATTCTGGCGATTTGATTTGGGGATTCGGCGCTCTGCACTGCATGACGCAGCAACAGCCGGGAAGATAATCCAAGCTGTTTGTGGAGCGCTGGGCGTCCTCGCAAGGCCGCCTGCATCGCGGACGGGCGAGGACGCCCAGCGCTCCATTTACACTGCACCAGTCGTGCTCTCCATCATTTACACTCATACCCGTGAACGCCGAGATCATTGCCGTGGGGTCGGAGTTGCTCACTCCGCATCGCCAGGACACCAACTCGCTCTACCTCACCGAAAAGTTGAACGACCTGGGCGTGGAAGTGCGCTTCAAGTGCATAGTGGGCGACGACCGCGACGGGCTGACGGCAGCCGCCAAACTTGCGATGCGGCGTTCGGACATTATTATTTTCACCGGCGGCCTCGGCCCCACGGAAGATGACCTGACGCGCGAAGCGGTGGCCGACGCGCTGGGCTTGAAACTGCAACGCGATCCTCAGTTCGTCGCCAAGCTCGAACAGCGCTTCGCCAAGCGCGGCATGAAGATGGCGGCCAACAACGCCAAGCAGGCCGACATTCTGACCAGCGCCGCGATCCTGCCGAATCCCGTCGGCACCGCGCCCGGACAATGGATCGGAGGAAAGTACGATGGGCAGGAGCGGCTGCTGATGCTGCTCCCCGGGCCTCCCAACGAAATGCAGGCGGTGTTTGAAACGGAATGCATCCCGCGGCTGCGCGCCCGCGTCCCCGTCCAGCACATCGCCACGCGCACACTCAAGATTGCGATGCTGCCGGAATCGCAAGTGGACGCGCGGGTCGCGCCCATCTATCGAACTTTTGCGGACGTTGAGACTACCATCCTGGCGGGAGCGGGCGAGATCCAATTGCACCTGCGCTGCCGCAAGGATTCACAAGCGAAGGCCGAAGCGCGCGTCGAGGAGCTGGCTGCAAAAATCGAGGACGAACTCGACGACGCCATTTTTTCGCGCAAAGGCGAAACCATCGAGCAGATCGTCAGCTACCTGCTGCAAATGCGCGGCATGACGCTAGCCGTGGCGGAATCCTGCACCGGCGGCCTGCTGGCCGAGCGCATCACCTCGCTCAGCGGCAGTTCGCGTTATTTTCTGGGCGGCGCGGTAGTGTATTCGAACGAATTGAAAACGCAATTCGCCGATGTTCCGAAAGCGCTGATCGAACAGCACGGTGCGGTCAGCCGCGAAGTGGCGGCGGCGATGGCCGAGGGCATCCGCCGGCGCTGCCTCGCGAGCTATGGAGTCGGCATCACCGGGGTCGCCGGCCCGACGGGCGGCACGGAGCAGAAGCCGGTGGGCCTGGTTTACATCGCGCTCGCGGGAGAGGAAGGCACTCAGGTGGTCGAGCGAAATTTCCCCGGCGGCCGGCGGCGCATCCGCCAATTCGCTACGCAGCAGGCGTTGGAAATGGTCCGCCGGGCGCTGGTGTAGGGCGCAAATATTACGAAACTGGTGGAGCGACGGGCGCGGACGCCCGGCGCTCCACTCGGTTGATTTACCAATGCGAATATTTATCGGTATCGATCTTGACCCTGAAGTGCGCGAGCGGATTGCGCGCTTTTTGGAAGGCGTCGAGGGCTTTGCGCCCGAAGCGCGATGGGTGCGTCCGGAGTCGCTGCACATTACGTTGAAGTTCATCGGAGAACAAACGCCGGAGCAAGTCGCGGCCATCACTGAACGCTTGCGGCGAGTTGAACGCAGCACCTTCGAAATTAGCTGCGGAGGATTCGGATTCTTTCCAACCTCAAAAGCCCCACGGGTATTCTGGATCGGAATCCAGGCCGCGTCGCAACTGGCGGAACTGGCGGAGACGATTGACAAGGCCACGGCCGAACTTGGCATTCCGCGCGAGGATCGGGCTTTTAGTCCGCATCTGACGCTGGCGCGTGGCGGCGCGGGAAGAAGCTCGGGCTCGCCGAAATGGCGCAAGGGCGATGGCCCCAACACAATTTTCGCGGCGCTCGAAAAGCGGCTGGCCGCGATGGGCGAGATTAATTTCGGCGCGATGACGGCCCGTGAGTTTATTCTCTATCAGAGCCAGCTTTCACCTGGAGGATCGAAGTACACGAAGCTGCAACGGTTCGCGCTCCAACCGGGCTTGAATCGACATTAGAAGGGACTCCATGCTCAGAGTAGAAGTTGATTCTGGATCAACCAATCGCGGACGAATCATTGAGCCTGGGATAGGCAGGCGCTCTGCGCTTCGCGAGAGGATGTTGCTCCTAATCATTTCAGCGTGTGCTTTATTATCGGGCTGCAGTAATGTCTCCAGGATTTGGTCCACAGAAGTTCGATCTCCGGATGGGCGGTGGGTTGCGATGGCCCTCACGGAGCAGCATAGCGGCCCCGGAAACGCCGCATTGCAAACCACGGTGTTTCTGAGGCATGTCAACGGTCCACAGTCTCCAATCGAAATCTTGCTGTTCACTCAAGATGCAAAATCTATAGACCTGAAGATGAACTGGCCAACGCCGTCACATCTGGAGGTTACATACAGACAGCCCGCGATGCTCGATTTCCAAGCGGTGAAGTGCGCCGGCGTTGACATCTCCGTGCGAGATCTTTCAAATGAGACGACCAATGCTTCGCACTAGGCGCAGTCATAGATCAACATGAATCCTTACCTTATCGCCGCCGTCGTCGGTTACTTGCTGGGATCGATCCCGTTTGGATTCCTTCTGGTGCGGATTTTCAAGGGCGAAGATGTGCGCGCTACGGGCAGCGGCAACATTGGCGCTACCAACGTGGCCCGCAAGTCCCCCGTGCTCGGAATTGCGACTCTGGTTCTCGACGCCGCGAAAGGCTTGGCTGCGGTGCTGGTGACGCGAGCGCTTTTCAGCGGAACGCATCATCCGCTCATGCTCATAATGACCACGGCGGCGTTCTTTGCCGTGCTCGGCCATCTGTTTCCGGTCTGGCTCAAATTTCGAGGGGGCAAGGGCGTGGCCACCAGTTTCGGAGCTTTTCTATTGCTCACGCCGAAATCTATTTTGTGCATGGTGGTCCTGTTCTTGCTTATCTCCCTCGCCTCTCGCTACGTGTCGCTTGCCTCCGTCGTTGCTGCGGCGGCGTTCCCGTTGCTGGCTTGGGCCTTCCACGAATACGCCGACCGGCGGCAACTGATTTTTATCGCCGCGGTTTCGGCGCTCGTCATCTGGAGGCACCGCCAGAATATCGGCCGTCTCGCTGCGGGAACAGAATCCAAGCTAGGAAAAAAATTAGGATCGGAGCCAGCCGAAGAATCGGGACCGGCAGGAGCAATTCGCAAATGAGCCGCATTGCCATCATCGGAGCCGGCGCATGGGGCACGGGACTGGCAATCGTGCTGGGACGTAAGAGCCTACATCGAGTCGGCCACGAGATCCGGCTCTGGGCCAACGAACCGGAAGTTGTGGAGAGCATCGCAAAAAGCCGGATCAACCAACTCTTCCTGCCAGGCTTCACGCTGCCCGAATCGATTGAGCCAACCAACGACTTAAACGGCGCGCTCGATGCCGCCGAGATTGTCGTCAGCGTTATGCCGTCGCAGCATTGCCGAGCGTTGTTCGAACGCATGGCGCCCGCGCTCAACCCGGAAATGATTTTCGTCAGCTGCACCAAGGGGCTGGAAGACGGAACTCTGCTGCGCATGACGGAAGTGATTGGCAACGTCCTCGGAAGCCGCAATTTCACGCCTCGCGTGGCGGCGCTGAGCGGGCCTTCGTTCGCCAAGGAAGCAGCGCGGGGCGATCCGACGGCCGTGACCGTGGCGTCCGTTGATGGCGAAGTGACACGCGCGGTGCAGTCGGCGTTCAACGATTCGCGCTTCCGCGTGTATACCAACGACGATGTGATCGGAGTGGAACTGGGCGGCGCGCTGAAGAACATCATCGCCATCGCGGCTGGCGTTTGCGATGGCGTCGGCCTCGGCCATAATTCGGCGGCGGCGCTGATCACGCGCGGCCTCGCCGAAATGGCGCGCCTGGTCGTGGCCTGCGGCGGACGCCTCGAGACCATGGCCGGACTCGCCGGCTTGGGCGATCTGGTCCTGACCTGCACCGGCGATCTTTCGCGCAACCGCAGCGTCGGGGTTGAATTGGGCAAAGGCCGCAAGCTCGCCGACATTATTTCCGGAATGCACGGGGCGGTCGCCGAAGGGGTCTTCACCACCAAAGCGGCGGTGGGCTTGGCCCGCAAGAAGAATGTAGAGATGCCGATCACCGAGCAGATGTACGCCATCCTGGAAAACGGCAAGTCGCCGCAACCGGCCATTGAAGAGCTGATGACGCGCGCGGCGAGGGCAGAGATTTATTAAGCGCGATAAGCGCAAAGCGCTGTTCGTCGGCCACCCACTCTCAAATGCTCACCTCGGAGTAATTTCTCATCCAGGGTCGCGACCACCCTCATCCGGCTGCCTCTGCAATCCACTAACGCACGCTGAACACGGCAAGGGTCTGGGCTGGCAGTGAGATGTGCACTTTGCCGGTGACAAGTTCCGCGGGAGTATTCCCAAACACCGTCTCCAGTTGGTGCGCCGTTTCCAGCGGCGTGTTTTCGACGGGGATATTGAGTTCGCGCGTCTTCGGGGCGTTGTTGTAGACAACCAGCAACTTCTCTTCCGGCGACTCACGGAGGAACGCGTAGTAATTGTCGTCCCATCCGATGTGCCACTGCTTTCCGGTGCGCAGGGCGGGGTGCGCTTTCCGCAGCGCCAGCAACGATTGCACATGGGCGAACACGTCCTGTTGTTCCGGAGTGCGGCCGCTGGCAGTGAACGCGTTGCGCGGATCGCCCGGAAAACCTCCAGGAAAGTCGTGCCGGTTGTCGGGATCGCCGCCGCCCGGCATCCCGATTTCGTCACCGGAATAAATCTGTGGAATGCCGCGCAAGGTCAGCAGCAGCGAGAACGCGGCTTTGAGTTTGGCCGGGTTGCTGCCTTCTTCGCTCACGAATCGCCCGTTATCGTGATTGCCGATGAAAGTGACCAGCATTTCAGGATGGGGATAGAGTTCGTCGTGCCGAAGAACATCGACGATCTTCTCCATCGGCTCGCCCTTGATGATCACATCGCGCAAGGCGAAACAGAGGGGGAAGTCGAATACCGTGGCGAGGCCGGAGTCAATCGCCGTCGAATTGTTTTCGTCCGCCTTCAAAAAATGACGTGATCGTCGGATCGCGGTCCCACACTTCGCCGACGTCGTTGATCTGCGGATAGACCTGGCGCAGTCGCTCGTGCCATCCGCTCCAGAACTGGCGCGTGGAATACGGAAATGTATCCAGGCGGAATCCATCCAGTTGCGCGCTCTCCGTCCACCACATCGCATTCTGCGCCAGGTAGGTGGCGAGCTCGGGATCGTCCGGATTCAAATCGGGCAACTTGCCTGCGAACCATCCGTCGAGCGTGGCGAGATACTCGCGCGGCGAAGCATGCGGATCGACCAACCCCTGGAACGTATAGGCCGGCTCCAGATGATGCGCAGGCGTGCCGTGAAACCACGTGGGCGTCGGTGGATCATTGGCCCAGGGATGATGAGGGCCCGTGTGATTGACAACGTAGTCGATCAGCACCTTCATGCCCAGCCGGTGAGCTTCGGCCACCAGCGCCTGGTATTCCTGCATCGATCCCATGTGGTCGTCGAGGGCGTAAAAGTCGACGACGTGGTAGCCGTGGTAGTCGGAGTCGGTATTCTTCCAGACGGGAGTGAGCCAGATCGCGGTCACTCCGAGATCGTGCAGATATGCAAGATGCTGGCGAATCCCGCGGAGATCGCCGCCGTGATACGCCATCGGGTTGCTGCGGTCATAGATGCCATCCGAGCCCGCGGGCTGGTCGTTCGAGGGATCGCCGTCCGCGAAACGGTCGGGCATGATCAGGTAAATGACGTCGTCGCGAGAAAAACCTTCGAAACGGCCGTGGGAGTCGGCGCGAGCCAGCAGCGGCAGTGAGACCGCTGTTGATCCCGCCGGAGTGATCAGCCGCAAAGGGACGGTTCCCGGCGCCAGATTAGTGCTCAGTTGCAGGTGGACGAAGAGATAATGTCCATTCGCGGAAGCTTCCGCGCCCAGCGGAGTCACATCTTTCGTCGTGCTCTCCACGTGAGCGCCATTCAGATTTTCGCCCGTGAGCAGCAGCGTCAGCTCGGGCGTGTAGTTCACCCACCAGTTGGGGGGCTCCAGCTTCTTCACGAGCGGCGCAGGCTGCGCCCATGCGCCCAGGTTCAGGACTGCGAGAATAAGGACGAAGACACCCGCCTGCCATCCACGCCTGCATGGATTCATGAGTGCAAACCTCGAAAAAAACTTAGAGAAAGGGGGACAGACGAAATCTGTCCCCCGAGTTGGTCAAGCGAATGGTTAGAAGGTAAAGCGGGCCACCAACTGCACGTGCCGCTCCGAACCCAAGCGCGAGCCGTTGCCCGCACTGGGACCAAGCTGCCCGAAGGTCCCGTCAGTAACCCCGCCGTCCGGATTCTGGAAGAGCGGATGATTCAGGACATTGATCCCCTCCAGGCGAAGCTCCATCTTGTAGCGCTCGGTGATCGCGAAGGTTTTGAAGATGGACGAATCCCAGTCCTTAACACCGGGCCCATGGAAGTAGCCGCGAGGAAGGTTCCCTGTTGGAGTCGATAGATGAGCGAACGCATTGGCCGGGCAGCTCAACCAGACGAATTCCGAGACCCCGGTGGAACAGCCCCCGTTGTACTGCGTGTAGAGGAGCCCGCCGTCGTTGACATCCATCGGCGCGCCAGTTTGTAGCGTGAGAATGTTGTTCCATTGCCAGCCACCAATCACGTAGTCAACGGCCTTGGGGACACCGGTCATCCACATGCGCCCCTTGCCCCAGGGCAACTCATACAGCGCCGCAGCGACGAAACTGTGGCGGATGTCGTTGTCCGAATTGCCCCAATTGCGACCCAGGAGCGCGTTGCCGGAGTTGTCCACGATGATTCCCGTGTTGCCGCCGTTAGTGCCGAAGGTGCTGGCGGCGTTATCCATCGTGTGCGACCAGGTATAGGACGTGGTGAATTGCAGGCCGCGCGACATGCGATGCTTCAGGCTGGTCTGCAAACCATTGTAGTTTCCGCTCCCGATATATGCATACTCGTTAATGCTGCCGACGGTTGGGATCCACTGCGGTCCACCCAGAGTTGGATTGTTGGCGCCGTAGGTGGTAGTGAGATGGCTCATCTTGGTCCCAACGTAGCCTATATCCAAAACAGTGGCGGAATTCAGCTGGCGCTCGATTTGCAGGTTCCACTCCTGCACCCTGGAGTTCTTGCTGTCCACCGGGTAATAGATCACGTTGGCCGAAGGCGTGAGGTGCAGCGGATCCACCGCGGCTGAGGCAGACGGCAGCGCGCCGGTGGCGCCCACCGGGTCGAGGGTGCCCATGGGCGCGAGACCGCTCAGCGTGACGCGGTAGCCGTTCGCGCACAGGGCGGTGGTTGCGTCGGGACAGGCGTAATAGCTGGCAGTACCGTTGAAGTCGGGGTTGTTCCCCAACTGGTTGCCGACGCCGCCGCGATCGAGGAAATAGAATATACCGTAGCCGCCCCGCAGGACCGTCTTGCTATCCCCAAAAAGGTCATAGGCGAAACCGAGGCGCGGGCCGAAGTCGCCCTTGTCGGTGTTAATCAGCGAGCGATTGACCGCATTCGACGCACTCGCTTCAATCAGCGTGACCGTCGTTGGGTCAAAGTTCGACTGGTGGTTGTTCACCTCGTAGGGCCAGGTATAGAGGTCATAGCGCAAGCCGAGGTTGAGGGTCAGCCTTTGGTTTACGCGCCAGTCGTCCTGGCCATAGTAACCGGTTTCCCAGTTTCGGGTCTGAGTGTAGCCGTTGAATTTGCCGATCACATAGCCGGACATAAAGCCGGCTTCCAATTCGGACATGGTGTTACCGGTGAACGTGCCCAATCCCGAGGCGCCCCCGTTCGGCTGGCCGCTCCAGTTTGTCTGGCCGCCATCCGTGACCCAGAAATAACCCTTGGCATCGTTACCTTGTACGAAGTCAACTTGACGATCGATGAAGTTGGCGCCGAACTTGAAAATGTGCCGGCCGCGCGTCCAGCTTAGGCTGTCCAAAAACTGGTACGACTTCTGCGGCACCTGGTAGAGCCCACCGTCACCGGTGTAATCATACTGATAGCTGCCGGTCCAACCCCAACCACCGATCAGGGCGATGCCGCCCAGCAGGGGGTTGCTAGGCATCTGGATGCCCAGCTTCGCTGATAGGTTGGTGCCGTTCTGCGGGTTCTCGTACCCGAAAAACGGACGCAGGACGCCGAAGCGGAATTCGTTGATGACGCTGGGGCTGAAGGTGTGGTTGTATCCGATAGCGAGCCCGCGTGGATGGTTGAAGTTGTTACCGGAGCCGAAGCCCGAGGGCAGGTCGTGGGTCGCGTCCACGAGTTGGTCCGTCACATCAAACTGGTCCCTACCCGTACTTCCACGGGCAAAGACGGTGTCCTTCTGGGTGGCAACCCAGTCAATGCGGACGTCGTAGTCGTCAAAGGTACGGACTTGTTGACGGTTGGCCGCGAAGTTGTAGTCGGTGATCGCAGCGCCCGGGATATTGGGAGCCGGGAAAGCGTTAATCAAATTCATGCCAGCTGCGTTCTGGCTTGCTGCTGGAATGATGTTTGTGCCCACGCTGCCGTTCCATCCGAAGGGGAGACAGGTCTGCGGATCGTAGATATAGCCCATGTTGGCAAACGCGGGAAGAGGAACGCCGCCAGAATACAGGCTCGGGCATACTTGAGCTACCGGCATAGTGGCCATGCTCGTGGAGCCTGGATAAACGTAGCCAGTGTCCCGTCTCGTATAGGTTCCGCTGGTGTTGGCGGGCAGCATCAGTTCAGAAAAGTCGCCGGTGTGTTGCTTCACGGTCGGCACGAACACATATTCAGTGCCGTTAGGCGATTTCTGCCGCAGGCCTTGGTAATCCGCGAAGAAGAAGAGCTTGTTTTTCCAGATCGGAGCACCGATAGTGCCGCCGTACTGGTTGCGATGCTGGGGCGTGAGCGCGTCGTTGTACGCATGCGCGTTGTACGCCGACTGTTGGTCGAAGATGAACGCCGAGCCGTGAATCTGGTTACCGCCCGACTTGATCTGGGTCTGCACGATGCCGCCGCCGCCGCGGCCGAACTCAGCCGGGGCGACCGAGGTGTTGACGCGGAACTCCTGGATGGCCTCGGCAGGTGGGAAAAAGACGATGGAGTTCACCAGCGCCTCGTTGTTGTCCAATCCGTCGAGGAGATAGTTGTTGGCCTGCGAGCGCAGTCCGTTGACGACGAGTGATTCGCCGCCGGTATCGGAGTTGCGGAAAGTCTCCGACATCGTCCCGCTGCCACCGCCCATTGAGATGTCGCCATAAGCGCCGCGCGTGACGCCGGGGGTGAGCAGGGCCAACTGCGTAAAGTTGCGGCCATTCAAAGGAAGCTCAGTGACCTGCCGGCCCTGAATCACCTCGCCTGTGCTCGAGGTAGACGTATCCACGAGCGGCACTTCGCCGGTCACGTCCACGACGGTGGCGGCCTCGCCGAGTTGCAGCTTCAGGCTGATCTCCTGCACCTGAGAAACTTCCAGGGTGAAATCGGCAGTCGCAGTCTTGAAGCCTGGCGCCTTTACGTCAACGTGGTATCTCCCCGCCGACAGCGCGTTGACGGCGTATTCGCCCGCCCCGCCGGTTTGCACCGTGACCATCCGCCCAGTCCCCGTGTTGGTTACGGCTACCGACGCATTCGGTATGACGGCGCCGCTGGAATCTGCGATCGTTCCAATGAGGCGGGCTGTATCCGTCTGCGCCAGCGCCAATCCGGCCAGGCACAGCACAACGATGAGAACCAGAGAGAATTTACTCTTCATGTTTCCTCCAATTTCGGCAACGTCGAAAGACATCGATTTTCCTCCGCACGAACATTTCGAATGTGCAACTATGCCTCAAAACCATCTCGCGCCTAGGTATCACTAGGTTTTTTTACGGTTACAGGAGTAAAATGCTGTGGTTGCACCAGGATACGATCCAGCGTTACGTCGGTGTTAAATGGCTGTGACACGCACTTTCGCCGCCAGCCCGGAACAGTTCTTCCAACAAATAGATAACATTATTAAAAGTCATAGCTTGCGGGGCTCCGAGTCCCTTTGCAAGCTGTTGCAATACCTGGCAAAACAATCCCTCTATCATCCCGACGCTCCGTTGAAGGAGTATCAGATTGCCACCGAAGTGTACGGGCGCCCCAGCGATTTTGATCCCCAATCTGATTCCACGATCCGCGTGCAAGCCGGACGTCTTCGTCTCAAGCTTGCGGAGTATTACGCCAGCGAAGGCGCGGCGGATCCCATCGTGGTCAAAATTCCGAAAGGAAGCTATCACCTTACTTTTGAGGCGCAGGCAGTTCGATCCCCAAGCGCTGCCCGAGGCCGTGCCTCCGCGCGAGGCGCTGCGCAGCATCGCGGTCAGAATCGTCCCGGCACGCTGGCCGATCGGCCGTCGTCCTGCTCGTGGTCGCCCTCGCCGCCTCGCTGATTGTTTTGGGGAGCCTGCTGTGGAACCGGAAATTGCCCGAGCCTGCGATGGCGGCGCCCAGCGCCCCGCGCGCCACCGGTCCTCTCGCTGCATTTTGGCGGCCCTTTACCTCCGGAGGCGAGGAGCCTTGGGTGATCTTCAGCAACGCTGCCTTTGTCGGACGGCCGGAAACGGGCATGCGTTACTACAATTCGCGCCAGGATGCGAAGAGCGCCGTGTACGACCACTACACGGGTGTGGGAGAAGTGTTGGCCATCCACGCCCTCGATGACGCGTTCGGCGCGCTGGGGCGGAGGATTCGGGTGAAGCGCGGGAGTTTGTTTACCCTCGACGACGTGAAGAACAACAACCTGATCTTTGTCGGCTCTCCTTCAGAAAATCTCTCGTTGCTCGACATTCCCAATACGCAGGAATTCGTTTTTCAAAGGGTGGCGTCGGGTCCGCGGCAAGGCGATCTTTCGATCGTCAGCAAACATCCGAAGCCGGGAGAGGCCAGCACTTATCTTGCGAGTCCCTCCGATGCTCCGCTGACGGAAGATTATGCGGTCGTCGGGATGGTGCCGGGAATGGGATCCGGCCGGTACGTGATGATTCTGGCGGGAACGACTACCTTCGGGACGCAAGGCGCGGTGGAATTTGTTTGCCGCCCGGAGTCGGTGGAGAAATTGCTGCATGCGATCCCAGGGTCCGGTGCGGGGCCGATCAAGCCCTTCGAAGCGCTCGTCCGGGTGAAGATCGCTCGCGGCGTGCCGGTGGGAACCGAACTCGTCGCCGTGCGGGCGCGGTGAGTCGTGGCTGGTCGGAACGCTGGTCGTCGCGAGGGCGCCCGGCTCTCCGAACGGTTCGAGTTTACGATTTTGCTGCCACAGCATTCCCCGGAAGCGAACTGCTCGGTTGCCGCAGATCATACAGATCGTCCACGCGCTGCGTCAGCACCGCCGCCAGCATGAAGAAGATTCCGCCCGCCACCACGGCGGCAATCCGGTTATTGTTTAGCAGATGGCCCATGACCCAGCCGAATCCAAGCGATGCCGTGATCTCCGGAATCACGATGAAGAAGTTGAAGATCCCCATGTAGACTCCGGTCTTTCCCTGGGGCAGCGATCCGGCAAGAATGGAATAGGGCATCGAAAGCGTGCTGGCCCAGGCAATTCCGACTCCGGCCATAGAGAACAACAACAGATATTTGTTGTGAATCACGGCCACGGAAAGCAGTCCCAAGCCGCCGCAGATCAGGCACAAGCTGTGGGTTGCCTTGCGTCCGAATCGCCGGGCGAGCGCGGGCAGCAGCGAATGAAAATCCGAAACACACCAGCGAGTACGTTCCGAAACAAACGCCCGCCCACTCCACTCCCGCGGAATAGAGAGGAGAATTCGTGTCGGCGGCGCCAAACACATTGCGCGCCACCGCCACCGGAAAATAAAGCCACATGCAGAACAACCCCAGCCAGGTGCAGATCTGGACCCAGGCGAGTTGCCGCATCGTGCGCGGCATTTCGCGGATGGACGCCAGGATTTCGCGCGCGCCTGCGCCGAGGCCCGCGCGTTCGGTCTTTTTCTCTCTGAAATTCCGCCAGATTGTCTGGCGGATATTCCTTCGTCGTGAAAATGGTCCAAAGCACGGCGCCCAGGAATGCCGCCGCGCCAATGTAAAAAGAAAGACGCACGGTGAACAGGAATCGTCCCCGCAGCCCTGGTCCCCGTCACGTGAAAAACATTGGTCAGCAGATACGGCAGCGCCGAGGCAACGACTGCGCCAAGCCCAATGAAGAGGCTCTGCATGGCAAAGCCCCGAGTGCGCTGAAATTCCGGCAGCAGGTCGGCCACAAAGGCACGAAAGGGCTCCATGCTGATGTTGATGCAGGCGTCGAGAACCCATAGCAGACCCGCCGCCATCCAGAGCGCGGAACTGCGCGGCATCAGGATCAGCGCCATCGAACTCAGAATCGCGCCGGCCAGAAAATAGGGACGCCGCCGGCCCAGCGGCCCCCAGGTGCGGTCGCTGGCGTGGCCGATGATCGGCTGCACGATCAATCCCGTCAGCGGCGCGGCCAGCCAGAGAATCGGAATCTGATCGGCCCGCGCGCCCAGGTATTCATAGATGGCGCTCATGTTCGCCATCTGCAATCCCCAGCCAAACTGGATGCCGAGGAAACCGAAGCTCATGTTCCAAATCTGCCAGAACGTGCGGGGCGGCTTTTCCATAAATTCTTTTCCTGACCTGACGGATTCTGTCTCTAGCGATCGTAAAGCGTGACCAGGTTCCGAAGTCGCGCGCTCAACTCGCCGCTCAATGCCCCCGGACGATAACGCCATTTCCAGTTTCCGCTGACCGTGCCGGGAAGATTCATGCGCGCCGCGCTGCCCAGACCCAGCACATCCTGCAACGGGACAATCGCAATGTCAGCCACCGACGCCAGCACCGCCCGGATCATGACCCAGTTGATCTCGGAATCGTCATCGTCATGGAAGTTGAGATAGTCGCGGGCGAATTCGTGCTCTTTGCGGACATCCTCCGGAGTGCGCGTGCTGTCGCCCGCGCCCGAACTCGACCACCAGCCCACCGTCGTGTCATTGTCGTGCCCGCCGGTGTAGGCGGCCAGGTCGCGACTGTAATTATGCGGACGAAACGATGGCCCCTGCGGATCGGTGCCGAACGCGAATTGCAGAAGACTCATGCCCGGCAGACCGAACTGCTGCCGCAATTTCTCCACCGGCGGAGTGATCACGCCCAGGTTCTCCGCCACAATCGGCAGCTCGCCAAAGGCGTTCTGCAATGCCGACAGAAAATCTTCTCCCGGCCCTTTGACCCAGCGCCCGTTGATGGCGGTCGTTTCGCTGGCGGGAACCTCCCAGTAAGATTCAAAGCCGCGGAAATGATCGAGCCGCACCATATCGAAAAGCGCAAGCGAAGCGCGAAAGCGCTCGATCCACCACTTGTATCCGCTGGCGGCCAGCAAGTCCCAGCGATAAATAGGATTTCCCCAAAGCTGTCCGGTGGCGCTGAAATAATCCGGCGGCACGCCGGAGACCACCGTCGGGCAGCCCTGATCGTCGAGATAGAACAGATCGGGATGGGCCCAAACGTCCGCGCTGTCGTGCGCAACATAGATCGGGACATCGCCCATGAAGCGGATGCCGCGCTGCTGGCAATAGGCCTTGAGATGTTCCCACTGCTGGAAGAATTCGAATTGCCAATACTTGTAGGCTTTCATGCTCCGGCGCCAGCTTCCTTGACCACTCGCTCACGGCGTGCGCGTCTCGCCTGCGAATCTGCGCATCCCATGAAGTCCACATCGGCTCCGTGGTGTGCATCTTTGCAGGCCATGAAAAGCGCGTAGTCGTCGAGCCATGGACTGGCGCTTTCGCAAAAACGGTCAAAGGCCGCACGATCGGCGCGGGAACCATCGGCAAAGAAAACCTGCGCCGCCCGGCGTAAGGCCGCCATCTTGAATGCGATCACCGGCCCATAGTCGACGAAGTCTTCGGGGACCAACGGTGAAGCATGGGCCAAGTCGGAGGCCTGGAGCAGGCCTTGCTCGCGCAGGCGCTCCAGACTGAGCAACATTGGGTTGCCGGCAAAAGCGGAAAAGCACTGGTAAGGAGAATCGCCGTATCCGGTGGGATTCAGCGGCAATACTTGCCACAACTTCTGTCCGGCGGCGCCGAGGAAGTCGGCGAATTCGTAAGCGCAGGGGCCGAAGTCGCCGATGCCGAAGCGGCCGGGCAACGAAGTGAAATGAAGCAGAATTCCACTGCATCGCGGGAATTTCACTTCGTAACAATACGCATGTCGGCAGCGTAAGGCAAGGCGCGTCCATGCCCGCGTCCACGCCTAAGATCGCCGGCGGGGCAGGTTGAAGCCGCCAAAGCTCAGGTGTCCTAATGGGTTTTGTGGTGCCCGGAGACGGAATCGAACCGTCACGTCCTGTTAGGGACCCGGGATTTTAAGTCCGCCCAACCCATTTTTTCCAAACCTCGCACCGCCAGCAACTACAACACTTTACACACGCCTATCCGGCAGCGCCCATTCTTGTGCGAGTTGTTTTGTGCCGTCCTGTTACGTCTTTTTCCAGGCTAACGGGCAGAGAACGGGCAGAGAATGACGAGTCGCTGGGGCGTTTCTCGCGCTCATTGCGAGGTGTAAGGTGTACGGTGTTATTCTGTTTTGCCCACCGGAGTAGTGGCGTGGGGAGTGCTTCGGTGACCTGGTAACGATGGCAGCATATCCCCTTCCAATCTTCGATTGGGCGGCGGCGCTAGTCGGCCACTGGCTCTCGGATGCTTACCTCGGAGTGATTTCTCATCTGAAGCCGCAATCACCCTCACCCGGCTGTCTCTGCATTTTATCCTCGCGCAGTCAGCACTGGGCAGCGGGCTTCCGAGACGACGCGACATGCCGTGGTGCCAAAATGACGTTCGGCGCGGGCCATGGAGCCAGCGCCATGAACCCCCATAACGATCAAATCGACAGCGGAATCAGCAGCTACTTTTAGAATGCAATCCGCCGGCGCTCCGAATTCCACCCGATATTCCTGTTGCAGCTGAACGCCCGGCGGTGTGGGGAGCATTCCCCGCATTCGCTCAATATAGAACTCTTGAAATCTCGTAATGGTTTGCGGGTCTTCGGCGACATTCGATACCACGTGAACCAAGATCAAGCGGGCCGTGAACTTATGCGCCAATGAAACCGCGCAATTCATGGCGTGCACACAATCGGGGGAGAGATCGGTAGCAAACAGGATGGTTCGCGGCCGCCGCTCGGGCACGAACTCGTGGCTTTGCGGTCCAACGGTCAGAACTGGGCAGCGCGCCAACCTGAGAATTTTTTCCGCAACTGCCCCCATCAGCAGCCTCTGCAGACCCTGACGGCCGTGCGTTCCCAGGGCGATGACGTCAATACTGTATTTGGTGACAGCGTCCTTGATTGTTTCCCCGATTTCCCCTTCTTCCAGAAGAGCTTCGTGTGGCACACCATAGAAAGAGCTATCGTGCACCAGTTCGTCCATTCGTTTTTGCGCAAAGGTTTTGATGCGTCCGGCGATTTCCGGGATTAGCGGGGGTGGCACAAACTCGAACATTTCAGGCGAGACGCCATGCCCTATGTAAACCTTCCCGTTATACTGCGCCGCCAATGCGACCGCATAGGGTAGGGCCAACTCGGACGAGGTAGAAAAGTCCGTCACGAATAAGACATTCCGAAACTGAATTTCATCGGCTGTAATGACATTGTCCATATCCGCCTCCGTTTAGCTATCAAACCGCTACGGAGAGCGCACTTCAATTACCAAACTGCTGGGGACCAACCAATATGCCGCGGTGAACAACAGAATGGACTTGCACGCGCCGTAAACTATGAATGCCAGAGGCCAAGCGGCGACATTACGTCGAACTGACGAATTGGATCCCACCAGATCTGGACTCAAACAGCGGCGCGCCTAACGCCTTTAGTCCAGCAACTCATTCCTGCCACGCGACGTGCCCGGCTTTGGTGCGCACCGTGAGCACGGGACAGCTTGCGCGAGATACTATCTCGGAGACTTTGTCGCCTAAGTGAGTGGCCCACGGCTCTTCGGGACGTATGTCCATAACGATAAGGCCGGCCCTGACTTCGTCAGCCACCTGAAGAATACGTGCCGTAGAGTTCTTCGCCACCTCAACTCTCAATACCGGTTCCACGAGAAGGCCACTGGCGTCTTCGGGCAGGAGGTTTCGCAGAATCCTGCGGTACTCTCTGAGCCATTCATGATCTGATTGCTTGGAGTCGTCCTGTTCGACAACGTGCAAAAGCAAGAGCTGAGACTTGTACTGAGTCGCCAGGCGGATCGCATATTGCAAACCATAATGCGACTCCTCCCAAAAGCGGGTGACATAGAGTAATTGAGCTAGCAGCTCACCACAGTTGGTGGAAGACGCATGCGGTCCTATGGTCAGGACGGGACACGTGGCCGTGCGGATAATCTCCTCTGCGACCGATCCGAGAAAGAATTTCTTCAGGTTCGACTTCCCGCTGGCGCCCACAGCTACCAGGTCAATGTGCTGTGACCGGACAAGATCCTCTACAGCCTCCGAAACTTTACCTTCCCGTAGCCATGCCCGGTGCGGGACAGTTCCAAGCTCAGTCTCCAGAAGTGCCATCTGTTGTTTGTCATCCATGTGGGCCTGCCGCCATATCTCCGAGTCCGTCGCCGGCGAAGCGATATCAATCTCTCGTGGTTTATTCACATGCACCACATGAATCATGGAATTGAACTGTTTTGCTATCGTTACCCCGCATGTGAGTGCAGCGTGCGCAGCAGGAGAAAAGTCGGTTGCGACCAAAATATTCTTCAAAGAGATTTCAATGGGAGTAATGAGTTGCGCCATACGCCCTCCTTTTGGCAGACCGTGCTTGCTATGAGCGGGTCGCAGTCGTGCTCCGCGCACTCCGCCGGAAACAACGGGCTCAAATCCTCAGCGCTCTGTAGTGCACGTGCGTTTCCCTGTGCTTATCGACCCTCTTCCATCGATTTCCATGTCAAGTCAGCGGGTTACGCGGGGCCCGAGTCGTCGAGACGGACCTTCCCGCTTGCTCGTTTCGCCAGAGTGACGGAATAGCGCCGTACAGGCTCACTTCAGCCATCGCAACAACACCTGGGGCGTCGGGCCTAACCCACCGATTTCGCGGCAGTTATTCGCCGCAAAGCGTTCTCACCTGATTCGGAAGGCCAGATGCATGGTCCATCGTGTAGTAAGCCAAATGGCACACACAAGGAGAACCAAATGAGCATCGAAATCAATCTTGCAAAGAAGGCAATTCTCGACAAGCTGGAGGCCCAGGTCAAGACCGTCGCCGCGAAACTGGACACGTTGAAAGCACGGGCTGAGACAGCGAAAGCGAATATCGAGATCAAAGCGATCACCGAACTGCTGGCCAGGAAACAGACGATCCTACAGAAGCTACAGGAACTGAAGAAGTCGGGCGAAGACCGGTGGGCGCACGTGAAAACCGATATCGAGGCCCAGATCGCAGACTTCGAAAAGTCGGTCAAGGAACTCGAATCGAAACTAAAGGCGAAGGCAAGCTGAGGCGCGAGGGTGCTCGTGACGTTCGCGTCACATTGCAAACGAGGGCGAGGAGAAGGTCGTCGCGGCTGCTGAAAACCGGAAGCGGGTCCTCGCCCTCGCCGCGGGCATCGGAAATGAAACAAGTCTGGCCCGCAAAGCAGCCGCCGGCGATGGGCAGGAGTTCGTTTGAAACAGCGGGCAAGCAGGCGATTTCATGCTTGGCCGACTTTAAAGTGAAAAAGGAGAACTGACTATGTTGGGTCCAATCGAAATGATAGTTGGAATTACCCCGGAGATGATTCACAACTGGGGATGGTTCCTCGCTTTTGGCATCGTGCTGTTGTTGCTTGGCGTCGGCGCAATTATTCGGTCCGCCACAGCAACCGTGGCCTCGATGGTGTTCTTCGGATGGATGCTGGTGTTCGCGAGCATCATCGAGTTCGTGAATGCGTTCATGGTTGGCAAGTGGGCAGGGTTCTTCCTGCACATGCTGATCGCAATTCTCTTTGGAGCAGCAGGAACGCTGATGGTGTTGAGGCCGGTCATAAGCGCTGAGGCCGTGACTCTGGTGATGTCGCTGTTCTTTCTGGTCGCCGGACTGTCGCAATTGATCGCCTCTTTGTGGACTCATCTGCCGGGCTGGGGCTGGCAGGCCTTCAACGGGGTCCTCGCGGCGGTCATGGGCGTCTTGGTTTTGGTCCAATGGCCGATCTCGGGGCTTTGGGTGATCGGTCTTTTCGTGGGAATTGATCTGGTTTTTTACGGTTCAGCCTGGATTGCAATGGCTCTTAACCTGCACAAGATGTGAGCCGCAGGACGAACTGCCGGACTATTCATTGGCCGGAGCTACTCTGCGGCAATGTATACAACGACTACAGACAAAAGGAGAGGTCATATGGATCGCATGTTGGTGGTGGTTTTTAACGATATCGGCAAAGCGCTCGACGGGCGCGATGCACTCCAAATTCTTGAGGACGAAGGCAGCCTCGCAGTCTACGCTTCCGCGGTCATCACAAAGAAAGCGGACGGCACAATCATCGTCAACGAGGAAGAGGACTCCTCTGTGCTGCGAACTCTGGTGGGAACTTCCCTGGGGAGCCTGATCGGCCTTCTCGGCGGTCCCGCCGGGGTCGCCATCGGCGCCACAGCCGGATCCCTGGCCGGCGCGATGGCGGATCTGGACAATGCGCGCATCGGCGCCGACTTTGTGGACGAGGTGTCGAGGCAGCTGACTCCGGGCAAGTCCGCTCTGCTGGCGGAGATTGAAGAGCAATGGACACCCTGGGTCAACCTGCGCATGGAGGAACTCGGCGGAGTTGTTTACCGCCGCGCTCTTTCCGAGGCGAAACATGCGGCGAAGGCGGAAGACGTTGCTGCCATGAAGGTAGATCTTGCCCAGATGAAAGCTGAGCATGCCCAGGCGCAGGCGGATCACAAAGCCAAGCTGCTCGAAAAGATCAGTCAACTCGACTCCAAGATTCAGCAGCAACTGCAGAAGGCAAAGGAACGCCATGAAACAGCCGAGGCTAAGGCTCAGGCAAAAGCCAATGTGCTGAAGCAGAAGGCGGCACGCGCCCGCCAGAAGTTGAATGCTCAGCGCAAAGCAGGATAAAATGCTCCGGGCCGCCGCCGAACAAAAGACTGGCCAGTATAATCCGGTGCGAACGTACCAATGACCGACAGGCCCATGCCAGCGTCAAGCTGAGGCTGCGTATTCCAAAAAACGGAGGAAGACAGCGTGGGCGGTATGGTTCCATTATCGGACGCATCCCGGCGGCCCAGAAATTTCCCCATCGTCACGACCGCAATCATCGTCGCGAACGCGATCATCTTCCTATTGGAACTGATGGGTGGCGACGCATTTGTACAACAGTGGTCGGTGGTCCCCGCCGATATTGTCGCTGGCCGGCACTGGATCACGATCGTGACGGCGCTGTTCATGCACGCCGGCTGGATGCACATTATTGGGAACATGGTGTTCCTATGGGCATTCGGCCCGGAAATCGAAGATGCGATGGGGCGGATAGGCTACCTGGCGTTTTATCTGCTCAGCGGTCTGGTGGCGTCGGCGGCGCAGATTGCGGCTATGCCCAGCTCCACGGTTCCCAATCTGGGCGCCAGTGGCGCGATTGCGGGTGTGATGGGCGCTTTTTTGATTACCTACCCTCATGATCAGATACGCGCACTGCTAATATTTGGCTGGTTCGCCCGCATTACCTTTATTCCCGCCGCGCTCTTGATCGGGCTCTGGTTCATCATTCAATTCTTCAGCCAGGTCGGCGCGGTGGCCAATGTACAGTCGGGTGGCGTCGCTTATACTGCTCATGTTGGCGGCTTCGTTTTTGGGGTGATTACCGCCCGGATCTTTGAGCGTTTCGGGCGCACCGCTGACTAGGGATCTTGGTTATGCCCAATCCAGACGAAACCCACGTCGCGATGACCGGCCTGACTGCCCAGGAAGCCGAGGCCCGACTGGACCGCTTCGGGCCGAATGAATTCGTTGCGACAAAACACCATTCCTTTCTTTCCGATCTCCTGCATGTGTTCATGAATCCGCTGGTTTTGATTCTGGTGATAGCCGCGGCTGCCTCGGCATTCCTGGGCGACAAGGTAGATGCGGGAATCATTGGCGTGATTGTACTGCTGAGCGCTGCGATTGATTTGAGCCAATCTTATCGTTCTCAACGCGCCGTCGAACAGCTGCGCGCACAAGTTGCCCCTACGGCAACTGTCCTGCGCGGCGGGGCGTGGAAGGAAGTTCGGCGACGTGAAGTTGTGCCGGGAGACATCGTCCGGCTTTCTGCCGGAGATCTGGTCCCCGCGGACGCGCGCCTTTTGATTGCGCGCGATCTCTATCTTCTGCAAGCGGCGCTAACGGGGGAATCGCTTCCCGCCGAAAAGGAGGCTACGGGCGAGGCCACTTCGACTAAAGCGGATTCTCGCAACATGGTTTTCCTCGGCACATCTGTCGTTAGCGGGACGGCAACCGCAGAGGTGGTCGCGACGGGCGCCCGGACCGCCTTCGGCGATATCGCGGCTCGCCTTGCATCGCGTCCGGAAGCAACGGCCTTCGATCTCGGCTTGCGCAGTTTCAGCCAACTCCTCGCGCGAACGGTTTTCTTTCTCGTTCTCTTCCTGATTATCGTCAGCGTTGCGCGCCATCGCGATCCCCTTCAATCCCTGATGTTTGCCGTTGCGCTGGCGGTTGGCTTGACGCCCGAGTTCCTGCCCATGATTACCTCGGTGACGCTTTCGAAAGGCGCCGTCGCCATGGCCCGTAAGAAGGTCATCGTCAAGCATCTTTCCGCGATTGAGAACCTCGGCAGTCTGGATGTGCTTTGCAGCGATAAAACGGGAACGCTCACCGCTGGAACCATGTCGTTGGACCGCTCTCTCGATCCCTATGGAAATGTCTCCCAGCGCGCGCTCGAACTCGCCTATCTCAACAGCAAGTTCGAGACGGGTATCCGCAGTCCGCTTGACGACGTCATCATTCATCAACCTCCGCCAAAGATGGACGAGTACACCAAGTGCGATGAGATTCCGTTCGACTTCGAGCGGCGGCGGCTTTCGGTTGTGGTGGAGCGGCAATCCAAGCGGATTCTGATCACGAAAGGCGCTCCAGAAGGGATTCTTCCGCTTCTCTCCGGTTATGAGCTCGAAGGCAAAACCGTGCCGATCGACCCGGATGCTACCAAGCGCATGCAACAGACCAGCAATGATCTCAACGGCCAGGGATTCCGCTCGCTGGCGGTAGCCTATGTCGAAGTTCCGGCGCGCGCGAACTATTCCGTGCAGGATGAGCGCAACCTGACCCTTGCCGGTTTTTTGACTTTTTCCGACGAGCCGTTGGCTGACGCCGCCCAGGTATTGGCTTCTCTCAAGCAGGATGGGGTCGAGACCAAGGTGATCTCCGGCGATAACGACCGCGTCACCGGCCACGTCTGCACGCAAGTGGGAATTGACCCCGGCCAAATTGTTACTGGCGAGGGAATGGAGAAGATGACGGACCCGGCGCTTTCGCACGTCGTCGAAGAGACGCGCGTATTCGCCCGCATTTCTCCGGCACAGAAGAACCGGATTCTCCTGGCTCTCAAACACAACGGCCATGCCGTTGGGTTCATGGGTGACGGCATCAACGATGCCCCATCGCTGCACGCGGCCGATGTTGGCGTTTCCGTGTCAAGCGCGGTGGATGTGGCTCGCGAGGCTGCCGACGTCATTCTCGTTGAGCCCGGCCTGCGCGTTCTCCACGATGGCATCATCGAGGGACGCAAAGCGTTTGGCAACGTGATGAAGTATTTGCTGATGGGCACAAGTTCGAACTTTGGGAATGTATTCAGCATGGCGGGAGCTTCGCTCTTCCTGCCGTTTTTGCCGATGCTCCCCACGCAAATCCTGCTGAACAACCTGATTTACGACTTATCCCAACTCACCATCCCAACTGACAATGTTGACGATACATATCTGCAAAAGCCCCAGCACTGGGATATTGGCCTGATCCGCAATTTCATGGTGTTCATCGGACCGATCAGTTCCATCTTCGACTTTCTGACCTTCTATGTGTTGTTGCATTACTTCCACGCCAGCGAGGCGCAATTTCATACCGGCTGGTTTGTCGAATCGCTGGCAACCCAGACCCTGGTGCTCTTCGTCATCCGTACGGCGAAAAATCCATTTCGCAGTCGCCCCAGCGGTCCCTTGATTGCAACCTGCCTTGCCGCGGTGGCGGTCGGGATTTATTTGCCATTCAGTCCCCTGGCAGGCATGCTCGGATTCACGCCGCTGCCCGCGGCATACTTTGGGTTTGTTGCCATCGCGACCGGAGTTTATCTCGTGCTGGTGGAGGTTGCCAAACGGCGCCTTCTGCGTCGGGCAATTCTCAAGAATGCGACCAGGCATGGAAGTGCCCTGGCGATCGCAAGCTAGGCTCGGCTGATTCTTTTACTTGTTGGCTTTGCCGGTGCTTGCCGCTCCCTTAATCGCCTGCTCGATTCGCGCGGGATCTCCCAGATAATAATGTCGAACCGACTTGAGGTTGTCGTCGAGTTCCTCTACGAGCGGTACTCCGGTAGGAATGTTCAGATCGACAATCTGCTGGTCTGGGACGTCCTCCAGGTACTTCACCAGCGCCCGCAGGCTGTTGCCATGGGCCGCAATTAATACCCGCTTCCCTGATCGGATGCTGGGAGCAATCAGTTCATGCCAGCAGGGCATAAATCGGTCCACCGTGTCTTTGAGGCATTCGGTGAGGGGAAGTTGTTGCTTTGAGATGTCTTTATAGCGTGGATCGTTCCCAGGATAACGCGGGTCTTTCTCATCCAGCGCCGGCGGTTGAATATCGTAACTCCGACGCCAGATCTTCACCTGTTGTTCCCCATACTTCGCTGCCGTTTCAGCTTTGTTCAGGCCTTGCAGCGCTCCATAATGCCGTTCGTTCAGCCGCCAATCGCGTTGCACGGGAATCCACATGAGGTCCATCTCGTCCAACGCGATCCACAGCGTGCGTATCGCCCGTTTCAACACTGAGGTGAAGGCGATGTCGAAGCTATATCCCTGCTCCTTAAGCAGTACGCCCGCCTCTTTGGCCTCTTGCCTGCCCTTGTCCGAAAGGTCAACATCGGTCCAACCGGTAAATAGGTTTTCTTTGTTCCACACGCTCTCTCCGTGGCGGAGTAGGACGACCTTATGCATCTCAACGCTCCCGTTCTTATTGCCGTTGCCCCGGCGTTGTCATTTTACATCGTCCGCGTCCACCGGACTGGCGTCCGGTTTGTGATAACTGAAATAAGTGACGTTCTCCTGCTCATAATGGGTGAAAAGGAGAAGCACTTTGGCTTTGGCTTGCATCGTAAAATGACTCGGCATCCACAGGCCGGTCGTGATGGGCACCTGTTCAAGTTCGAACTGCGTCCCTGGCTCTATTCGTGCCGCGAAACCAAACAGCCAGACCGGACGCACAACTTCAGCTTCTGCCTTCACCCAGTGGAAATTCACCGCATCGATCCACAGTGTACCTTGCATGCCAGTCAACGCTTTGGCGTACTGATTGGGAGGGTGATAATCTGCCCGGGGCGTACCCTTCAGGACGTAGACTTCATGACGCCCCAGCGTCTCCTTTCCCAACAGGGTGAAATCAAGCGCTTTCGTCAACTCCCCCATCAGCGCATGGTCCCGGTCCATCTCCTTCTGATATTGGCTGACCCGATGGTCGCGTTCGCCCGGACTTTCGTGTTGCCTCTGGCCAACCGCCTTTTCGAATCGGCGCCGCTCTTTGGCTTCATCCGCGGGTGAGAGGGGTTTGTCGTCAACCGCTACCAACCGCTCATATCTGGATCCTGCCAGCATGATTTCTTCATACGTCTTGGTCTTTTCGCCATCTCGTTCACGCTGGGAAAAGTCATAGCCAGGCGAGAGGTCCCAATCTCTTCGGTTCACCTCGACGGAACGCTTGATAATCTCGTTCGCTCCGAACTGTTGCGCCCACCCCTCGCCGCCAGCCAGTACCGATGCGAATAGCCCAGCGCATAACAGATAACGCGTTCGGCCTATTGATAATGCTGTGGACATTCCAAATCCTCCACAAATCCTTCGGAGCAATTTCTATCACAATCTCAGTTACTCATCGCTTGGATTAAGACTTCCACGTGGACGCCATCGGCAAGAAATCCTACGCTGCCGCCGCCTCCAGTGCTTCCTTCACCACATTACCGCTCACCGTCTCTTGTTTCAGCAGTTGCTGGGCCAACGTTTTCAGGGCCGGGCGATGCGTTTTCAACAATTCCTGGGCACGCTGGTATTGCTCGGTCACGAGACGCTGGACTTCTCCGTCGATCATTTGACGCGTCACTGGACTGATCTGGCTGTTGTCCTCGACCGATCCGCCCAGGTATTGGAGCTGTTGACCTGCGTAGCGCACCGAGCCGAGTTTGTCGCTCATGCCAAATTCTGTAACCATGCGCCGGGCCAGTTCAGTCGCTCGCATAATGTCGTCACTGGCCCCGGTGGTGATAATCCCGAACTGCACCATTTCGGCGGCCCGCCCGCCCAACATAACCGCGATCCGGTCCTGTAGTTCGTCGACCGTGAGCAGATAGCGGTCTTCTACCGGCATTTGCATGGTGTAGCCCAAGGCGCCACGGCTGTGGGGAACGATGCTGATTTTGCTGACCGGTTCGCCATGCGGCACCAGCTCAGCCACCAGCGCGTGGCCAGACTCGTGGTACGCAACCGTGGTTCGTTCCTGCTCGTTCATCACCCGGCTCTTTTTCTCGGAACCCGCAATCACGCGTTCGATGGCAGTCTCGAAATCACTCAACGTAACCGCGGCGGCCTGACGCCGGGCAGCCAGTAATGCCGCCTCATTCATGGCATTCGCCAGATCGGCGCCGCTGAAACCAGCTGTGATTCGGGCGGCCCGGTCCACGTCAAAGTCTGGCGCCAGCTTCACATTTTTGCTATGGATCTTCAGAATTTGCGCTCGGCCAACGAGGTCCGGATTGCCAATGGCGATCTGGCGATCAAAACGGCCCGCGCGCTGAAGTGCCGGGTCGAGCACCTCCGGACGGTTGGTCGCCGCCATGATGATCACTGGCGCGCTGGTGTCGGTTTTGAAGCCGTCAATCTCGGCCAGCAACTGGTTCAGGGTCTGTTCGCGCTCGTCATTGGTGCCCATGCGCGCGACGCCTCCCCGGCTCTGCCCAATGGCATCAATCTCGTCAATGAAAACGATCGCGGGAGCCGCTTTGCGCGCCTGCTCGAACAGATCGCGCACCCGGGCGGCGCCTACGCCTACGAACATCTCGACAAACTCCGAGCCGCTCGTCTCGAAAAACGCGACATGGGCCTCGCCCGCCGTGGCTTTGGCGAGCAGGGTTTTGCCGGTGCCCGGAGGCCCGACGATCAACACGCCCTTGGGAATACGCCCGCCGAGCTGGGCGAATTGGTCGGGCGCCTTCAAAAACTGGATGATCTCTTGGAGTTCGGCGATGGCTTCATCCGCCCCGCCCACGTCCTTATAGGTGACCGTGACATCCTCGGGCTTGACCGCGATCGCTTTGCTCCTGCCGACGCCAAAGACGCTGCCCAATCCTCCGCCGGCGCCACTGCCCATGCGCCCATACGCGAAGTACCAAAAAGCACCAAGCAACGCCAGCGGCAAAAGATACTGAAGCAAGACTCCAGCGATGGGGTTGGGTGGGTGCTCGAAGTTGTACGTCACATTTGCATTTTGTAACTCTTCGATCAGCTTTGGGTCGCCGCCTGGCGCGGGTACGGCATTGAATGGGATGGTCGCTGGAGACCCGTTCGGCTTGGGGTTTTTCATCTCACCGACGATGCCCCCGTCGCCGATAGTCACCTTTACGATTTGAGCATCCGCGAGTTTTTTCTTGAACTCGCTGTAAGGCAGTTCGGCGCCCCGGATTAGCGGATTTACCAGCAATACCTGGAGCAGCCACACGAAGATCAGGCTGGTGATCAAATAGCTGATGCCGAATCGAAATTGGCGCCGGCTTTGCTCCTGGCGCTTCTTTTCATCGTCGCGGCCGTGTTTCCCTGGTGACGCTTCCGGTCCGTTCATGGTCCACCTCTCTCACAAAAATCCGCTGGTGAATAGTTAGCGTTGCCACCACCACCATCGGTCTGAACTTCGATATGCGCTTCAGTTCGCCCTCTGACACTGCATGTGGACGGCCAAGCACGAAAAACCTGTCATTTGGTCGCAAGTTGCTCCAGGTATGGAGCCTTATGACCAACGCCGCGAATACCACAATCCGCGAATCGCTGCTCCGCCCTCATTAACGGTGATATCTCGTCAGAATGACGATGAAATTCCCAAGCCCTGAAGAATGTCTCCTCTCCTTCCAGAACACGAAACACTTTTTTTTCTTGTGATTGCCGAGAATCGGGAAATCAGAGCGAGTTGGTCGTCACCGTGCTGTTCCATGAAGCACGCTGATTAACTTCTCAGCAACGTGCTCTCTCGAGGGATTGCCATGGTTTCCAAATGCGCCAACCCGAACTGCTGCAAGCCATTTCTTCACTTCCGGGAGAGTGCCCTCTTTCTTTTTGAGACAAATCACAACTCCGAGCCAACAGATAACGAGGACAGCAGCAGAATGCGCAAGGGGCCGCGTGCGCTTGAGATCTTTTGGCTCTGTGCGACTTGCTCCTCCAGCCTGGTCGTTAGGATCATCCGGGGCAAGGTCGAGGTCGTTCCGCGAGACAGTTCGTCAAACCCTGCCACTAACATGCACGCCAGCGCGAGTGGCTCTTCGGAGTGGAGCCGAAGATCCGGTAGTTCGAATGAGGCTGGCCAGATTGAAAGCGGCAGGCCGGTACAGAGCCCACGTATCCGTCGCTGGGCTGTTAGAACAGCTGTTAGAACTGTGGCCGTCGGCGCTCTTCTTTTCTGTGCCCTGGGTTTGGGCCTGGGCCAAAACCGTCCAGAGCCGTACACGTTTTTTAAGGAATACATCGGCCTTAAAGACAATCAGATCGCCAGTATCGAACTCGGCAAGGCAGTGGCAAAAATGCTGCCAACTCCGGACCCTTCCCAAATAGTGGTCTTTGGTGCGATTTACATCAACGCTTCACCGGAGAGTTATTTGAAGTTACTCCAGAACGTACACGGTATCCGCAATTCACGGCACTACCTCGGCCTTCAGCAATTCAGCACGCCGCCGAAGCTCTCGGACCTCGAAGGCTTTGTCTTGGAAGACGACGACATCAATGAGCTCAAGAGCTGCAGACCAGGCAAATGCGAGCTTCAGTTGCCAACGGCATCTATGGAGGAATTTCAAAAATCGGTGGACTGGTCCGCGCCCGCACCCGATGTCGCCAACCAAGTGAATAAGTTAGCGCAAAAGATGGCCCTCGACGAATTGATCCAATACCAGAAGGATGGCAATAGCGCCCTGGGAACCTACTACGACAAAGAGCATCCGCTGCATGTCGTAGATCAATTCAAGTCTTTGCTGAGCGAGTCTTCCGCGCTGAAGAATTACCTTCCCGATCTGGATCGCTGCCTGATCGGCTACCCCCAAGCGCGGCTCCCGAATTCAGAGAGCTTTTTTTACTGGGAGCGGGTGAGGTTCGGTTTGAAACCCACGCTGCGGATCAACCACATGGTGATTTATCGTGGATCGCACTTGTCTGACCCGGTCGATTCCGTCGCCATCAAGCAGCTCTATGCCAGCCACTATTTTGAGACCGCGCTAGATTTATCGGTTTGCGCGCGCAGCGGGCGGCCGGATGGTAAGGGCTTCTACCTGATCACCGTGAAGGGATCGCGCCAGGCCGGATTGACCGGGCTCAGGGGCGGCATGATCAGATCGTCCGTCGTTTCCAAAATCCGCTCATCGCTGGAGGCTTCATTGACGCACGTGAAAAGGGTACTGGAGAGCAACCAATGAATCCTGGGCGATGTGGCAAGGATGACTTTAGATGAATTCAACGTGCTGTCGAATCGGCGCAAACCGACGACGGCAGTGCGCAACAAAAAAGGAGAAAAACAATGAACAGTCTTACTGATTTTTTCGCCGCCGGCCTCCAGCAAGTTAGAAAGTCCTGGGGCTGGTTCCTCGCGTTCGGCATTTTGCTGATGATGCTTGGCTTCGTATGCGTCGGCAAAGCGCAGACCGCAACCACTTTCTCGATCCTGGCGTTAGGCTGGGTGCTGGCAATCAGCGCAGTAGTGTGGCTCGTCAATTCGTTCTTCGCCTTCAACTGGCACGGGTTCTTCTTGTACCTGCTGAACGCGATCATTCGCGGAGTGACCGGATTCCTGCTGATTCGTCACCCAGATGCTGGAGCCGCTGGAATCACCATGTTGCTCGCTGCGCTCTTCATAGTCGGAGGATTGTTCCGCGGAGCCGGAGCCACTGTTATCCACTTCCCCAGGTGGGGATGGATGGTTTTCTCTGGACTGGTCTCTGTCGTTCTCGGCGTTTTTCTTTTGACCACTTGGCCGACGGCCAGCACCTTTTTCATTGGTCTGGCGATCGGCATCGACCTCATCTTTGATGGCGTCGCTCTGGTAGGGTTTGCGGGCGCGATTCACAGCTTGCCCAAGCTGCAAGCTTGAACTGCCGGCTCACGGGAAGAGTCGGAACGGGAGCTATTTGCGCATCGAGCCGACTCTCCACGCGACGCAGAACAATGAATGGGTGAAGAATGCGCGTTCCGGACGCCTCCTGATATAACGATTGGGAGCTGAAAAGAGCTGGATGCCTCGCGCTCGCGTATGAGAATTCTCCCGCTGTTGACAGTGGTCAACATGGTACCGACCCAGGGTGCAACGGGAAGAACGCGAGCGGGGCGAGTCAGTCGCGGACCTTCTGGAACGCGAAAAACACGGCCCCGGATCGATCTAAGAGCGTGTTCGATATAGCAGGAGGTGAAACATGCTAATCAATGAAATGACTGAGAAAGAGTGCGGCGCATTCCTGACAAGCGCTTCGCTCGGAAGACTCGGCTGCGCGCTCGATAACCAGCCCTACGTCGTGCCGATCTACTTTGCATACGAGCCTGGCTATATTTACGTACTCTCGACCTTCGGACGAAAGACCGAATGGATGCGGGCGAATCCCAAAGTCTGTGTTGAAGTCGAGGAAATCACAAACGAATCGCAATGGACGAGCGTGATTGCCAACGGCCGCTACCAGGAATTGCCCGAGCCCCAATATACCGGCGAGCGGGAACATGCGCGGAAGCTGTTAGCAAAGCGTCACCAGTGGGGCCAAAACGCGCTGGGAGAGCGTCAGCTGAGACTGGGCGGCGACTTGATTACTCCGCTTTTCTTCCGCATCTGTGTGGATTCGATGACCGGCCTCCGCGCCGTCGCTGAGTCCGTCGAATCCGGCAAAGCGCCGCAGAAATAGGGCTGGAAAACAGCCAGCTTTCGCTAGCGCCAGAATGATAAGATGGGTGCCTGATTTGACCACGCACCTCAACGCGATTGGCACCCTGCGATTGCGGCACTGAACTTCAGGGGGTTAACCAATGACCTCTTTGCCAAGATCGGACCACTCGTTCGACTCCCAGGGGTCGCCGGGCGCAAGAGCGGAACTGCAACGCGAAAGCGATCGCCTGAAGCTGCTCCTCGACATGACGAATACCCTGGTGTCGAATTTGGAGCTTCGCGATCTTCTGCGCGCGGTCGCCGCCAGTATTCGGCAAGTGATGCACTTCGACGGCGTCGCGGTATGGCTGCCGGATACGGAGCAGGGCCAACTACGCCAGCTTGCTGTGGATTTTCCCGAAGGCAAGGGATTTTTGACGGAGGACTTCCGCCTGCCGGTCGAGGGGTCCCCGATCGGCACGGTCTTCACCACTGGCAAGTCTGCCCCAGTGCACGTCACTGTTGAGCAGACTCCCGAGGCTAGTGCAGAGGGCCTTAAGTCTATCTACGCTTTGCCTCTCATCAGCCGATGCCGGACGCTCGGCGTTCTGGCGCTCGCTCGCCGCGAGGAGAACGCATTCAGCCCTGAGGTCCTCGAATTCCTGATGCGTGCCGCGGGGCAAATAGCGATTGCCATCGAGAACACCCTGGCCTTTCGGGAGATCGCTGAACTGAGAGATAAGCTCGCGGAGGAAAAGTCCTACCTTGAAGATGAGATCCGGACTGAACACAATTTTGAAGAAATCATCGGGGAAAGCACCACACTCAAGCACGTGTTGCAGCAAGTGGAAACCGTAGCTCGTACCGATTCGACGGTCATGATTCTGGGGGAAACGGGGACCGGGAAGGAACTGATTGCCCGTGCGATTCATCATCTAAGCCATCGGCGTGACCGCAGCCTGGTGAAATTGAACTGTGCCGCTATTCCTACCGGATTGCTGGAGAGCGAACTTTTCGGCCACGAGAAGGGAGCTTTTACCGGCGCCATTGCGCAGAAGATTGGACGAGTCGAACTCGCCAACCAGGGAACCCTTTTCCTGGATGAAGTTGGCGATATTCCACCCGAGCTGCAGCCTAAGCTGTTGCGCGTTCTGCAAGAGCAGGAATTTGAAAGGCTGGGCGGTACGCGCACCATCCGGGTGGACGCAAGACTTGTCGTCGCCACCAATCGCGACCTGGATAAGATGGTCGCTCAACGGGAGTTTCGCCAGGACTTGTTCTACCGGCTCAATGTTTTCCCCATTCACGTGCCTCCGTTAAGGGAGCGGGCTGCCGATATTCCTCTGCTGGTGAATTTCTTCGTGCACAAGCATGCGAAGAAAATGGGCAAGCGGATTGAGAGAATTCCAACCGAGGTCATGCGCGCCCTTTCCCGCTGGCATTGGCCGGGTAACGTGCGCGAACTGGAGAACGTCATTGAACGGGCCCTGATTCTCTCCCAGGGACCAGTTCTAAACGTGCAGCTTGCCGAACTGAAGGGGAGCGAACCGGCCCCTCCGAGCGCCAAGGTCCAAACCCTGGAAGCCTCAGAAAAGGAACTCATTCTCCACGCTCTCCGCGAAGCCGATGGCATCGTTGCCAATGCCGCGGGAAAGCTCGGGATGAAACGTACAACCTTAAATTCCAAAATGCGCAAGCTGCAAATTTCCCGGAGCGATTTGTTCTCCGCCTGAGTCGTACCCGACGCCTCAGCGCCGTGTTTGTTGTACCACGCCGTAACAGCCCGTGGTGAAAGTCTGCTTTGTATCAGTACACGCCTTCAGGTGTGCCGTAAGTGACGTGTTAGGAATGCGCCTTGAGGCGCTGGTCTGTGGCGCTGGACTTCTGGCACGGGCTGCTAAAGACGGAACGCCGATGTTCTACTCTCCCAGCAGGACATTCGACGGCATATCCTCTTCCACTGGGTCTATGTGCCGGCCTCCGCGGATTGCGTTTTCGACAATGCTCCGCGCCAGTGCCGTCATCATCGGGCCCTCCGCCAATAACTCGGCGCCCTCTGCGACCATGCTTTCGAGAAGAGCTTTCCCTTTCTCGTCCACAAAACTCACTCCGCTCAGATCAATTTTGAACTGCGCCTCCGGCCCGATGTTTTTGGCGCAGATCCAACAGCGTTCAAATTCCGTCACCCAATCGCTTGCCAGCTTGCCTTCCAGGCGAAATCTCGTGAAATCCGGCTCTTCAACCACGGTGATTCTCAACATCGCTTCACCCCCTGATTAACTCCTGGACACATCGTCTTGGTCCAGTCGTCCACAACCGAATGTGCGTTCCTCAGGAACCCGCCTGCTTCACGCGCAATCCCCAGCCATCTGAACGTGAGACGCTCAGCCAGACGATGCCCCGTCCGCATGTGCTTCAGCGAATAATCGAATTCTGCGCCGCAGCTCCAACACACCCGGTAGGTGCGACCGTCGATGGTGAAGACGCGGCCCAGATCGCTGTGATGGCAACCGAAGAGGAAATCAAGCGTCGCGCGTACTAACCCCTCCATGACCCCTCCTTGATTTTCAAGGGCTCGCTTCAGTACGGTGCAGTTCAGCAGCCAAATGGTGGAGATACCGGCAAAATGAAAAGCATTGCTGTGGTTAGAGTTGTGCCGGCGTGGCCGATGAGTCAAATAGCAGGTGCACCAAAGCACATCGTCACACTGACGAAACCACGCCAGTTTGATAGCGAGAGCATAAAACGGGACCACCTCGTGGCCACTAACCGTTTCCATCCCTCACGGTTAAAACGGAGCAGCCAGCGGCGCACGCTACTTCATAGGCAGTGGCCCATGGCATGTGGGACTTTGTATCGATATGGGTTGAGCGATGCAACCCCAAAAAGATCGCGTCGGCTTTGAGACGGTGGGCCGCTTGCAGGATTTGTTCACTCTGCGAACCGAACTCGACTAGGAATTCAGGTTTGACAGCCAGCTTGGCGTTCTGCGACGTTAATTCCTCAAGCCGCTGCAAACTGGCCATCCGAGCATTCTGTTGCGCTTGCATGACATCGTCGGCAGTAGGCCGATGCAAATCCTCCGGCATTGGCACCGCAGGTAGAACATGGAGCAAAACGAGTTTTGTCCCGAAGTGATTGGCGGACGAGATGGCATACGGCAGGGCTCGTAAAGACGGTCCACTGAAGTCCGTAGCGAACAGAAAAGGCCGAACCGCCCTACTGCCGTTGACGGGGGAATCCTGCAACGAACCGGGACCAACCGTCAGAACCAGGCACTCGGAGTGGCGAAAGATGTGTTCCGCCACAGATCCGAGAAGAAGTTTCCCCAAACCTCGTCGAGCGTGGGTGCCGATGACGACCAGCTCCACTTGTTTTTGCCTTACAATTTTATCCAACTCTTCCCATACTTTGCCCTGGCGAACGATGATCTCATGGGGCACTCCGGACAGCGCCCCGCTTTGAACAAGATGGCCCTCTAATTGACGGGCCTCCCTGCAAACTGCGTCGGTGACTGTGTTCACAGCGTCGGGACCCACCAGAGTGAATCCCATTGAAGAGACCACCTGCGTCAGGTAGAGTTTCGCCCCATAGTGGCGAGCAATGGCAACAGCATGGCGGAGGGCCTTCTCCGATGCCACCGAGAAATCCGTTGCAATCAGGACCGACTTCAGGTGAATGTCTCCATTCGCTGCGACGAGTGACATGCAAGCCTCCTTCCCGGATACGGCGCTGGGCACACGCCCTTCAAACTGGCGCTCGGCTTATTGGAATGCAGTTTAAGGGCCGATGTGGCAGATGCCAATCCGAAGCGTAACCAATAGACAACAAATGGGAACGCATGGAACCGCGCTCAACTTAGTTCCTTGGAGATCGCAATGAAGAAGCTCCTGTTCGTCAAATTGACGAAACGCCGCCTGGAACGAGGGATTTCGTCCTCTGCCCCAACCCCTGCGCCTGCTTTCCACAAAGTTACTGCGGCTCCCATCGCCGGCACCAAAAATGTGATTATGACTCAATGCGGCGGAACAACTCGAGGAAGCATAAGCACAATTTGGCACGACAGACAGCCCAAGACTCCAGCCCAGAATAGGCGCGTCTATGACGACCTTTGAAGTAGTTAAGCAGCTACCTAAGGCCTGTTAAGTCGAGCGGCTGAGAATGCGGGTGGAACTGCTGAGGCGACTGTTAGCTAACAGGACGAAGCCGACGTTGAGCGACTGGAAATGCGGTGGATCCCCACCTTCGACTTTGGTACCACTACCGTACCAATTGGCCTCTCCGAGACCGGGGAGCACCCCGCGGCGAGAAGCCCCGAGGTGAACTAAGTCGCCGCGAATGAAGAGTTGGTTGGTGCCCGGAGACGGAATCGAACCGTCACGTCCTGTTAGGGACCCGGGATTTTAAGTCCCGTGCGTCTGCAAGTAACTAGTTGATACTAATACATTTACTTTTTGATATCTATGAAACTGTGTAACATACTGTGTAACTATTCAAGAAATCACCAGCAAGGCGGAGATCGCCATGATCACGACTTTGCCCTCCGCGCCTCGTTGGTACAGCAAGACAAAGAAGCCAGCCACCAAAGCCCGCCAGTCAGGGCGCGACCTTAAACGGGCCTCTTAGGTTTGCTTCCGGCGAGAGAATAGAGTCATCCTCGCCTGACTTCTCGACGGTCAACCGGTCAACCTCAGTAGAGTCCTCCAAGTCCGTCCACGTGACTTCCCTCTTTGGCAGGTGATTCCCAACCGCATCGGATGTGCGGGAGCACCCACACGAGCCTATAGTTCAGGAGGATGCGGAGACAAACTGCGCGGCTGACGCGTACACCTTGCGCGCGTCATGTGGAGCAGTAAAAAAGAGGAACACAAAGCTCCGCAGGCAATTTGAGTGCGGGGAGGTTGACGCTAAGTAGGCGAAGACCAGGTCGCGGGCTAGTTGTTTATCGTGGGGCAATCCGTCTCCACACATCGCCTCAAGTTGGGGAAACACGGCGGTGAGAAGCTGGGCGCGCTCTCGAATGAGGTTCTTTCTCTTGTTGACATCATCAAGTTTGAAAAACTCAATTGTGACCAGCGCCCGATTACGCGGGTGACCTTGCTGCGACACTGGCCTCGGCGAAACTCCGTAGAATTCGATGAACTGCTCTGCGTCGTCCGTAAGTGGATAGAGCAGTAATGGCTGCTCGCCCTGGAGAGCATCAGAGCTCGCTGCTGTGAAATCGTAAACGCCAGCGATTGGGAAGTAGTTCCGTTTCAGGACCGTGTTGCAGGGGCCGCAAGCCGCGCAATAATTACGAATGTCATAGGCTAGCAAGTAATAGCCGCCGTTCGGAATCGGAACATTTGTGAACGCGATCCCCATGTTCCGTAGGGCTGATGGAAGCCGCCAGCGGTTCACCTTAGACTTGGGGCGAAAGTGCTCAACTGCCAACTCAATTCTCCCCACTTCCACGCTCTCGAACTTTCTCTCGCAGTAGCCACACTTGGAGTGACCTTGATGGCCGATGTAAACAGGCTTAATCTCGCTCCAGATCGGAGCGTGTTTGACGTACCGTCCGCGTGCGGTGAAATCGGCTGTGTAAACGGCTGCGCGATTAGACCATTGCGGGCGGTATTGCCTGATCAGTGCGTCGAGATTGAGACGAGAAATCAGGTAGCCTATCACTCCGTTTTCTCCGCGCCCCTACCCAGTTCCAACAGCAAATCGCTAGCCGCCGCTGCATCCCCCCCACGTGCGCGAAGTGCTAGCTCCCGCAAGGCTCGTGCTCTGCCTGGAGCTCTGGACGAAAAAAGACCAAAGAACTCGGTTAGCAATACTTGATCAGCGTCTAAACCGTGCACTGCGGAGTGAATTCGCACGGGAATTGACGACTGCCCTCGCGTAGGGCGCATAAAAAGAATGTTCATCCACTCCAAGGAGCCAACTACTAAAGGACTGTGGGAAGTGACGATAAATTGGATTCGAGGGAACTCTTTGGACAATTTCGGTAGCACTTCCATTTGCCACTTGGGATGCAAATGTAGATCGATTTCGTCAATGAGTGCCACTCCTGTGCATTCCCGCAGTTCCAAATTCACTGGCCAAGTCATGCACATGTGGTACATAAAGTCCGCTAGCCATCCAAAGAAGGCGCGATAGCCATCGGAGAGAGCACGAAACGGAATCCTGAGCGTGTTCTTGTCGAACTCATACTCGCCGCCAATAAGACGGCCGGTGAACCTGTAGTGCCCTCCTCCGATGATCCGATTAATCACTTCGACGACCTGCTGGAAGCGATCCGGGTGTTCCGTGCTCCATCGAGGAGCCCAACTTTCCATAGGAATGAGGGTGTAGTCATCCTCGAAAAGACTTTGTAAACGTTGCGCACGCGCGAAGCTTGTTTTTTGGCGAGATCCAAGATCAGTGCGTTCGCTTCTTTCTGTACGTCGGCTAGCGCCATAGCCAACTGCGAAGAAGGCGCTAGAGTCCGCCTTGAAGACCAGATTCCAATGCTGATCCGATCCGCCGGACCAGTCCATTTCTTCCAGATCCTCTCGTCGTCTGATTGTCAGTGCAGATCTAAGTGTGGCGTCAATACCACGGCCATCCTGGGAATGAGTCCTAATATCAGCATCGAGATCCGCCGAGGTTTCTCCTGATTGAGCGGTATTGTCACTCAAACCTTCTCGCCGCACAAAATAGTAGGGATAGATTCCTGAGGACCTCACGGCAGGTCCCAGACATAGGAGAGCGACTGCCTGCAAGAAGGCTGTCTTTCCTCGACCATTATCTCCGAGAAGCAGATTCACGTTCTTAATGCGGGGCTCCGGGATGCCTGCCTTCTTGAAGTCCTGGTCCGGGTGTACCAACGCGGAGGTCGCCTTACGGAACGAACGAAACCCCCTGATGTTGATACGGTCAACGTACATGAAAGGATTTTACTTGGGAAAGGCTAGGAGGGTATAGAGACAGAAAAGGTGATCTGAAGGCACTCTCTGCGGAAATGACCACCATCCCTGAACACCCTCATATTTGCTCTCGCATACATATGCCCGAATCTGGTTGTTTTGGGCTCCTCGACGAATCAACGAGAACCTTGAACCAGCGTTTCGTGTTGCGGTTCGCCTAGGCTATTCCTATCCCAAGACTATGGTCCTGGTCCTGTTCGGCAGGCCTTTCACCTCGCGGTGAGGCAGATTCGATTTTCGGCTCAGTTGGCCGTTGCTGTTCTACCTCGGTTGCTGTGCGTTGAGAATTATCACGACTGAGGTTGCGCGCGAGTTCGCTTCTGTCATTCGTGTAGATCTGCGCGTCGTATTGACCGCGCGATACAGACACATACGCAAAACGGTCGTTAACCAGCAGTTCGCTTTTGTCTGTGTCCACGTGAATCAAAACTCGGTCCGCGGTCTGTCCCTGGCTGCTGTGGCTGGTGACTGCGTATCCGTGGTCGAGATGCGGATGCTCGCGGATATTGAATCGAACTTCGCGGCCTGAGTCCATTCGGATTTCGAGATTGCCGGAATCACTGACTCGTTCGATGGTGCCGAGTTCGCGGTTGGCAACCTGTAGTTCCCTCGACGGCGCCGTGAACTGAACGCGGTCGCCCTGTGAGAATTCGCGCTGGACTTCTTGGTACACCGCCACACCCGACAGCCGTCGCGGATCGTAGGTCTGTTGTGCTCCATTCTCGCGCTCGATGGTGATACGGTTTTCGCGGGCGTCCACTCGATCCACTCGCGCGTATTCGCCAGGGTCGATCCCCAGAACCTTACTCCCACGGGTATAGCGCACCAAGTCTCCTTCTTCGTATTGTGCGGCCCACTGCCGATCTGCGCCCGTCATCTCATGGCGCGAGTCGAGCACTCGGAGCTTGTGCTCCTCTGGATTCACGTCGCCGCGGGCCTGCATTTCACGGTGGATCAGAGTGTTCAGCTCGCGTCGCGACTCATTGTCAGGTGAAATGACCAACGTGCCTTGAGGCTCTCGCGCGTACTCACGAGCGATTGCACCTAGCCTCTCTTCGCGGACCACAATCTCATGCACGCGGCCCTGCTGGTCGAGATTCGCTACGGCTCCGTGAACATCCCCGCGGGCAAGCTGTTCGACAGCCTCCTTAAGTTCCGGTTCCTTCTGCCTGACGACCTCATGCAGACGTGCAGTGTGCATCCCCGCCTCTTGTAGCTGCTGGTACGGTCTGCCCGCTTCCACCGCCTCATGTTGCCGCTTGTCACCAACCAAGAGCACACGGTCGCCGCCGTGCAACCGATGCAGTAGCTCATTCATCTGTTTCGTGCTCGCGAGACTCGATTCGTCCAGGATGTAAAGCCTCTTCTGTCCGCCGTCGGGTTGGTCGCCGCGGACCAGATGCCGCTGCAAGGTGGCTGATTCGATGCCTGATTCTGCCAATTTCTGCGCGGCGCGCGACGTGGGTGCAAGTCCGAACACCTTGTAGCCTTCATGCTCGGCAGCTTCGCGGACCGCAGCCAAGGAAGTGGTTTTGCCAGCACCCGCCACGCCCTCAAGACCGGTGATTCTGTCGTGGCTCGTCAGGATCTGCTCAACCGCCGCTCGCTGGCTGGTGCTCAAGTGTGGGTACCTCTCCTCAACCTGATTCTGCCAATTTGTGGCGGCGCGCGAGTGGGGCGAGTGCGAGCACGTTGTACCCTCGTGTTCGGCAGCTTCGCGGACTGCAGCCAAAGAAGTGGTTTTGCCAGCACCTGCAACGCCCTCAAGACCGATGATTCTGTCGTGACTTGTCAGGATCTGCTCAACCGCCGCGCGTTGGCTGGTGCTCAAGTGTGGATATTTCTCCTCGATGTGACGCCATGTCTCGGGGCTCACCAACGGGTTATCCAGATTTTGTCCCTTTCGCATCTCGGCGATTTTGTCGCGTTCATAGCCAATCATCTGTTCCGTAGTGAACGCGCGGGCTGGCGATTTGCTCTCCACTTCAATCAGGTCACCTGACTGGACGCGCTTGTCGAACCTCTCTCGTATCTCGGCGAAGCTCGCCTCGCCCATCGAACGTTTCAGAGCATCACGCATCAGTTCGCGTTCGTCGGTCACCGCGTGGCGCTCTAGATTCTTCTCTTGCGCGTAGGTCAGAGCCGATTCGAGATGCTGATGCTTCTGCGGCGGGTCCTGTTCGACTCGGCGTTCATGGGCTGCGCGGATCACTTGCTCCGGCTGCTGGCCGAACTGCGCGGCCACGTCGCGGTGCTTTTGCTGCATCTCTGCGTGCGTGATGGCCGGCAGTTTGTCGTCACGCGTCTGATGCGCTGCGATTTGCGCCGCTCCTGCGCCTCTTACACCTTGTTGGTCGAGGTATGCCTGGATTTGCTGACTCCGTGGACTGGAGGCGTCCAGATACTCTCGCGTGTACCCTCTGATCTCCGGCTGGCCACTCTTGCCCCTTTCAATCTCATAGCCCTGATCTTTTAGCCGCAGCGCCAGCTCTGAGCGATAGATCGCCGTTGCATATTGCTGCGAGCGGTACAGTTCGTGGGGTTGCAGGGCCCGCGATTCTCCGTTCTGTGTTTCCGTTAGATTGAAGAACACAACATGAGTGTGCAATTGCGGTGCCGCATATCCATTCACCGGTCGCGCACTGTCATGTTCGAAGCTGGTTGCGATCCATTTACCGGTTGTTTCTGGGAGACGATTGCCGCCCATGCGCGCTTGGACGAACCTCTCCATCTCGTTCAATGCGACTTTGACACTGTCCCGATGTGCCTGGCGCACGGCTTCGTCTCCGCCCACGAGAGCAGTTAAAGAGACGCTCTTGGGAGCCGAGAACGTCGCGTCCCATGCTGCACGGTGCTCCATCGTGCTGACCGTCTCACCTCGTGCATTGACGTATTCTCGCGCTGTTTGATGGCGAACGAGTTGCTCTTCGGTTAAGGGATGTTGACCGTTCGCCAGCCGCTGAAAGTGTTCCTCCTGCACTTCGCCTCGGAGTCCCCATTCTTGCGCGAGTTTGCCGTGCCACTCGCCGCGTATACGGTCTCCCTCGGAGTAGTAGTTCTCCTGCGCGTTCGCGAACTCCTCTTTGTGATAGGTCTGCGCCTGGCCGGCACTCAGCGGTTTGGAAATGGTCAGCATGGCTCACTCGAAGTACGGTTCTTGTCCGGCGGCGATGCCTTTAGAGTTTTCCGACTCGCGCGGCCTGATCTCCTGCGCAGCCGGAGTGCTCGGCTGTGGCGGACGCTTCCCGATTTCGACCACACGCGGCGCGATTTCCCTCGGAATGAAACCGGGTTGCGTTCTTACGGGAGCGAGATATGGAAAGCTGAAAGGCACTACAAGATTGTCGACTTTGAGCAACGCGTGCAGGCGCTGTAGTCCACCGATTTCCGATGGGAGCACTAGGGGCTCCGTTCGCCTTTCAGTGTGATAGCTCCTCGATTTGGCGATTGTCAGAGGACTGCGTGTTCACCGTCTCCTTCACGCGTTCCATTTCCACTTCGCCAATCGTGTCCGAGATCCATTTCGCCGCGCGAGGCTCACTCGTATGCAAGAAGATTTTGGTCGCAGGCTGCGACAGCATTGACTTCGGCTTCGTGCCCGTAGCGTACTTCAAGTTGGCTCCGGCCTTGGAAGCCGATCACGACGGGATTCCCGGATTTGCGATTCTCGGTCAGCGCAGTGTGCAATTGCGGCAGTCGCTGCAGACTGGCGAGCTCATCAAGCACAAACCATGCGTGACGCATCGCAGGGATCGCCCTGGTTCATCAATCGCAGCACTAACGTGTCCAGCCATAGGCTCATGAGGGGCAACAGCCGCTCGCGGAATCGGGGAGTCGAGGTCAGGAATATCCAGCCACTCTGCTGTCGTGCCCATTCTTCAGTTGTCCATCGCTGCTTCGTCTCACTCTCCTTCGGCAAGAGCTTCAAACTGTCAGCAACCATGTTGAGCGCACCTAACACACCACCGCGCTGTGGGCCAGCGCCGCGATAGATGAATGCCGTCAGTTCGGTGCCTTTCAAGAGGCGATCTAATTCTTCCTCGTGGCTCATCCATCTGACCAGCTCCTCAGGCGTAGGTTTCAACGTGAGCAAGTGAGCGAAGATCTTTCGCGGACCTTCGACGAAGAATGTGTTCTCGTGCGGCTTGTCGGGGAACAACGATGTTGCCAGAGTCAGAGCTTCCGCCTCGTGCATCACTTCATCGGACGGCGACCAGTAAGGACATCGCACGTCCAGGGGATTCAGGATAAGATCGCCGCGGGCAGGATTGAAAAATTGCGGTGTGTGTTCGAGCGCCGGATCATACACGATGGCCGTCTCGCCCCGCTCGGCGATCTGCATTAGCACCCGCCGCTGCAGAACGCTCTTTCCTGCGCCCGTGTCTCCCATCATCATCATGTGGCTGCTCTCTAACGAGCGCGGAATCGAGAGCGATTCTCTTGACTTCGTGGTCAGGAAGCTGATCCCATCCGCTCCACTCCATCGATTGAATTCCTTGACGGTGACCATCTCCGGGCCCTTGAGCCTGCGTCCGTGTTCCTGGATGTGCCGTCGTGCCCGGTTCCTTGGGATTGCCAGCACTAGCCCCATCACAAAAACTCCCAATGCCCCGACCCATGCGGGCCGTAGCAGATCGTCGGTTGATTGGCCTCCAAAGATCTTTCCAGCAAGAATCTGATTCATTTGCGCGCTGCTGTAATGGACATTGTCCACTACCAACTGGATAGCCCCTGCCTGCCGCGCTTGTTGTGTGAGTTCGCATGGAATGAATTGCCGTCCTGTGAGGGGGCGGGCAGCACGTCGGCATCGATGGCCATGCTGCGTTGCCCTTGCTCGGTCCAATTTTGAGAGCACTTGGTAGTCGCCTCTTGGACTGGGAAAATTCTTGGTGTTCAGATATTGAATCCAGTACCAGCGCTGCAACGGCGTCCACACCTCGACGTTTAGGTACGTGAAGATTCCTATTCCCACCACGCCCGCAAGCAGTAAAGCCCAAGAGTCGACACCGGCCAATTTGCGGACCAACCCCGAGGTTCCTCTCGACCCAATAACCGATTCACTGTTCACCCCCACTCATGGCAATGAATCCGCTGTCTCCCGCGGAACCACAGCCTCTTAAGAGACGTACCGAAAACCTTGGCCCGTCCTCAGCTCGCTTTGGAATCTGATGCTTGGTCCAGCCTTTCTCGCGCCTTCCTCAGCTTGTCCGAGTCTGCCCGATCGATGAGCCGTTGCATGTCCTCGGCCGTCAGCGGCTCCCCGTTTGCCTGCTTAAAGAGCACATTGAGCAGGATCGCCCTGAGCGCCACCACCTCCGCCATGAGCGCGTGGAACTCATCCCCTGTCCTGGTCGGCTTCACCGACTGACCATTCGCACTTGTCAGCATCACTTCACGACACCACTCGCCCACCGTCTTGGCTGACGTTTTGGCGGCTCGCTCCAATTGGGCATACTCGTCCTCGCTTACCTTTGTCCCGACGGACTTGGTGCGGAGATTCAGCTTGACCATTCAGCGTTCCTCTGGCTTAAGCGGAGTTTGCATGCAAAATGAACAGGTTAACCGGCGCTAGCCCATATCCTGCCATACCCAGCCAACCCAGCCTATTAAGCCTATTTTCAATAAGTTCGCGTGCGGTAACCGAAAGTTAGCCTGCAGCTCCCATCCTGGGGTGACGTGTCATTCCCCATCCGCTGCGAAGCAGCGTGCCGGCACAGCAAATCCAACTATGGTTCCATTGGCAGACGGTCACGCACAGTGGGAGCCGGCATTTGGCTGTCGAGGAACCGCCGGAGTTCGTCTACGAACTCCACCGGCACCGGCTGCCTATAGCTTTCACTGCCAGAGCTCATTAGCAGGCCATCCACAAATACGGTGTGCGCATCTCCCTCTTCGGGCTCCATGAGCGCGAAGAGAATCATCGTCTGATCCCGTTCGGAAATGTATGCCCGCCGATCTCGCCTATCCAGCAGCAAGCAATGGCACACCGGCAAGGCGACCCCGCTTCGCAGGATCTGGTCGAGCGCTGGCCTTTCGGTCTCGGAAGCGAACCTTCCATAGAGGGTGGGATATCGGCTCTCGGGCAAGTGCGAGGTGACGACTGGATGGCGGAGAAACCAGGTCCACAAACCCTCGTCCGATGGCAAATCGTCCCCGCCGTCGCTGTAGCCAAATTGACGACGACCGGCTGTATATCCGAACTGAAAGAAACGTAAATCTCCCCTATAACCGAAAGCCCGCTCCAACGTCGGAGGTACCGCGACAGGGAGTAGTTCGGCTCCAACTAACGCTGGAGAAATGGGACCGTCGGGCGCCTGCCAGCCCGTCTTTCGAACAGCTCGCCTTGTCTCATTCACGAAATGCCGGTGGGCTTTCGAAGCCGCTAACCGGGTGGTATGTATTCCGCTCATGAACTGCTCCCTACAAGCTCGTGAGCTGTTTGTAAACCACTCCGCCGGCAGGGCTGAATGCTGACTCCAAGTCGGCAAAGACATTTCCTAAGCCTTCTGGTTCTCCAGCTCTGACATAGGCCTCGTAGGCATCGTTGATGATCGAAACGGCCTCTCTTCTTTGCCGGCAGAACTGAGGGCGAACCCATAAAAAAGCCAAAGTTTCGGATCTGATCTATCGGCCTCCAGCGCCTGCGAGCAACACTGGAGCTCCTCCTCGTACAAACCAAGCACGTGATACATAAATGACTTTCCTGTCCATGCGCGAATGTTCTTGCCGTTGTTGTCAGGATCTAGTTGCAGCGAACGTTCAAAAGCCTGCAAGGCGTCTGCAAACGCCGTCGATTAGCTGCTCGGATCCTGAGTTCGGTAAAGAGCCATGCGGCGCAGCGCGAAACCTAAATTGAGCCATGCGCCGGCGCTTTGAGGACTCCTCGGTGCTGCAGCAGCACTAGCGCAAGTATCTCCGGGGCAGAATCCACCGTCTCGGGAACGACAGCTCCATCCTCATACATCGCTCCCAAGAATTTCCCGGCGAAGTCCGTCATGACTCGGCTGGCGGCGGTCCTCGACTGCCTTCGCGATACCAGTCGAGGCTCGCTGATCTCGTCGGACGCTTTCCGAAATCTGCTTCGGCATCCGTCACAGTGGTCACAGTCTTCGCAGACTCACACACTCGTGGGTTATCTCGATCCGGACCAAATGAGTCGGGACGCTGATTCGTGAGCCCAAATCTACTCGTTTGTCGTTTGCATAGATTTGATGCCGAGCATGCGTCCGGTTCCATTCTGTGAAGTTGCGGTTTGGTGCACGTGCTCGACGACATTTCGCCAACGACCTCCGTTGTAGGCGCAAAAACTGATTTCACCTTCTTGTGTCGCCATGGGAGTCCTTGAATCAGACATCGTTGAAAGATCGTAGTTGTAGAGATCTTGGAAGCTCATCGGGTTGACCATCACGAGTTTCCACGGCCCCATATATAGAGTAAGCCCGCTGGGACCAGTCTGAGCCACTGCCCCCAACCCTATAAAAGCAGTCTGCAAGCAATTTGCGAAGCTGGTCAAATCCAAAATCGGCTGGAGCCTTGGTGCGATCGAAGTTGCGTACCACTGACAGCGAGACCATTGCCTTAGTGATTGCCGGTCGCCTCCCGAGATCTGTTATCTCCACAAGGTCACGGAGGAATTGCTCCACGTCGAAGAACTTCGCCAGGGGGATTATTTCTCTTGTGTGGGAGTTGATGAGAATCGGGGAGAAGATCCCATGATTGGGATGGATATCGCAAAAGAGGCTCCCTAACTCTGCGTCCGGATGAAGAACATCGCACATATGGGCGAAGGCTGCGTAGGCTGAGACGGGGAACCAGTCGCGCATGGGTTGCCAGTCAATCGACGTTTGCTTTTCCAAGTCGTACGCGATTTGTGAGACCGGGTAACGCTTCGTGTAACGCTCATCATCCGATACGCCTTCATCCCGGCCACAGAACATCACAGGCTGAAAAATAACGCCGTGAATCTTGTCCACGTGTTCCGCGACAAAGCGCACGATATCACCCAGCCCATCGTTGTTCAGCCCGTTCACCACAGTCACCTGAAGCGTAGTTTTCATTCCCGCGGCGGCGATGTTGTCCAATGCGCATCGCTTCACGTCCATGTAGTTCCCGATTCCTCGATGGCTATTCTTTGCCTCCGTAGTGCCATCGAATTGGAGATACACCGCATGGAGCCCAGCCGCCTTTGCCTGCACAGCGAAATCCGTCTCTTGTGCAAAGCGGATTCCATTGGTGGCGACATGAATCCGATGGAAGCCCATGCTTTT
>CAVPYG010000011.1:0-62834 GCA_963709835.1 uncultured Acidobacteriaceae bacterium
GGGAATCTTTATGGCACAACCCTTCGTGGCGGAGCGCATGGCAGCCCTAGTGGGGAAGATGTGGGCGATGGCGTCGTGTTTGAGCTGACGCCACAACCAGATGGCTCGTGGACAGAAACCGTATTACATAGTTTCGGCGATGGAACAGACGGCATTAACCCCTCGGCTGGTTTGGTTCTTGACCACGCCGGTAATTTATATGGGACAACCGTCGGCGGCGGGGCCGGCGGCTCCAGTTGTTCCGGAGGTTGCGGCACGGTCTTTGAGGTTTCACCGGGCCCGAACGGTCAGTGGACGGAAACTCTGTTGTACAACTTTTGCTCACAAGCAAACTGCACCGATGGTAACGCTCCGGCAGCGGGCCTTATCTTCGACTCAGCCGGCAATCTGTACGGCACCACGACTACCGGCGGCGACTCCGCCTACGGCGACGGTACAGTATTCGAGTTGACTCCCGGCGAAAACGGTCAGTGGTCGGAGACAGTTCTCTACATGTTTCAGAACTTCCAGGACGGAAGTGACCCAAGTGCGGGCCTGATCCTGGATAAATCGGGGACTCTGTATGGCACAACCATTTACGGCGGCGACGGTAATTCCGGGACCGTCTTCGAGCTTTCACCCAACCCAGGAAACCCGTGGGTTGAGCGTGTGATTTATAGGTTTTTCGAAGTACAAAATGGCGGCCAACCCTACGCAGGCCTAGTCTTCGACAAGGCTGGGAACCTGTGGGGCACGACTGGGGGCGGGGGCGTTAGTTTTACCGGCGTTATCTTCGAGCTGACGCCCGGCGGGGTTGAGGCCCTATCCTACTCTGTCTCATTGTTCGGAGGCTGTTACCCTTATGCCGGCCTGATTCTCGGCGCGGACGGAAACTTGTACGGCACAACTTCCTATTGCGGGACTAATTATCAGGGAATTGTGTTCGAGGCGACTCCCTGAGGCGCCGGGTGAATGAGCGGGGTGAGATATGCACCGTCGCTTCGGCGATCTCCTCGTGCAGAACCCGTTTCTTTAGGGGCGCCTCCGTCCGTCTTCGCCATCCCTGTCGCATCTAATGTGCTAGGCTTTTAGTGATACTTTAGGACGCGTGTCCTCTGAAGGGTTTCCGCTTTGATCAATACTTTACTAGGCAAGATTTTCGGGACTAAGAACGAGCGCGAGATCAAGCGCCTGCGGCCTCGCGTAGCGGCCATCAACGCGCTCGAGCCGGAGATGCGGAAGCTCTCCGACGACCAGCTTCGTGCCAAGACGGCGGAGTTTCGCGCCCGTGTTCAAGAGCGTCTCAGCTCGATTGCCGACGAACCGCTCGGGGACGATCCTGATCATCCAGATGCTCCTCTGGAGAATATCGACCGCCAAAAGGAAATCGAAGCTGAACGCGCCGCGGTGCTCAAGGGTGTGCTCGACGAGCTGCTGGAGGAAGCGTTTGCCGTGGTCCGCGAGGCGGGGCGGCGCGTGCTCGACATGCGGCACTTTGACGTGCAGTTGATCGGCGGCATGGTCCTGCACGAAGGCAAGATCGCCGAAATGAAAACCGGCGAAGGAAAAACGCTGGTCGCCACCCTTCCCGTATATCTGAACGCCCTCAGTGGACGCGGCGTGCACGTGGTCACGGTCAACGATTATCTGGCCAAGCGCGATTCCGAATGGATGGGCAAGCTCTACAGTTTTTTGGGACTGACGGTGGGCGTCATCGTCCACGACCTCGACGACGCGGAGCGCCGCGCCGCCTACGCCGCCGATGTGACCTACGGCACGAACAATGAATTCGGTTTCGACTATCTCCGCGACAACATGAAGTTCGATCTGCACGATTGCGTGCAGCGCATCCATAACTTCGCCATCGTCGATGAAGTCGATTCCATCCTGATCGACGAAGCCCGCACCCCGCTCATTATTTCGGGCGCGAGCGAAGAGTCCACCGACAAGTATTACAAGGTGAATCGCATCATCCCCAAGCTGGAAAAAGGCGAAGAGCTGAAGCCGGAAGAATTGCGTCACCTGCTGGAGACTGGGAAGATTGCGCCGGAACGAAAGGACGCGATGCACAGGGCGCTCGCTGAAACCGGCGACGACCCGCAGCGGAGAATCCTCACCGGCGACTTCGTGGTTGACGAGAAACATCGCAACTGCACGGTTACCGACGAAGGCTGGGAAAAAGTCGAGAAGCTGCTGGGCATCGGCAACATCGCCGACCCGGAAAACTGGGCGCTGAAACATCACGTGGAAACCGCCGTCAAAGCGCACGCGCTTTATAAGAAAGACGTCGAGTATGTGGTGAAAGATGGCGAAGTGCTGATCGTCGACGAATTCACCGGGCGATTGATGCCGGGGCGCCGCTGGTCCGACGGGCTGCACCAGGCCATCGAAGCCAAAGAGAACGTGAAGATCGAGCGCGAGAACCAGACGCTCGCGACCATTACGTTCCAGAATTATTTCCGCATGTATAAGAAGCTGGCCGGGATGACGGGCACGGCGGAAACCGAAGCGCCGGAATTCGAAAAGATTTACCGGCTCGAAGTGGTCGTCATCCCGACCAATCGCCCGCTGCTGCGCCAGGAGAATCCGGACATCGTCTATCGCACTGAAAAAGAAAAATATCTCGCGGCGGCCGACGAAATTCAACGGCTGCACGAAAGCGGCCAGCCCGCGCTGGTGGGCACGGTCTCGATTGAAAAATCCGAGCGCCTTTCCGAGTTGCTGAAGAAGAAGGGCATCAAGCACGTCGTCCTGAACGCGAAGTATCACGAGCGCGAAGCGGAAATTGTGGCCCAGGCGGGACGCAAGGGCATGGTCACTATCGCCACCAACATGGCCGGCCGCGGCACCGACATTCTCCTCGGCGGCAATCCCGAATTCATGGCCAAGCAGGAATGCGTGAAGAAAGGAATCGCGCAGCCCATCCGCGCCGCCCAGGGCAAGATTGAAGCCGAGGTGGACGATTCGAACCGCACGGTTTGGTATTACGCGGGCAATGAGTACGCGGCGCCGGCCGATCAGTGGAGCGAGATTTTTACCCGCTATAAGAACGACACCGACCAGGAACATCGCGAAGTGATCGAGGCGGGCGGGTTGCACATCTTCGGCACCGAGCGCCATGAAGCGCGCCGCATTGACAATCAGCTTCGTGGACGCGCCGGACGTCAGGGCGATCCCGGTTCGTCGCGCTTCTTTCTGTCTCTCGAAGACGATCTGATGCGCATCTTCGCCAAGGAGTGGGTTTCGACCCTGCTGCAACGACTCGGCATGGAAGAGGGCGTTCCCATCGAATCGCGCATGATCACCCGGAGAATCGAAGCCGCGCAGAAACAGGTGGAAGGCCAGAACTTCGAGGCCCGCAAACATCTGCTCGAGTATGACGACGTCATGAACAAGCAGCGCGAAGCCGTCTATGGCCTGCGCCGCCGCCTGCTCGAAGGCCTCGATCAGAAAGATCTTATCGTCGAAGATTATGTTTCCGGAATTCTCGGCGACATTCTCGAACGCCACTGTCCGCCCAAGGAGCACGTCGTCAACTGGGACCTCAAGGCCCTGAAAGACGCTGTCTTCACCGGCTTCGGCGTCGATATCTATGCCGAAGGCCTCAAGCCCGAGACTATGAACCGCCAGGAATTGGGCGACGCCGTCTTCGAAAAACTGAAAGAGCGTTATGACGCGAAAGAGAAGCTGATCGGCGCCGAGGCCATGCGCTATCACGAGCGCATGATCATGCTCAGCGTGATCGACGCGCAGTGGAAAGATCACCTGCTCTCGATGGACCACCTGAAAGAGGGCATCGGCCTGCGTGGCTACGGACAGCACGATCCGCTGGTCGAATACAAGCGCGAGTCGTTCGACATGTTCGAAGAAATGATGCAGCGCTTTCAGGAAGAAACGGTCCGCTATCTCTATCTGATGCAAATCATGGAACGCCCGCGGGACCTGGAAGTGAGGCCGGGCGGCACGGGGGGCCATCCCAGCGATTTGTCAGGCGGGGGCCCCGAAGCCGGAGTGCCTTCCGTCATTACCGGCGGCCGGGGCGGCAACGGACGTCCGCCGCGCCAAGTCGCGACCTCGATGGACGAACTCGAAGAAGCCTTCCAGCGCAAAAAGAGGAAAGAACTGGAACAAGCGCGCATGGCCGGGGCCGGCGACATGCAAGTGCAGCAGGTGGTGCGCTCCGGGGCCAAAGTGGGGCGCAACGATCCTTGCCCATGCGGCAGCGGCAAGAAATATAAGAAATGCTGCGGGGCGAATTCGTAGTTATCACCGCCGAGAAGCCGAGCAAATCAGGGAAAACCAAATAGTGTTCAGCGGCCTTTCAGGCTGCCGTGCGCGGGGCGAGCGAATTGTGCATACTTTCAAGCCGCGACCGCATCGAATTACAGTAGTTACGGCAGCAGCGAGGAGGTATCGTATGATCGCTCTCCGCCTGGTACGGCTCATCGAGTCGCACTCCGAAGAACTGGCCGAGAACTTTCTGCACAAATTGGAACGCTCTACCCGGACGGCTGACTTACGAAAAGTTCCGTCGCAGGAAATCCGCGATCGGGGGAGAGAAGTTTACCGGAATCTCAGCGATTGGCTGCTGAACAAAACCAGCAAAGATATCGAGCGCGTGTACTTTGCTCTTGGCCGTCGCCGCGCCGAGCAGGGAGTTACGATGAGTGCTCTCTGTTGGGGCATAATTATAACGCAGGAGAACCTCTGGGATTTTCTGGAGTTGCATGGCGTGCGCGAAAAGCCGCTCGAAATCCTGGGGGGATTCGAACTCGTGCGCCTGCTCGACCAGTTCTTTGATCAGGCCGTCTACTTTGCTACGCTCGGATATGAAAGCTACGGGCGGGAAAAGCAGGTGGAAGGGCGCGAGAGTTTGTCCCGTTCCGCCTAACGCTTGTGGGTGAATCGCGGTTGCGAGTGCCGGCCAGAGGAGTTGCCGGTGTGGGTCAATCCCCCTTGCATTCGCCGCGTTCAAGCATTTCTAGTACCCACCGCCCGGAACGTCATTTCCGTGGCCTGGCTGCGCGTCTTACGCTTCCAAGTGAAGAAAATGTCGGCATAGGTCTGAGTGATGTAATCGGACCTCGCGATGCCCAGTTTCGCGGCTGTGCGGTCGATCCAGCGCGGAGGCCCTTCGATCTCGCCGAAATTACCAAGCGGAGTTTCATCAAGCACCACGTGACCCGTGCCGTCGCTCCACTCGGCGCGATATTTTTCGTAGCGAAACGTGGGCGCGAATCCCAGCGCGCGCAAAATCGCGTCCATCTGCGGTCCGTTCTCTACTCGCGTTTCCAACTCGACCCGCACTTTATGACGGTTTCCGTCGCGTGCCCCATCCTTGCGCGTTCTGTGCGCAAGGGTGGGTTTTCCCTTGTGCGTCAACACCCACTTCTCTCCGTACTTGCGCAGCCGCAGCAGTTCGCCCCGCTTGCGCAGTTTCTGGCCAGGCAGGTCATAGAGCGAATTCATTTCATGAGTGGAACGGGTAAGCTGTTTGACACCCACGCGCTTGAGCGCCCCGGTTACCTTGGACAGATCCTCAATTCGAAACTTGATTTCGATTTCTTTGGGCATTCCGAAATCATAACCGCCGAGGCGCCGAGAGCGCTGCGAAAAAGTTGGAGGAGGTGGAAACAATCAAAAGCCCCGGATCATCACTCCGGGGCTACTGGTGTTTCGCCAGTGGGTACTATTAACGCGGCCCGCGAGTCTCTATCGTCTCGCTCGTAACACGCTTCTGTCAAGAGTACTTTTGTAGTATTTGCGAGTGACTGCACGGAGGGCGGCAGACTCGAACTGCAATGGCTGATGTCAGCCACTCGTCGGCTTCGCGGGCCGCGTCCAGTACCCGCTGGAAACACCCTCCAGACATGGCCCGCGATGTAGACTTTACGACTAAGCGCGAATGTATTCTGTGCACCTTATCACACTGCTTTTGGTACATTTTCATTGATGTGCCAAATTGGCACATAAGCATTTTTAGGAAACTGGAGCCACCCATGAAAGCCGTCCGCATACATCAATTCGGTGGGCCGGAAGTTCTGGTCTACGAAGACGTACCCGATCCCAAGCCGCGCAAAGATCAAGTGCTCGTCCGCGTGCGCGCATGCGCTATGAATCATCTCGACCTCTGGGTGCGCAAAGGGCTGCCCGGCGTGAACCTGCCGCGCATTCTCGGCAGCGACATCGCCGGAGAAATTGTCGAAGCCGGCGAATACGTCACCGGCCTCAAGCCCGGCGAGCGCGTGCTGCTCGCGCCCATGCATTTCTGCAATCGCTGCCCGAAGTGCGTCGCCGGATTGCAGAACCTGTGCCGCCAGTTCAGCGTGCTCGGCAACGCCGTGGACGGCGGCAACTGCGAGATGATTGCCGTGCCCGCGGTGAATGTCATCCCCATCCCCGACTGGCTCGATTTCAATGAAGCCGCCAGCGTGCCTCTGGTTTTCACCACGGCCTGGCACATGCTCATCGGACGCGCCGCGATTCGTCCCGGCCAAACCGTGCTGGTGCTGGGCGCGAACTCAGGCGTGGGCACTGCCGCCATTCAGATCGCGAAACTGTTCCGCGCGCGCGTGATTGCCACCGCGGGCGACGAGCGCAAAATGGAGCGCGCCCGCGAACTGGGCGCCGATTTCGTCATCAACCATTACGAACAGAAAATTTCGCAGGAAGTTCGCAAGATCACCAACTTCGAAGGCGTTGACATCGTCATCGAACACGTTGGTCCGGCCACCTGGGAAGAGAGCGTGCGCTCGCTTAAGACCGGAGGCACGCTTGTGACTTGCGGCGCGACCACGGGGCCGAAAGTCGAACTCGATCTGCGCTTCCTATTCTCGCGCCAGTTGTCATTGCTCGGGTCGTATATGGGCACGATGAGCGAACTCCACGAAGTGCTCGGCCACGTTTTCGCCGGACGCCTCAAACCCGTCATCGACCACACTTGCTCGTTGAAAGAAATCCGCACCGCGCATGAGTACATGGAGAAAAGCCAGATGTTCGGCAAGATCGTGGTAAACCCGTAGGAGCTTTTCACCGCCGAGACGCCGAGGGCGCCGAGAAATGCCAATTTTGGTTTTCTCCGCGCACTCGGCGTCTCTGCGGTTAAAATAAATAAATGACCCAAGAGTTCAGTTTCGGCCCCTACGTTGATGTCGAAAACGGCAGGAAGGTGGTCAAGGAACTTGTCTTTGGAGACGCTGTTCCCGAAGGCATTGTCATGACCACGCTCGATGCGGTCGTCAACTGGAACCGCAAGAATTCCATCTGGCCGATGACGTTTGGGCTGGCTTGCTGCGCCATTGAAATGATGTCCATGGGCGCGTCGCGCTTCGATATCGCGCGCTTCGGAGCCGAAGTCTTCCGGCCATCGCCCCGGCAGTCGGACTTGATGATTATTGCCGGCCGCGTCTCCAACAAGATGGCCCCCGTCATTCGCCAGCTTTGGGAGCAGATGCCGGAACCGAAGTGGGTCATTTCCATGGGAGCGTGCGCGACTTCCGGCGGCGTGTTCCAGAATTACGCGCTGGTGCAGAGCGTCAACCAGGTCATCCCCGTGGATATCTATGTCCCCGGCTGCCCCCCGCGCCCCGAGCAGTTGATTTATGCGATCACGCTCTTGCAGCAGAAAATCATGATCGAACGCGGCTCGATCAAGAAAGCTCTAAATCTCGTTCCCAGCGGCGAGTAGCGCATAGTGTTTTCCAATTGTTTTCGGAAGTATTAGTTGGGGGACTTGGTCTCAGGAGCCGGTGCCGCCGCGGGCCCCGCATTATTCCCCGGCGCTGCTGTTTTCTTCTCGCGCTGCTCGTCGCGTTCCTTGGTCAGCTGCTCGGCCTCGGCGTCGGTGACATACCGAAACTGTTGCACCCGTCCCGGAAAAATCTCCGACGTAAAGACGCGGTTCATCTTATCGATGGCGATGCTCACCAGTCCTTGGAACTGCCCTGGCAGCAGGCCATGTCCTCCAAACGAAATGAGCAGCTGGGCTTGCTGGTTGAACACCTGCACCCGGTCCTGCATGCCGTCGGCCACCCAGATATGCCCGTCGCCGTCGATCGCCACCCCTTTGGGACGCGAGAAATATCCTGGGCCGTCGCCATTTTTCCCAAAAGTGCTGATAAATTTTCCGTCGGCATCGAAAATCTCGATGCGGTCGTTCAGCGTGTCACAGACGTAGAGATTGCCGTCGGCATCGACCGCCAAGCCGCTTGGCTTCGCGAGATCCCCGGGCGCGGTGAGTTCATGGTTATGCCCGGTGGTGCCGATCTTGCGGGTCAGCTTGAGCGTGTCGGCGTCGTACACCAGCACCTGATCGAGTTCGACATCGGAGACATAGAGCAGCCGGTTCTCGCGATCGATGGCGAGCGAGCCCGGCATGACCAGCCCATCCGTGATCACGTCTTCCGGCTGGTGGGCGGCATTGAAGATCAGAACATGGCGCAGGCCGGGATCGGAAACGAAGAGGCGATCGTTGTCGTCCATCGCCAGCCCGATGATGCGGACAAAGTGCGCGTGCGCTTTGTTCTTGATCAGGTCGAGGTCCCGCGTCTCGGTATTGAAGATGAAGATGGCGCCCACCTTCTGGTCCGCGATATATAAGTTGTTTTTGGAATCGACAGCCATGCCATAGGGTTCGCCCAGCTGGAACAGGAACTTGCCGCTATCGCTCGCGGTCTCGGTGCCGGCCAGACGATCCATCCATTTTGCCTTCTTCGTGTTGTCCGCGCCCTCAACCTGCGAAATCTTCTCGGCCGAATAGAACGCCTGGTAGCGAATGCGCGCAATGGCCGGCGGATTCGGCCAAACAATGTTGGAGTAATCGATGACCGGGACCTTCTTCGGCGCGGCAGTCTTCTTCTTGCCGGCGAACGCGGAATTGGGCGCAAGCAGGGCCAGCCCAAAGCCAAGTCCGAGCATAAGTGCGAGCACGCCTCGGCCCTTCGGACTGCGCGTCACGCTTGCGGTTCCTAATAACATGGTCGTCCTTCTCCTCATGCGGGCCTCTTGCCAATGCGAACTACTTGCCCGTCAGGTCCTTGTGACAACTGGCGCAGAATGCGGCGTTGTACACCTGGTCCTTCACCAGCAAATCGGGCTGCTCCGAGGCATGCGGCTGATGGCACGACATGCAGTTGATTTGTGCCCGCACCTTGGTGATGTCGGCCGGATCGGTCACGTCGGCCACCGGATGGCCTTCGATCGGATGCCCCCGGCCATATTTCAGCGGCAGCACCACCGCCTTATTCTTGATGAAGTAATCCTCGGGGAGTTTCACGCTTCCATTTAAGATCGCGATCAAGTGTTCGGATTCGAGCTTCTTCGGAGCCGGAGCGTCAGGCCCGTGGCACTCCAGGCACAGCGTGTCCGCTTTCTTGGTGCGCAACAGATGGTCGTTCTCGCTGCCGTGCGGCTCGTGACAGATGGCGCATCCCTGCTGAAACGCCGGCTGATGCAGGTGCGCCTTCTTGAACTCGGCGGCCTGCTCCGCGTGGCAGTTGAGACAGGCGGTTACCGGGTCCGGTTGCAGGAAGCCCGGAGTCTTGCCGCCATGGGGATTGTGACAAGCCACGCATTCGCCCAGGGCCCCCGGATGCTGCACCTTCGCCTTCTCCATCTTCTCGACTTGAGCGCTGTGGCAGGAGGAGCAGAGTGCCCGGCTGTCGGCGTTGGTCAAAACCACCTTGCCGTCTTTCGCGGCCTCGTGGCAGATGGCGCAGCTGCGATCGGCAAACGGTGGATGCGTGAAGCGCTGCATCAGCTTCGGCTGCGCCGATTGATGAGGGTCGTGGCACTGCGTGCAGCTCGCCGTGGCAAAAGGCTGTCCCTGATGGGCCTTGATGAGCGCCTCGTCCTTGCCGTCGTGGCAGTCGAGGCAGAGCGCGGGAATCGCCTTGGTCAGATGATTGTCGAATTCCTGTTTGCCCTTTTCGCCGACTTTATGGACGGTGTGGCAGGTGTCGCATCCCATATCGAGGGCGGCGTGGCGGCTACCTTTTTCGGGAACGTTCAAGCCCTGACTGTGGCAGTCGAGACAGAGGTTCTTGCCCTTGTCTCCCGACGTGGGTTTCAATAACTGGTTCTTGTTGTCGGAAACATGCGGGTCGTGACATTTCAAGCAGTCGCGCACCGCTGGCGGGTGCACCGTGCCCTTGAGCGTCGTCGCGTCTTTGTCGGCGTGGCAGGTCAGGCAGAGCGACAGCGGAGTCGTCGTGATGAGCTTGACCCGCGTGATATCTCGGTTGACCCGGACTTCATGGCAGCTCTTGCAGCCCATGGCAATGGCGGAATGGATCGCCTTGCCCTTCGACTTGTCTTCGTGGCATTCGATGCACTTGGCCGCGTCGATGTTCTGGTCCAAGGGGAACGGGATGGACCGCGGCGGCGGCGCGCGATCCCAGCAGCGCGGCGAGCGCTAGGAAAATCGCGACCTGAATACTCGGGCAAGTCAGGCTCGGCAGACTTCATGCCCAGAACCCGGCCGCCGAGATTTGCGGCTTGCTTGCCGAACCTTATACCATGGGGGAGCAGTTTCACCGAGCCTCCAGAGGGTCGGGATGCACGAATGCAGCCGTATCCGAAGACCCCGGCTGCGGGCGGCAACCGGGGCTTAACTGATTGAACAAAAACAGGTTGAGAGACATAGTCGATCTGGCTCGGAAGCCTCTGCATGTAATTATGGGCCTGGAATGGGCTTTCTGCCACAGCTTCGTCAGTGAAATGACCCAGAGGCAAGGTTTCAAGGTTGCAAGGTTTCAAGGTTTCAGAGTCAGAAAGATCCATAACCGTAGGGATCGTTGCGCGATTGCCAGCATCTTTACAACCTTGCAACCTTGAAACTTTGAAACCCGAAACCTGGCTCCAGAGGAGTCCCGATTGAATTCCGTGCGTTTCAATTGGCAGCTCAAAGCGATCTTGCCGGTGGTGTCTGTGCTGCTGGCGGGGCTGCTGCTGTTCATTGTGGCGACCGTATCGTTGCGCGACCCGGAGCGCCACGCCGTGCTGATCGTCGCCGGAGCGGGAGCGGTCGTTATCTGCGCCGTGTTGATCGTCGCGCTTGCCTACGTGATTCAGCGACCCATGGTCGAATTGCAGGAGAAGATCGCGCGCGTCAGCGAAGGCAATCTCGATGTCGCCGTCGGTTTCTCCAACCGCAACGACGAAATCGGAGACCTCGGCCGCAACTTCAACCACATGCTCCGCCAGTTGCGCGAGGGCCGGGAAGAGATTGAGCGCCTCCATCGCACCCAAATGTCTCGCGCCGAACACCTGGCGACCCTCGGCGAACTGGCCGCGGGCTTGGCCCACGAGATTCGCAATCCGCTCGCCGGAATCGCCGGAGTCATCGAAATCATCGGCCGCGATCTGCCGCCGACCAGCCCGGCGCGGGCGGTGCTGAAAGACGTTCGCCTGGAAGTCGCGCAGATCAACCGCATCCTGACCGATCTTCTGGAAACGGCGCGCCCCCACCCTCCGCAGATCCATTGCAGCAACCTCAACACCACCGTCGAACATGCCGTGATGCTGGCCCGCCAGCAGGTGCTCTCGAAGCCCATCAAGATCGAACTGCAAAAGTCGCCCGACCTGCCCGAAGTCGAGCACGACAGCGATCAGATCCACCAGGTGCTTCTCAATCTGCTGTTGAACGCGGTCCAATCCATCGAGGGCAAGGGAACAGTGCGCGTCGAGATCGGTTCGCGGAACGGTCACGCCAGCGTGGTCGTCGGCGACACCGGGCGCGGCATCGCCGCTCAGAACCTGTCCAACATTTTCCGGCCTTTCTACACTACCAAGGGAAGTGGCACCGGCCTGGGCCTTTCACTGGCCCGCCGCATCGTGGAAGAACATCATGGCCGTATCGAAGTCAACAGCGAGGTGGGGAAAGGAAGCAAGTTCGAAGTGCTGCTTCCGTTTCGCGTGCCCGCGGCGCAGGTGGCAGCTTCGTAGAGCGGTTCTCAGTTCTCAGTTCCCAGTTCTCAGTGAAAACCCGGCTTGCCTTACTGAGAACTGAGAACTGAAACTTCTTCGCCAAGCCACGCTGCCGCTATTCGTAGTAAATTAAACACCGGTGCCTACAGAGAAAATCATGATCGTGGATGACGAGCGCCTGGTGCGCTGGTCGCTTCGCCAGAAGTGCGAGGAGTGGGGCTACCACGTCATCGAAGCCGACGCCGGTGGACCCGCCCTCCAACTGGCGCAGCGCGAATCGCCCGATCTCGTCCTGCTCGACGTGCGCATGCCCGACCTCAGCGGCATCGAGGTCCTCGATCAACTCAAGAAGAATGGCGACGCCCGCGCCGTCATCATGATCACCGCCGATCCGCAACTCGACGACGTCAAAGCCGCCCTCAAGCTCGGGGCCTACGACTTCGTGGGCAAGCCGGTCGATTTCGACGAACTGCAAGTGACCATCAAGAACGCGCTCGAGGCCACCGGCCTGCGCACCGAAGTCCAGGCGCTGCGCGGCGAGGTGCGCCGCGGGGCGGGTTATGACAGCGTAGTGAGCGTCTCGGCCAAAATGACCGAGCTCATGAACTTCGTTCGCAAGGTTGCGTCGAGCGAGGCTACGACCATTCTGATTCAAGGCGAAAGCGGCACCGGCAAAGACCTCATCGCCAAGGCCATCCACTACGAAAGCGCGCGTCAGGAGAAACCCTTCGTCGCCATCAACTGCTCGGCCATCCCCGAGACGCTGATGGAAGCCGAGCTTTTCGGCCACGAAAAAGGCGCCTTCACCGATGCCAAGCAGATGAAGAAAGGCCTGTTCGAGGCCGCCGACGGAGGGACGCTTTTTCTCGATGAAATCGGCGAACTTTCTCCCCTGCTGCAAGCGAAACTTCTGCGCGTGCTCGAAGACCAGGTCATCCGCCGCGTCGGCGGCGTCCGCGATATGCAGGTGGACGTGCGGGTGATCGCCGCTTCCAACCGCGATCTGGAAAAAGCCGTGCGCGAGGGCCAGTTTCGCCAGGACCTTTATTACCGGCTGGCCATCATTGCCATTTTTATTCCGCCGCTGCGCGACCGCAAAGAAGACATCATTCCCCTGGTGGATTTTTTCATCGACCGCTACAACCGCCGATTCAAGAAAGCGGTGCGTGGCATTACCGACGAGACCCGCCGCCTTATTTTCAGCCATAACTGGCCGGGCAATGTCCGCGAGCTCAAGAACACCATCGAGCGCGGCATGATCCTCGAAGACGAGCCCTTCTTGCGGCCCGTCTATCTGCCGTTTTCCGTGGGCGAATCCGGTGGCCGCACCGTCTTTGAACGAACTTCACCCGCCGACGGTGGCCAGCCTTTGCCCAACGGCCGCACCCTCCCCCGCCTTTATATCCCGGAAGGCGGAACGTCGCTGGAAGAAGTCGAGCACGCCATGGTCGAACTCGCCATGCGCCAGGCCAACGGCAATCAGACCCACGCCGCCAAGCTGCTCGACATCAGCCGCGACGCCCTGCGTTACAAGCTGAAGAAATTCGGCCTGATTCGCGGAGATGAAGAAGGCTCCCAGACCAGCGCTGCCGAGGACCCGTAAGAAGACCAGTAAGACGATCAGTGAGTCCATCCGGCCGCAGTCTGCATCTGTGATAGAGCGGTGTTATACTCTTTTAGAATTCGATATGTTTTGGAGGCCCCAGGCTATGCCGCGCCACCATATCGTATCGGTAGGGAATGATTTGCGGGCGCAATTTCCACGGTCTCCTTTCAGTTTACTTCGAAGGCTGCTTCTTGCCGGGTTCTGTTTTCTTTCCCTTCTTTTTGCCGGGCCGCAAGGTTGCCAAAAACCTGCCCAACCGGCTCCCACTGTCAAAATCACGCTGATTGATATGGGCTGGTGGGACAAGGAATTCATCGACTGGCGCGCCCAGGCCATCGCCGAGTTCACGCGCGAGACCGGCATCCAAGTCGAGGTCCTTCCTTCTCCCGAGTCCACCGTCGAGCAATTGGCCCTGTGGCGGAAGCTCCTGGAAAGCGACGCCCGCGTGCCGGATGTCTATGCCGTGGACATGATCTGGCCCGGAATCCTGGCGGAGAATCTCGTTCGACTTAAAGGCCTACGTGCCGGCCCAAGAGATCGCAGCGCAGTTCCCCAAGTTGATCGAAAACAACACCGTCAATGGCCGATTGGTGGCCTTGCCCGCCGGCCTCGATGCAGCAGTTCTCTATTTCCGCACCGATCTGCTGCGCCGCTACGGATACAAGTCCCCGCCCGCGACCTGGGACGATCTGGAACGAATGGCGAGGCGAATCCAAAAAGGCGAACGGGCCAGAGGCCGGAAGAACTTCTGGGGGTTTGTCTGGCAGGGGGCCGCGTCCGAGGCCCTTACCTGTAACGCGCTGGAATGGCAAGTGTCAGAGGGAGGCGGGGCGATCGTTGAAAACCGCAGGATCACCGTGAACAACCCGCAGACCGTCCGCGCTTGGGAGAGGGCTGCGCGCTGGGTGGGTTCCATCTCCCCGCCCAGCGTGGTCGCGTACCAGGAATGGGACACATTCAACCTCTGGCAGGCGGGCGACGCAGCTTTCATGCGCAATTGGGCGACTAGTTTTGCTCTGGGCCTCGCTCCGAACTCGCCCCTCAAGGACAAGGTCGGCGTGACCTCTTTGCCGGCGGGCCGGGCAGGTAGTGTGGGAGCCTTGGGCGGACTTGGATACGGCGTCTCCCGGCACTCGCTTCATCCCCAGGAAGCGGCGGCTCTGGTTCGCTATCTCGCGCGCCGCGACGTCCAAATCTCGCATCTCGAGGAGGCGGGCGGGCCCCCGACCTTGCCCGAGTTGTATAGTGACCCCAAAGTGCTTCAGGCGAACTCTTATATGCCCATCTTACAGCGCGTGTATCGCGACGGTGTGGTCTTGCGGCCGTCTACCGTGACGGGTAAGAAGTACTCCGATGTTTCGCGCGCGTACTTTGAGGCGGTCCATAGCGTACTGACTGGCAAAAAAGGTGCGGCCCAGGCCGCGGCCGATCTGCAAAATGAATTGATGCAGATCACCGGTCTTGCTCCTGGAGTTCCAGGCCCAGGCGTCCCGTCCCTGGGGGTGCCCCCGCTCCCACCGAACCCGGCCAATCCGGTTGCGTCTCCGCCTAAGGAGAGACGCCTGGAATAAGCCGAAGCTGGTTTTTTCCAGGACAAGAAGCTCGCGGAGTAATAGATGGCACAAGGAATCGCGGCGGACCCGACCCAGAATACTGGACGCGCGCCTTACTCTCGGCGCGACCTGTTTCGCTATGACCGCTTGAATATTGGCGCCCGCTTGACGTTGTGTTTCACCGCCATCGTACTGTTAATGACGGCGGGCGATGCCATTGCCGTTTGGCAGTTCGAGCGCATCCAGGCCCGCACCGCGCGCTTCTATCAGGCCGACCAGGAATCATTCGCTGTCTTGCGGGTCCACCTCGACGTAATTGCATTTCGGGACCGGCTGGCGGCATTGGCCAGTACCCAGGATGCGCGCCAGTTCGCGGTGGATGCTGTTTCCCTGCGCAAGAGTTTTTTGGACGACGTGGAGCGCGCCAAACAATCGCTCAGTGTTCCATCAGGTATCGAACGCGACCCTGCCATCCTGAACAACCTCGAAGCCGTCGAGGGAGCGCTGCCCGCCCAGATTGACAGCCTCGAGGAGTTGGCGGAAGCGGGCGACTGGCAGGCTGTGCGCTCGCGATTGGCTGAGCCGGTCGAGGTCCTGGTCGGGTTGAGTTCCTCGCTGGTCGAGCGCGTCATCCAACAGGTCGCCGCGGAGCGTGTGCAAGCTCTCCAGAGCACCCAGCGGACCCTGCGCCAGCTTTTGTTTGTGCTTCCCGTCACCGCCTTGCTGACCGTACTCATGGCCGTCTGGCTGGGCTGGCAAACCACCAGCAGCATTACCGTGCCCCTCACCCGCCTCGATACCGGTGCGCAAGCCTTGGCTCGCGGTGATTTTCACCATCACCTCGACGTGGTCGGTGAGCATGAACTGGCGCGGCTCGCGCGGGCCTTCAATGATGCTGCCCATCGCTTGAGCGGCCTCTATGATTCTTTGCGCAGCAGCGAGTCCCGCTTCCGCTCTCTCATCGAGCATTCCTCCGATCTCATTCTCACTTTGGATGGCGACGGCACCATCCGTTACGCCAGTCCGTCCAGTCAGCGTGTTGTCGGACTCAAGCCCGAGGAACTCCTCGGGAAACGTCTCTCCGAGTTCCTCCCTCTCGCCGATACTGCCAGGATGCGCGACGGCTCCATGACCCCGGCCCTAGGCATGAGGCCAATCCGCGTCGTCGGCTTCCGCCATGCCGGCGGAAATCTCGTCGTGCTCGAGGTGGCCGCCAACAATCTCCTCGATGAACCCGCGGTCGCCGGCATCGTCGTCAATGCCCGCGATGTCACCGAGCGCGTGCGCGCCGAAGAAGCGCTGCGTCACAGTGAAGAGAAGTATCGCGCCTTTTTTGAGCAGAACCTGGCTGGCAACTACATCTCCAACCCCGATGGCACCCTGCTCGACTGTAACCCGGCCTGGTTGCGCATGTTTGGGTTTGCCTCGCAAGAAGAAGCCAGACAGACAAATTTCGCGTACCTGCGCAGGAGTCCCGACGCCCGCGAGAAGTTCCTCCAGCAGCTCAAGCAGCGCGGCCGCCTCGAGTATTACGAGCAGGAATACCGCCGCAAGGATGGCAGCTCGTTGTACGCCACCGAGAATGCGCTGGCCGTGTTCGACCAGCAGGGAGAACTAGTGGAAATCCACGGTTTTCTCATCGACGATACCGAGCGCAGAAACGCTGAAATACAGCTGCGCAACGCCCAGAAAATGGAGGCCGTGGGCCAACTGGCCGGCGGCGTCGCCCATGACTTTAACAACCTTCTCGGCGTCATCATGGGTACGACCGAGATGCTTCTGGAGGGCCCTGGATGCGGTGAGCCGTTGCGACGGCGGCTCGAGAACATTCAGGAGGCCGGGAGGCGCGCCGCTGCTCTCACCCGGCAACTCCTCGCCTTCAGCCGCAAGCAAACGCTCGTCCCCGCGGTGTTGGACCTGAACCGTATCGTCGAAGAGACCGGGACGATGATGCGCCGGTTGATTGGCGAGGACATTGATTTGCACACCGTGCTCGCCAGCGATTTGGCATCCGTAAGAGCAGATCCCGTCCAAATGGAGCAGGTCGTCCTCAACCTTTGTGTCAATGCGCGCGATGCCATGCCCAAGGGCGGCCGCATCACCATTGCCACCTCGAACCGGGAAGTCAACGATTCGATTGCCCGCCAGCATCCGCCCATGACGCCGGGTCCCTACGTTCGGTTGACCGTCAGTGACACCGGCATTGGCATGGACCAAGCAACCCTCGCCCGTATTTTCGAACCGTTCTTTACCACCAAAGGACCGGAAAAGGGAACCGGCCTCGGTCTGGCCACCGTCTACGGCATCGTGAGGCAGAGTGGAGGTTATATCTGGGCCTACAGCGAGCCGGGGCAGGGGACAACTCTTTCGATTTATCTGCCGGCGGCGGATGAAGTAGACACGAATGTCGAGAAGCCGGAATCCAAGCCGCCCGAAATGGCGCACCGCGGTGAGACCGTCCTGCTCGTGGAAGACGCTCTTGGCTTGCGCGAGTTGGTCCACGAAATCCTCGAGGGTTACGGTTATAAGGTTCTCTCGGCGCCAGGCGCGGCCGAGGCCATTCAAGCGGCGGAACACCACCAGGGCGTCATTCAACTTCTTCTCACCGATGTGGTCATGCCCCAGATGAGCGGCCCCGCCCTGGCCGAACATTTGCTCACGCGCCGGCCGGAGATGAAAGTCCTCTACATGTCCGGCTACACCGACGACATGATCTTTCACCACGGAGTGGCCAGACCCGCCGTTGACCTGCTCGACAAACCATTCTCCCAGCATGCCTTGGCGAAAAAAATTCGCGAGGTCCTGGACCGCCCGAAAATATAGCGTCTGGAATAAGTAGCGCCGGCACCTTGCCGGCAGTCCCGAGGGCGTCTCGCCCTCGGCCCTATGTCAGCTGGGCCGCAGTACAAATCATGTGGTCGCAGCACTAAAACATTTTCGGCGCTGCTGTAAGCCGCAATTGGTATCGGGAAGGGCACGACTTCAGTCGTGCCGCTAGCGACCGCCAGAAATACGGGCTTTAGCCCCTGAGGGATGGTCGGCGGCGCGGGGTACATTAAAAGTGAAAATGATCTAGCTGGCGCCGGCACCTTGCCGGCAGTCCCGAGGGCGTCTCGCCCTCGGCGCGGCGGCCCTGCTTCGCGATTTTACCCGTTTCGCCCCGGCGCGATCTGCGTCATCGGCGTGGCCACCGCTTGGCAGGCCGGGCACAGAGTGCTTCCCTTGAGGTCAATCCACTCCACCGCGTGCGACGGCGCCATCGCGCACCGGTAGTCGTCACAGTGCGTCAGCCGCACCGTGTGTCCCAGTTCGTGGACCGCTTCCTTGATCACCCGCTGCCGAAGTAATTCCCGGTCGGGCGCGAGGCCGTAGAATTCCGGCCGCAGGCGGTGCGCAGAGACCACCGCGCAGGGCCCTCCCATTTGCGCCTCGCCGAATACGAAAGTCAGAACTGGGATGTAAAGATCGACCGCGACAATCCCCAACATTCGCCAGGTGTCCGCAGTCAGGTAGCTCTGCATGCGTTGCAGGATCTCCGACGAGTGGTACTGCTGCCGCTCGCCGTGGAAGGCGAACTCCGGGTCCAAGCCGAGAGGCAGCACCTTGCACGGAACGCGGAAGGCCGCTTCGACGGCGGGACGCAACTCCTTCAGCAGTCCGTCATCAATCTTCCCGATCGGCAAGAGTTCCAGCGCCTTCATGGGGACAGTTCTCAGTTCCCAGTTCCCGGTTCTCAGCACTGAGTCGAAGACTGAGAACTGAGAACTGGGAACTGAGAACTAAATTTCAGTTTTGTCGCGGTTCAGCCGGATTGCGCGTCCAGCCGTATTTCTTCAGCTTGTGATAGAGAGTGACCCGGTCGATATCGAGGATCTCCGCCGCATGGCTCTGATTGCCTCCGCATTCCTCCACCACCCGCAGAATGTGGGCGCGCTCCATTTCCTCCAGCTTCTTGCCCGCTCCGCCGGCGCCGCTGGAAATGTTAGAAACGCCTTGCGGCTTAAAGATGAAGTCCGGTTCTTTCAGTTCCGGCTCCTGTCCCACAACCATCGCTCGCTCCACCGCATTCTCCAACTCGCGCACGTTCCCCAGCCACGCTTGCTGCTGCAACAAATTCATGGCGCCCGGTGAAACCCGGGTGATGCGTTTGTTCATGGCCAGCGAGAACTTGCGGATGAAGTGGTCCACCAGCGGCGGGATGTCTTCGCGGCGTTCGCGCAACGGCGGCAGCTCGATGCGGAAAATGTTGAGCCGGTAAAAAAGATCGGGACGAAACTTGCCTTCCTCAATCAGTTTTTCCAGGTCCTTGCTGGTCGCGGCGATGCAGCGGAAGTCCACCTTGATCACCTGGTTTCCGCCCACCCGCGTGATTTCCCGCTCCTGCAACACGCGCAACAGATCGGTCTGCGTCTTCAGGGAAATGTCGCCGATTTCGTCTAGAAAAACCGTGCCGCCCTCGGCAATCTCAAACTTGCCTTTCTTGCGGTATTGCGCGCCCGTGAACGCGCCCTTTTCGTGCCCGAAAAGCTCGCTTTCCAGCAGCGTCTCCGTCAGAGCGCCGCAGTGAATCACCACCAGAGGATGAAATTTGCGCGGGCTGGCATGATGGATGGCGCGCGCCACCAGTTCTTTCCCCGTCCCGCTTTCCCCCGTTACCAGCACCGTAGCGTCCGTCGGGCCCACCGTCTCAATGGCGTCGAAGATCTTCTGCATGGGGCCGCTCTGCCCGACAATGTCGCCGGGGCGCGCCACTTCGGCCACGGTCTCCCGCAACAGCACGTTCTCCTCGCTCGTCCGTTTGTGCGCCAGCGCGTTCTTCACCAGGTGCGCGATTTCGTCCGGATCGAGCGGCTTGGTCACGTAGTCGTAGGCGCCGTTCTTGAGCGCAGCCACCGCCGTGTCAACCGACGCGTAGCCGGTCATGATAATCACGACGAGCTCGGGATCGATTTCGTGCATGCGGCGCTGCAACTCGATCCCGTCGGTGCCGTGCATCTTGATGTCCACCAGGGCCGCATCCCAGCGTTGCTCCGCCAGCCGCGTCAGCGCCTCGTTGGCGCTCTCCACCGTGGCCACTTCATAACCTTCTTCCTGAAACCATTTGCCCAGCGAGTCGCGTACGCTCAGTTCGTCGTCCACGATCAGCAGTTTTCCGTGTGTGCCCATTTCCATTACCTCAACTTGTTATGGCCGGGCGCCGGCCTCCGGTAGGGAAGCGGCAGGCGCTTGATTGGGAAGTATTACGGTGAAAATCGTGCCCCGGCCGAGTTCCGATTGCACCTCGATGCGCCCGTTATGCCGCTCCACAATGCCGCGGCTGATCGCCAATCCCAGCCCGACTCCGTGCCCGCGTTCTTTGGTGGTCAGAAAAGGTTCGAAGATATGCTCTAGGACTTCGGGATCTATGCCCGCCCCGTCGTCGCGCACCAGAATCTCGACTTCGGCTTCGTCGCCGCTCAGCCGGGTTTCGATCCAAAGATTGCCGCCCCGCGGCATGGCGTCGATGGCGTTCATGATCAACGCCAGCAGCACTTGCTCAATCTGCGCCGGATCGCACGACACCAGCGGGAGATTTTCCGCGCGCCTCAGTTGCAGCTCCACTCCGCCCATCTCCAGTTGATGCCGCACCAGCATCAGGCAACGATCGATCAGGCCGTGCAGATCGGAAAACTGCACGTTCATCGGCGCCGTGCGCGAAAGCGTCAGCAGGTTCTTGATCAGGTCGCCGCACCGCCGGCTTTCGGTGGCGATCAGATCCAGGCATTCCATCGCCTCGTCGTGTTTTTCATTGGCCACCTGGCCGGTCCCGACCCACTTCCGCAGCAGCTTGGCATAAGTCAGTATGCCGGAGAGCGGATTGTTCACCTCGTGCGCCACCACCGCCGCCATCTTGCCCAGCGAAGCCATCTTCTCCACGTGTAGCACATGATCGTGGGCGCGGTTGAGCTCCTTGGTTTTCTGCTCGACCCGATCTTCCAGCGTCTTCGCCCAGGTCACAATCTCTTCGTTCGCCGCGTGCAACTGCCGGCTCATGTCGTTGAAGGAATGCGCCAGGTCTCCCACTTCGTCGCGCGATTGCACCTGAATCTGGTAACCCAGCTCTCCTTGCGAAAGATGCTCCGTGCCCTTCTTGAGCGCCTGGATGGGTACTCCAACCACGCGCCACACGAATAACCAGCTCAGCAGCGCCACAATCAGCATCGCCCCCGCCGTGTAAGCCATCATGCGGGTGCTGCTGACCGAAAGCTGCTCGTCGGCTTTCCCCAGCGAAAGATTGGTGTCGAGCACGCCCAGCACCTGCTGGCTGGCGGGATGCGCGTGGCAGTCTGCGTTCGAACAACCCGGTTGATTTTCAATGGGAGTGATGATGCCCAGCACGCGCTGCCCGCCGCCAATGCGATAAATCCGAAACCGGTCGGGACGGTTGAGGCGCGTCAGCGGCTGCGATTGGTTGTGGCAACCGTAACAGGCTTCCGCTTTCTTATCGAGGACGTGGTTGACTTCGGCCGTGTCAGTGGAGTAGCCGACCCGCCCCTCCTGGTCGAAGATGCGGACCTTCACCATGCCCGGCTCGTCGGCAATCGTTTGAATGGTGTGGTAGAGGCCCTCGCGATCGTTGCGCAGCATGTCATAAGTCGTGCTGCGCCGGATCACATCGCTCACCCGCTCGGCGGCGACCAGCGTGCTCTGTTCCAGATGTTGGCGATGCAGGCGAACGATGAAAAAGCCCAGCAATCCGAACACCAGCGTCATCGAAACCGCCAGCAGGAACACCAGCTTGACGCTGAGACTGTGCGCCCAATGGGGACCGTGATCGGAGGTCGGCGGATTGGAGTTCTCAGTGGGCATGGGTCAACTCCGGCTCAGCCCATCGGACCGTGGCGGACAAAGCTGCCGCCCGCGGGGTTCCGGCCGGGCCGTTTTCCTCTGTGACCGAGAAGACTGGCAGATGCTTTACCGCGAACCGCCACATCGCAAACGCCGATGTCACCAGACTCTCGTTAGCGGTAAGCGGCGGGTTCAGTGCCAGGTCTTTGCCTCCCTGAAAACGGCTGTTGTCGAAACTTGCTGCCGGCCAGCGGCCAGTTAATTCTGATTAGTACCGAATGTCCGAATATATTTGATCAGATCGCGAATCTGCTGTTCCTTCATACCTGTGTGCAAAAAAGCATGGGGATACGACCGGTGTTTGGTCCCCTCGGCAGTGGCAGAAAAAAGCTCCTCATCGCTCATCTGCTTGATGCGCTTCGACCGCAAGTCCGGTACCGCCATCTTGTTGGCCGCCGCCGTGTGCCCGCTGCCGTCAGTCGCGTGGCAGTTGCCGCACTTCTCCGTATACAACTGTTCGGCACTCTGAGCCGCGCTGATTCCGCAGAGTGCTGCGCCAATGACCACGACGCCTACGATCCTGACCGCTACTACCAGAATTCCCCCCCAACCATGGCTGGCCCTTGTCATAATCAATATGAATTAATCCTCGTTTTCTCGGGGCATCCGTACTCCCCGCTCTTGAGAGTTCGGCACTGAGGTCAGTTGACCCGAGCCGGAACTTCTCTCTTGGCCGCAAAAAGCCTCAACCAGTATACCTCGGGCCTCGTTGCGCTCATGTTATCCATTCCAGCTCATTGCGAATTGGCTCAGTCTGCCGCCTCGCTTACCACTTCCGGAGCCATCATGGGCACGGTTTCTATTCCGAGGCCTTCTTCAACTGGAACTCGCACGCCAGGGAAAATAGGCAGGTGCTTCACCGCCAACCCGAACAGAGCAAACCCGGTCGCCACAATCATCAGCGTCACCGAGAACTCCGTCCACTTCGGCTGGTAGTGCTGCCCGGCGTATGTCTCAAAGCCGGTGAGACTGACGTTGAGGCGGTTGGTGATGAATCCAAGCACCGTGCAGATGGAGACGAAATACAAGCCGCTTGGCGACATCCTGACTTTTCTGAAGCTGAGCAAGCTGATCGGAATCACGAATGCCAGCGTCAGTTCGAGCCACAGAAAGTACGATTCGTAGCTCGGGGTAACGATTTGCCGCAGCAGGCCCCGATGCAAGTAATCCTCGAAGCGCAGCAGCGCATTGATCCACAGCACGACCAGCAAAGCGCCGCCCAGTTCCACCAGCACCCCGACTTCCAGATGGCGCCCGAAGGCTTTGGCGCTTTGCGTCGAACTCGAAGATGGTCATCGCTAAACCCACCGCAACCGCCGATCCGAAAAAGAGGAAGGGCAGGGCGGGCGTATACCAGAAGGGATGCAGCTTGCTCGGCATGATCAGGAAAAGCGACCCGAGCGAACTCTGGTGCAGCGTCGAGAGCAGGATGCCCAGGATGATCAGCGCCGGGTAGATCTTCTTAATCCACCTTATCGGCGCCTTGAGCTTGAATCGCTCGAACACGTTGGGAAGAAACTCAAAGAAAAGCACAGTCGTGTACGACATCACGCATATGCCGACCTCGAACATGACTGAGTGCGGGTTCATGTAGATCATCTGGTGCCAGATGTACCAGGGGCGGCCCAGGTCGAACAACAGTCCAACGATGAAAAGCGAATAGCCCAGAAACGCTGTCAGAACTGCTGGCCGCACGACACTGTGCAGGCGCTCGACGTTGAACAAGTAAACCGCCCCGATCACGCAGAAGCTGCCTGCCGCCAGCATCACCCCGCAGAGCAGGTCGAACCCTATCCACACCCCCCACGGAAACTCGTCGCTCATGTTGGAAACCGCGCCCAGGCCATTGAAAAATCGGACCAGCGTCGAGCACACGCCCAGGCCCATGATCGCCATGAACACGGCTTTCCAGAAAGTCAGCTTGAACTTCATCGCTTACTCCCATTTTTTTCGGCTGCTTCCGCCGCGGCCACTTCTTCACGGCGATGCGAAAGCCAATAGACCCCTCCCAATACCAGCGACCACAGCGGGATGAAGTCTGGAATCTTCTCCATCACCCGCCCGGTGTATTCCGGCATCGGAGTTTCGCCCAGCTTTGCCGATGAGGGATAACCGTAGTCTTCAACCTTCACGCTGGAAAGAATCAGCACACACGTTCCCCCCACTTCGTGCAGGCCGTAGATGCGAGGCAGGTAGTTGGATGGGTTTTGCCGTATGCGCTCCCGCGCTTCCTCGATGAGGTCGTCGCGCTTCCCGAACTTCGTCGCCCCAGTCGGACAGACCTCTGCACACGCCGTCTGCTTTCCGGCAACCACCCGGTCCGGGCACATAATGCATTTCCGGATCCGCGGATTCAGCGAGTGCCATTCGTACTTTGGTACGCCAAAGGCGCACGCCTCCATGCAATACCGGCAGCCAATGCACTTCCAGAACGTCGTAGACGACTGGCCCCTCCTTGGTCTTATGCATCGCCCCAACCGGGCAAACCGATGCGCAAGCCGGCTGCTCGCAGTGCATGCACAGCCGCCGCATGAATTTGTCGTCCTTGCTGAGAACCACTGTGTATTTATGTTCGGATTGCACCCGCTCGGCCGCCACTTCATCGTCGTACGGCAGCTTGTTCTGCTGCGCGCAGGCCCCTTCACACTGCTTGCAACCGATGCACATCGTCGCGTCATACAGCAGCGCCTTACTCATGCGAACTGCTCCTGGCTGTCCGCCCGGTCACAGCAGCCTATCGAATCGTGCCCATGGCGAGCCGGGCGTCCCCGCCCGGCCGCCATTCTGCTGGACCCGCAAGACGCCCGTCGCTCCACTACTTCTGCAAGCTGCGAATGTACGTCACCACCGCTTTTACGTCGCCCGCCGCCAACGCCTTCACTCCCGCCGGATGCTTCGCCTTCTCAGCCACCGCTTTGGCCAGGTCCGCATCCGACATCTTCTTCGCTTCATCCGCTATCAGGCTCGGAATCTTCGCCGCCGGCTTGCCCGCCGCATCCGCCCCATGGCACATCGCGCACTTCGCTTTGTACAGGGCCGCTCCGTCATCCGCCCATGACAGATTTGGTAGCAGGATGAACAAGGCCACCGCGATTGTCATTACCAGCATCACCAGCTTTGTCGTCTTCATGATGTCGTTTCTTCTCCTTTATGTAGTCTTGCGGCCCGAGAGAGTCGGCACCTATCCTCCCAACTCCCCGCGTGCTGCGAAAATCACCACGCGTAAAACCGTCCAAAAAACGGGTGTAACAAAACTCAGCAATTCCGTGGCTATCCAGTTGAAAGTTTCAACGCCAAAAGGCCCCTTTGCAGTGATCCAGGTCACCGTTCCGCGTGACTGATTGGCGGCCCAGCGAAGGTCTCGTCCAAGGAACTCTGTATGCGACTGCGGCGCCAGGGAAAAGCCCGCACCGCCCGCCACTCTCCGTTTCGCTCCGGCCAGCCTCCCCAGCGCAGAGGGCCCCTCAACCGCTTCCTATATCCGCGGAACCCCCTGGGCCGGGATCGCACGCCCCCACGGGCAGCCCGCCGGGCCCTCAGGTTACATCGGTCAGTGACTCCGGTCACAGCGCAGCCATCTGCCTCGATGGACAATCTTTATCAGCAACGAGGTACAGCGATGCCGATCCTGATGATGGCCCTGCTGGCGTTGATCGTATTTGGCGCAATTGGAATCCTGCTCACAACGGCGGTGATCCTGGAGCACTCGGCGCACACCCGCGCCCTGAAACATAACGCCGCCCATCCCGTGGCCACGGCTCTGGCCAGCGGCGCTGTTTCCTCCCGTGACGCGAAACTTCCATAGACCTATAGACGGCCAAAGACCGCGCTGCGGCGGCGCGCAATCCGTCCGCAAAGGAGAATCTTCATGACTGTTGTCCTCGATAAAAAAGCCGATCTGGCCGGACCCGGAATCGGCGATTACAAGGAATTGGAAAAGGTCCTGCCCCACGATTACCGCTCCCTGCTCACTCCGAAAGAGACGCAGCAGGCCATCTTCCAGGTCAAACGCTATATCGAAGACAACCTGTGCAAGAAACTCGATCTAACCATGGTCGAAGTCCCGCTCATCGTCGACGTTGAGAGCGGCGTCAACGACATGCTCGATCGCGATGGCTCGCGCACTCCCATCCAGTTCCATATCTCCAACGATCGCGACCTTCACCCCATGGACGCGCAGATCGTGCAAGCCGCCACCAAATGGAAACGCGTCGCGCTCAAGCAGTTCGACTGCCAGGCGGGCGAAGGCATCTGCACCGACATGCGCGCCGTGCGCAAGGACTACTTCCTCGATCACGACCATTCCGCCTACGTCGATCAGTGGGATTGGGAGCGCGTCATGACCGCCGACCAGCGCAACCTGGAATTCCTCAAAATGATCGTCAGCAAGATCTGGGAAGTGATCGTCGGGGCCGACAAGTTTGCCCAATCCCTGTTCCCGCAGCTCAAAGACCCGCGCTATCCCGACCTGCCCGAGAAGTTGACCTTCCTCCACGCCGAGGAAATTCTCGACATGTATCCCTCGCTGCCCCGCAAGCAGCGCGAGACGGCGGTGCTTCAGAAGTATCCCGCCATCTTTATTATTGGCATTGGCTGGCCCTTGCAAGACGGCTATCCCCACGAGATGCGCGCCGCCGATTACGACGACTGGGTCACCGACACCAGCGATATGACCGGCAAAGACACGCACGGCCTCAATGGCGACATTCTGGTCTGGAACTCAGTCACTAGGCGCCGCCATGAACTGACCTCGATGGGCATCCGCGTCACCGCCGAGACCCTGAAGAAGCAGCTCACCATGGCCAAGCAGTTGGACTTCATGAAACTGCCCTATCACCAGGCCATCCTGAACGACCAGATCCCGCTCTCCATCGGCGGAGGCATCGGCCAGTCCCGCACCCTGATGCTGCTCCTCCGCAAAGCCCATCTCGGCGAAGTCAGCGTCACCGTGTGGCCGAAAGTCCTGAAAGAAATGTGCGCCGCAAAAAATATTTTCGTGCTGGAGTAGATTGGTTTTTCGGAAAACGTTACCGAGGGTGGTCAAACCGACCACCCCCTTTTTCCGCTGTCCGTGTAGGGCGAACACTCTTGTCCTCCCCCGTTGTCCGCCTCTTGTCCGCCCAGCCGAGCGCAAGCTCGGCAGTCTCCGCCGAAGACGGGAATTCTTGCTTCGCTCCCCGTCTGTGATGAATCGCGGAGGACGGCGGATCGAAGAAAGCCACGCCCTCACGGGCTCCAGAAATCTCAAGGATTAGACTTTATCTTGAAGGGGCGAGGTTTCAGCCGCACTGCTTTGGCCTATGAATTCCGGGTTCGAGCCTCAGCGATCTCACACTGGGCTTAACGCTGATTGTGAGGTTGCGGTCTCGCAGGTGACTGGTAAAGTAGATCATGGCCATCAATGCCGATAAGCCACATTTGTGGAAGGCGGACACGCGGGCCTCCGTCAACCAGTTCAATCAATGGTTCATGACGTTCGCGCCCAAGGCATACCGCGAGACCCGCAAAAGAACCATCGAGAGCGTCGAGCAAAGTCTCACACTCACCAAAAACCTGTCCACGATCACACCGGAGGTGATCAAGGCCCACCCCACGATCTTACCAACCTTGCGTATGTCTACCTGTCCGCCGCTGGCCCGGGACCGACTAATCGGACTTGCCGATTCCACCAAGAATCTCATCGGTACACTCGAAGAAGGCAGGGTTCCACCTCATCTCCCGCCGGAATTGCTTGAAGTGTACTTAAGACGTATTACCGAAATCCTGTCCAGAATGCTGGACGTTGATATCTTTCCTTGGCTGCGAGAAAAACGCCACCCCACGAACGAAGAACGGTATCGCTCATCGACCATCGTGGCAGACCGGCTCTGCGGGGCAATAGCCGATCCCATCGTACGTAACGCTCAGGAAAAACGCCAGCTCGCATTCATCGAGAAGTACCTGACTCAGCGCGGTTACGTGTTGAAGGCGCATCCTGCCGCCATTCCGCTCAAAAAGATGGAGCCCGGCACGTTTTCTTTCCGGATGAATGTTCTGGTTAAGACCTCTAAGGCGGGAGCCAAGACCGTCAAGATCCCGGTCGACGCGGTGATCCAGCCCAAGAAGGCCACCTTGCCCCACTTGCCCTTGCTTATCGAAGCGAAATCCGCAGGCGACTTCACAAACGTTAACAAGCGCCGAAAAGAGGAAGCGACGAAGATCAATCAGCTCAAGGCTACGTATGGGAAGCGAATAGTGTTTGTACTTTTCTTGTGCGGCTGCTTCGATGCCGCCTATCTTGGGTACGAGGCTGCCGAAGGCATAGACTGGATATGGGAGCATCGGCCCCAAGATCTGGTGCAGCTCGGGATCTGACAATTATGGCAACCGTAGCACATCAAACTACCGAGGGACGCCGTCAGGCGGAGCAGATACGGCTCGACAGCCTGAAGACAGCCGCCGAGCGCAATAAATGGGGACAGTTCGCGACGCCTTTTGAGCTTGCCCTGAGCCTCGCGCACTATGCGCACCACACCCTCGGGAATGCTAGGCTCCGCTTTCTCGATCCGGCGATTGGTACCGGTGCATTCTACTCAGCATTGTCCCATGCTGTCCCTGCACAGATCATCGAGGCTGCGACTGGCATCGAACTTGATCCTTTGTTTGCGGAGGCGGCCAAGAACCTCTGGAGCAAGGACGGCTTGCACATCGTACAAGGCGATTTCACGAAACTGAAGGCTCCAACCCAGCTTTTTAATCTAGTCCTCGCCAATCCTCCCTACGTCCGTCATCATCATCTGAGCTCGGACGACAAGGGTCGCCTGAAAACGCAGCTCGCACACTCGCTACATCTGAAGATCAGTGGGCTTGCCGGACTGTATTGCTATTTTTTGCTGCTTTGCCATGACTGGATGGAAGAGGAGGGGTTAGCTGTCTGGCTTGTTCCGTCGGAATTCATGGATGTTAACTACGGAGCAACGCTTCGCCGTTACCTCACCGAGCAGGTAACGCTGCTGCACATTCACCGATTTTGTCCTACAGACGTGCAGTTCACGGATGCACTAGTGTCTTCGGCAGTTGTTGTGTTTCGCAAGTCGGCCCCCCCGCTGAGCCACGGAGTCCGCTTTTCCCTTGCTGGTACGATTGAGAGGCCGGCCACCGAGGCACTGGTGCCTCTCGACCTGCTTCGGCACTCACGCAAATGGACACAGTTTCCTGCGCGCACAACCGTTGAAGGCAGAAACGAGCCGACTCTCGGCGATATTTTCTCCATCAAGCGTGGACTTGCGACCGGCTCCAACAACTTTTTTATCCTGAATGAAGAGCAGACAAAAACGTGGCACATCCCGCGCCGATTCCTCAAGTCGATACTGCCTAGCCCTCGCCGCCTGACCAAGGACATTGTCGATCCGCATGCCGACGGAGCCATGGACGCGACTCCCAAGCTCTACCTGCTCGATTGCAGCGAGCCGGAAGAGAAGATAAAGGCGAGTTGGCCTCGCTTCTTCGCTTATCTGCAGAAAGGCCGCGAGCAACAAATTCACGTGTCGTATCTAGCTAGTCATCGTTTTCCATGGTATTCCCAGGAGCGGCGTCCACCCGCACCGTTTCTCTGCACCTACATGGGTCGTTCGACAAACGGCAGGCACCCGTTCCGTTTTATCTGGAATCGCTCAGATGCAACTGCCCACAACGTCTACCTTATGCTTTATCCCAAGAGCCGCTTAAATGAGATACTCAAAAAACACCCAGAACTCGAGGCGCGGGTCTTTGAGGCGCTAAAGCGCATCACGACCGACCAGTTCCTCTCCGAAGGTCGGGTATACGGCGGTGGCCTCCACAAAGTGGAGCCGAAGGAGCTGGCGCAAATTCCTGCGGCCACTGTGCTTGAGAGCATCGGGGAACCTTTTTCCATCGAGCGCCAGGAAAATCTTTTCGCCTAAACTAAGCTAGCCGGATTCCTCGATCGCTCCTCCTGCGATGAGTGGGATTCCGCCGCAGTCAGCTGCGTGAGGCAGATGGCCCAATCAACCTTCCTTTTGCTTGCGTGGAGCAGTTCCAACGTCAAAGCCAAGCAGCCCGACGCAAAAAAGACCCCCCTTTCCAGCCTCGCTTTTGTCAAGCTTGACTTTTTGCTCGGGACGAAATGGGGGTCCCGCGCCAGACGGAAGCAAAACCACCCGTTCCCGCAACCCAAACGAGCTGCAAAAGCTGACCTAACTCCAAGGCTATCAATACTTTGCCTCTAAGCCGTTTCCCTTCAATACTTTGCCATAAAAATCCCGCTAAAGTACTGATTCCAATAGACCGGGCAGGGGAGGGGTATCCGCGATCACCAACCAGTAAACGCCCCCGAAAGCCAGAAACCCTCGAAAAACCCTTCCCGCCAACCCGCCATCAAAATATTTATTTTTAGGCGAACAAACGGAGAACAAACGCCCGCCCTTTTCAATCACACCCACCCTGCGACCGCCATCATAAAAAGTAGCCCCGATCCCCGCGCGTAGCCTCCGTTGGTGTCCAAACTATACTGCGACCCAACGGCCCTGCCCGTCATCCATCCAGCTTGGAGGACGATATGTTCAGCAAAGCCGCCGCAATCTGTTCCGTGGTGTTGACCGTTGTGTTTGGTTCCGCCGCCATGTTCAGTCAACAGGCGCCGGCGGCGGCCGGTTCTTCGATCGGGCTGGAATTCCCTGTGATCATGCGGCAAAACGTAGTTGCCGGCAAGACTCCCGCTGGAACCAAGATCGTGGCCAATCTCGTAGTCGCCACGCTGGTCAATGGCGTCGTCATCCCGCGCGGCGCCGCCTTGTTGGGAGAAGTTACCGAGTCGGTGGCGAAAACTAAAACCGATCCGTCCCGCCTGGCCATTCGCATGGACTCCGCCGAATGGAAAAATGGATCGGCGCCCATCAAGCTCTACTTGACCGCCTGGTATTACCCTGCGGAGCCAATGGCCGCGCCGAATCTCTCGTACGAGCCGCCGGACGCCGCCAACAGCATCAGGAATTGGAATGGCATGGGCCAATACCCCGACAAGCGCGACCCCGCGTCCACACCGCGATTTCCCGACGCCAGCCGCGACAAGGACAGCTCCCCATTGCCCTCGCCGACTTTCATTGCTTCCAAACACCGCGTCATAATGAAAGATGTGGACTCCATTCGCGACGGTGACGGGGCCGTAGCTCTGACTTCCAAACGTTCCAATCTTAAGGTTGATAAGCTGACTACCTATGTCCTCGCCAAGGGCGATCTGCTGTCGGCGAAGTGATTGAGCCCAAGCGGCGAGGCTGCGATTCAGGGCGTGTTTCAAGAATGCCTAGCAGACCGGACGGCGCATGCTTCGGGCGGTAAAGACCGCATTTTTGTTGGCCCGCGGATGCATGGCGGAATCCGCGCCTTGCCCAAAAACGAGCGGTGAATCCTCCTTTAGTCTGCTAAAGAAGACTGCCCGACCTGCCGATCTACCCACAGTGGGACATTCATTTCAGGCGCGCGTCTTTGTCCTACTGGCGGCTCTGCTGGGACTGACGTTCCGGGATTCTCAGCGCCCAGGAATACAACTTTCGCAACTTCGGCGTGAACGAGGGACTCAACAACCTGGCGGTCCGGCAAATCTACCAGGACCGCGTCGGTTTCATCTGGGTGAGCACGGAAAATGGCGTCTTCCGCTTCGACGGGGAACGCTTCGAGTCGTTTGGGCCGGAACACGGGATTCCGACCACTTCGGGCGCCGCCTTTGGCGACGCTCCCGATGGCTCGCTTTTGGTGGGAGGCGACTTCGGGCTCTACCAACTGTCGGGCAACCGCTTCAATAAGCTGGCAGTCGATTTCAAGACAGTAAGTTGGGTACAAGGCATCCAGTCGGATGGGAAAGGGCACACCTATCTGGGCACGGACTCGGGACTGGTGGAGCTCTATTCCGAGCCTGGGAAAGATGGGTTCGCGGCGCGGAAGCTTCCCCAGGCGCCCGGAACGTCCGGACCAGACGCCTACGGCGTGTTAGTGGATGGCGACACGCTGTGGTACGGATGCGGGAGAGAATTGTGCCGCAAGGGCCGGGATGGAACAACCGTGTTCGGACGAGACAGCGGACTTCCGGATCGCGCCTGGATGGCGATCCGGAAAGACCATGACGGTAATCTCTGGGCGCGAGCGAGGAATGCGGGGGTGTTCATGTTGCCGGCCGGGCAAACCATCTTCCGAAGTCCAGACGCGTCAATTCCCGGCACCGCGATGGGAAATGTCGCCACCGATGCCGAGGGGAGGATTCTGATTCCGTCGCCCGATGGGTTGCTGATCCGGGACGAGAAGGGCTGGCAGAAGATCGACCGCTCGGTCGGCCTTCGCGGAGTAGTTTACGCCGCCTTCGAGGACCGGCAGCACTCATTATGGATTGGGCAGGCGGGGCGCGGACTCGCCGAGTGGCGAGGCTACCGCGAGTGGGAGAGCTACTCATCGGCCAGCGGACTGGCCAGCGATATTGTGTACGAGATCCTGCCGTGGACCGATGGCTCGCTCTGGGTCGCCACGGAAGGAGGTCTGTTGCGCGGTACGCGCCGGCAGTTCGGCATGTCGTGGAAGACAGTCGCAGGGCTGGATGGTTTCCCGGTGCACAGCGTGCAGATGGCTCCAGGCGGCGACTTGTGGGTCGGCACGGAAACGCGCGGCGCCGCCCGCATGGATGCGCGAACGGGAAAGGTGGAGTGGTTTGGCCGGGAGCAAGGTCTACTGGGGATGGCCGCCTACACCTTGCGCTTCGATCGCGAGCACAGGCTGTGGGCCGCGACGGACGCGGGGCTGTTCTTGGCGACGCCCCCGTATAAGGTTTTTTCGCGCATCGCCGAATTGCCGGCCACACGCATTTGGGCGATTGCCCAGGGAGCGGATGACACGATCTGGGCTGGAGGAGCGGGCGGGCTTTTCGGCTACTCCGGCGGGCGCTGGAAGAATTGGACCCGCGCCGATGGTTTAAGCAATCAGGAAGTGCTTTCGTTGGGCACTGGCGCGGATGGGGCGCTGTGGATCGGCTACCGCTACGGAGGCGGCATCGACCGCATCCATCTACGGCAGGGCGGCATTGCGATCGAGAAAGGCGTGCAGAGATCGGGCAGCGACGGGCTGGTGTATTTCCTGGAGTTCGATGCCACGGGGAAGCTGTGGGCGGGAACCGAGCGGGGCGTGGACACGTGGGATGGTTCGCGCTGGAGCCACTACGATACCAGGGACGGTTTGGCGTGGGACGACTGCAACCTGAACGGGTTCGCCGCCGAGGAAGATGGCACCGTTTGGATCGGCACCAGCGGCGGACTCTCGCGATTCAAGCCTCGTCCGAAGGGCGCGCCGGAAGCGCCGCCCGAGGCCGTGTTCACGAAACTGGTCATGGGACGGGAGGATGTTTCAGGGCAGCGCGACCCTTCCTTCAGCAGTCATTCCAATTCCCTCGTCGCACGATACGCCGCGCCCAATGCTCCGCGAGAAAACGGGGTTGTGTTTCGCTACCGGTTGGAGGGCGCGAATTCCGCCTGGACGGAGACGGCCCAACGAGAACTGCGGTTTGCCCAGCTGGCGCCTGGAGCGTATCGGCTGGAGATAGAAGCCCGAGACAGCGATGGCGTGTGGAGCGGTCACGGGGCTGAGTTTCGATTTGAAATCCTGGCTCCGTGGTATCGGACGTGGTGGTTTATCGGCGCCTGCGGATTAATCCCCGTGTCGTTGGTTTTGGGCCTGCTTCAGTTGCGGGTGCTGGCGGCGCGACGACGGGAGCTGGAGCTGCAAAGGGTCGTGGCGGAGAAAACGGCGGATCTGCGGCGGGTCAATGAGGAATTGTTACAGCTGTCGTCGGTCGATGCGCTGACCGGGCTGGCCAACCGGCGGGTGTTTGACCAAACACTGAAGATGGAATGCGCCCGCCTGAAGAGGACGGGTTCGGCAGTCTCGCTGCTGATGATCGATATCGATCACTTCAAAGCGTTGAACGATTCCCAGGGACACCAGCGCGGCGACGAGTACCTGCGGTCGGTGGGGTCGGAACTGGCCCGCCTGGCCAAGCGCCAGCTGGACGTTGCGGCGCGCTATGGCGGCGAGGAGTTTGCCGTGATTCTCCCGGAAACAGGGGCCGACGGGGCAGCGCAATTCGCACAATCGGTGCCGTTGGCCATCGCCGCTCTGGAATTGCCGCATGCGGCATCGCCGGTGGCTCCGTTTCTGACGGTCAGCGTGGGCGTCGCGACGGCCACGCTGGATTGGCATTGTTCTCCTGAGGAATTGGTGGCCGCCGCCGACCAGGCGCTCTACGGGGCAAAAAGAAGTGGACGGAATCGAGTGCATGTTTGCTCAGTGGGAAGCAAAGCGGCGGCAGATAGCGAATCCCTCGGCCCCCCATCCGGCCTGAAGGCAAGCACGCTCCGCTGCACTACAGTCCAGCCTACACATGAGCACTAAAGTGCCTTTCACCACAACGATCCAGCCAGAAAATGTGACGTTGAAGATAGTGCCCTTCAGACTTTCAGAAACTAATCCGTCACCATTAACGGAGCTTTTTCTGGTGATCATGCCTGAAACCAACGAGACCCAAGCGAGGTGTGCGCTAAATCCGCGCCCAAATTGGTTGGACAGATCATTTGCCAGTCACTTAATCAACTCGTCGCCGTAGTTGGCGCGCGCCGCGCCACTTTGCTCCGATTTCACGATTCGTCGTCCGATTTCCCAGTACACGGCGGTCATGATGGAATTGGTATGCCGGGCAGCGGCAGAGCGGGCGGTTTTGAGCCGCTCAACGATTTCGGCGCGGATGTTGTTTTGGTTCTCGGGAATGGTTGTCATCTTCGTCATCGCGATTCCTCCATCGTAAATTGTTGTCACTGTCAGATCCCTACCCCAAGTCCTTGCGCGACGGATGGGGCTGGACTGATTTCCAGGGCGGAGGTTTTCGAGACATCGGCTCCGAGCTGGGGGGCGAGTTTTGCCATGTCGTCGGTGAAGAGCGTGGCCTGGTGGCTGGCGCGGGAGATGGAGACGTAGCCGAAGCGGGAGTTGAGCAGGTCCGGGTGGACGCTGGTATCGGCGTGAACGAGGACGCGTTCGGCGGTGAGGCCCTGGGAGCTGTGGCTGGTGACGGCGTAGCCGTGGTCGAAATGACGATGCTCGCTCGGCGTTGAACTCGATCTGGCGGTTGTTGTCGAGGCGGGCGGAGAGGCGGCCATCGGGATGGATCGCCTCGATAGCGGCGAGGTCGCGATTGGCAACGCCGAGCGATTTGTCGGGCGCGGTGAACTGGATGCGGTCGCCTACGGAGAACTCGCGTTCGATCTCGCGATAGACGCTGACGCCGGTGAGTCGGCGGGGATCGTAGGTGGCAAGTTCTCCGTTCGCTTTCTCGACCGTGAGCTGGTTTGCGGCTGGGTTGATCGCGACGACCGATGCGTAGGCGGCAGCTTCGATTCCGATGGCTTTGCTGCCGCGTGTGTAGCGAACTACGTCGTCGATCTCGTAGTGGCTTGCCCAGGATCGTTCGGCTCCGGTCATGTCCTGACGCTGAACCAGGACGCGGAAAGTATGATCTTCCGGGGCAAGGGCGCCAGTGGCCTTCAACTCCTGGCGAACAGCGACGTTCAGCTCGCGGCGGGAAGCATTGTCGGGTGAGACGATGAGAGTGTTCTCGGGCGATTCGACGTAGCTCTTGGCGATGGCGCGGACGCGCTCTTCGCGGTCGGGAATTTCCTGCACGCGGCCCTGCTGCTGAAGCGCGTCGAGCGCGGCGGAGACTTGGCCCGTCGCCAGCATTTCGACGGTGGATTTCAGGGCCGGGTCTTTCTGGCGAACGATCTCATCGAGCTTGGCCGTGCGCATTCCGGCTTCCTGCAGTTGCTCGAAAGGGCCGGCCCGCTTCGACGCCCTGATGCTGGCGGATATCGCCGATCAGAAGCACGCGGTCATTGGCGACCAAGCCGCGCAAGGAACTCGCGCATCTGGTTGGTGCTGGCAAGGCTTGATTCATCGACAAGATAGAAGCGTTTCTGCTCTGGATTGCGATCTGCGATTTGCCGCGCGGGCAAGAAAACCTTGCAGGGTTCCGGCGTGGACTCCGGCCTGCATTCAGTTGGCGTCGCGGCGCGGGAGGTCGGGGCGAAGCCTTCGACCTGATAGCCCTGCGATTCCGCCGCGCTGCGGATCGACGGTGAGCGTGGTCGTCTTGCCCGCGCCGGCGAAACCTTGGATTCCTTGGATGCGGTCGGGTGAACTGAGAACATCTTCGACGACGCTCTTTTGTGCGTGGTTGAGATGCGGGTGCTGGTCGGCAACGGCGATGGCCTGCGGACGCGAAAGAATCGGCTCGACATGGTTTTGTCCCTCACGCATCCGGCGGAGAATTTCCTGTTCGGCCTCGATGGTTTTGGCGGTGGTGAACTGACGGCCCGGAACGCCCTGCTGCCGCTCGACGATTTGAAATTCCCCGGAAGCCAAGCGGGCGTCAAGATGGGCGCGGACCTGGGCATGGGTGATCTCGCCCATGCCGCGACGGAGCCCGTCGCGGATCAGGGCACGTTCATCCACAACCGCCTCGCGCTCGAAGTTCTTGTCGCGGGAAAAGGTGAGAGATTCTCGAACTCGGTCAACCGAGTTGACAGGCTTCTCTTGATGTTGAGACCGTTCCCGCGCTGCCCGGACAACGGCCTCGGCTTGGTGTCCAAAGTCTGCCGCCAGCTTCCGGTGCGCGGCCATCACCTCTCCCGGCGAATGGATTTCTTTGCGGTCGCGCGTCGAGTGCGCGGCGATTTCGGCGGCCTCTTTCCCAGAGCGGCCCGTGCGTTCGAGGTAATCACGAATCTGTTGGCTGCGGGGACTGGATGCGTCGAGGTATTCCTGCGTGTATCCCTTGATCTCGGGCGCGCCGCTCCGCCCGGTCGTAATTTCGTAACCGAGTTGGCGTAGTTTGTAGGTCAACTCGGATTGATAGATGGCCGTGGCGAACTGCTGCGAGGCGAAGAGGCTGTGCGGCTGAATGGCGCGAGGCTGGCCGTTGTCGCGCTCGGTGACGTTGAAAACGACCGCATGGGTGTGCAGTTGCGGCGCGACATAGCCATCGACCGGGCGGGCCGTATCGTGCTCGAACTTGGCGGCGATAAACTTGCCCGTGGTCTCGGGCGGATGATTGCCGCCGATGCGGGCTTGCGTGTAGCGTTCGAGCTGGTCGAGGGCAACGCGGACGCTCTCCCGATGCGCTTCGCGGACACGCTCATCGCCGCCGACCAGCGCGGTGAGCGAGACGGATTTGGGCGCGGAAAAGGTCGCATCCCATCCGGCGCGATGCTCCATCGTCTTGACGGTCTTGCCGTCGGCGTCCTGATATTCATACGACGCTCGTTGCCGCACAAGCTGCTCGCCGGTCTGTGGATGCTGGCCCTGGCTGAGTTTCGCGAAGTCCTCGGCGGAGACGGCCCCGGCAAGGCCGAACTGCGCGGCCAGGCGGCCTTGCCATTCGCCTGCGATGACGCCGCGTTGCGACCAATAGTTCTGCTCCTTGGCGGTGAATTCCTTCTGGTGGTAGGTCTGCGCTTGGCCTGCGGATAGCGGTTTTGAGATGGTCAGCATGACTGTCTACTCCATCTGGTTCTCGGGCGGTTGAACCGCATATTCGGGAGTTAGAAGATTGCCTTGCATCTCTTCTGGTTCGGCGGGGAGCGGCGTGCTCGGCACGATCAGGTCGTCCATTTTCCGCTCGGCAAAACCGGGACCCTTCTCTTCGAGCGCAACGAAGGGAAACGAGAATCGCGCGACATGGTTGCCGTACTTGAGAAAGCCGCGCAGGTCGTCGAGGCCGGAAACCTCGGAAGGCAGAACAAGCGGCTCAGTCTGCCGGTCGAGCGCAAAGTTGCGCCCGGTGCGGGAACCGTCGTAGTGGGTCTCGCGCAGCCGCTCGATCTCGATTTCGCCGATGGCTTCACTGACCCATTTCGCCGCCCGCGGCTCGGTGGTGCGGAGGAAAATCTTCGTGGCCGGCTGCGACAACATGGCTTCGGCGTCTTCGCCGTAGCGGGCTTCCATCTGGCTGCGCCCCTGAAAGCCAAGGATGACCGGGTTCTGCGATTTGCGATTCTCGGTAATCGCGGTATGAAGCTGCGGCAATCGCTGCAAGCTGGCCAGCTCGTCGATGACGAACCAGACGGGTTTCTGGTCGGGCATGGGTTCGTTCAAGAGGCGCAGAACGAGCGTGTCGATCCACAGACTGATGAGCGGGCGAAGCGCTTCGCGCATGGTTGGGCGCGAGGTGATGAAGATCCAACCGCGTCGCGTCTCGGCCCACTTCGTCGCCGTCCATATAGAGGTTGTTTCGTCTTCCTTGGGCAGAAGCCGGAAGCTGTCCGCGCTCATATTGAGAGAGCCGAGAACGCCAGTCCGCTGTTGCGGGGCCTTCGGATCAATCAGCATCCAATACTCGGTTCCCTTGACGCGACGGTCGATCTCGGCGGGATCGGACATCCACTGGACGAGTTCAACCGGCGTCGGAAGATAGGTGAGCAGATGCGCGAAGATCTTCTGCGGAGCTTCGACAAAGAAGCGGTTCGTCACGCCTTCGGGTTGGTACAGCGAGACGGCCAGGGCCTTGGCCTCGGCCTTGCGCCGGAGTTCCTTCGACGGGTTCCAGTACGGCATCCGGGCGTCGAGCGGATTGAGCACGATGTCGCCGCGGTGCTCATCGTAAAACTGTTTCACAAACTCGCAGGCGGGATCGTAGACGATGGCGCTGTCGCCGCGAGCGTCCACCTGATAAAGCATCTGGCGGATGATGCTCGACTTGCCTGAGCCGGTGTCGCCGACAATGAGAAAGTGTTTATTCTCGGCGTCGCGTGGAATCCGCAACGGGCGCTTGGAATCGTTGGTCGCAATGCCGATGCCATTGCCGGCAACGGCTTTCGTGAACTGGCGTGGACTGACAAGAATCGGCCCTTTCAGCCGTCTTCCATACCGCAGTTGCTTGCGCCGCTGGATGTCCTTGCGGATGGAAAACGGAAGTTGCAATACGAACGCCGCGAGACCAAGAATGAGTTGTGTATTGAAGAGCCGGTCGAGAGGAACGTCGGCATAGATCCAGTGCTGCGAGCCATGCGTGAAAGGTCTTGTTCGGGTAACTGCGCGGCTGCTCGCGGAAGAGCAAGCGGAACCCCTGCTGCCTCGCCTGCGCGGAAAGTGCAAGCGGCAATGGCGCGCCCGTGGGTTGCGGTGTCGCCCCTGGCTCTCACGTCGGCGGCGAGCGCGGGTCGCGCCCGCGACTTGCCGTCGGAAACATAGAGTAGCTGATAGGTGCTGGCATGATGCGTGAGACTTGGCATCTCGCTGCGGAGATAGTACGGCAGGTAGTAGCGTTCGAGCGGTGAAAGGCCGAACTGGAAGTGGACATAGACAAAGAATCCGGTCGCTGCGAGCGAGAGGAAGAACGCGCTGAGGGTGTAGAGATAGGTGCGTGGCGGCCAGATGATCGACTCCTTGCGGCCCCATTGTTGGACGGTTGGCATGGTTACTTCTCCCTGTTCTGGCTGCGCTTGGCGAGGAGTTCCTGCGCCTTCGCGGCCTTGGTGGTTTGGACTTGCCGAAACAGGATGGCGAGCTGTTCCGGGGCGATCTTGTCGCCGCGCAGCAGCGGTTCAAGCGTGTTCATCAGAAGCATCTGAATGCCGACGAGTTCGGTGAAGATGTGCATTTCCATCTGCGGCTGACTGGATACCTTCAAGGCTATGCAAGAGCACATCGCGCACCCAGTCGGCGAGTGTCGTTCCCGTTCGACCATGCGAAGCTCTCAAGCGCCGCATACTCGCTCTCCGTGAAACGCGCCGATAGGATGCGGTTTCGGGCAAGTGGGCGCTTGGAGCCGTCGGTTGTGGGTTTGAATGGGATCGGGTTTTCCATCGTTGAAACCTCCTGTTTGTGTCGCGTCAACGAACGTAAACGCTGTATACGGTCAATTCGCGTAAGCGCTTCGGTGCGAGTAAGTTGACGTTTGTATACGGGCGTTTACGTTCGTGTACCCTCCGAGGGGTGGAGTGTCAAAATTCTTCCGGTGCGAAGCACCGTTCTTGCTCCGGCACGAAATTGAATGCAGGATCACGCCTTCATTACCCGCACAGAAGCCGTGGACTCCACCCCGGCTCCAGCTTCTTCGCAGGCTGCTCCGCCTCATCCTTCGCATCTTTATTCGGGCCTTTACGGACGCGCAACGTGGAAGCAACCTGCTTGGCCTGTGGCGTCTTCAGAAAGTCCTGAAAGTCGCGGTCTTTCGAGAAGACATAGTTGAGCGCCTTGTCCACCACATCGTCGGCGGATGCGTGGACGAAAGCGGCGTATTGATCGACCTGCTCGGCGGTGGACTCGTCCAGCCGAATCGAAGCACTGATGTAGCGGCTTAGGTTGATTTCAAGTAGTGGCATTTTGTTCTCCTTTATAGGTGTTGAATCAAGCAATCTTTCTCCGGGCAATCATCCTCTGCGCCGTCAGTGCGATCTCCCGCGCACGAGCGGAGCAAAGTGCGATGGGAATCTCGAAGCGGCGGCGGACTTCCAGCATCGTGACAACGTCGTCTATCGGAACGCCTTCGATGAGCCAAAGTCTGGCCGATGCGACATCCACGGTTCGCTGCGCGTAGTAGAGCGGATTGGGCTTATCGGCGCGGCGCGAAGCCAGCTTTCGCGTGAGCTTCGCGGCGTCCTTTCCATGGGCAAGTTCATGGAGAACCCATGCCCAATCGCGTTCGGAATTGGTGTGCTTATCGGGATGCTTTCGCGGTGTGATTGAACGGGGCGAAACGATGGCATCCGCCGCAAGAATATCCAGCCGGAAGTCATCGGAATTCCAAGTGGAATCGCCGGGGTATTCGACGGTGACGGGATACGCCGGATCGTACTTGCAATTCAGGAATCCCGGCAGGCGGAGTACCCGGTTGCAGTCGGTGCAGGCGGGATCGCCGCCAAAGGTAATCGCAAGCAGTTTCAGGGCGCTTTCCTGCTGTTCAGAGGTGAAGCCATCCACGCGCCAGAGAACCTGGTATTTGCCGAGCGATGTCGAGACGATTGCGTTCGGCGGGGGAACCGCATCGGAGGCCCGGAGCGAAGCGAGGCGGGCCTCGCCATCGGTATCCAAATCGAGGTACAGATGCCGCACCGCGGCGATGCACTCCTTGGTGCGTTTGCGGCTGCCAGAGCGCAGCGGATTGGCGGCCACATAGATGTTCGCGCCGATAGAGTTTTCGTGCGCGAGCCAGCCGAGGTAACGAGGCGCAAGCGCACGCTCCAAAGGAACGATTCGCTGGAGAATCCCGGCGGGATTCTCGCGTCGAAGAAGCAGTGCGATGGACTCGCCCGGAGCGAAGCAACGGGTGAGGAAATCGGCGGCAATGCTGGTTCGCATTTCTGTGTCCTATGCTGTGGCATGTTTCACCTCGAATACGGGTTCGATCAGGAAGCGTTTTGCGTCGCGGTCGTAGCCGCGAAGGGCGAGCACTTCGCGGACGATGCGGCGGCCCGGTTGACGCTCAACATGGACGACGAAATCGACTGCTTCTCCGATCTCGGCTTCGGTGTCGGAGAAAGTGGTCTGCGCGTGGTTCCGCATGACCAGATTGGCGAAGCGATGCAGGGCCTTCTCCGCCGAGTTTGCGTGGATCGTCGCCAGCGATCCCGAGTGGCCGGTGTTGAAGGAATCGAGCAGCGTTCGCGCTTCGGTTCCTCGTACTTCGCCGAGGATGATCCGATCCGGTCTCCAGCTGAGAGCGGACTTTAGAAGGTCGTCGAAAGTGATGTTGGTTTTGAACGTGTCGGTCTGGCATTCGACGGCCAGTATGTTCGGCTTCTGGATTTGCAGTTCCGAAGTATCTTCGATCACGACGAGGCGTTCCTGTTCTGGAATGAAGTCAGCCAATATCCGCAAAAGCGTCGTCTTGCCGGTGCCGGTTCCACCGCTGATAAGCAGCGTCTTGCCGCTGCGGATCTGTTCGGCCACGCGCAGATGGTCGCGCTCGGCTTCAATGTTCGAATTCACGACTTGAAAGTCGAGAAACTGTGTGGACTGCGGTCTGCCGGCAACGCGCCAGTCGTCGAAATTCAGCAAGCGGCGAAACAATGTGAACTGCCCCCGGCGGTCCAAGACTTCGATCTGCATGAAATCCGCGAACTGGCGAACAAATGCCTGCACGCACTGATCGAGGCGCCGAACATCGCCCTCGATCTGGCTGCGCAGCAGCGTCTTCATGTTGTCGCTGGTGAACTGCGCCTTCAACTCGCCGATCGCGCCAGCGGGATCTCGGAAGAGGCGAGCGAGCGCCGCGCCCACACCCGTCTTTGATCTGGCGCCTTCGAGCAGAATGCAATAGAAGATTTCGACCTGATAAAGATGGTCGCGCTTGGCCTCAAAGAACTGCCGCCGTTGCTCGATGGCCGCTTGCACAATCGGGTCGTCGTATTTGGCGAACGGTATGTCGGGCCGGTTCGACTTGAAGAGATATTGGTAAACGTGGAAGCCGGGGCCGAACGCCTTCAACGCCGCTTCCAGCCGTTTGACCGCATACTCCTGCTCCGAACGGTCAAGACTTTCGTAGTCCACGCCGGGAACGCTGAGAACCATTCCGACATCACCGGACTTAGTGAGGAAGGCCGTCTCATTCCAGAACCCGTAGAGGTTGATGTGGTCGTTGAGGGCAGCACTCTCTTTCCACGGCTTGATGACCTTATCGACTCGCAGCATCACAGCACCTCCACGCGGGGGACGAACTGTTTGGCGGCGTCATAGCGCAGCTTGTAGCGTTCCGACTTCGCCAGGATGCGGAGAAACGCCGGATCGCTGTTTGTGATCCAATGCCCAAAGGCAAAGCCGCCGATAAAGACGGCGATGCCCGCCAGGATCGAATTGAAGGGATTGAAGGCTCCCACCGCACCCACGCAGACGAAGTAAAACAAAGTCCGCTCCACGCCCAGATAGGTGAGGGGCTTATGCAGGCTCTTAAACACCCGGTTTGTGCGATGTTGTCGTGTTTTGTCTGTCATAAGCCCCTCGCCTAGCTAAACGTGTTGAATGAAGAAGTCTGGGACATTGGGACGGTCGCTAAACGCCCCAGAGCCAGCTCAGAACATTGACGGCGAGAACGGCAATGCCCGTTCCGGCGGCAACTCCGGCGAGCGCCTTCTTGGCGCCGGGTTCGCCGTGGGCGAAACCGTAGCCGCCGATCACAATCGCAACCAGGCTTGCAACCTTCGCAATCGTGCCGGTGAAGAGGCTTTGGATGGCGGTAAAGCCGGTGTCGAAGGGTGAGTTCTGTGCCAGCGCGGCCGCGGGCATGACAAGAAACAGGGTGAAAGTAACAGCGGTTAAACGCACCCACTTCGAGCGAAGAAGGGGCTGGATTTGGCGAATAACATGGATTTGGAACCAACGTGATGACATTTACGCCTCCAGGAGCAGTTAAAATCTGCTGCGTGTGGCGCAAAACTAACCGCACTCAATTTCGCTGTCCAATGATTTCTCAGCCGATATCTATTCCCGCCAGGAATAGGTACCAGTGCAAAGACGAGATATTGAGGTGATAAGTCGTTGACTAAGTTGCTTCACGGTGGCATATCTCGTTGAATAATCGCGGATTGCAACGATGAAAATATTTGGACGGAAACGCAAAACAACCTTGAAACATGAGCGGTTCTGGCTCTAGGTCGGTCTTGAGACAATGCTATTCACAGTACCGCTATGAGCCTCCCAGACGGTTTTTGCACAATCGAAGGTTTAGCGAACAATCGACGGCTATGTCCTTTGCTGCGAAGTGGATGGAAATGTCTCGTGTTGAACTTCACAACGAGGTTACCCACCGAATCACTCTAAATTGTTCCGAGCTATTCCCGTTGGGAATAGATATCGGCTGAGAAATCATTGGACACGGCGGCTGGAATAAATCAAATTGGCAAGTAGCCGGCAAACTAATCCGCTGGTGGGCGGCTGATGAACTGCCCCTGGCGGATTTCGGCCGGATTGTGCGTGCGGGTAGCGGTTGAGGTCATGCGATGTCTGATTTCGGAGGATGCCCGTTAATTCGTAGAAAGTAGCGACTCTCAACCCCGGTCATAATGACCGAGGTGGTTTTTTCTGCCAAGAAAAAGGAGAGAGTCGCTATGAAGAGACGATACCAGATTGACCGGCAACGGGCGGTGCAAGAGTTCCGCCAGTTGGCCCGCGAAGAGAACCCTAACCTGCAGATGATTTTTCCCCTGGCCGAGGTGGTGGGACTTCTGCAAGAAGGAGTGGGGAACCTGCTGCGCGAGGCCGGTCTTTCCCTGATGCAGTTGGTGATGGAAGAGGAAGTGCGGCACTGGGCCGGGGAGCGGCACGAGCAGCATCCGGCGCGGCGCGCTCATCGCTGGGGAAAAGAGGCCGGCTACTGCGTGGTGGACGGGCAGAAGGTTCCGATGCGGAGGACGCGGCTGCGCACGCCGGAGAATCGCGAGCAACGGCTGGGCAGTTACGAGTTGTTCCAGCGCAGCGGGCCGATGGAACACGCGGTGTGGGACAAGGTGATGCGCGGCTTATCGACGCGCAACTACGGGGCGGTGGTGAAAGACTTCCGCGACGCCTACGGGGTGGAGAAGTCGGCGGTGAGCGAGAACTTCATCGCCTCCAGCCGGGAGAAGTTGCAGGAGTTAATGGAGCGTCGGCTGGGCGAGTACGAGTTGTGCGCGGTGCTGATCGACGGCACGCCGTTCCGCGACCGGCAGATGATCGTGGCCCTGGGGATCAATGTTGACGGGCGCAAAACCGTGTTGGGCCTGCGCGAAGGGGCCACCGAGAACGCCGCCGTGGTCGGCGAGTTGCTCGGCGATCTGGCCGCTCGCGGGCTGGACTTCACGGTGCCGCGTCTGTATGTGCTGGACGGAGGCAAGGCGCTGGCGGCGGCGGTGCGGCGGCATGCGGGCGCGGCGGCGATGATCCAGCGTTGCCAGGTGCATAAGCGGCGCAACGTGATGGACCACTTACCCGAAGAACACAAACCGGCGGTCAAGAAGAAACTGCAGAACGCTTACTCGATGAGCGAATACGCCGACGCCAAGCGCGCGCTGGAGCGACTGCATCGCGAGCTGATGGAGCTGAATCCGAGCGCCGCCCGCAGCCTGGAAGAAGGCATGGAAGAAACGCTCACTGTGCATCGTTTGCGCGTGCCGGCTAAGTTGCGCCGCACCCTGGCCAGCACCAACGTCATCGAGTCGGCCTTCTCCATCGTGGAGACGGTCTGCCGTAACGTGAAACGCTGGCGCACCGGAGACCACATCGAGCGTTGGGTCGGATCGGGTCTGCTGGTGGCCGAGCGCCAGTTCCGCAAGGTGCAGGGCTACCGCGAGATTCCAGCGCTGTTGACCGCGCTGGCCAACACGGCGTCGAAGAAGGCGGTTGCCGAGGATGCGAGGGTTGCGTAACCTATGACAGTCGAGAGCCGCTAACTTTCAACGGAGTTCCGGGCAATCTCTGATTTCGCCCGAAAACCAATGGAGTTATCTCGCGCTTTCGATTCCGCTTCTCGTGCAGAATCTGGGGCATTCCTTGATCTGGCCAACGAGAAGCACTATTCGGTTATCGAAATTGCCAAACTCTGGGCACTCAGCGAGAAGACCGTTCGGAGAATCTTCGAAATGGAGCCGGGCGTAATTCAGTGGGGTGCGGGAGAAACCCTGCACAAACGAGTGTACCGGACGTTGCGTGTGCCTGAGACGGTTCTTCATCGGGTGCATCGTAGGCTGCGTAGAGCAAGCTGACAGAGCCCCACCCGTCTGGATCTCTAACACGAATACCACGAACCTGCGTTGTGTACGGCGCTATTGATGTTACTTGATGCTGTTAACTTCCGTGCGCCGCTTTCGTACTGATCTTCGATTGTCCGCTTCAAGAGTGTTCCAGGCCTTTCGGACGTTGAGCGCGAGCTGCTCCTGCCGCGCCTTGACCCACGGCGCGTAGTGCTTCTCTGTGATCTTCACGCTCTTGTGGCCAAGCAGCATTGAGACTTGTTCTAGGGGAATCCCGGCGAGCAGCATCTCGACCGCGAACGTGTCCCGGAACATATGAGGATGGCACCGTTTGGGTGATCCGTCGTCGCTCAGCAAGTTTGCAACTTTGAAGAGGCGCCGAAAACTCCGCTGCCAATTGCCAACCACAGACTTCGGCGAACCGTTGCCCGACCAAAAGAAGTACCGCGGATTGGGGCTGGGGCCGGACGGAATGTTTCTGAGCGCATCGGCCACATCTGGAGGTAGCGGAACGTAAACTGGATTGCCGGTTTTGGCACGATACAGAAACAACTCGCCGAATTCATTCAGCCGGCGCCTCTCCAGCGTTACGGCATCCCTGATTGCGAGTCCGCTCCAGCGCATCAGCAAAACAAGCGTCCGCAGACGTGTCGGTTGGTTTCGGCATTCCGTCCAGCCCTTCGGCTGATAGACGTATGTAGCGTCCATGATTTTGTCGAATTCGTTTTTCGGAAAGTAATCCGTGGGAGGCCCTTCGGCTCTGACTCGACCCAACAAAACAGCGGGATTGGATTTGATCCAGCCGAGCCGCAGGCAGTAGTAAAAGAATCCTATTAGCCGCTCCTGTTTCTTTTTCTTCGCAAGTGGGCCATCGATCCATGTGTCACGGAAGCCTTCAAGATCGGCAGTCGTAATCGCAGTGATGTGTGTAAACCCAGCGGAAGTGGTCCAGCCAAGGAACTGCTTCTCGAAGATCGTGGCCAACTTCTCGAGGGTGGAGTCTGCAAGATTCTCGGTACGTTTGCTGGCTAGAAACCTCTTCACCGCAGTTTGGACGGTGACAAGTTCCGGTGTTCGTGGCTGCGCTTCGCCGCCGCGGATCGAAGATGCTTGCTGTTCTGCCGCTTCTTCGAGCCGCCTGCGAAGTTCTTCAGCCTTTTCCCAGCTACGGGTTCTGGCCGTCTGGCGAACGGGGCATCCGTTCAAGACGCCGCGAATCCACTTAAGACACCGGCAGCGCCTCCAGAACCGATCAGACTTCTTGGGGCAATCAGAGGTGTGGCGGGTATAAACGAAAAGACTCAATCCCTACCTCGTTGTACCGAAGTGGCGAAACGACGGTACAAAAATGGTACAAGATTTGAGCCTAGTTTGTAAATATAATAAAATGGTGACTTTAGTGTGGTGGAGGCGGCGGGAGTCGAACCCGCGTCCGAAAATGTCACTGGCCGAGAGACTACATGCTTATTCCGGTTCATGCCCTGGGCATTACCCCAGGACGTTCGCGTCACCGGCTCAGAACGGACAAGAAACCGTTGCCGCTAGCCTGAGATCTTAGCCTCCCGGCCCAGACGTAGCCGGGAAGAGCAGCCCGCAGTGTGACGTTCGCTCGCAGCCCACGGGCAAAGCTGCGGAGAACGGCGGCCTAACGAATTAGGCTGCGTATGCCATCTGTTGATTGGCAATTATCATTTTGCACGCGATTACGGGTGTGTGCACCCCGGCATGCCTCCTGGCCGCAAGCATCTCCGTCGAAGCCGTGACGCCCCCACTGGTGGGATGGGCCTTCTAAAGAACTGCTTCTATTCTGCGGACGAAGTCGCGATAAGTCAATGGTTACGGACAGGCCGGCCCGACACCGCTCACAATCGTGATCTGGGCCGAGGCGAACTTGGTGGAGTCGTCCACTGAGGTTGCGGTCACGGTTACGGGGTTCTGCGATGGAACCTCTGCGGGGGCGAGGTAGCAGGTGGGAACGGTGCTTCCGGTTTGGGGCGGGCTGAATGTGCCACACGCGCCTGTTGGAGTGCTGGGCAGGCAACTCCAGTTCACTTTGCCGCTGCCAGCAGTGTCGTTGGCAACGTCGGCCGCGAGGCCCGCATATTCGCCGGTGTCCAGCGATGGCGGAGGCGAATAGGTCGCGTCAAATGTCACCACAATCGCGGGAGGCTGGGCTTTGGGATCGCCGCAGGCGGCGAGCACGGCCAACATCGCCATTATGATGATGCCTGCGGCAATCAGTCGTAGGGTCGATTGGCGAACGGTCATTCTTATGGCCACAGAACGCTCAACTCCCAGAGGCAAAGAAAATTCTAACATGGAGAATGTCAGCGTTTCCCGTTGTGCCCAAAGTGTCGAATCGAAGACGGCACAATTTCCGTCGCTATACCGTTCAGTGGTATTCTAGTCGGGTCATGGGAATCACCGCCGTCCTGCGCAAAGTTTTTTTGGTAGACCTGGCCCAGGGACTGGGCGTTACGTTCCGCTATCAGCATCCCAAGGAAATCTACACCGAGCAGTATCCGCAGGAGCGGCCCCAGGTGGCGGAACGCTATCGGGGGGCGCCTCGGCTGAACGTCAATCCTGACACGGGCGAGACGCTGTGCATTGCCTGCGATTTATGCGCGCTGGCTTGTCCGGAGAACTTGATCGTGGTCGGCAGTGAGCGCAACGAAAAGACGCGGCGCAAAGAGCTCACGACCTTCACCTACGACCTGAGCCGTTGCATGTTTTGCGGGCTCTGCGAAGACGCTTGCCCGACGACTGCGCTCGAACTCACGCAAGATTTCGAACTCGCCAGCTACACTCGCGAAGGCATGATCTGGGACCGCGAGACGCTGGAAAAGGGTCCGCAGCCTACCGTTTATAAGAAGTAGCAGCCTAAACAACACCAACCCAATCTCTTGGAGTCCGCTCGGATTCCGGTTTGTTTTGTTGGGGATGGGGCCGGTCTGTACCGAAAATGTGTACCCCTCCCCCCCCTACCATTTTTAGGTTAAAGTATTCAAAAATAAGGACTTACATGTAAAGTATTCCGGAATAAGGACTTAGCTCCTAAAACAGGGTAAAAATGGATTTGGGGCAGGTTCGAGGGCCGTCATGGTGATGGACGAAACTCGAAACTGCCCCAAACTTATGTCCAAGAATTATGCTTGCGTGGAATTGGTCTTAAGTCAAGGGGATTCGATCGCGGATGGTTCTTGATGAAAAAGGGCAGACGCGTGTTCTCCGTTTGTTCGCCAAAAAATAAATATTTGAATGGTGGGGTGGAGGGGAGGGTTTTTTGGGGTTTTCTGGCTTCGTGGGGTGTTTGGTGGTTGGCAGTTGGGGATACCCCCTCCCTGTCCTGTCTATTGGAATCAAGACTTTAGCGGGATTTTTCTGCCAAAGTACTGAAGCAGAACGGCTTAGAGGCAAAATATTGATTGCCTTGGACTTAGGTGCGCTTCTGCGGCTCCGTTGGGTTACGGGGATGGGCAGTTTTGCTTGCTCCTGGCGCGGGACCCCCATTTCGTCCCGAGCAAAAAGTCAAGCTTGACAAAACCGAGGCCGGGAAGGGGGGTCTTTTTTTGCGTCATGGCTTTTGGGCTCTGACGTTGGAACTGCCCCCCTCAAGCACAGGAAGCTTGAGCGGGCCACCCGCCCCGTCTGTCCCCGGGTTTCCGCGTGAAATTGTCGAATGCTCTCCGACCTGGCTCGATGTCCAACTTGGGCCGCGTGTGTGGTTATGATTTCATTCCATCCACCCATCGACTACAATGCTAGCGGTATCACCCTGCTCATTCTTCGCGGGATCGGCGGGGCGAGTTGGCGTTTGAGACACGTCGAAACCTTGGCGTCTAGACGGATCAGCGTCTAGACGGGAGGGTGCTACGATGTGTGTCGAAGGTCGACTCAGTGACGAGCAAACAGCGTAAAGCGGATACCTGATGATAAGCCATTTCGCCATCAAGAATTTCCGATGCTTTCGACAGTGGGATCAAACTGGTCTGAGGCGTTTCAACTTCATCGTCGGTGAGAGCGGCGTCGGGAAGACAGCCCTGTTGGAGTCGTTGTTCTTAGTAGGAGGGAATAGTCCAGAGATTTGGTTCCGTATTCGCCGTTGGAGAGGTCTTGGCGAAGGCCAAATACAAATGAACTACCGTGAGAACTACGAAGCGGTGTTCCGGGATTTGTTCTATCAATATGATCAGCGAGCAAGGGCTGCGATTACGATTTGGGATACAAGCGAAGGCAAGCGGGAAGTGGAGATTTTTTATGAAAATCTTGACGTGTATACATTGCCTATCGGCGATGCGGGAGAAAGGAATGCGTTTTCTGTTAATCCGATAATTTTCAAGTGGGATGCCAAAAGCAAGGTCTCTCGTTCTTCGGTAGAAATCAAGGATGGGAACCTGCGTATCAGCACTGGCGGCGACGTATATCCCATTGTCTTAATATCGCCGAGAGCGCCAAGCTCACACGAATACGCCCAGTATTATTCAAACCTTCACAGAACGCGAAGAGCTGCGCCAGTGCTGGAGGCACTGAAGTCGATTTTCCCGGAAGTAGAAGATTTATCCTTGGAGATGGTCGCCGGGGAGCCTGTCTTGCATGTCGATGTGGGCGGTTTGAACGAGTTAATCCCGATTGGCGGTTTGTCAGGAGGGATCGACAAGTTCCTAGACGTTATTGTGTCCATCATAATGAATCGAGGCGGCGTCATCCTCATCGACGAAATCGAAAGCGGCTTCTACTATAAGAACACTCCTCAATTACTGGGTAGCATCGTTACTCTGTGCGACAAGTATGATGTTCAATTGTTTGCGAGCACACATAGTTATGAGTTCCTGCAAATGCTTTCTACTTCGATGACTGGTGCTCAACGTGGGGCGAAGGATTTCTGCCTCATACGCCTTGAAAAAGAAAAAGGCCATCAGCCGATTGTGACCGTAATTCCAGGTGATAGCTATAACGCGGCCATGCAAGAGAATTTTGAAGTAAGGTGAATTAACGATTGCCGCCCCTTCCGTCTCCTAAAGTAGAAATCACCGAGGAACGCGCGATTGTCGGCGAAGGCGTCAGTGATGCCGCTTTCTTTAGGTTCTTGTGCCAAGTGCGAAACATTAACGGTTTCGATATTCACAACGTATCCGGAAAATCGAGTTTTGGGAATCGTCTCACCGCCTTAAAGGGATTAGCTGGAACCAAACTAAGATCAGTCATCGTAGTCGCTGACAACGATGAAACCCCGGCTGACTCTTTTAAGAATGTGCGCGGCCAGATACCTGATGGCTGGCCGCATCCAAACGCTCAGCTTGAGAAGGCGCGGATCGAGAAAGGGCACAAGCCGGAGACGCCCTACATTGTGATAATCATGCTCCCGTTCCCGAAGATCGGAGCAAGCAGCCACGGATGCCTGGAAAGTATGCTTCTACAGGCTGCGGAACCGACTTTGGCGGTACAGACGAATTGCCTAAACGGCTACTGCGGCTGTATTGGAACTGGCGATTGGAGCATCACTGCGCGCGACAAGATGCGATTGCAATGTCTTATGTCCGCATCGTTTCCCGAGGACCCTAATGCCGGCGTTCAGTATTCACTCAAGCCGGAACGAGGTTTGATACCGTTAACACACCCGTACTTTAATGAATTGGGAGACTTGTTGACGAACTTCGATGTGTGGATGGCGTCACCGCATGCTTCGTGGGACGCCTGGAAAGCCAGTCGAGCAGCCGCTGCTTCCCCAAGAGCCGGATAGTCAGCAAGAAGGAAAGAGCCGAGTCATTCAACCGACTCGGCTCTTCAAAAGAGAGGGGGATTCGAACCCCCGATACCCCAAAGGGTACAGCCGCTTCGTAGGCGGTCCGTTTCAGCCACTCACGCATCTCCCCGTAGTTTATTAGATGAACCTGCATCGCAAAAGGTTTCCAACCCCGTCACGGTTCTCTGATCCGGGCAGTTTTAGGATTGTGCGCCAAGTAAATTGTTGCCCAAGGTAGCTTCCAAAAGACGGACGCGGGCCTGGGGCACCTTGCCGATCCCTTTAGTTTCATCAGCGCCATTTCGCGGCCTCCCAAGTACGTCCTTACGGACGTGACCTAGAAGAGGGTTTGCCGCTGTTGCTCGGCTAGATTCGTGTTGACCGTTGGGGTCTCAAGCACGTTGGGGAGGGGGCCGATGGTTCTAGCCATAGGGCGATAGGCGCGCCAACTGGCGCGATTTCTCTGTCATCGTGATCGAAGGGAGGGATCTGCGGCACGCGGCGAACTGCAGATCCCTCGCTGCGCTCGGGATGACAAACACTTTGATTGGGATGGCAAACATTCAGGATGAAGCGGCAAAAAGCAGGTCCTTCGCTTCGCTCAGGATGACAAGTATTGAAATCGAGATGAGAAACGCTGCGCTCCGAATGACAAACAGTTGCGTTGAGAAGGAAGGAGGCGGGCGATGAAACCGTTGCTGCGGGTGCTTTTCGTGGATGACAGTCCGGCCGATGTTGGTCTGGCGTGCGAGGCGTTGGCGGAGGGCAGGCAGCGCAGCGAGATTATCAATGTGATCGACGGCGAAGAGGCCATGGCCTATCTGCATAGGGTGGGGCAGTATGCGAATGCGGTACGTCCGGACCTGGTAATCCTCGATCTAAATCTGCCGAAGAAAGACGGTAGGGCGGTGCTGACGGAAGCGAAAGGCGACAGGGAACTGCGGTCGATTCCGATTGTGGTGTTCAGCACTTCGCGGGCGATGTCGGACATTGCGGGCAGCTACGATCTGGGCGCGAACTGCTACGTGAGCAAGCCGGGGAATCTGAAGGACTATTTTTTGGCGGTGCAAGCGATTGAGGAATTCTGGTTCGGGTCGGCCAGCCTGCCGCGAAAGGAAGAATGATGGAGCACGTTCTGCTGATTGAAGACAACCCTGGAGACGCGGACCTGGTGAGGCTGCGGCTGGTGGAAGGCAAATCCGGAGTGCAGGTGAATTGCGTGCCCCGGCTCTCGGACGCGCTGGCGTGCCTGGAGGTGGAAACGCCGTCGCTGGTGCTGCTCGACTTGAACCTTCCCGACAGCCACGGGGCGGAGACCTATCGCCGCATCATGCAGAAAGCGCCGAATGTGCCGGTGGTGATCCTATCGGGGCAGGACGATGAGGGGCTGGCGATCAAGGCGGTGCATCAGGGAGTGCAGGATTATCTGGTCAAGGGCGACATCACGAGCAAGCATCTGGAGCGCGCGCTACGGTATGCGGTGGAGCGGCAGGGGCTGCTGCGGTCGCTGGAAATCACGCGCACGCAGCAACTGGAATTCAAGAACCAGTTTCTCTCGCATGTATCGCACGAATTGCGCACGCCGCTGACCTGCATACATCAGTACGTCACGCTGTTATTGGACGGGTTGGCGGGGCCGATGGCGCCGGAGCAAACCGACCATTTGAGGACGGTGCTGAAGAGCGTGAATCAGTTGCACGCCATGATCCGCGACCTGCTGGAAGCGACGCGCGCGGAAAGCGGCAAGCTGCGCATCGAGCCGCGCTGCATAGATATTGGCGAGCTGGTGCAGCAGGCAGCGGCGATGATGAGGCCGGCAGCGGCGGAGAAGCGCGTCTATCTTGAAGTTGGCGTGGGCGAGGCGATCCCGCTGGTCTATGCCGATCCCGACCGCACACTGGAAGTGCTGATCAATTTGATTGACAACGCTATCAAGTTCACTCCAGCCGAGGGATCGGTGATGGTGAAGGCGTCGACGGTGGAGACCGACCGGAGCGCGGTTTATCTCTCGGTGAGCGACAGCGGGCGCGGCATTGCGCAAGAATCGCTGCCGCTGGTTTTTGAGCGGCTGTTCCAGGACCCTAACGCGGTGGACGGCAACCGTACAGGGCTGGGGCTGGGGCTTTACATTGCGAAGGAAATCGTCACGCTGCAAAGCGGCAGGATGTGGGTGGCGAGCCAGGTCGGAAGTGGGAGCACGTTCTCGTTTACTTTGCCGCTCTATTCGCTGGCGAGGCTGCTGCTGCCGGTGATCGTGCATCGGGGAAGTTTGCGCGAGGCGATTGTGCTGGTGAGGGTGGAACTGACTCCGCGGTCGCAGTCGCTGCGCGGAAGCTGGAAAGAGGCGTGCCAGCGCTGCCTGGAGCGCCTGCGGCTTTGCGTCTATGTGGATAAGGACCTGGTGCTTCCACCCATGGGAGCGCGCGGCGCCGTGGAAACATTTTTCGTGGTCGCTTCCACCGACATGGAGCGGGTCAATATCATGATGGACCGCATTCGCGAGCAGGTGGGCGGGCTGCCAAAGCTGAAGGCCAGTGGAACAATGCGGGTGACGGCGGAGATGGTCCCGGCCCCGCCTGCCGGCGACTCGATGACCTTGGAACAACAAGTATGGAGCGTTGCCGATTATGTGAGCGGGATTATCCAGATGGGTCTGGAAAGCAAAACAAACTTCACCGAAAAGGAGAACCACGAGTATGCGCACTGAGAGTTACACGGACGGGCCGCCGGCGAATCGAGCGAAGATCATGGTGGTGGATGACGACGCCGATCTTCGACAGGCGCTGAGCTTGCGTCTGCGGGCGAATAACTTCGATACGGTGAATGTTTGCGACGGATATTCGGCCATCGCGCTGGCGCAGAAGGAACAGCCGCACCTGATCATCCTGGATCTCGGGTTGCCGGCGGGGGATGGATTTGCGGTGCTGAAGACGTTGCAGGAGTATCCCGCGCTGGCGGACATTCCGGTGATTGTGCTCACGGCGCGGGATCCGGAGAACAATGAAAAGCGCACGCTCGAGTCGGGCGCAGCGGCGTTCTTCCAGAAGCCGGCGGACAACGAAGAGCTGCTGGCGGTGATTCGCGCCAGCCTGCAGGCGGGATGGGGATGGGGCGGAGGGTTGCCGTCGTAGCGGCCCAGAAGAAGGTGTCAGGTCTCAGGTGTCAGGTGTCAGGAAAGGCCGCGTCTTACGGCGACTCCAAGCGAAGGTATCATCCCGAGACCTGAGACCTAAGACCTGGGACCTGAGACCTGGTGTGCGAGGAGAGCGATATGTATGTTGACAGCCGGGGGGCGGTGGCCCGCTGCCGCGAATACAACGTGCGGCGGCGGGAGCCGCGCTATGTTTGCTCTCTGCCCGTCACCATACAGCGCTTCCTGCGTTTTGGGCCCGTTGTCACCCGCGGTGTGGTGCTGGATATCAGCATGCGAGGAATGTCGGCGCTGGTTTGCGGCGCGCCCAGCGTGGGGGAAACGGTGGCGATCGAACTGCGATTGCCCGGCGGTCCAATCGAGACGCTGGCCACGGTACGACATAGCAGCGATGCCAAGTCTGGGTTTGAGTTCTACGCATTGTCTTCGATCGCGCAGAAGGGAGTTCAGGACTGGATACAGGAACTGCGAAACCATGAAGAAAAATTGTTTCCGTATCCGTTCGAGGGCGCGGTCGAGGGTGGTGGCGGGTAGAGCCAGTTTGTGTGGGGACGAGTATTCTCGCCCGCTCACTCGTGCAGGGGAAAAATCTCCAACGTGTCCTTTTCAGAATGATGTAGGGATCCTTCGACTCCGCAGGAACGTCACGTCGTGAAGTTCCTGCTCCGCTCAGGATGACAACTGATAGCTGACAGCCAAACGACTACTCTGGCAGCAGCGGCCATCCCTGAATATCCCACGCGATGCGATGCACGGCATTGTTGGTTGCCAGAATGGCCGATTTGCCCGGCGCGAAGGCCAGTCCGACCAAACCATTACCGGAAACCTCGAGGCTGGCTTTGCCTTGGGGAGTGATCTTCACGATGCCGCGCTTTCCGGCGAGAGAAGCGGCGACATAAATATTGCCCTCGATATCAAGCGCCAGACCCTGCGGACGCCCCAGCCCGCGGTAGAACACGGTGACGGTGCCATGAGGATCGACTTTGTAAACGCAGTCGTAGCTGGAAGTGCTGGGGCCGGTGACGAACATATCTCCGCCGGGGCCGAAGGCGATGTGATAAGCCGCAACGCTCGGCTCGAGCGTGGCGAAGACAAAAATCTGACGGTCGCGGGCGATCTTGAAAATGGTGCCGCTGCGGTCGCCGACGTAGAGGTTCTCCGCGGCATCGAAGGCGATTCCGGTGGCGACTCCCATGCCTTCGGCGTAAGTTGACATGACGCCGTTGGGGGCCACCTTGTACACGGCCTCGTCGTGGCGCGAAGAAACGTACATCTGGCCGGCGCGGTCGAAGGCAATGGCGGTGGCGTTCATCAGGTCGCTGAGAAACGGCTTCACTGCGTAGTTCGTATCGATTTTGAAAATCGAGACCGGAACTTTTTGGCCGCGCGATCCGGAAAAGGTCGCATAGATATTGCCCTGGCGGTCGAGCGCGGGATTGGTGACGGGATGCAGGTCGGCGGCAATGGGGACGGCGATGCCAATAGGATGGGGATTGCTGACGTGGCGGTCGGCGGCAACTTTGTTTGTGGTCACGATCACGGGGCCCGATGCCGCTCCGTCGGGCACGCGGGCAACGAGGAAATCGTCGGAGCTGATGACGACCGAGGCTTCGATTTCGCCGAAGCGCACGCTGGGGCGGAGCAATTCATGCGGCCGTAGGCGGTGTCCGGAGATGCGGACCTCGCCTCCGGGGCCACGAATACGTCGAATATAGCGCCAGCGGTTTTGGCAGCACGACGTCGGTGACGTCGGTAACGACATCCACCGCCTCGGGTGCGTTCACCGAAACCTCCGGCAACACGCTTCTCGTCCTGGGCGGCGGCAGCGTCTCTGCGGCGACGATCGACAATGGCGGCTTTCTTATCGTCAGTGGCGGCGCCGATTACGCGGCGACCGTTTCAGCCGGCGGCACGGAGACGGTTTCGACAGGTTCGGCGACCGGCGATCAGATCTATGGTGCCGCGACCGTCGACGTTGGCGTCGATGACACGAGCGAAGTCGTGCAGAGCGGCGGCACGCTGGTCGTCGACAGCGGCGCGGTCGATGCAGGGACAACTATTCTGGCTGGCGGCTCAGAGACGGTTCTCGGTTCGGCGTCCGGCGATCAGATCGACGGCACACAATTGGTCAGCGCCGCCACCGCGGTCGTCACCAACGAAACCGTGTACGGCGGCGGCAACCTCGACTTGTTCCTGAAAGGCGCTGTCGCCGGCGGAACGACGGTGTCGAGCGGCGGCTTTCTCAACATCAGCGGGAACGCCGTTGCGAGCGACACGACGCTGAGTGGCGGCGGCACGCTCGAATTACAATCGCCCAAAGCGACCCTTTCCGGCGCGCTGACTTTCGCTGGCGGCAACAACACGCTCGAGGTCAGCGTTCTCTCAAGCACCGGCAGCAGCGGGCTCGGTGACCAAGCGACGATCTTCGGATTTTCCTCTACCGATGAGATCGACCTCACAGCGCTCACCAGCGCTGGAACGACATTGTCTGTGACAACGTCCGGCACCAATACGGTCGCGGAAATCATCAGCGGTGGTTCGACAATAGTCGAAACATTCATATTTTCCGGTACGACAACCTACACCAGCAACACTTTGTCGCTGGTCGCAAACTCAGGCGGTGACGCCGAGATAGTGTACGCTTCCAGCGGCGGCAGTACGACGACGTCGGTGACGACGTCCACTACGTCAGGCATGTACACCGAAACTGCCGGCAAGACGCTAGAGGTGCTAAACGGCGGCAGCGTCTCGGCACCGACAATCGAAGGCGGGGCGTTCCTCGTCGTCAATGGCGGCCTCGACTCCGACGCCGACATTCAGGTTGGCGGCACCGAGACAGTTTCGGCGGGCACCGCGAGCGGCGATCAGATTTACGGCTCCGCGATCGTCAGCGCCGGCACGGTGTCCGATGAAACCGTGCAGAGCGGCGGAACGCTCACTATGGACGGCGGCACGGCAAACAATACCGTCCTCGACGGCGGAGCTACGCTTGAGCTGTCGGACCCTTCAGCAACGCTTTCCGGTACGCTGACTTTCGCTAACGGCGACAACAGCCTCGTCGTCAACGTGCTCCCCAGTTTGGGTGCCGGCGATCAGGCGGTGATTTCCGGCTACTCGACCAACGACAAGATCGAGGTGACCGAAGTTACCCCGTCCAGCGCCAACCTGTCGTTCTCCGCAGGCCCCAACGGCGAGGAAATCGCCACCGTCAGCGGCACCAATAGCGGCGGCTCGCCTGAAAGCGTGTCGTTCGTCTTCGGCGACGGCACCACATACAACGCGAGCACAATGTCGCTGGCACCGGATGCATCCGGCGTCGATCTCGTTCTCGACACGACACCCGTCGTCACCTTCACCAGTTTGAGCGGCTTGCAGACCAACGATGCGACTCAAATCGTCAACGGAACTGTCGACACGACAGTCGACCCGTACGCCATCGGCACCACCGTGTCGGTGATCGAGAGCGGCCAAGTGGTCGGTGAGGGTACGGTCGGCGCCAACGGCTATTGGAGCGCCAATGTTACCTTTCTCAACGACGACGGCATCAATACGCTCTCCGCGACCTATACGGACAATGCCGGCAACACCGGCTCAACCAGTCAGCCGCTGACGTATAACGTCAATACCAGTGCGGCTGCCTTTACGGCGGGCAATCTGGTCATCAGCATTTCGGGAGACGGCGACGGCAGCGACGTCTACAGCGACAATCAGGCGAGCCCGATGACGCTGGAGCAGATCACGACATCCGGCACAATCGTCAGCCAGATCGTGATGCCGGAGAGCACGATTGTGGTCGATGGCGTGACCGAATATGCGATCTCCAGCGAATACGGCTCGTCGTCGGAAGGCACGCTCGAACTTTCGGCCGACGGCCAGTCGCTCGTCATCGCCGGTTATGGCGCTAATCCACAGACCTACAACGAGGGCGGCGCTGCCGTCTACGGCAACGCCGCCGAGGCGCAGTCAACGAGCATTCCGGGCGGCCAATACACCGCTGTGCCCCGCGTCATCGCCGTCATCAACGCCGACGGCGTCGTCGATACGTCCACGGCGCTCTATAATGTCTTCAACACCAACAATCCACGCAGCGTCGCGACCGTCAATGGCACGTCGTTCTACGTCTCCGGCCAGGGGGCTAAAGGCGATCGACGGGGGGCGTCTTCTATGCGACGGATGGCGCCTCGTCTGCGACCGCCATCGATGACTCGACCACCACGCGCACGGCCAGATCTACGACGGCGATCTCTATGTGTCCGCCGATAACAGAGCCGGGCATGACCGGTATTTTCGACTATGGGCCGGTGGCGGACTTGAACGGTCCGGTCACGCCAACCTTCCTGCCTGGCATCAACACGTCCGTCACTTTGACCGCCACTGAACGGCAATACAGTCAATGGCTCTGACGCCGGCACGAGCGTCTATCTGAGCCCCGAGAATTTTTCTTCGCCAATTCCACCACGCTCTATGTCGCCGACGGCGGCGATCCGAAGAACGGCGGACTTGGCGACGGCGGTCTGCAGAAATGGAGCCTCGTCGACGGAACCTGGACGCTCGATTACACGCTTTCGGCCGGGTTGAACCTTATTCCCAATACGGCGGGTTCCACTGCTTCTGGCGATACCGGTCTGATCGGCTTGACGGGCGAAGTTAGCGGCAATTCGGTTACACTTTTCGCGACCACCGAGCCGCTCAATGATTTCGGCAACACCGCGGTTGTTGAAATCACTGACGCGCTCAATGCCACGTCGGACCCGGCGAAACCTCAGGCACCGTTTTGACTGCCTGGCCGGACGAAGTATCCGTGGCATTTCCTTCGCGCCGACCGAAAGCACGACGCCGTGTTACTGCCCCGGCACCCTGATCCTAACCTCACAGGGCGAAGTGCCGGTCGAGACTTTGGCAATTGGCGACAAAGTGACGACCAAGTCCGGAGACGCACGGGCGATCAAATGGATCGGGCGAAGGAGCTACAGCGGCCGCTTCGCCATGGGCCGGAAGGATATTTTGCCGATCTGTATCAAGGCCGGCGCGCTCGACGACAATGTGCCGCGGCGCGATCTGTGGATTTCGCCGCTTCACGCCATGTACTTCAATGACGAGCATCCCGGCGGCGTTCTGATCGAGGCCAGAGACCTGGTCAACGGCGTGTCTGTCGTGCAGGCCGAGCGGGTGGAGAAGGTGGAGATGTCCACATCGAGCTTGACACCCACGACGTGCTCGTCGCCGCGGCGAGTAGTCCGAAAGCTTCATCGACGACGACAGCCGCTTCATGTTCCACAATGCGCACGAATTCCGCGCGATGTATCCTGACGCGGGGTCCGGGTTTCCCACTATTGTGCACCTCGCCTGCGCGACGGTTACCACGTCGAAGCCATTCGGCGGCGTATCGCGCTGCGGGCGGGACCGCGCGCCCAAGGAAATGAGCCGCGTGCAGGCGAACTGCGCGGCAAGGTCGACCGCGTCACTCTACGCCGCATCGAAGGCTGGGCGCAGAACGTCGACCATCCGGAAATCACCGGTGTGCCTGAACATCTACGCCGGCGGCCGGCCGCTCGGTCAGGTCCTGGCCAAAAAGGTCGCAGCGATCTCGAATACGCCGGCCGCGGTAGCGGCCGCCACAGCTTCGTGTTCACGCCGCCGGCAGGGCTCGTCTTTAACCCGATGCTGTGGAAGTCCGGCGCTCCCTCGATGGTGCCCTGGTGCCGCATCGAGAGCCGGCGCGCGTGGCCGCGTAAAGCAGTCCTCAACTATTCCCCGAACGCCGCGTCACCTCCTGCCCGGGCGTGGTGGAAACATGAACGCCCGGGGCAGTTCCCCCGGGCGATGGTGTTTTCAAGATGGCGGATGCGTCGATGCGGATACCAACGAATCTACGATTTATTCGCTGATCGCGAGAGCGGGACAGCGGACAGCGCTGAGACGATCCTTCATGCTGAAGGGTAACCTCGACGTGGTTGATTTGCGGCAGGTGGTCGGATGGGCGCAAGACGACGCGCAACCGGACGTGCCGGTCAGTCTGTTGATCACCGACAATGATCAGTTGATCGGTCGCATCCTCGCCAATCGCTATCGCGCCGATCTCGAGCAGGCGATGATCGGCAGCGGCCGCCACAGCTTCGAATTCCAGTTTGCCAAAAGCCTGACGCCGTTCGAAAACCATGTGCTGCGGGTGCGCCGTGAATCCGACGGCGCCGATCTCGCCCAATCGCCGGTTACGCTCGAAGCGGCGCAGGCCTTCGACCTTTCAGTGCAGGAGGCGTTGGCCGACATAATCCAGCGATCCGGCACCGAGCAGGACATCGCCGCAAAAATCGATTTTCTCGCCGGCATATCGAAAAACTGCTGCAACAGCTCGCCGAACACGACAGCAAGCGCGCCGAACGCAACAATTATAAACAGCTTCTGCAACGCTGGCGGCGAACGCCCCCGCCGGTGCTGATGCAGCTGCGACCGCGCCCCGGGCCCATCGGCGTGCGTTGGTGATTGACGATCGGACTCCCAAATCCGATCGCGATGCGGGCTCGATGGCCATCCTCAGCCACATACAGTCGCTGCAACGGTTCGGCTATGAGGTCGTGTTCACGCCTTCGGCCGAGTTTGCCGCGCCGACTCGAAGCCCGAAGCGCTCGATGCAATCGGCGTAACAACTTGCCGCGCACCTTATTACGGCTCGATAGAGGAAGTCTTCCTGCGGCAGGCTGGCGAGTTCGATCTGGTCTACCTGCATCGCGTGTCGAACGCGGCGAAGTATGGCGAACTCGTCCGCTATTATAACCCAAGGCTCGGCAGATCTTCAGCGTCGCCGATCTCCATCACCTGCGCTATGCACGGCAGGCCAGCGTCGAGGGCAGACCTGAACTGGTGGCACTGAGCCAACGGATGCGTTTCATCGAATATGTCGCGGCGGTTTCGGCCGATGCCGTCATTACCCACTCGGCGCAGGAAGCTGAGGTTCTGGCCAAGCAAGTTCCCGCCGCCAAAATCCACACCGTAACGTGGTCGACAACATCGCGACCGACCCAAATTCCGTTCAGCAGCGATCCGGGGTCGCATTTATCGGCAGCTACGGTCATGCGCCAAACCTCGATGCGGCGCGATGGCTCATCGACGAAATCATGCCGGCGGTGCGAAAGCGCAATCCGGCCATCGAGTGTTTTTTGGTCGGCAGCGATATGCCCGAACCGCTTCGCCGCTTATGCAAAGACGGCGTCGTGGCGATCGGGCATGTCAAAAACCTGGCGGAAATCTTCGACCGGGTGCGACTGACGGTGGCGCCGCTGACTACGGCGCCGGCGTCAAAGGCAAAGTGATCGATAGCCTCAGTGCTGGATTGCCGTGTGTATGCACGCCAGTGGCCGCAGAGGGCCTCGATTTTCCGGAACCGTTGCGGGCTTGCATCGCCGACGACGCCGAGGGCCTCGCGACTCTGGTTGTAAATTGCACGACAATGAGGCGCTCAACCATGCCAATGCGCAGGCCGGCATCGAGTATGTGACAAAAGCGTTTTCGAAGGAAAGGCTGGACGCCGGGATGCGCCGTGTGCTCGGACCCGCAGCGCCGCTCGAGCAGGCGCCATAACAGCCAGCAGCTTTTGGCAGCGTTAACCCTAACTCGCGGTGTGCCTGCCGCGATGCCGGCCCGTCAACGCCAATCATCAGGCCGCCATCCCGGCGTGATATCAGGGAGCGCTTGAGACTCGTCCAGCATTTCCAGCGTAGGAGTCATTTATGCCTAATGCTCACCGCAAGCTTGCATTTGTGCTGGCGGCAACGGATCACGGCTCGATGATCCTGAACCGGTTTGATTACCATGCGCTCGACGCGAACAGGGTCTATGGCGTCGGTATCGAGCTGTTGCAAAGCCAGGCGATTTCGCCGGGGGAGATCAACCTTTCGCTCAGCCTGCTGGATTTGCGCCGCCGTTATTTCGGCGACGGCGTTGTCGCCATCGACTCGGCGCCAACATCGGTGTCCACACGGTGGAATGGGCTAAACGCATGACCGGATTGGGCTCGGTGATCGCGTTCGAAGCCCAGGAGCGGGTGTTTTACGCACTTGCCGGAAACATTGCGCTGAACAATTTCTTCAATGCCCGGGCGGTCCTTTCCGCCGTCGCTGCGCACGATGGAACAATGAACATCCTTTCCGGTGGCATCTACCTGCGGCCCGGAAGCTTCGGCAGTCTCGAACTGAAGAAGCGGGAGACGACTGAATTTATCGGCCAGCCGGTAGACTATTCGGCG
>CAVPYG010000012.1:0-39797 GCA_963709835.1 uncultured Acidobacteriaceae bacterium
CCCAGCCCAGCTGGTCGTGCAAAGTCGCCCATACCGCTGAAGATGCCCAGCGCCGCAGGCAGGGGCAAGCCGAGCTGCTTGAGCTTGGCAGCGACTTCGGCGGTGAGAATCGCGCCGGCCGAGGTTCCATAGATGACGATGTGATTCGGCTTGTAGGTCTTTAGCAGTTCTTTGTAGACGGCAACCGAGTCGTCGACCGCGGCGGGGAACGGGCTTTCCGGCGCCAGGCGATAGAGCACAGCGACGACCTTGATCTTCGTGTAGCTGGCGATGGGAATGGATTCGGTGTAAGAACCGGAGTCGGAGTTGAAGCCTCCGCCGTGCAGGTTTAGCAGCACTTTGTCCTTGTTTGCATCGGGCATGCCGTCGGGGGTGACAATGCGGACGGGCACGCCGGCGATCTTGTCCTCGACCAGCTGATTGGGGCAGATCTGGCTCCATTCCACGCGGGCGCGCGCGGTATAGGCGTCGGTCGTCTTGCGGCGGTCTGCCAGCGACTCCGGCGGGCCCTGGTCAGGCAATGCGTGGCGCAGGAAGAACTGCGACTGGATGCTGACCGTCTGCGGAACCGGAACCACGCGCGTGATGTGTGCCGTGCCTTGCTCGTCAATGTAGCTGGTATCGCGCGTGGGCGCTTCGGCGGCAGTGGTGGGCGCAGGCGGGGCCGGTTGCGCAGTGAGCGCGGCCGACGCGAGCAAGACAAAAAAAGCGGCGGAAGTAATTTTCATGGAAAGTATTCTCCGCAATTCAATCGATTCCGGCAGCCAGTATCCGGATTGGGTTTGGCCCCATCGATGATAGCAGAGGACGGAACGCACCCAAGCAGACTGGCGGGTCGGCCACTTCTCCGACGCCACGACTAATGGGGTGCGCCACTTCTCGCGCTTTTCGAGAAGTGGCCCCTGCTCCACTCCCACTCCGTCGCAAAGGACGTTTGCCTAGAGCGTGGCAGTTCCAACCTCAGTTCCCAAAAGCCATGACGCAAAAAGAGACCCCCCTCTCCCAGCCTCGCTTTTGTCAAGCTTGACTTTTTGATCGGGATGAAATGGGGGTCCCGCGCCTAGGAGGCAGGACCGGCAGCGGCCCCAAGCCCAAAATTCTGAGCTAAAACGCAGCTAAGTCTTTGAAAAATAAAGGCCATTGACCTAAGTCATTATTTCTCACCGACATGGCTGGAGAGGTCGCTAAAGTGTTGATTCCAAAAGACAGGAAATGAGGCGGGATACCTACGAGCGCAAGCCACTAAACACAAAACCCCAAAAAACTCTCCCCATCACTCACCTGCGCAAATATTTATTTTTAAGCGAATAAAAAGCGAATTTCTACCCAGAAAAAATGCCCAGGTCGAGGCGCTACACCGTGATTAAAGATTCCAACGCCAGCCGGTCGGGGATCACCAGCGTCGAGCCGGTTTGCTGGATGAGATGCTGTTTCTTGAATTCCGCCAGCAGTCGGCTGACCGTCTCCCGCGACGAGCCGATCATCTGGCCGATCTCTTCATGTGTCAGAGCCAGCTTCACATGAGTAGGGAATTCGGTGGTGGCATTCTGGTCGAGCCATCCCACCAGCAGCCGCGCCAGCTTCTCGCTCGCCGAGTCGGAGAGCATAAGGTCGCGGATTTCGCGGCAAGTAGCGGCGTAATCCTGCGCGATATGCTGCGTCACCCACAGCGCAAACTCGCCGTGCAGGCGCATCAACCGCAGCAAGTCGGCGTGCCGCAGGTAGCTGATCTCGCAGGGCTCCTGCGTCTCGGCCGTGGCTTCGTAGTTGCGCCCGGAAACCGCCGAGGCAACTCCCATGGGGCTTCCCGCGTTGACCATGCGCAGGATCAAAGTCCGCCCGTCGCTGCCGCAAATGGAGAGCTTCACCCGCCCCCGGCGCACGATAAATACCCCCCGCGTCGCCTGCCCTTCGGCAAATAAAACCGCTCCCGTCGGATAGGTCGTCGTGAGTGCCGCCTGCTCCACGGCGTCGGCAACCGCCGCAGGAAGGTCGAAAAACGTCTTGTCCACTGGTGCCAGCTTTTGGGGGGCGCTTACGGTAAGTGTGGCCATGATTGCTGTCTCCGCTCCCAGCTACCTCGGCAAGTCCTTGGCCAATCTTCGTCAGCCGGGCCAGGCGTCACTCGGAGCCGTCCAAGTGGAACACAATAAGCGGTTTGTGTCCAGCAGAGGAGGTGCGGCGAAGCCCGCATTCCGCCGGAGCCACCTCCCAGAGTGCGCCGTTTCCCACAGCGATGTGTGATCTCCATCACCAACCCGACGGTCATATGACCAAAGACGATGGTCGGGTAACCGCCACACCGCTCCTCACGCTCTTTGGGAAGCGGGGCCTTTCGCCGACCAAGTCTCCAATCCCCAACACGCGCGACACCCTTCGGGAAACTCCCTGCATCGTGTTCTATAATGACCTGCCGGAGATGCTCGCCACCCGCCCAACCGTTTTCGCCAGGAGAGAAATTCATGCCCAGACGGTCGCCACTTCTACTGCTACTGAGAAAGATAAAGCTGATCCTGCCCTTGCTGCTGGCGTTGCTCTATCCCCTGTTCGCTGCCGCGCAAGCCCAGTCCGTCGATGCCGAAGGCCACCAGTGGTGGCAGCACGCCGTGTTTTACGAAATCTATCCCCGCAGCTTTGCCGACAGCAATAACGACGGCGTCGGCGACCTCAACGGCATCACCTCCAAAATGAGTTACCTGCATGACCTCGGCGTCGATGCCATCTGGATCACGCCCTGCTATCCCTCGCCCCAGGTCGATTTCGGCTATGACGTCTCCGACTACGAGAACATCGATCCCATGTACGGAACCCTCGACGACTTCGACCGCATGGTCGCCGAAGGCAAAAAGCATCAGCGTCCGCATCATCATGGACTTCGTGCCGAACCACACCTCCGACCAGCATCCGTGGTTTCTGGATTCCAAGTCCTCGCGCACCGCGCCGCATCGCGACTGGTACATCTGGCGCGACGGCAAAGCGCCCGGCCAGCCTCCCAATAACTGGATCTCGCTCTTCGGCGGCTCGGCCTGGAAGTTCGATCCCACCACCAATCAGTACTACTATCACTTCTTCTACGCGCAGCAGCCCGACTTGAACTGGCGCAATCCTGCCGTTGAAAAAGTCATGCTCGATACCACCCGCTGGTGGTACAAGCGCGGCGTTGCCGGCTTCCGCCTCGATGCGGTTGACACTCTGTTTGAAGATCCCGAGCTGCACGACAATCCCGTTCTGCCCGGCACCAACGCGCAGGGCGATCCCAACACGGAGAACAAATACAACACACAACTTTCCCGAAGTCCACGACGAACTTCAGAAGCTGCGCAAAGTGGCCGACGAGTCTGGCGCCGTCCTCATCGGCGAAACCTGGACCTCGAATGTCGCCCAACTCGACCGCTATTACGGCCGGGCGGCAATGAACTCCAGATGCCCATGGACTTCATGTTCACCACCGTGAACAAACTCTCTCCGTCCGAATTCCGCAGCCAGATCGCGGCCGTGGAAAGCGCCCACGGCTGGCCCGTGTTCGTGATCAGCAATCACGATATCGTGCGCTCCTACAACCGCTACGGAGACGGCAAGCATAACGACGCCATCGCCAAACTGATGGGCGCTTTCTACCTGACTCTGCGCGGCACGCCCATCATGTATTACGGCGAAGAAATCGGCATGGAGAACAACGATCCCACCCGCAGGGAAGACGTGAAAGATCCGATCGGCCGCACCGGATGGCCGCAGGAAAAAGGCCGCGACGGCGAACGCACGCCCATGCAGTGGAACGCCAAGCCCAACGCGGGATTCAGCAAGAAGGCGCCGTGGCTTCCCGTGCCGCCGAGCTATCTAGACTCATAACGTGGAGACGGAGTCGAAAGATCCCAACTCTGTGCTGAACCTCTATAAGAAAGTTCTCGCCCTGCGCCACACCAATCCGGCCCTGCTCGAAGGCAGTTACACCGCTCTCAACCAGGACGATCCCAACGTGATGTCCTACCTGCGCAGTTACAAGGGAAAAGCGGTGCTGGTGGCGCTGAACATGTCGGCCACTCCGCAAAAAGCGGCCTTCAACCTTACTCAACAAGGATTCGGCCGGGCCAACCTGATAACTCTTATTGCGTCGCCCGAAGCATCGGCCAAAGGCAATGAAGTTACCCTCGAGCCATTCGGGCTGCTGATCGCTGAGGTGGAGTAACTAAGTCGAGTGGCCCATATCCCCAGCGCCGTAGTAGCGCTTCAGACATGGCCGCGAGGGCGCGATTTCCCGAGAAACGCGAGAAGCCGGGCACGCCGCCATTTTCTTCTTTGCCAACGCATAAGGGCGAACGCGCTATACTTGCCCACGGAGATGTGCGCCATCCGCCGACTGTCCAGAGCATGTCTATTGGGTGTCGCGCGACAGGATGGAGAGGTTTCGACGATCATGCGCAGAAATATTCCAGCTATTGTTTTGGCACTGCTTTTTATTACCGGTTGCGGCGGCGGCGGAGGAAGCACACCGCCTCCGGAGCAATCAGCCGCCACACCAACCTTGAGTCCAGCTGCCGGAACCTACGCGTCGGGCCCGACGGTGAGCCTTTCGGACGCCACCGGCGGAGCCTCGATCTACTACACCACCGATGGATCGACGCCCACCACCGGATCGACTCTCTACACGCCGTCGGCGCCCATCGTGGTTTCTTCCACCGCGACCATCAAAGCGATGGCCGCTGCCACGGGCTATTTGAACAGCGCCGTGGCCACCGGCGCCTATACGATTTCACCATCCGCAGTTTCGGTCGTGCTGAGCACGAATGACCAGACGCAACTGATGGCCGTGCAGCCCGGCGCCGTCTTCACCACGAGCACGGCGGACGCGGGAACGAACACAATTCTCGTCGATTCGACCAAGCAGTACCAATCCATGGATGGCTTTGGCGCGGCGTTTACCGATTCGCGGCCTATTTGCTTATGGAAGTCGAGCCATCGTCGGCGCTCTCTGGAACTCTCAACGACCTCTTCACGCGCAATGGCGATGGCATCGGCCTCAGCTTCATGCGCATTCCCATGGGCGCATCCGACATCGCGCTGTCGGTGTATTCGTTCGACGATATGCCCGTCGGCCAAACCGATCCAACCCTGGCGAACTTTTCCATCGCCCACGATCAGGCCTACATCCTTCCGCTGATCCTGCAAGCGAAAACGCTCAACCCGCAAATGAAGCTCATGGCCAATCCCTGGAGCCCACCGGGATGGATGAAAGACCCATCCTCGATGAGCCCGGTTTCGATGCTGGGCGGAACGCTGCTGCTGACTGACGCGAATGAGACGGCGTTCGCGAATTACTTCGTCAAGTACATTCAGGCCTACCAGGCTGCCGGCGTGCCCATCGATTACATCACGCTGCAGAATGAGCCGCTGTATGTCACTTCGAGCTACCCGAGCATGGGAATGAGCGACAGCACGCAGTTGAGTTTGCTGCAGAACTACGTACTGCCCGCGTTGGCAACGAACAACATTTCCACCAAGGTGTTGGTCTATGACCACAACTGGGATACGCCGTCCTATCCGGAACTAGTCCTCGGAGGGCTGACGGCGCAGCAATTGACCCAGGTGGCGGGCACGGCCTGGCATGGATATGGCGGCGCTCCGGGCGCGCAGCAACCCGTGCAGAACGAATTCCCCAGCCTGGGCGCGTGGGAGACGGAACACTCGGGCGGCACCTGGGTCGCCGATCAATTCACGTCGGACTTTCTTGAGATCCCACAGGTGCTGCGCAATTCCGGGAAGTCCTATGTCAAGTGGAGCCTGGCGCTGGACCAGAAACTGGGACCCAACCTTACCCAGAACGCCGGGCTCGGTGGATGCAATACCTGCACGCCCATTGTAACGGTCAACAACCCGTCGGGCGCGGTCACCAAGGACATCGAGTTTTATACGCTCGGCCACTTCAGCAAGTACGTATTGCCCGGCGCGGTGCGCGTCTACTCCAGCAACACGCCCGCCATTGCCAGCGTGGCCTTCGAGAACCCGGATGGCTCAATGGCATTGATTGCCTACAACAGCTCCACCACCAGCCAGAACTTCCCGGTGCAGTGGGGTACGCAGACGTTCTCCTACACCCTGCCGGCCACCGCCGCCGCTACATTTACGTGGACGCTAACGCAATCCGCCAGCACACCTCCCATGGCGGCGACCGCGCTGATCCAGGGATCGAGCTTCTACAGTGAATCGGGGCTGGAGACGGAGTTCACCGGCGACTCAACCGGCGAATACGATCTGGGCTACCTCTCGCAAGGCGCATATGCCGTTTATCAGAACGTCGACTTCGGCACCTCGGTCAGCCAGGTCAATGTGCGCACGGCCAGCGCCGGCAACGGCGGGACCGCCGCATTCTACCTCGATAGCATGACCAGTACGCCGATTGCCACGGTCAACTTGCCGGTCACCGGAGGATGGCAAACCTGGACCAACGTCTCCGCACCCGTCACTGGCGCCTCGGGTGTGCATACCCTCTATGTCGTTTTTGGAGGAGCTACGGGCAGCATCGCGAACGTCAACTGGTTTCAATTCCAGTAGTAGACGTGGCCGCACATGCGGCGCGCAAGAGGGGAATTCTCATCAACGAAGGAGGCACTCCGCACAGCAGGTGTAAGGCAGGCGGGTCACACGCCCGACATTGGAAGTGTCTTTCGTGGATTCGTCGTGCTAGCATCTCCGCATGCGAATCCGCAGGCTTATACTCCTCCTCGTCAGCGCCGCTTGTGCGACCGGTTTTGCGCAAACTTCCGAGTCCCTGAACCTGTTTCCCATTCAGGAAGGCTTTGTGGACAGCCATGGCGCTCTGATTTACTACTACTCTGTAGGACGCGGCGCGCCCTTGATGATCATTCACGGCGGACCCGGCGCTTCGCACGACTACTTCCTTCCGCACTTGTTGCCTCTCATGCGCACCAGCCGCCTGGTGTTCATCGACGAGCGCGGTTCCGGCAAGTCGTCCAAGTTCGAGGACCCCAGCCAGTACACCATCGCCAACATGGTCGAAGACATCGAAGCCGTCCGCCAGGCGCTCCACCTCGGCAAGATCAGCCTTCTCGGCCATTCCTTCGGGGGCGCGTTAGTGCAGGCCTACGCGTTCAAGTATCAGCAGAATCTCTCTCATCTCATTCTCGGCAGCACCTTCGCCAGCACCAAAGAACTCAACCAGGCGCTGGCAAAGATCAACGCCGAGATGAATCCCTTGGAGCGCGAGCGAGTCAACGCTCTCGAAGCCGCCGGATTGTTCGGCAAGGGCGCAATCTGGGAGCACGGCCGCTATCCCGAGGAGTACGCCAAACTGGCCTGGGGCAAAGGGTATTTCCCCTATCTCTATCAGAACCACCCCGATCCCAATTACGACCCACTCAGCGACAATACCGGCACCGCCTGGGACGTGTATCGCGAGATGTGGGGCTCGGATGGCGAGTTCATCGTCGACGGCAATCTGAAGGAAGTTGAATACGTCGATCGGCTTTCGCAGATCAAGGTTCCCACGCTGATCATCGTGGGCGATCACGACGAGTGCGATCCCAAGATGTCTCAGGAGATGCACGAGAAGATCGCAGGATCGCAACTCGTCATTCTGCCCAGCAGCGGGCACATGACGTTCGTGGATCAGCCCGAGAAGTTTTTGAAAGCGGTTCGCGACTTTGTTGCCCACTAGTTGGTGGGCGGCCCACATCTTCCGCGCGAATCGGAAACGTCCACGGGGTGCCCCGTGTCTCGCGCTTTTCGAGACGTTGGCGCCGTCACCGCAACCAAGATTGCGTACCTCAGTTGGCGCAGCCGGCTGTGACTAACTGGTAATACCGCGTAATTCCTCAAAGAATGTCGGATAGGACACTCCCGCGGCTTCCGCGCCGCGAATCGTCGTCTCGCCTTCGGCTCGCAGCGCGGCCACGGCAAACGCCATGGCGATGCGGTGATCGCCGAAGGAATCGAGTTCCGCGCCATGGAGACGCTGGCCGCCGGGAATCCGCATTCCATCAGGACGCTCTTCGACTTCCGCGCCCATTTTGCGCAGATTGGTCGCAACAGCGGCGATGCGGTCCGACTCCTTCACGCGCAATTCTTTGGCGTCGCGCACTTCAAGGCCCCGTTCGGAATATGGCGCAATCGCCGCCAGCACCGGAATCTCGTCAATCAACGCAGCCGTGTCGGCGCCGGCGATGACGCCTCCGTTCCACGCCGCTCCACGCGCCTCAATCGTCCCCACCAGCTCGCCCTGATGTTCTTCCAGATGCGCGACCGAAATTTTCAGTCCCATCTGTATCAGGATGTCGAGCAGCCGCGCCCGCGTCGGATTCATCAGAATTCCGGGCAAAGTGATCTGCGATCCCGGAAACAGCGCCGCCGCGCAAAGAAAGAATGCGGCACTCGAAAGATCGCCGGGCACGTGCGCCTCAATCGCGCGCAGCCGCTGTCCGCCCACGATGCGCGACGCATTCCCGGCGCGCTCGACTTCCGCGCCAAACGCCCGCAGCGCAATTTCGCCATGATCGCGCGTGCGGATGGGCTCCTCGACCACCGTCTCGCCTATCGGCGAAAAGTCCGGCAAACAGCACGCACGATTTCACCTGCGCGCTGGCCACTTCCGGCTTGTAGTGGATTGCCTTGAGCGGTCCGCCTTGAATTTTGAGCGGGGGCCGTCCGCCTTCGCTCGACGAAATCCTCGCGCCCATCTCGGAAAGCGGCGTCATGATGCGCGCCATGGGACGCCGCGAGAGCGATTCATCTCCGCACAACTCGCTCGGCAAATGGCTGGCCGGCGAGAATTCCGCTCAACATGCGCATGGTCGAGCCGGAGTTGCCGCAATCGAGCACTCTCCGCCGGAGCGTTCAGCCGCGGCCCCACGCCACGCACTTCGATCGCCCCGTCGTCTTCGTCTTCGTCATATCGCTTCCACTCGCAGCCGAGTTTGCCACGCAATCGAGCGTGCTGGCGCAATCGCGCGCCGCGGAAAAATTGTGGAAACGGCTCGTGCCCTCCGCAATCGCCGCCAGCATGGCGTAACGGTGCGAAATGGACTTGTCGCCGGGAATGCGAACCACGCCGCGCACCGCGCGCGCGGGACGGATGATGATCAGTTCGAATCGTCAGGCATGAATTTAATATAGCGGAGATTTTGTGCGAGGTCAGAGGTGAGAGGTCAGATTGCAGAGGTAAAATCGGCCGGTCTTACCTCTGCAATCTGACCTCTGCTACCTCTGAAATCTCTACTGCGCGCGCACGCGTCCCGCGGCTTCGGCAAGGATTTCCTGCGGGACTTCCCGCAGCGCGACGCTGAATTCGAACATGGGCGTTTCCGAGCCACGCCCCCACCGGGCCACTTCCCAATGCGCGCGGACAAACTTGACCTCTGGCCGCGCCGTCAGATTGAGCAGCAGCGGAACTTCCTCGCGATAAAACTTCTGCGGAAAAGCCGCGACCGGCTTCGGATCCCACGTCGACGCCATCCGCCGATCCGAAGATGCCGACATCGAGCGATTCCTGCTCGACAATATTGGTGATGGCCAGAGTCAGCAGGAAAATCCGGCCCTCCGCCCGACTCACGTCGAGCGCCGGCCCGTCTCCTTTGGCGTTGACCAGGGTCCTATCGGGAACAAGGAAGGCTTCCATCGTCATGCGGCGATTCTAGCAGAGGCAGTGAACTCAGGAGTAAATCTTGACATTCGACACTACCCGGCCGATGGCGCCGTTCGGGCTGGGACAATCGGGCTTGAGGCCCAGCCGCAACGAGCAGAACAGCCCCAACAACTGGGCCAGGATCACGTCCACGGGTGCGCGATATTCGTCGCCGAGGCCGGGTGCATGCAGGGAAAGCACATGATCCGCGAACCGGCCGACCCGATCGATATTCCTATCCCCATCCCTATCCCTGGAGTCGGGGACCACCACCACCCGCAGCTTTCCTAGCTGCTTTCGGTGGACTTCCCGCAGCAGATCTAATTCGTAATTCCGCCGGCGCGGGTCTCGGGAAACGAAGCTCACGAATACCGTGTTCTCGTCCAGCGCCGACATGGGGCCGTGGCGCAGGCCCAGCGCGGACTCGGACATCGTCTGTATTTTGCCGGCAGTCAGCTCCAGCAGTTTGAGAGCGGATTCTTGCCCTACAGCTCGCAGCACTCCCGAACCCACAAAACACGCCTTCGAGAAATCTTCCTGGGCAATGGCCGTGGCAACTTCCTGCGCGCTCTCCAGGAACCGTTCGCCCGCCAGCTGCAATACGGAGAATGTGTCTTCGTAATCGGCGGGAGAAAACACGTGGGCGAGGCAATGTCCGGCAACCACCATGTTGGTGTAAGAGCCGGTCATGGCCAGTCCGCGGTCGTTCGCCGTATCGTCCAAGGCAAGCACAAAGGCGCTGCCGGGCGTCTTCTCGCAGACCGCGGCCATCTGGCCCTCTTGGTTGCAGGTCACCAACAGGTGCCGCACCTTGGGATATCTTTCGATTGCGGCTTCGAGCACGGCCAACCCTTCGGAACTGTCGCCGGAGCGCGAGAACGAAACCCACAAGTAGGGCCGGTCCGCGAAGACCAAGTCTTCAAGGTTCGTCAGCAGGTCGGTGCTGGGAACCGCCCAAACTTCGCATCCCCACAAGCGGCGCAGCAAGTTGGTCAGAGCCCGGCCGACGTAATCGGAAGTGCCCGCGCCTACTAGAAACACGGTAGGGCGGGGCATGCTTTCTGCGCCGATGCCTGCTGCCTGCAGGAACTGGATCAGGTCAAGACGCCGCTCCGCGCAAATCTTGTACGTCTTCCGCCAGGTTGCGGGCTGATGCAGGATTTCCCGCGGAGTGTAGCGGGTGCCGCGGGCCTCTTTTTCCTTCTCGCTGGCGCCGAGCAGCGCCAGCAATCGGTCTGTCACGCGCCCCTGAAGCAAGCTCCCTCCTTCCCAACCTCGACCCATTGCACTATACTGCCCAATGAACGCGAAATATATAGCAATGTTTAGAAACAACTATAGCAATGAAACGAAAGCTCCTCAAACCACTCCGCCAGTTGCCCTACAGACCACAAGCCGAAGCATAAACGCGCAAGACACTTCGGATGTGTCCCTGAATCATGTCTTCGGCACGCTCCGCCGGCCGCCTCGACCTCATTGCATCGTACTGTGCAGGCAGGTATTGGCTGACCAAGGTTGCCGGCGCCGGGCAGGCGTCAACGTTGGCGCGAAGTTGGGCCAGTTCTTGCTGGACCTGAGGATCGCCCCAGTAATACCGGCAGCGGTCGCTGTAGCTGTAGATGCGCGCCAGGCGAATCTCCTCTTCATCCCCGTGGTAGTACGATCGCCAGTAAACCGGGTTTTGCAGCATGGCGGCTTCGAGCGCTTCCCGGACTTGCGAAAGCCGAACTCCCCTGCGCTGCGCCAGCAATTCCCGCTCGATGGCGCCTAAGGCGAATACCGCCTCCCGAAACGCGAATGTCAACCACGGCCCCACTTTCAAAATCGCGAAGTGGTCTTCCACCATCTCGGCCAGCGCTGCGGGTTTCTGATAATCCGTGGAATGCGCTTCGTAAACCAGTTCAGGAGTCTCCGGCAATGCGGACGCCAGTGCCACCGCTTTCCGCCGGTCATAATCGAAAATCACATTTTCGCCAAACTCCACACCGGGCTGCACCACGATGCCAATCACCCGTTCCCACGCCGCCGCCACTTTCTGTTCCTCGAATGCCGCGCGGAAAAGTTCCAAAGTGTGATGGACCTCGCCCGCCGACGACACTGCTGGAGGCGCTCCCGGAATCGACTCACCTCCCGGAGCCGGGACCTCGGTGCCAATCACGTAAAGAGGAAGGGAAGCGCCGTGCGGCAACTCTTCAGCCGCGCTTTCGGCGGCCCGGCAGAGAATGGCAGCTCGTTGCGCGATCGTCCGCTGGTCAGGCCCCGATTTTGCATCGTCGGCGCAAGCCATACTCGCATCAAGATGGATCTTGCTGTATCCGGCGAGCACACACGACCGCACCAGCTCCCGAGCGTTGTGCAGTGCCGCTTCCGCAGGCTGATCTCGCCAAGGGTATGGTCCCAGGTGGTCTCCGCCCAGCAGCACCCGATCCCAGGGAAGTCCAGCGCGCTCGGCCGCCGCATGAACAACCTCGGCAAACTGAGCTGGAGTCTGTCCCGTGTACCCGCCCAGTTGATTCACCTGGCTTGAAGTCGATTCGATGTGCAGAATGGACTCATCTTCGACGGCCTGCTCAACCGCTGCCGCAATAACGCTGGGGTGGGCCGAGCAGACGGCGTACGATCCCACTTTTTCAGAGCGGCGATTGCGGCTGACGATCTCCCGCAGTCGCTCGCTGGCGGTTTTCGGCTCACGCGTCACGGTAGGCGGGATCAATCGGGTCGAGCCTCCAGCAATAGATGTTGGCTGAACTCAGCGGGAATCGTGGCTTGGGGGCCGTGCACGCTTCCCAGGTCCTTATTGTTCACATAGTCAACAATGTGATAGCTGCGGTCCTGCAAACCGCGCAACTGGATCGGCCCTTTCCATTGGCGGGCGAAGAACGCATAGTACATCTCTCCGCCTTTGCGAATCACATGGGTTTCGGGAAGGTCGAAGCCGATGTCGTAGAGGTCTCCCAGATATTCTCCGCGCGACAGCATTTTGTCTTTATAGATGCGCAATCCACTTGTCAAATATCTTGCTGGCGCTCCGGAGTGAGGTCGAATCTGTCGTGTTTTTTCACCAGATTCGGGAAGCACGAACTGCGTGCCCACGACTCCGCCCACCCCCACCGTGGAAGCGAAATCCGTCGCCCCGTCGCTCAATTCGACGTGGTCTCCAAAATAGGGAATGTTGTCGCCCATCAGCGCTTTCAACGTTTTTCCCTTGGAGCGCACCTGAAACGAACTTTCCGGATCGGATGCCACCGACATATTGAAATGCGGCATGGTGAAAAACGAATAGGCCGTGCCGCAAGGGCAAAACTCCACCAGCGCGTCCGGCTTCACGCTGCGCGCGGTTTCGTAGATCTCGCGAAAGAAATCGGGCAGCGCTTCCACCGAGTCTTCCGGCCGTTGGTGGTGGTGCGCGGGATTGTAGCAGCGCGGAACGGCGTTCATGTGCTGGCCATCCAGCTTGAGGCCGTCGAATCCCCACTCGCCCAGAATCTTCCGAACCAGCGCTTTGTGGTACTCCACCACGCCCCGGTCGGCAGGGCACAGATAAAACGAATTCCACCAGGAAATCTTCCGTTTCGATCCATCGCGGTTCAGCAAAAGGTAGTCGGGATGATCTTTCAGCAGCTGTGACTCTGTGACGGCGCTCAACGGCGACCACCACAGTTGCGCCTTGAATCCTTCCTCATGAATGCGATCGACCAGCGCTTTCATGTCCGCGTCGCCGTGCGGAAACTTCTTGGGGTCGAGCCCCCAATCGCCGTAGTTATTCTGCCAGCCATCGTCCAGCGTGACCCAGGCGAAACCCATTTTCTTGGCGGTGGGAAGCGTGTCGTAGACCTGCTGTGAGCTGCACCGACCGGCCATAGCCCCAGGCGCACCAGATCGGGCCAAAAGCGCTGTCGGGCGCCGAGGCCATTTGAAATCCCTGCCGCATCATGAGACGGCGGTATTCGGTAAGCGTGCGGAAATAGTCCCCTTGATGCACCGAGACAAATGTGCGCAGAGTGTGGAAGCTCTCGCCCGGTTCCAGCGTCCGCTCCCTGATTGCGCGAACGGCCACCCGGGCATGACTCGCATCGGGCATAGAAACCGGAAGAGATATCAGGCGCGGTCCAGTTTCCACGTGGCCGACCGCGAGCCCGACGTCTCTTCGCCAAACATCAATGATGGGAGTGCCGCCGCCGTAGTCGCTGGCATTCATGCCCAGATAATTTTCCTGCTTGAATCCGGCGCGCAACGGAAGCACCCAATTCGGACGCTTCTCGTAAGAGCCGCTTTGGTAAGACCAGAATGCGGGACCGCGTGCCCCATGCACCGAACTCAGCACATATTGGTTGTTGGCCCAGCCGCGAATAGCCAGTCGGGTGCTCCCTTCGTTCTTATACGTAACGTCAAAGATGGCGATGGATGGGAAATCGGAATAAATCGTGACCGAGATTTCCTTGCGCAAATCGCCGGCCTTGCCCGTCAAAGTCAGCCGCTCGCCCGCGCCAAAAGCGTCTGACACGTGCTCCCGCTGGCTTGCGCTCAGCGCGAAGTCACTCCAGGTGCGGCCCGCGCCAGTGACCGTTTCGGATGCCGAAAACCGACCCAGGACTTTTGGACTTGGGCCAAACAAGGCGACCACCCGGCTGTGCAGGTTGTGGTCGAATTCGATCCGCAACACCGAGCTGTGGATCTCCAGATCAGCGGAGGAGTTGTGAGCAACTGTCGGGGCATTTCTTTGACCCGCACCGGTTTGCCCGGAGTTCCACCCAGGCAACGCCAGCCCGACCAGAACCAGGCACGTCAGAACGCCGGTCCACGCGCGCTTCATCACCGAAGGGTACAACCAAGAATACTGAGACGGACTCCGACGACCCATGATGATTTGATTCTCCATTCCGCCAGCCCTGTTCAGGCGCCAACGGCCGCGACAGGTGTCCTGATTGCGGTACATTGCGATCTATTACTTATACTTTCGTTTGCCGGCCATTGTCAAGAGGCGCTTGCAATTCGGCGGGAACTGCATCGATGTCAATCAAAAAGGGAGCAGCGAGTTTCCTAGGGCGTGGCGAACGTGAAGATGCGTCCGCCAGCGCCGATCACTGCGATAGAACGATCGCCGTGTAAGGCCCGATTCCAACGTTGCCGCTAGAGGGCATCCCATCCTGTCCCGATTGGCCCGCAGTGGTGTCGTAAGATGGATGATTGCCGAAATCGGAGCTGTAACCGCTCCAATCGCTGTTGAACCGAACCTCCCATGTCCCGTCGCGCGGAAATCCAATCGAGTAAGAGTCGAACGACTGGTTGGACATATTGACGACCACCACGACGTCGTCGCCCGGCCCGCCTTGGTCCCAGCGATGAAATGCAATTACTTTCGCCGCGTCGTTCACATGGAACACGTTCAACGATTGACCTTTCAACCCCGCCGTGTTATTGAACCAATTTCTCCGCAGCCGGATCATATCGCGATACATGGTCAAAATACCGCTGAACGAATGCTGCTTCGTCCAATCGAGAGCTTGCGTGTCGCTGAAAAAGCCGCTCTCCAGGAATTCCTGTCCCTGGAAGATCATCGGAATGCCCGGAGCGGTAAATACGAGAGCAGCGCCGAGAGTCGAGCGTTTTTGCGAGAAGTAACTGCCCGCATTGCCCGGCCATATTTCTTCTGGAACGCGTGAGTTACCGTTGGCGTCTTCGTCGTGGGACTCGGTGTAAATGACGCGTTCGAACGCGTCGTTGTTATAACCATGACTGATAGCGTCACCAACGTCATACATGCTGCGCTCGGAATCGTCTGCCGCAATGATTGCCGACCGCACGGAATGCACAAATTGCGCCTCCCATTGGGCGTCGAAGCCCGCGCCCCCAGCTCCGGTGTCTTTGCTCAGCCATTCATTGCCTTGCATGTCTTCGGCAATGCTGATCTTCCACGGTTGGCTCTGTTTGATCTCAGTGTTGATGGCCTGCATCAACGACCATCCGTCGGGAATGTCGTTGCCGGGATCGTTGTTATTGCCATAAACGTTGCGAATCCATCCCGTCGCATCCCAGCGCAAGCCATCCGCTATCCGCTGTTGCAACCAGCGGCGCGCGTTGTCCATAATGTAACTCCGGACCTCGGGCCGCCCATAGTCGAAGCGAGTATTGCCCCAGGGCGTGGTGCTTCTCCAGTCGTTGTACATGTAAATCCCGCCATAACCGTCCTGGCTCCATCCGTCGAACTGCCACATGTCGCCCGCGGGATAGCCAAGGTGGTTGTAAACGACGTCCATAATCACGGCGATCCCGCGCTGGTGCGCCTGCTGTACGAACGTCCGAAACCCGTTCGGCCCGCCATATTGTTCCTCGATGGCGAAGATGTAGGCCGGGTTATAACCCCACGAAGTGTCTGTCTCGAATTCTCCGGTGGCCATGATTTCAATCGCGTTGATTCCTAGATCTTTTAGATAGTCCAGCTTAGTTGCCGCTGAAACGAAGGTGCCGCCCGGTTCGGTCAGCTTACTGTCGGCCACGAATGTGCCGACATGCAATTCATAAATAACCATCTCATTCCATGATGGAGTTGAATACGAATTGTCGGCGTCCGGTATGTCGCACGGGGCGATCAGGCTGGGCCCGCCGCGCGTCTTGAAAGAGCGGCTATAAGGATCGACGTGAGTAAGAACGTTTCCGGTTGCGGTATTCGTGATCAGGTAGTTATATTGCTGTTCGACGGCGGCGCCGCTCAGGTCCACACTCCAATAACCGTTTCCTTCCGGATAGAGGTGTGAACCCGGTTTCCAGCCATTGAAATCCCCCTGCACTTGCACATCGGAGGCGAACGGCGCCCACACTCGGAAGGTCACGCCGCCATCGTAAGGAGTAGCTCCCATGTAGGGTCGCGCTGAAGGCGGCATGTGAATTCTCCTTTGAAATGAAATCTCTGACCCAGGGCGGGATGATCCGTATAAGACAAGTTAGCGCTGCATCCTGATACTTGTCCAGCGCTGGAAGCCGGACAAAGCGCTGACCAGCTTCATTTCAGCGGGCGGTCAAGATTTCATGGCACGAATCGCACTCAGAGCGCCGGATGCCGGCGATCCTGGGCATCTGACGTAGGCTAAGATATTCTCATGAGCGTGGTCCCCACCGACGATTCCATTCTTGACGCCGAAGAGCGCTTTGAAGGCTTCGAAAATCTGATGCCCTTCAAAGTGCAAAACATCCTCCTCGTTTCCAGCCTCTACGATTCCTTCATCCTGCGCGAAGATGGCCGCCTCAACGAGTTGCTCATCGACGAATCGCTCGAACTCAACCTGCGCCAGATTCCGGGGATTGCGCACGTCTCCAATTGCGCCGAAGCGATTGCGCTGGCCCGCTCCCAGCCGCGCTTCAATCTGATCGTCACCAACCTCAGCGTCGGCGACATGGACGCGGCCCAGTTGGCGCGTGAGGTGAAGCGGGCCGGCTTGGATGTCCCGGTCGTGGTGCTGGCCTATGACTATCGCGAGATCAAAAAGTTTTTGGCGCGCAATCCGGTCACCGGCATCGACCGCATTTTCCTCTGGCAGGGAAATGCCCGCATCCTGATCGCCATCGTCAAGTACATCGAAGACAAACGCAACGCCCGCCACGACACGCGGGCCATCGGCGTGCCTGTGCTGCTGGTGGTGGAAGACAACATCCGTTATTACTCGGCGTTCCTGCCCGTGATCTATACCGAGCTCATCAAGCAGTCGCGGCGCGTCATCCAGGAAGGCGTCAACGTCGCCCACAAACTGGTGCGTATGCAGGCGCGGCCCAGGATTCTGCTGAGCTCAAATTTCGAAGACGCGGCTCGCCTGGTCGAGGAATATCGCAACTATCTCATCGGTCTGGTATCGGACGTCGAGTTCCCTTGGGAGGGCAAGCTGAGTCCCGAGGCGGGCTTCGAGCTGGCGCGCATGGTGAAGGGCCTGGTGCCGGACGTGCCCGTAGTGCTCCAAACCAGCCGCACCGAGTTTCGTCCGCGCGCCCACGCCGCCGGCTATTCCTTCCTGCGCAAGCGTTCGCCCACCCTGTTGAAAGATTTGCGCCGCATCCTGACCGAGCATTTCGGCTTTGGCGACTTCATCTTTCGTCTGCCGGATGGGAGCGAAGTGGGCCGGGCAAAGGACCTCAACGCGCTGGAAGAACAATTGCAAACCGTCCCCGTGGAAAGCATCGTCTTTCACGCCCAGAGCAACCACTTCTCCCACTGGCTGATGGCGCGCACCGAGTTTGCCCTGGCGGCCAAGCTCAGGCCGCGCCGCGTTTCCGATTTCGACGGTTCGGAAGGTTTGCGCCACGATCTGATCGAATCGATCCACGAGTATCGCCGCGAACAGAGCGAGGTGCTGATCGGCGATTTCAAGGCCGATACATTCCAGCCCGCGGTCTCCAGTTTCCTCCGCATCGGCTCCGGGTCGCTGGGAGGCAAGGCCCGCGGCCTCGCCTTCGTGCGCCACCTTTTGCGCCAAAGCCGCATCACCCGCCGTTTTCCCGGCGTTCACATCTCGGTGCCTCCCGCCGTCGTCCTGGCCACCGATGTCTTCGATCAATTCGTCGCCGAGAACAACCTCCTGGATTTTGCCCTGCGTTGCGATGACGACGCTGAGATTGAGCGCAAGTTCCTCAACGCGCCGCTGTCCCCGGCCCTGAACGAAGACCTGAAGTCGTTTCTGGCCGAAGTCAAGCATCCCTTGGCCGTGCGCTCCTCCAGCCTGTTGGAGGATTCGCAATACCAGCCTTTCACCGGCGTCTATGAAACCTTCCTGCTGGGCAACCAGGATGAAAATACGCAGACCGATCTAGAAGACCGGCTGACCGCGCTGAGCCAGGCCATCCGCCGCGTCTATGCCTCCATGTTCAGCCGCCACGCCAAGGCCTACGTGCGGGCCACGCCCTACCGCCTGGAAGAGGAAAAGATGGCGGTCATTCTTCAGCAGGTTGTCGGACGGGCGCACGGCGAGCGCTTCTATCCCGATTTCTCCGGAGTCGTGCGCTCGCACAACTTCTATCCCGTGGCGCCCGGAACTTTCGAGGACGGCATCGCCGCCGTCGCTCTGGGCTTGGGCCGCGCGGTGGTCGATGGAGGGAAGTGTTTGACCTTTTGCCCGCGCTATCCCCTCAGCTTAGCGCAGTTTTCCTCGGTCGAAGAAATACTGACCAACTCGCAATCGGAATTCTGGGCCCTGGCCTTGCATGGCGCTGAGGACGGCCGTCCCGGGCATTGGCAAGAGAGGCGGTTCAACCTGAACGCCGCCGAGAAAGATGGAACGCTGCAAGCGGTGGCCTCAACTTACTCCCGCGACAACGACGCCGTTTACGATGGAGTCAGCCGCCCCGGAGCGCGCATCGTGACCTTTGCTCCCATCCTCAAGCACGGAACCTTCCCCCTGGCTGAGATTCTCGATGTCCTCGTCCGGGCGGGCGAAGATGCGCTGGGCAATCCCGTGGAAATCGAATTCGCCGTGCGTCTGCCGCAACAGTCTGGCCAGGCCGCGGAATTTGGTTTTCTCCAGATCCGGCCCTTGACCCTGGCCCGCGACAGCGAGGTTCTGGCCTTTGACGATGTGCGGCCCGAGGAGTTGATCTGCCTAAGCGCCAAAGTTCTGGGCAACGGATGCATCGAGAACCTCCACGATGTTGTGGTGGTCGATTCGGAGCGCTTCGAACGCAGCCACAGTCAGGAAGTGGCCAAGGCCGTCGCCCGCTTCAATCGCGTGCTCAATGACGAGAACCGACCCTATCTGCTGATCGGCGTCGGCCGCTGGGGATCGACCGAGCCATGGCTGGGCATTCCCGTCGAATGGGATGAAATCTCCGGCGCGCGCGCCATTGTTGAGGCTGGGTTCCGCGATTTTCGTGTGACCCCCTCCCAGGGCAGCCATTTCTTTCAGAACCTCACCGCCTTTCAGATCGGTTATTTCACCGTGAATCCAGACGCCGGAGAAGGCTCGGTAGATTGGCAGTGGTTGGCCGAGCAACCGGCCCTCGAAGAGGAAGGCTGTGTCCGCCGCTTGCAGTTTGCCGAGCCCATCCGCGTGGTGATGAACAGCCGCACCAGCCAAGGCGTGATCTTCAAGCCCGGCGCCCGCCCCATCGAAGCCGCGAACGGCGGGTGATCAATGTCCACCGGTGCCGTTCGAGTAGAATGTAACTGGTTTGTTTCCAGTTTCAAATTCGCCGCCGCGATTCATGCGGCTCGCTGTCCAACATTCATTAGGATAGGAGTTTCCCCGTCGCCACCGCCTCGATGCCAATGAACATGCAAAATCCGATCCTGGTTACCGGCGGGGCGGGATTCATCGGATCGAATTTCATCCTGCAATGGATCCAGCAGGAATCGTCGCCCGTCGTGAATCTGGACAAACTGACGTATGCGGGGAACCTGCACAATCTTGAATCGATCGCAGCGCACCCGTCCTACCAGTTTCAACTGGGCGACATCATAGACCGCGAACTGGTCGCAAACCTTCTGCAACGCGAGCGTCCGCGCGCCATCGTTCATTTCGCCGCCGAAAGCCACGTGGACCGCTCCATCCTCGGCCCGGACGATTTCGTCCGCACCAACGTCAACGGAACCTTTACTTTGCTGGAAGAGGCGCGCGCCTACTGGTCGTCTCTGCCGGAAGCCGAGCGCAACGCGTTTCGCTTCCTGCATGTTTCCACCGATGAAGTCTATGGCTCGCTCGGCCCCAACGACGCGCCCTTCAGCGAAACCACGCCCTATGCGCCCAACAGCCCGTACTCCGCGTCCAAGGCGGCTTCCGACCATCTGGTCCGCGCCTACCATCACACCTACGGGCTGCCGGTTCTCACCACCAACTGTTCCAATAATTACGGCCCCTACCAGTTTCCGGAAAAGCTGATTCCACTAATCATTCTGAACGCGCGCAACGGCAAGCCGCTTCCGGTTTACGGAGACGGCCAGAACGTGCGCGACTGGTTGTACGTCGAAGATCACTGCAGCGCGATCCGGACCGTTCTTGCCCGAGGACGCGTGGGCGAAACCTACAACATCGGCGGTTGCAATGAAAAGAAGAACCTCGAAATCGTGAACACGGTTTGCGCCCTGCTTGACGAACTGCGCCCCAACGACCCGGTCGTTCCGCATCGCAACTTGATCGCCTTCGTCAAAGACCGTCCCGGCCACGATCGCCGCTATGCCATGGACGCGCGTAAAATCGAACGCGAACTGCAATGGCGTCCCAAAGAAACGTTCGACACCGGAATCCGCAAGACCGTCGATTGGTACTTGCAGCATGAAGACTGGGTCGAGGATGTAAACACCGGCAGCTACCGCCAGTGGATCGCAAAACAGTATTCGGTTTAGAGATATTCGGAATGAAAACGAATTTGCCCATGACTACTCCGGCCACTTCATCGCCACCAAACTACAAAGGCATCATTCTCGCTGGCGGTTCCGGCACCCGGCTTTATCCCGTCACCCACGCCGTCGGCAAGAGCCTGCTCCCGGTTTACGACAAGCCGATGGTGTACTATCCACTGTCCATCCTGATGCTGGCGGGCATCCGCGAAGTCCTGGTCATTTCAACTCCCGATGACTTGCCGAGATTTCAGCACCTGCTGGGCGATGGCAGCCGCTTTGGAATTCACTTTGAATACTCTCCCCAACCCAAGCCCGAAGGAATCGCCCAAGCCTTCCTGATCGGAAAGAATTTCATCGGCGCCAGTGGCTGCGCGCTGGTGCTCGGCGACAATATTTTCTACGGCCACGATCTCGCCAAAGATTTGCGTGCTGCGGCCGAAAGGCCAAGCGGGGCGCGCGTATTTGCCTATGCAGTCAACGATCCCGAGCGTTATGGCGTCGTCGAGTTCGATAAGCATGGCAAGGCCCTGAGCATCGAAGAAAAGCCCAGCCAGCCGAAGTCCCGTTATGCCGTGACCGGCCTTTACTTCTACGACAATCAAGTCGTGGAAATAGCATCCAACCTCAAACCCTCCGCCCGCGGAGAGATGGAAATCACCGAACGTCAACCGCGAATACCTGCGCCGCGGCCAGTTGGAGGTGAGTGTCATGGGACGCGGTATCGCCTGGCTCGACACCGGGACCCACGAAGCCCTGATGGAAGCGGCGTTGTTTATCCAGACACTCGAAAAACGCCAGGGCCTGATGGTGGCGTGTCCCGAGGAGATTGCCTACCGCTCCGGCTACATCACGGCGCAACAGTTGGAAGCCATCGCCCAGCCCATGAAGAACAACGCCTACGGCGGGTACTTATTGCAAATCTTGCAGGAGAAGGTTTTCTAGGTTCGTTCGTGTGGAGACGGGGCTTGCCCCGTCTCAGGCTTTGGCGGGAGACGTGGCAAGCCGCGTCTTTAAGGAAGATCAGAAACCTGGAATCGCGCGAGCTGAGAGAGTCGCCTAAATGAAGAAACTGGAAACCACTTTGCCTGGCGTCTGGATCCTCGAACCTCAAGTGTTCGGCGACGATCGAGGTTTTTTCCTGGAAAGCTACAACGAACGTGTGTTCGCCGAGCTCGGCATCCACGAAAAATTTGTCCAGGACAATCATTCCTATTCCAGCCGCAATGTGCTGCGCGGACTCCACTATCAGATTCAGCAACCCCAGGGAAAACTCGTGCGTGCCATCACCGGAGAGATTCTGGACGTCGTGGTCGACCTCAGGAAAAGTTCTCCATCACTGGGCAAATGGGAGTCGGTCCGCCTCTCCGGCGACAACAAGCGCATCTTATGGATCCCCGCAGGATTTGCTCATGGATTCCGCGTGGTCTCCGAAACCGCCCATGTCACCTACAAGACCACCAATTTCTACGCTCCCGAGCATGAACGCAGCCTCCTCTGGAACGACCCCGACCTCGCCATCGACTGGCAACTCGATGGCGAACCGGCTGTGTCTGCTAAAGACCAGCGCGGAATCAGGTTCCGCGATTGCGAGAAATTCCGCTAGCATCTTGTCCGCTTGCTCCAAACCTCATTTGTGATATCATGATATCATCAGGGTGAAGGGGGGCAGCTTTGGCGCAGCTTGTGGTCCGGAAAATTGAGAACGCAGTGAAGGCGAGGCTCCGGCGGCGCGCCCGGCGCCATGGCCGCAGCATGGAGGAGGAAGCGCGAGATATCCTTCGCAATGCCGTAAACGAAGAAGACATTCCCGCTGGCGGACTCGGAACGGAAATCTCCGCGTTATTCACCAAGGCGGGTCTGGACTCCGACATTCCGGAACTGCGGGGACACGAGATCAGGCCGGCGTCCTTTGAGCCATGATTTCTCAATCATGATTATTCTCGACACCAACGTACTCTCGGCGGTGATGCGCCAAACGCCCGAGAAACATGTCGTCGCTTGGCTTGACCAGCAGCCGCGGACATCCGTTTGGACAACCTCAGTGACAGTTTTAGAGATCGGATTCGGATTGCAAATCATGCCCCTCGGAAAGCGAAGAGCTCTGTTGATCGAGTCGTTCGACGCTCTTCTCGACAAGATCGGGCAGCGCGTTGCCCCATTCGACGCCGACGCTGCGCAGTACGCCGCGAACCTTATGGCGGCCCGGCAAAAAAAAGGCCGGCCCGGCGATCTGCGCGACACCATGATTGCCGGTATCGTCCTCGCTCACCATGCCACGCTGGCAACCCGTAACGTCGCGCACTTCGCCGACCTTTCGGTCCCAGTCGTCAATCCATGGGTCAGCTGATCGATGGTCCTGTTGTTCTGCTTTGCCTCAACCGAGCGCGTCGCCGGTTCTGCTGGAGTTTCTTGCAGAGGTGGCATCGACAAACTGCGTCACGCCAAGTCCTGTTCGCCTCCCGCCTAATTCCTCGATTCAGCCGACGTACCAGACGCCCTGGCCCGCCGCAACTCGCTTCTCCGCAGCGCCCACACCAGCGCACCCACCGCCACCACCCCAATGCCCAGAAAAACGATCCCTCCGTGGTGATGAAAATTCCCGGTGAGGAACCCAGGATCGACGCGCGTCCCCAGTTCCGCAATGGCAAAAATACGCAGCCCGTTCTTCGCCACCGCCAGCGGAATCGCCGCCGCAACCACCACAGCCTTCCGCCACCGCGAACGCAGAAACAGCTGCGCCAAAACCATGGCGATCACGATCAGCATCAGGCTCGACCGGATACTGCTGCACTCGCTGGCAACTTCAATATCGAGGCTCGGAATGGACAAAATGAGGCCGTTTTGTATGACTGGGACGCCGGCGGCCAGGAAAAGCATCCGTGCAGCAAACGCAGACTGCTGTTGCAGAAACAGCACGATTCTTTCCAGCGCAAACGGCGGCAGAGGGACCATCCAGAACAGGAAGCAGAGGGGAAACAAGAAAGACCGGAAAATTCCCACTCCAAACGAAAGTATGACGCTGCCGATCCACCAGATGACGAGGGCAAACATGCTCAGCGACAATTGCCCGCCAGGTGAAATGTTGAACTGCGGCTGCCCCCATCGCGCCAAACACAAAATCAGGGCAGCTCCCGCCAGAGCAGCCAAACCAACGCCAATGCCGCCCCTGGAGAGTGCAAGCCCAGCGTCACGATCACTTCGCCGCCAGCGGCTGCGATCCAGGTAAATCAGCGAAACGCTCAAAGGAAGAATGAGCAAGATATGCGTGGAGGCCTCGTTGCGAAGCGCCAAATCCATCGTCATGGCCAAAGCGTGCCACCAGAACAAGAGCGAAAGCGCGCACAGAAACGCAAAGCCCCACATTTGATTTCGTATCGTCATGTTTTATCTTGCGTCGAACTTAATTGCTGAACCCGGTATCGGCCACTTGCAACCGCAGATTACTCAAAAGCGAATGTACGCGTGTGCACGCATGTCCCGCAACCGCCGTTGGTTTAGAATTGCCCAGAGGATAACGCGCTTCGTTCCGCAAGCGCTCCGCCATGAACGACATCGTTCGTTTGTTTCAAGCATTCCTGGCTCCCGCTATCTTTGTTTCGGCCACCAGCTTGCTCATTCTCTCGATCAACGTCCGTCTGATGGGTATGGTCAGCCGCTTGCGCCAGTATGTCCACCGCAAGCACGACGCCGCCAAAAATGACCGCGTGCAGGAAGCCGAGGCCTACACCGCCCAGATCCACGCCATCGAGCAGCGCGCGGAATTGATGCGCCGCTGCTTCCTCCTCGTCCTGATTTCTCTCGCCGCAACCATCGCCTCCTGCCTGCTCCTTGGCTTGGGCCTTTACTGGAAAGACGCTGCCATTGCAGCTGCTGTCGTTTTTGTCCTGGCGCTGATGTGCTTGCTCGCGGGGACCTTGTATTACATCCGCGAAGTTACCGTGTCGCTCAGTTCGGTGCGCAACGAGGCGCGTGATGCGCGCTTCATGGACCTCGGCGATCAGCCCGAGCTCCCTGTCCGCGGCCCGCTCTGAAGTCTACAATCGGGTCATCGGATCATCGGGTGCTCGGGTCATCTAGAATCAAGTCCCAGATCGCCCGATCACCGATCACCCGATTTTTGTGCTTGCCTTAACGAGTGACCTTATGAAAATAGATAAATTGCTCAAGCGCTACCGCATCGAACAGGGAAAAAACTTCCGCCTCAAAGACTGCGACCCGGCCGACACCCACGGCCTCGAGTCGGAACTAAAGCCGCAGGCCAAAGAACTGCTGGCCAATGGCGTCAAGGAACTCAGCCGCCTCCAGGGTATTCTCGCGGCCCAGGACCGTTGGGGCCTGCTGCTCATTTTTCAGGCCCTGGACGCGGCCGGTAAAGACGGCACCATCAAACACGTCATGTCGGGTGTGAATCCGCAGGGCGTCGAAGTATCGTCCTTCAAAGCGCCCTCGGCCGAGGAACTGAACCACGGTTTTCTCTGGCGGTGCATGAAATGCGTGCCCGGGCGCGGACGTATCGGCATCTTCAACCGTTCCTATTACGAGGAGGTGCTGGTGGTGCGCGTTCACCCCCAGATTCTCCAGAGCCAGAAACTTCCCCAGTCGCTGGTCACGAAGAACATCTGGGAGGAGCGCTTTGATGACATTAATCACTTCGAGCGCTACCTCACTCACAACGGCATTGCGGTGGTGAAGTTCTTTCTCAATCTGTCGAAGAAAGAGCAGAAGCGCCGTTTCATGGAGCGGCTCGACACCCCCGACAAAAACTGGAAGTTTTCTTCCTCCGACGTGAAGGAGCGCCAATCGTGGGACTCCTATCAGGTGGCGTATAACGATATGATCCGTCAAACGGCCAGCGAACACGCCGCCTGGTACGTCGTGCCGGCCGACAACAAGTGGTTTACCCGCCTGGTGGTCGTGGCGGCGGTGGTAGATGCTCTGAAGCGCATGGATTTGAAGTATCCGAAAGTGGGCGGCGAAGAAAAGGCCGCCCTGGCCGAAGCGCGTCAACAACTCGAAAACGAGTGAGGCTTCCGAGCTGGCTGCATAAAAACACTCTGTCATCCTGACCCTGAGCGCAGCCGAAGGGGAAGGATCTCTGCATTCTCGTGGCGTTAGAGAAATGCACAGATCCTCACTTCAACACCACCGGCATCGCCTGATCATAAGGCTGAATCGTGACCGTCAGCGATTTCCGCCCGTCGAACGCTTCTTTCGTCACCGTGAATGCGACAATCATGGTCCCTTTCTGTTCGCTTCCCGCCGCCAACTTGGTTTCCGGCGAAAGCGGCGGCTGCGCGTTTTCTTTCAACGCCGGGAACGCCGCGTAGTACCGGTCGAGATCCACCGCCGAAGCGGCGTTATCGTCGAACGTATTGCCGTCCGCCGTGGTGAGCTCCGCCTTCAGCGTGTGGATCCACATCGCTCTGTCCGCCGAATTTCGCAGCGTGAACGTGATTGCCGCCAGCACCATATCCTGGCCGGGCACATCGACCGCCGACACCAAATCGATCGATCCCGCGCCCTGCGGTTTCGGCCGTTGGATAAACGCCAGAACCCCCAAAATGATCGCGACCGCCCCGATGCAGATCAGGACGATGCCAGCCGGCGGCAGATTCCGCCTGGCCGTCCCGAATTCATCGCCAATGTGAAATTCGGTGATCGGCCCGGTTGCGGATGGAGGCGCGGGCGGTGGAGGAGGCACGGGTTGACCGGATGTTGGATCGGGCATGACCTGATTGTAGACGAGGCCGCGGCTTCTGCCATCGCAGTTCGGCGAGGGGCTGGTATGCGTTGGCATTCAAATGCAAGTTGTCCTCCAATTATGAACTGTCATCCTGAGCGAAGCGAAGGACCTCTGCATTCCACCCGCGCCCGCAGGATGCATGGCTCCTTCGCTTCCCTCAGGACGACAGAATTTCGTAATTCGGAGTTGAACGGCCGGGCCTCGCCATCGCCACGGGCGGACCGCCTGCGCGACCGTACAGAGCCGCACGTCCGAGCAGTCCAGTGACTTTGGTTACCTTGCCTCCGGTGACGGATGCTGCGACGATGCGGAAGATTTCCTTTTGGAGGTACTTGGCGGTGAATCGTAAAACTCTCTTTGCCTTGTTAGCTTGTGCGCTGCTAGGTTTCAGCATGCTGGGTTGCGGAACGACCAAACACTTACAGTCCATCCAGCTTTCGACCTCGAATCAGGTCGCGGCCCCGCCGGGGACCCTCGACCTGACCGGCATCGGCGCGCAGATCCAGTTGTACCCGTGGGGAAACTACAGCAACGGTTCGCAAAAACTTCTTACCAACGTGCCGGTTGCCTACCAGATCGTGGGCAGCGGGGACGCCATAGACCCTAGCGATGACCTTCCCTATGCACTCTCGGATCCGCCGCAAACTGTCGAGATAAGCACTAACGGCTTGCTCACGGCTGTGCAACCAGCTGCCTGTACTTTTTACAATACCGCCGTCGCCCCCGCGACCTCCCCGGCCTGGGCACTTGTTGGCACCTACACGGTCACGGCTACCCAAAGCGGGTTTACCTCTCCGCCTGTATTTGTTGCGATGGCCTCCGCGGAGGGCTACCCTGACCCGACCACCAACCCGACCGGAGAATGTGGCCCCCAACCGACGCAGTAATTCGCCATTTGAATTCTTGTTCCTCGAGGACGGCGGCTTGGCTGCCGTCCTCGTCTCCGTTTAGACCCTCTCATCTCCGCTGTAGCCACGGGCCGGGTCCTGTCTTAATTCGGTTTTTCCATCACGGAGCCGCCGAGACCCAGAGAAACCCAACGCCTTGGTAAAACCTCCGCCTCCTGGTTCTTCCATCTTCAAGGTTTTCTCCGTGACTCTGTGTCTCCGTGGTGGAAAAACCAGATGAGGACGCTTCCCACCGGCCGCTCCCCGTTTGAGCCTCCCGCACGCACGCCGTATAATCCCATGTTGCTGGTGAACCGAAGCGCCACCTATGCTTTTCATTCCCGCCATTGAAGCCGTGACCGCATGAAGATACGCGCCGGAATCGAAATATCGAGCCAGTCCGACATCGGATGCCTCCGCCAGAATAACGAGGATTCGTTCGTTTACTGGGAGCCGGAGGACGACCGCCAGTTCCCGCGCAAGGGCCGCCTGGCCGTCGTTGCCGACGGCATGGGCGGCTACGAAGGCGGCCAGGAAGCCAGCCGCCTCGCCGTGGAAACGATTCTCGAAGTCTATCGCGATTTCGCCGGCGACGACCCGCAAGCGGCGCTGGTCGAGGCTTTGCAGACAGCCAACCGGCGCATCATCCAATACAGCTTCGACCATCCCGAACTGCATGGCATGGGAACGACCTGCACCGCCGCGGTGATCGTCAGGGGCGCGCACCCGCATGCTCGCCATCACGCGCTCTATTTCGCTCACGTTGGCGACACCCGCCTCTACCTCATTCGCGACCGCCAGATTACTCGCGTAACCCGCGACCACTCCTACGTCGGACGGTTGCTCGAGTCGGGAATGATCAGCCCGGAAGAAGCCGAGCATCATCCCCAACGCAACATTCTCACCGCCGCTTTAGGCACCCTCCCCGATCTCATCGTTGACTCGCCCGAAAGCCCGCTGCCTCTCCGTCCCCACGACGTGCTGCTGATTTGCAGCGACGGATTGTGGGGCCAGGTGCGCGACTCGGAGATTCTCACCGCCCTCGAAAACAAAAGCGCCGAACAAGCCGGCCGCGACCTGATCGCTCTCGCCCGTGAGCGCGGCGGCCCAGACAACATCACCGTCTCCATTCTCCGTTTGCTCTAATCGCCTGCGGCGTAATTCAGGTTTCGTATCAGGGCATCGCTTCAGCGATGCCGCCGCTTTTTTGAAATCAGACGCCCGTTCAGAGGCCGGGCCTTCGTATCAGGGCATCGCTTCAGCGATGCCGAAAGTCTGTCGAAATCAGAAGCCCCTTCAGGGGCTGGGAGAGGAAGTCCCACCCTCCCGAAAGTGCAAAGTCTTGCACAAGAACGCCTTCTACAACGCCCAACTCCATCCGTAACTCTCTGAAACCACAGCCTTCGCAGAACTTTAACAATTTAGTGCTTTGGAAGTGTGCTTGCGTTTTCTATAATGCCGATCAGTAACATAGGGATAATGTGGGGGGCAAGACCGTAATGAAGATTTCCCAAAAAGGCCTGTACGCTTTGCAGGCGATGATGGTGCTCACCCGCCGTTACACCCAGGGCGCGATTCGCATTCGCGACATCGCCTACGAAGAGAATCTGCCGGAAAAATTTCTGGAACTGATTCTTCTCGAACTGAAGAACGCTCGCATGGTGGAGAGTGTCCGCGGAGCCAAGGGCGGATACCGCTTGCGCCGCGATCCGTCGGAAATCCGCTTGAGCGAAATTATTCGTTTGGTGGACGGCCCGCTCGCCCCGTTTGGCGATGCCGATCAGTTGCGCGCTCTCATCGCGAGCGACGCCGACCATAGCGCCCTCTACAAAGTCTTTCTCGAAGTGCGCGATGCCGCCGCCAGAATTCTGGAGAATACCACCCTGGCCGACCTCATCAGCCGAGGCCCTGTAGCCGGTTCGCATCCCAAGGCCATCAACCGGAAAATCGGCAACCGCAAGACTGTCGGACAGAAGAAAGCCGAGGCCCGTGTGCTGTCCATCTCAGCCCAAGGCGGGAGCCGTGAAAATGCATAAGAGAAGTTTCTTCGCGTCCACCTCTGTGCTTTTTTTGCTGGGCGCGTTTGCGGCGGCGCAGACCGTCGTGCGCGTGGGCGCATTTCCCAACATCACCCACCCCCAAGCCATGGTGGGCAAAAACAACGGATGGTTCGACAAAGCGATGGGACCTCAGGTTAAGGTTGAATGGAAGAGCTTCAATGCCGGGCCTTCAGCCATCGAGGCCCTATTTGCCGGGGCCATCGACATGACCTATATCGGGCCCAACCCGGCCATCTCCGGCTATGTCCGCTCCGATGGCGAGGCGCTGCGCATTGTGGCCGGCGCAACCAGTGGTGGAGCGGCGCTCATCGTCCGCAACGATTCCGGCATTCAGAAGCCGGAAGATTTTCACGGCAAAAAAATCGCTTCCCCTCAGATGGGCAATACCCAGGACGTCGCCTTGCGCGCCTGGTTGAAATCCCACGGCATGAAGTCCGCCGACAAGGGCGGCGACGTACAGGTCATTCCGCTCGCCAATCCCGACCAACTCACCCTCTTTATCAAGAAAGAGTTGGACGGCGCTTGGGCGCCCGAGCCCTGGGCAACGCGTCTGATCAGGGAAGGGAACGGCCGCTTGTTCCTCGACGAGCGGACACTGTGGCCGAATGGCCAATTCATCACCGCTCACCTGATTGTCCGCACAGAGTTTCTCAAGCAGCACCCCGATCTGGTCAAGAACTGGATCCGCGCCCACGTCGAATTGACCGACTGGATCAACGGCCATTTGCCCGAGGCCAGAAAACTCCTCTACCACCAGATCGCCAAAGAAACCGGGAAGGCCCTGCCCGACGCCGTGCTCGATGAGGCCTTTGGACGCATGACCGCGACCTATGACCCATTGCGTGCGTCGTTGATGAATGCAGCCAGGTCCGCCTTTGACGCCGGTTTCCTCGGCCACCAGATGCCCGACCTGTCGGGTCTGTACGATCTTTCGCTGTTGAATCAAGTGTTGGTGGAAAAAGGGAAGAAGGCCATCCAATGAGTGCAATACTATGAGCACGAGTCCTCACAACACGTTTCCGTCGCCGCTCCCAGCCGCTCGTCGCACCGGAGTGCGCGCCAATGTCTTTCACGGAAAACCCGTTTCCTCGATCACCGAGTTTCCCAAGCGCCCGATCTTTGAGGTGGTCGTTCCGAAAGTTACGCTCGACTCCATCTCGCTCAGCTACAAGACCACTTCCGGAGAGCGTTTGCTGGCGCTCGACAACGTCAGCCTCGAAGTCGCGCCCGGAGAGTTCCTCTGCATCGTCGGCCCCTCGGGATGCGGCAAGTCCACCCTGCTCCACCTGATCGCCGGTCTCCAGCCGCCCACCTCGGGGAAGGTCCTGATCGATGGCGCGCCAGTCAGCGGCCCCGGCACCGACCGCATCCTCATCTTTCAGGAACTCGGCCTCTTTCCCTGGCTCACCGTTGCCGGCAACGTCGAGTTCGGCCTCAAGATGAAGAACCTTCCTAAAGCCGAGCGCAAAGAGAAGATGGAGTACTATCTCCGCCTCGTCCATCTTTCCAAGTTCAAAGACAGCTACATCCATCAACTCTCGGGCGGCATGAGGCAACGGGTCGCGTTGGCCCGCGCGCTCGCCACCGAGCCCGACGTTTTGCTAATGGACGAACCCTTCGCCGCTCTCGACGCCCAGACTCGCGACCTGCTCCACGACGAGTTGGAACGTATCTGGTCTGAAACCGGACGCACCATCATTTTCGTGACCCACAACGTCCGCGAAGCGGTGCGCCTCGGCGACCGCGTCGTGTTGTTGACCTTCCGCCCCGGCCGCGTAAAGCAGGAGTTCGCCGTCACCCTGCCCCGTCCGCGTCACATGGAGCAACCCGACGTTGCGCGCGCCTCGGGAGAAATTCTGGCTTGCCTGCGCGACGAAATTAACAAATCTTTGGCAGCGGAGTACGCCGATGAAAAAGCTCGCTAGGCAGATAGTCTTCTATGCCGCGCTTCTCGCCATCTGGGCCATCGTGGCCAAACTGCGCATCTGGCCGCCCTATCTTTTTCCGCCGCCCTGGGGAGTCGGCCACGCTTTGTGGGATGGTTTTGCCGACCACAGCTTTTGGATCGGCATCATGGTCACCATGAAGCGCATGCTCATCGGCTACAGCATGTCGGTTGTGCTCGGCATGATACTCGGCCTGGCCGTTTCGAGCAGCAAGTTTCTCGAAGAAACCGTGGGCGGTTTGCTGGTGAGCCTGCAATCGCTGCCCAGCATTTGCTGGATCCCTCTCGCCGTCCTATGGTTCGGACTGACCGAGAAAGCCATTCTCTTCGTCGTGCTGATGGGCTCCCTGCTCTCGGTGACGATTGCGATGGAGGACGGCCGCAAGCAAATGCCCAAGATTTACGGCATGGCCGGCCGCAACCTCGGAGCCAGCGGCTTCCGCCTTTTTTGGTCGGTGCTGTTGCCGGCCAGCTTGCCCTTCATCGTGAATGGCATGAAGCAGGGCTGGGCCTTCGCCTGGCGCTCGCTGATTCAGGCCGAAATGATTTTTCTCAGCCTCGGACTCGGCTACTTGCTGATGATGGGCCGCGACCTCAGCGACATGAACCAGGTCATGGCCGTGATGATCCTGATCGTGATCCTCGGCTACCTGGTTGATGGCCTAATCTTCCGCACCATGGAGCGCCGCCTGCAACAGAAGTATGGCCTCACGCCAGCGTAGAAAAGCAGGTCTCAGGCATCAGATCTCAGGAAAACCTGGCGTCTAAGCTGGATCAGAGTGGTCTGCGAGATTCTGCTTGTCCTGACACCTGAGACCTGAAACCTGACACCTGCGTTAATATTTTCTGTGCTCCTCTTCTGGATTCTCTTCAACCTGTTCGTGCTGGCCATGCTGGCGCTCGATCTGGGCGTCGTCAATCGCCGCCCTCACCGCATCGGCGTTCGCCAGGCGCTCGCGTGGTCGGGACTCTGGATCGCCCTCGCCGCCGCCTTCGCCGTCCTGATCTTCCTCTGGCAAGGACGGCCCCAGGCGCTCCAATTCGTCACCGGCTACGTCATCGAACTATCGCTCAGCGTTGACAACCTCTTCGTCTTTCTCGTCGTCTTCAGGTATTTCAAAGTGCCCGATGAATACCAGCACAAGGTTCTGTCCTGGGGAATTTTCGGAGCGTTGCTCATGCGCGGAGCCTTCATCGCCGCCGGCGTCGGACTAATCCAGCGCTTCAGTTGGATCACCTACGCCTTCGGCGCTCTGCTGGTCTATTCGGGACTCAAGCTGCTCGGCCAGGGCAAAACGAAAATTCATCCCGATAAAAATCTCGCTTTGCGCCTCTTCCGCCGAGTTTTGCCCGTGACGGAAGATTATGTAAACGGCCAATTCTTCACGCGCAGATTTTCCGCGCAGGGATTGTTCGCACCAACCAACGCGCTCTACGCCACTCCGCTCCTGGTCGTGCTCCTGGTCGTCGAAACCACCGATATTCTCTTCGCCGTGGATTCGGTCCCGGCCGTGCTCGCCATTACCTTGAACCCCTTTATTGTCTATACCTCGAACGTGCTGGCCATTCTCGGCCTGCGCTCGATGTACTTCGCGCTCGCCGGAATAATCGACCGCTTTCGCTACCTTCATTACGGATTGTCGCTAGTGCTGGTCCTGATCGGCCTCAAAATGCTGGCGTCCCACTACGTGACCATTCCCACCGAATGGGCACTGGCGATTGTGCTGTCTGTTTTGGGAGTTTCCATCGTCGCCTCGATGGTGGATCGGCGAAAGAAAGCGCCGTGAGCGGGCCACGACCTTCGAGCCGCGAGCTTCGAGCTTTGCGCAAGCAATTCACGCTTGCTCGCAGCCCGCAGCTCGTAGCCGGTTCCATTGGGCGACGTGCTCACAGTTACCCATGCGCTATGATGAATGCTCATGATCAGCATTCCAGTGACAACCCCGTCGCGCTCCTATGACGTGCTCATCGGATCCCGCCTGCTCGCCCGCGCCGGAGAATCGCTCGCCAAGTTTCTGGAGAACCGCCGCGTGTTCGTGGTCACCGTCCCGCCCGTTCGCCGCCGCTGGGCAAAGCCTCTGCTGCAATCGCTAGCGGCCGCAGGAATCGAAGCCGTCCTCCTCGAAATGCCCGACGGCGAACGCTCGAAACGTCTCACCACGCTGGAGAAATTGGCCGAGAAGCTCGTCAAGCAGGGCGCGGACCGCGGCGTCACCCTGATTGCACTCGGCGGCGGAGTAGTCTGCGATGTGACCGGCTTCCTCGCCTCGATCTACATGCGCGGCGTGGACGTGATCCAGGTGCCAACCACCGTGCTGGCGCAGGTGGATGCCGCCATCGGAGGGAAGACCGCCGTCAACCTCGTGTCGGGAAAAAATCTGCTGGGAACTTTCCACCAGCCGCGCGCTGTGTTGGTTGACCCCGCCGTGTTGGAGACCCTGCCGTCGCGCGAATACCACGCCGGTCTCTACGAATCCCTGAAGTGCGGCATCATCGGAGACCCCGGACTGTTCAAACTTTTTGAAGACCGCCGCCGCGAGATTCTCGATCGCGACCCGGTTGTGGTGGAAAAGGTGATTGCCGATTCCGTACGCCTGAAAGCCTCCGTGGTAAGCGCCGACGAGCGCGAAGGCGGTTTGCGCCAGGTGCTCAATCTGGGCCACACCATAGGCCACGCGCTCGAGGCCGAAACCCGCTACACCCAGTTGCTCCACGGAGAGGCCGTCGCCTGGGGCATGATCGCCGCTACCCACATCGCCCTTTCCACCGGAAAACTCGACAGCGTAACCGCGGGACGCATTACGAATTGCGTGATGAGCTTTGGCCGCCTGCCTCGCATGAATTGGCAGACCGCGAACATCTTGAAGCGATTGCGCTCCGACAAAAAAACGCGCCAGGGAGTAGTGCATTTTATTTTGCCGCGCGAAATCGGAAAAGTCGAAATCACCAGCGACGTTCCGGAAACAATCGTCCGCTCGGCAGTCGACGAGATTCGCAAGCTGGCAAAAAAGTAGCGCCGGCCGCATAAATGGTTTTGGGTAGGGCACGGCTTCAGCCGTGCCGTTAAAGGCCGATAGGAATGTGGGCTTCAGCCCCTGAGGGCCGCACAGCTCGCTAGGTTCCACAAGATACGCCTGATGGTGCCCCAGGTTCGCGCCCGTTCTTTGGGCGCTAACCTGGGAGGTGCGAAGCGTACCAGCCTTCCCCTGTACGACTTATCAAGCTGTCACGCCATTAGAGATGGATCAATGACTCACGACATGAATCACCCGATCATAGGCGCCTCTCCCGCCGGCGCCCCAGACCGCGAGTCGGCGGCAGCGGCCGTCCGCGAGATGTTCACTTCGATCGCGCCGCGCTACGACCTGCTCAATCACGTCCTCTCGTTCAACATCGACCGCTGGTGGTGGTGGCGCGCCGCTCGTCAATTCGACGCCATCCTGAAGCGTCCCGATGCTCGCGTGCTCGATCTTTGTTGCGGCACCGGAGACATGGCTTTTGCGTTACGCCGCCGCGCCGGATCGGAAGCCGCCCAAATTCTGGGTGCCGATTTTTCTCACGCCATGTTGCAGCGCGCCGCGGAGAAGGCGGCGGCCAACAAAAAAAGAGGTACCAATCTCCTCTGGATCGAAGCCGACGCCCTGCGCCTGCCCTTTCCCGATGGCCAGTTCCATCTCGTGACCTCGGCATTCGGCTTTCGCAACCTCTCCGACTACGACGCCGGTTTGCGTGAAATCGCACGAGTGCTCCATCCCGGCGGAGAATGCGGCATCCTCGATTTCGGAGCGCCGGCCGGCTTGATCGGCCGCTGTTATCGCATCTACTTCAAGAAAATTCTGCCCGCGATCGGGACGCTGCTTTCCGGAGTACGCGGCCCCTACGCCTATTTGCCCGCATCGGTCGAGCGTTTTCCCGCGCCCGATGAAATGCTCGCCCGCATGCGTCAAGCCGGCTTTCGCGAAGTTTCCTGGACTCCGTACACGTTTGGCGTGGCAGGACTGTACCGGGGAGTCAAGAGCATTTAACCGCCGAGACGCCGAGCACGCCGAGAAGATCCAAATCTTGAACCACGGGGAGCACAGGGGACAGAGCGGGAGTTTTGGTTCTTCCTCAAGATTTCTCGGCGCGCTCTGCGTCTCGGCGGTGAATCAGTCTTTCTTGAACGAATCCACAAACGCCTCAAGGTTCGTTTTCTCAATCACCCGCTCGTAGTCGTCGCCGAGAAAGTTCTTCAGCCGGTCGGTGTTCATCGTGTACTGGCCGGTCATGTATGGGACCGCATCCGGCGGAATGGCCGAGATCTTCCAGTTCCACAAAAACTGCAGCACGCGCCGCATCGCCCACTTCCCCGGTACGCGCAGCAATTTGGCGTGCGCCAACTGGATACACTGCCCATACGTCAACGGATCGCCCCGCCCGGCCACATTCAGAATCGTCAGCCGCTTCGCTTCCGGTTCCCGCTTCAGTATCCACGCCAGCAGCCGCGCCATGTCGTCCACGTGGATGAACTGGATTTTGTTCTCCAGATATTTCCGTCCGAAGGGCATCATGCACGGCAGGCGTTTCCCCGACTGCCGCATGCGCGCGGCCCGCGCTCCCCTACCCGTGGGCGTCCCGCGGAACGCTCCCATCAGGTAATTCTCCACCGTGGCCCCGGCAAAAATGTGTGGACGCAGCACAAAAATGCTGCACCCCCGCAGCGAAGGCGCGCGCTGCTGCACCACCAGATCGCACTCTTTCTTGTGGATCGCGTAAGCCAGCGTATGCGCGCCCAGCGCCGCGTCTTCCGCGACCGGCGCCGCCAGGTCCGATCCATACACCGACACGCTGCTCGGCACCAGAAACTGCCGAATCGTCGTCCCGGCATTCCGGTTCGCTTCGGTAATGGCTTCCATCACCCGCGCCGTGCCCGCCACGTTGATGCGCCACATCCGGTCCACGTCCAGCACTCCGGAGCGCTGCGGATCGATCACATACGCCAGATGCACCACCGACGCCGGTTTCAATTCGCGCAGCAGCAGCAGCAACTCGCGCGTGGATTCTTCTCTTCCCAAATCGAGCGCCACAAAGCGATCGACCTGCGAATGAACCGGCGGCGTGACATCAATGCCCACCACCGTCCAGTCCGCGAGTTGCCGCACCAGTCGCTGGCCCAGATTGCCCGAAACTCCGGTGACGATGACCGTTGGTTTTGGAGTGTCCATCTAGTCGTGTTTTGGCGCCTGCGCCGGAGGCGCTGGCATTCTGCCCCCCATGATTCCCGGCCTTGGGACTGCGATGAAATAAGCGCTGTTCAAATCGACATTGCCCTGAAATCCCTTCATGCTGTCGGCCAGGCGCTCCCTGGAGATCGTCCTTTGAATGTCCTGTTTCACCGAATCCAGAGGTATCGTTTCCTTGCTGATCATCTTGTAGATGTAGTGGATGCCGCTGGGATCTGTCATCACCTCCGACACCTCGCCAGGCTTCAAATCCATGACCGCTTGCTGATTCGGAAGCAACGTAGCCCGCCGTTTGTTCTCCATCTTTGTGCTCTGCGGGGTTCCTTTGAGTCCAGCCGCAACCCAAGCCTCTTTTTGCAGCGCGTCCGGGTCTTCGCCCTTCACCGCCCGCGCCCGGAGATCGGCGGCCACCTTCGTCATCGCTTCTTCAGCCGCCTTCTTTTGCTCCTCGGTCGGAGGCTGTGGCGCGCTCGGCTTCTCTTCCGCCTTCACTTCGCCCTTTGCCTCGTCCTTCGCCTCGGCCTTGGGCGCAACCGGCGCAGGCGCGATGAGCTTGGCGCGGGGAATATAAATCCGCGCCAACGTGGCTTGCTCGTACGACGCTGCATTCTTTTTGTAATAGTCCGCAATGTCGCCGTCCGGCACCTTGCCGGAATCCTCCTGTAGCGTCCCAATCAATTCCTGATAAAGAGTTTGCAGGCGTGCAAAGCGCATCATTTCCTCGAACCTCGGCCCCTTGTCCAAGCCCCGTTTTTCCGCTTCGGGCTCCATCCGCAGGGCCTGCGCATAGAAGCTGGCCAGCCGCTGGAGATTGGGCGGCGGCATGTTCGGCTGTAGCGCGTCGGCGAGCTTCTCGAATTGCGCGCGCGTGATCACCGTTTTGCACGCCTCGCCCTGTAGGCTGGCATCGGCACACAACCCCTTCAGCGTGATTACCGCATCGTCAGGCCCCACTTTTACTTCGGGAGCCTTTTCCGGAGCGGCCGCAGCGTTGGCTTCCGCCTTCGCTCCGGTTGGGGATTGTCTGACTCCAGTAATAATCCCGGATGTGTGACTATCAGCAGGCGACAGAACCGGTGGCGCATCTTGTCCGTAAGCCAAGCTCGCGAGCAGTAGACAGACAACACACACAATGCATTGGAACCGCATGAATCACTGTCCTCCAAGGAAGAATTACGACGAATGTCATCGTAGCATGTCCCGCCGCTGGCTGGGCAAGCGGGCTTGTGGGGAACAAAGTCGAGAACAATGCCAAGAACAAGGTCGAGAACAAGGGGGTTGGCGGCTGGCGAATCCAAAGCGATAATGGCCTCTATGCCGGAAGTTCGGGCCGCCTTCAGTGCCGAATCCATGCGCCGCGAGAAACGCGGGGTTGCCGGGAACTCCGTGCTCGCCGCTCTCGTCATCACCAGCCTGAAGATTGTCGTCGGAATCGCCACCGGCTCGCTGGGAATTCTATCCGAGGCGGCGCACTCCGGATTGGATCTCATCGCCGCCCTGGCAACTTTCTTTTCCGTCCGCGTTTCCGACAAACCCGCCGATGCCGATCACCAGTACGGTCACGGCAAGTTTGAGAATTTTTCCGCCTTCATCGAAACCGGCCTGCTGCTGTTGACCTGCGTCTGGATCGTCTATGAAGCGATCATGCGCCTGTTCTTTCACCACGTCGAAATCGAGCCCAGCGTGGCCGCGTTCCTCGTCATGTCGCTCTCCATCGCCATCGACGCCTGGCGCTCCCGCGCCCTCGGACGCATCGCGAAAAAATACGACAGTCAGGCGCTCGAAGCCGACGCGCTCCACTTTTCCACCGACATCTGGTCCAGCGCTGTAGTCATCGTCGGCCTCGCCCTCGTTTGGCTCGGCCGCAGCTATCGCCTCGAATGGATGCGCCAGGCCGATCCCATCGCCGCCCTCTTTGTGGCCGCCGTCGTCATTTCCGTGAGTTGGCGATTGGCCCGAAGAACTGCCGATGCCCTGCTCGATGCGGCCCCAGCCGGCGTGCGCAGCCAGATCCTCGACCGCCTCGCCTCCGTCGATGGCGTGCTCGAAGTCGAGCGCCTCCGTTTTCGCAAAGCGGGCAACGGCTACTTCGCCGACGTTTCCGTCGGCCTGGAACGCAATTTCACCTTCCAGCGCTCGGAGCAGATTTCCGACGCGGTGCGGTCGCGCGTGCGCGAGGTCCTGCCCGACGCCGACGTCATGGTGCATACGGTTCCACGCGCCCGGCGCACGGAGAATATTTTCGACCGCATTCGCGCCGTGGCCACCCGCCACAACTTCAACGTCCACGACATCAGCGTCCAGGATTTGAACGGTCAGTTGCACGTCGAGCAGCATCTCGAACTCGACGAGCGCCTGAGCATGGTGCAGGCCCACGACGAAGTCACCCGCCTCGAAACCGAGATCCGCGCCGACCTCCCCGAAATTTCGACCATCCTCACCCATATTGAAAGCGAGCCCGCGACCATTGAAACGGGAGAGGAAATCGTGCGCGAGCCGGAACTCGAACAGCGGCTCAAGCGACTTGTGCAGGAGTTTCCCGAGGTGATGGACGTTCACGAATTTCAGTTCAAGAAAGTTCGCGGCCGTCTCTATGTTTCCTGCCATTGCACCTTGCCCGACGACATGCCGCTGTCGCGTGTACACGACGTTATGACCTCGCTCGAGATCCGTTTCAAACAAAACGCGCCGGAACTTTTCCGCGTCCTGATTCATCCCGAGCCCATGACCGACAACCGCCGCTAGTGTAGCCATGTGTGGCGCCGGGCGCCCCCGCCCGGCCGGAGGGATGTCGGGATTTCCATGATCTGTGCAATATTGTCTGTGAGATATTGCCGGTGAGACATTGCCTGTGAATTATTGTCTGTTAGATGAAGAAAGGCCAAAATGATTGCAGCTTCACCAACCACCTGCACCATCGAGCCCGTCCCATGAACACCGCCCCTCACCCCGTCCGCGGATACCTCTACATCGCGACCGCCGCCTTGCT
>CAVPYG010000013.1:0-21256 GCA_963709835.1 uncultured Acidobacteriaceae bacterium
CCGGCAGGCATGCGCAACGCCTATCCCGACATGGTGGGCATGATTAACGTCAGCAAGGAAATTAAGCGGGTATCGTTAATCGAGTTCTCGGGCGAGGCGGCGCCGGAACTGCTCCACCTGGCGGGCAGCCAGGACCAGCACTTGCTGCTGAATGCGGAGCGCAGGCTGGCGGCGGGCGACCCGGACACCGCGCAGAAACTGGCGCAGCAAGCGCTCGATCGTCAGGAAGAAGACGCCGGACGCGCGCTCTTCATCTTGGCGCAAGTGGCGACCGCCAAGGGAGACCTGGAAGGAGCGCGGGCGTACTTTGAAAAAGTCTTGGAGACGGCCCACGAGTCCAAGGTGCTCGCCTGGTCGCACGTTTACCTGGGCCGGATTTTCGATTTGAAAGAGGACCGCTTTGCCGCCCTGAACCACTATCGGGAGGCGGTGGATGTGGCGGGGGATACGGTCCCGGCAGCAAAATTGGCGGCGCAAAAAGGCATGGACCAGCCCTATGAGCCTCCGGTGGCGAAGCAGCCGGAATGAAACAGGTTTCAAGATTGCGAGGTTGTAGGGCCGACGGCGCTACAGCGATAAGGGACTTCGCGATCTGCGCTCGCTCGACAGCCGAGGGCGGCTGTCCCTGCGGAATAACATCTGATGTTCAAAATCTTGGGTTAGGGGAGACAGCATGAAACGAACAGACGTCATTCTAGCGATATTGAGTCTGGCGATATTAAGTGTCGCGGTTTGGGCCGAGGCCCAGACGAGCGGACAACCGGCGCAGCAGAATCCTGCGGCAGCGGGTCAGGCGGCGCCAGCGCAGGGTGCAACTCCGGGTGCAGCCGCGCCAGCGGCGAAACGTCCGCCGCAAGCCAAGACCACACCGGAGTTCGACGCCTACAATGCCGCGAAAAACAATACCGATCCGGCCGCGATGGAGAAGGCGGTTGACGATTTTGCCACCAAGTTTCCCGACAGTGAACTCCGGCTTCTGCTTTACAAGATGGCAACGCGTCTCTGCCAGAATGCGAACGACGCGGAGAGAACCGAGGCCATGGGCCGCAAGGTGCTCGGTTTCGACGAAAACGATCCCGAGGCTTTGGCGATAGTCGCGGAGGTGATCACGGAAAAGACGCACGACTCCGACCTTGACAAGGATCAGCGCTACGCCGAGGCGGCCTCGATGGCCCAGAAGGCCACCCAGACCGTAGACACCGACATTCAAGTGCCAGCGGGCACGCCGCAGGACAAGATCGACGATTACAAATCGCTGCTGCGCTCCGACGCCTATTCCATCCTGGGCACAATTGACTTCAAGAAAGAGAATTACGCGAAGGCGGAGGAGGACCTTCAGAAGTCGATCGACGCCTTCCCCAGCAGTCCAGACTCGGTGGTCATGCTCCGTCTGGCGCTGGCGCTCGATAAGCAGGGGAAATATCCTGAGGCGCTCAAGGTGGCGAACCGCACCGTGGAATTGACCCAGGACAACACTCCGGTCGGAACGCCGGCGCGCCGCGAACGGGACCGCTTGCAACAGCTCACCGGAGGCGCGGCGCCTGCCCCAACCCCGGCCCAACCGCCAGCCTCAGCGCCGACCCCAGCGCCGACCCAACCGCAGGTCCCAGCGCCGACCCAACCGCAGACTCCGCCGAAGAACTAAATGGCGCTTCCGTAGAGACGCGGCATCGAGCCCCACGATTGGTTATGCATTCACGCGAAATCACGGCGCTGGAAGAAAGCCTGGGGCACCGCTTCCAGCGCCGCGAACTGCTGGAGCAGGCGCTGACCCACAGCTCGCAAGCGCGCGAGGTGGAGGCGCTGGGCGCGGGCAACGGTTTGTCCGCGAGTGGCGCGCCGGGCGGCGACAACGAAATGCTGGAGTTTCTGGGAGACGCGGTGCTCGGGCTGGCGACCAGCGAGTCGCTGTTCCATCGCTTCCCGGAATTTCAGGAAGGGCATCTCTCGAAATTGCGCGCCCATCTCGTCGGGCAGCGCCACCTGCTGCGGGTGGCCGAGCAGTTGCAGATCGGTCATTACATGCGCCTGGGCCGCGGCGAAGAAAAGAGCGGCGGCCGCAACAAGGCCAGCCTGCTGGTGGACGCGCTGGAAGCGGTCCTGGCGGCGCTCTATCTCGACGGCGGGTGGCCGGTGGCGCGCGACTTTATCGTCCGCGCGATCGTAGAGCCGGAACTGGCGCATATGAATCTGGAGACGAGCGCGATGCCGGTGATGGATTTCAAGTCGGCGTTGCAGGAGGCGCAGCAGGCTCGCGGCGGGCCGCAGCCGGTCTACGCGCTGGTCAAGGAAGAAGGGCCGGAACACAAGAAAACTTTTACCGTCGAGGTGAAATTGCCGGCAGCGGAGCTGGGGCAAATAGTTGGGCGCGCCCAGGGTGCAACAAAAAAACGGGCGGAACAGGAAGCGGCGCGGCAGGCTCTGGAGCAGTTGACGGGGCTGGCCGCAACCGGCGAGGCCAAGGGCGGCGGGACGTAGGGAAGCGTCCCGCAAGTGCGCGGCCTGAATTTACCTTATGTCATGGAGTGGGAAAATTTCCGCCGGGGAGTGGCCTGCGACCGTGCAGTCGGTCGCGGGCACGATCGTGGTCGCCGTTTTTGCGGTCAGCTTCCTGGTGCAGGCGTTCACCATTCCGTCGGGTTCGATGGAGCACACGCTGCTGACCGGCGACTACGTCCTGGTGGACAAATTATGTTACGGCGAGAGCGCGGGGCACCGTCTGTTCGGCCTTCTGCCCTATCGCAAGGTGGGGCGCGGCGACGTCGTCGTCTTCCATTACCCCGTGAATCCGGCGCAGGATTTTGTCAAGCGAGTGGTGGCCGTTCCCGGAGACCGGTTGCGCCTCATCAACAAACGCGTATATATCAACGGCGCTCTGGTCGACGAACCTTATACGCAGCACATCACCACGCTGCGCAATCGCTATCGCGACGACTTTCCCCAGACCGACTCTCCCGACTTCGCGGTGGATGCGCGCTGGTGGAAAGAAATGCCGAAGCTGGTGGAAGACCATCAGCTGATTATTCCCGAGGGCCATTATTTCGTGATGGGCGACAATCGCGACGACAGCCAGGACAGCCGCTATTGGGGATTCGTGCCGCGCGAGAATATTGTGGGCCGGCCGCTGTTGATTTACTGGTCGTCGGCCAATTTGAGCAACGATCTTTCCGGAGCTCCCAGCGTGGGCGACAGGCTGTATCATCTTGCCTACGCAATAACGCATCTGTTCCAGATCACGCGCTGGGAGCGGACTTTCAGGCGGATTCGCTGACCATAGACCGCTGATCGATGAACGCGAGATGAACGCGCGCCGATGAAGACGCGCTAAGAAAAACTTTTTAGAAACGGATGGCAAACGTGCCCAAAAAAGAAAAAGAAGAAGTGGCGGCGGAACAAAAGCCGCGCGAAACCACGGTGGAATTCCTGGCATCGCTGGCGGGAGTGCTGGTCACCGGCCTGTTCATTATCACATTTGTGTTGCAGGCGTTTGAGATTCCATCGAGTTCGATGGAGGACACGCTGCTCATCGGCGACCACGTATTCGTGAACCGGGAGCAGTTTGCGCCGCCAACGCGCTGGATAGGGCGCCTGATGCCCTATCGCGACATCCACCGCAACGACATTGTTGTGTTTCTGTCGCCGGAGACCCAAGGGTTGTTCGTGGTGAAGCGCATCATGGGTGTTCCCGGAGATCGCATCCACTTGCGCGACGGTGCGGTGTACCGCAACGGGCGGAAGCTCGATGAACCCTATGTCAGCGACAAGTTCGTCCCTGAAAACGAGAACACGCGTTTCTACCGCGAGAATTTTCCAGCGGTGCAAGCGTCTGACGCGTACAACGTCACCCAAGACTGGCAGCTTGTGCTGCCCGAGCACATCGAAGGCGGAGACCTCGTCGTGCCACCGGATAGTTACTTTGCCATGGGCGACAACCGCAACGCCAGCTACGACAGTCGTTTCTGGGGTCTTATTCCAAAAAAGAACGTGATCGGCCGCCCGATGTTCATTTACTGGTCTTTCGATACTCCGCCCGGCCAGTGGCAAATGCGTGGATGGGGCGACCGGATAAAATTTATTGTGACACACGTAATTGTTCACTTCTTCGATGAAACGCGCTGGTCGCGCACGTTCAGGATCGTGCGGTGAGAAAGCGTTTCCTGAAACGGACGGCAAACGTGCGGGAAAAAGAAAAGGAAGTAGTTGTGGACGAGAAACCGAGAGAAACGGCGCCGGAGTTCTTGGCCTCGCTACCGGAACTGTTCGTCATCGTCCTTTTTGTCATGACGTTTATTTTCCAGAATTTTGAGATTCCCTCCAGTTCCATGGAAGACACGCTGCTCATCGGCGACCACGTATTCGTGAACCGGGAGCAGTTCGCGCCGCCAACGCGCTGGATGGGGCGCCTGATGCCCTATCGCGACATCCACCGCAACGACATTGTTGTGTTTCTGTCGCCGGAGACCCAAGGGTTGTTCGTGGTGAAGCGCATCATGGGTGTTCCCGGAGATCGCATCCACTTGCGCGACGGTGCGGTCTATCGCAACGGCGAAAAACTGGTTGAGCCGTACGCGCAGCACAAAGTTGAGAACTACGATCCTTACCGCGACAATTTTCCGGCAGTAGAGCCTTCGGAAATGTATGGCGTGCGAAACGAAAAATGGGCCGAGGAACTTCCTTCGCATCTGGAGGGCGGCGACATCGTTGTGCCTGGGGACAGCTACTTTGCCATGGGCGACAACCGCGACGTGAGTTACGACAGCCGTTACTGGGGCTTTATTCCGCGGATGAACGTGATCGGGCGCCCGATGTTCATCTACTGGTCTTTCGACACTCCGCCCAACCAGTGGCAAATGCGCGCCTGGAGCGAGAGGATGGAATTCCTGGTGAAGCACGTTATCATTCACTTCTTCGATGAAACGCGCTGGTCGCGTACGCTCAGGATCGTGCGGTGAAATTTCTTTTTTCCAGGCGCGGCGTGGCCGTGTTCGCGGTCCTGGTCCTGATCCTGTTTCTGTGGCGGCCGGGCGTGTACAAGTTGCGCAACAGGATTGCCGGTTCCATTGGAAACGCTCTAGGACGCAGGGTCTCGCTCGACAACGTAAGCCTGCATTTTCTGCCGCGGCCGGGCTTCGATCTTGAGGGCCTGGTAATTTACGACGATCCGGCATTCAGCGCCGAGCCTATGATCCGGGCGCAGGAAGTTTCCGCCGCGATCCGGCTTCGTTCCCTGCTCCGCGGACGCCTGGAGATGGCCCGCCTGACCGCCAGCGAGCCCAGCATCAATCTGGTGCGCAATTCCGAAGGACACTGGAACCTGGCCAGCCTGATCGAACGCAACGCGCGGATTCCAGCGGCTCCGACGGGAAAAGCAGCCTTCGAGCGGCGGCCCGTATTTCCCTACCTCGAAGCCAGCGGCGCCCGCATCAATTTCAAACTCGGACAGACGAAGAAGTCGTTCGCGCTGATGGATGCCGACGTGGCGCTGTGGCAGGATTCGGAAAATTCCTGGGGCGCGCGCATGAAGGCCGAGCCGGTGCGCACGGACTTCAACCTCACCGATACGGGCCTGCTCCAGATCAACGCCACGTGGCAGCGTGCCCCGACCTTGCAGTCGACCCCGGTGCAAATCGCGGTGCAATGGAAAAACGGGCAACTGGGACAGCTCACCCAACTGGTGAGCGGGAAAGACCGGGGGTGGCGCGGCGGGTTAGTTTTCACCGCGAACCTATCGGGCACCCCGGAAGCGCTGCGAGTGGAAAGCCAGACTGCAATCGAAGATTTCCGCCGCTACGATATTGTTGGCAGCGAGAGTGTGCGCCTCGCCGCCGCTTGTTCGGGACGCTACAACGCGGTCACAAGCGCCTTTGCCGATCTGCGCTGTGAATCGCCCGTGAGCGGCGGCATCCTCCGCCTGCGCGGGAATTTTGTTCTGGCCAGCCAACTGCCCAGCTATGATCTGACGCTGGCAGTCGAGAAGGTGCCGTTGAGTTCCGTGGTTCGATTGTTGCGGCTGGCGAAAAAACAAATTCCCGGCGATCTCACTGCCCGTGGATTGCTGAATGCGGAATTTCGCGCCGTGCGCAACCGGCCTCCTGGTCCTGAGGACTCGCGCCTCGCTCTGCTGCCGCAATGGAGTGGAACCGGCGCGGCGACCAATGTTCGTTTGTCGTCGAATGCAGGGAAAGATGAAGTTGACTTCGCCACGATCCCTCTGGCTCTCGTGGGCGCTCGTTCGAAGGAGGCGTCGCCGCGAAACAGGCTCGGCCACGTTGCTCGTCCGATTGACGATTCGAAGAACCATGAAATTGAGCGGGAACCCGCTGAAGCCCACCTGCGGCTTGGCCCGGCCGCAATAACCGTGAACGCTGCCGCGCCCGTCAGCGCGGGGGGATGGATTTCCACTGCCGGGTATAGCTTTTTTCTGCGCGGCGATATGGCACTGAAAAACCTGTTTCGTCTGGAGGATGTTCTGGGCTTGCCCATGGCGCGTCCGGCGGCGGCAGGCGAGACCAACCTGGATGTACGCGTCTCCGGCCCGTGGCAGGGGTTTGCGCCTCCCGCCGCACTTGGGACGGTGCAACTGCGGGACGCGCGCGTGGAAATGCGCGGCCTCAACCCTCCGATTGAGATTGCTTCTGCGACCATGTCTCTGACTCCGGATGCGGTCTCGATGCAGAAGATTTCCGCCCATATCGGAGACACGCACTGGAGCGGCGCAGTCACGGCGCCTCGAAATTGCGCGTCTCCAGGCGCGGCGTCCAAATTGCGTGTTTCAGTTCGATCTCGCCGCCGACCAGCTTTCGACGGCAGACCTTGCGGAATGGTTCACGCCGCCTCCCGCCAAACGTTCGTGGTACGGCGTTTTGAATTCCAACTTCAACGAGACGCTCGGCCGTTCGCCACTGCTTGCGATCCAGGCGCGCGGCAATTTGCAGGTTGGCCGGTTCGCATTGAAGAAGATGTTGGCGACCGAAGTTGCGGCGCAAATGGCGGTCGATGGAGGCAAGATCACGCTGACCGCCCTGCACGGAGAGCTGCTGCAAGGCACATACCGGGGGAACTGGACGATTGATTTGTCGAGTCATGATGCGTCGAGTCAGCCGCCGCGGTACCAGGGCGGGTGCGCGTTGCGGAATATATCGCTGGCACAAGTGGGCGCGTTGATGAACGATGCCTGGATTGCCGGAACCGCCGACGGGAGTTTGACCTTGGATGGATCGGGAGACAGCATTCGCGACCTACTGGCGCACTCCGACGGCCAGTTGAAGTTCGCGATGCGCAACGGGAGTCTGCCGCATATTACAATTCCGGGCTCGGCTGGGCCCCTGCCGGTACACCGCTTCGCCGGAGAACTGCGCTTGAAACAAGGCGCGTGGGAGCTATCTTCGGGGCGGCTGGAATCGCACGACGGCATTTACCGGATCGGCGGCGCCGCTTCCCCAGCCGGCGCGTTAGACTTCACTTTGACGAATGGCAACGGGCAGGCATGGACTCTCACCGGTACGCTCGCCAAGCCGCGGGTCGCGCCGGCCGTCGCTGGGAAAGCGGCTGCGAAGATCGTACCGTAGAGTTGGCTCCAGCTTTCAGTTGTCAGTTATCAGTTCTTGGCTTTTGCGAACACTAGAACCGGTCTCATAAATGGCTTTGGGAAGGGCACGACTTTAGTCGTGCCGCTAACGGCCGCCAGAAACGCGGGCTTTAGCCCCTGAGGGCCCGACACCAAACCCTGGGAATCATTTGTGAGACCGTCCTACTACAGAGACTCTGGAATTGCTGGATCCGCCGAGGGCTGCCGAGCAGCGCTCGGCCTGGACAGCCGAGGGCGGCTGTCCCTGCGCGACCTGATCTTTCTATAATCCTCCCATGCCCGATGTCAGTCCGGAGCGTGACCTGCAATTCCGCCTTATGCGCGAGACAGCGCGCAAAATATTTTCCGCAGCCCTCGCCAACGCCTCCATCGAAAGTGCCTTCGCCCGTAGCGTACAATGCGAGCGGCGCGTGCTGCGCATCGGCGACGACCTGCACGATCTGGATTCCTACCATCGCGTTTTCGTCGTTTCTATCGGAAAGGCCGCGCACACCATGGCCGCCGCTCTCGAAGCCCAAGTGGGCAGCAGCCTCGAAGGCATCGTCGCTTCTCCGGTCGAAGCCGAGAATCAAGTCCGCGGTTTCCGCTACTTTCGTGGCGGACATCCCACGCCCACCGCTGAATCCATCCGCGCCGCCGCCGCCATTCTTAAATCTCTCGCCGCTCTCGACTCCACTTCGCTGGTAATTTTTATGCTCTCCGGCGGGGGCTCGTCCATCGTGGAAAAGCCGGTCGCAACCTTGAACGACGCGATTTCTTTGCCCGATCTCGCCGCTACTTACCAGGCGCTCGTGCACTCGGGCGCGCCCATCGCCGAGATCAACGCCATCCGCAAACATCTTTCCGCCGTGAAGGGCGGACGCCTCGCCCTGGCAGCCTATCCCGCGCAGCAGGTTTCGATTCTTGTATCGGATGTGCCCGCCGATACGCCCGACGCGCTTGCTTCCGGCCCCACCATGCCCGATTCCACCTCGATCCACGACTGCGAACGCATCGCCTCAAAATACAATCTGGTCGATCAGTTTCCAGATTCGGTCGCCGATCTTTTCCGCCATCACGCCCTCGACGAGACGCCCAAATCCGACGACCCGGCGTTCGTCCGCGCCCGCTGGTGGACCGTGCTCTCGAATGCGGTGGCCGTCGAGGAAGCCGCCGCAGCCGCCACCGCCGCCGGTTTCGCCGTCGAAGTCGACAACTCCTGCGACGACTGGCCCTACGAGAAAGCCGCCGCGTACCTGGTCGATCGTGTGCGCGAACTGCGGCGCAAAGTGTCGCGTGTTTGTTTGGTCTCGGGCGGCGAAGTGACGGTGAACGTCCGCAACGGCGGCATCGGCGGGCGCAATCAGCAGTTCGCCCTCGCCTGCGCCGAGCTTTTCTCGGGAGACGACATAACCGTGCTGAGCGCGGGCACCGACGGCATCGACGGAAACAGCCCCGCCGCCGGTGCCGTGGCCGATGGCAGCACCATCTTGCGCGCCGAGAGGCTCGAAGCGTGCCCCGCGCCTCCCGGTTTTCGAGACGTGGGATCCATCCCGCGCCACGCGCTCTCCACCTTCAATGCGTATCCTCTCTTTGACGCGCTCGGCGACGCCATCGTCACCGGCCCCACGGGAAACAATCTTCGCGACCTGCGCATCCTGCTGGCTTACTAGGACCGCGACCACGCGATGATGATGGCGTGGAAAACGAGTAGCGCCGGCATCTTGCCGGCTGTCCCGAGGGCGTCTCGCCCTCGGCGCGGCTGGCGAGACGCCCGTCCTTCCCCCAACCAAGAGCGCAATAACTCCTGAGGTTCATGGCCTTCCGAATCGCGTAAATTCTTGTAAATATTCCTTCTTCCCGGCAGCATAATGTTGTTTACAGGCATCCAATTATGTCAAACACAATCCCGTACTGGAGGTTTCGCTTGAAACAGACATTACGTTTTGCAGTCCTCTTGACTTTCGCCTGCGCTGCCGTGGCGGCATTCTCGAATTTCGCGCAGGCCCAGAGACTCGACATTGGCTTCGGCGGAAGCACGACGTTGGCTCCTCAAGCCAGTTTTGTGAGCGGTGTTGAAAGCGCCCCGTCGCTCAAAGGCGGCACCTTTATTAACTTTGGCGGCGATGCGCTTTTCTGGCACAACCTCGGCTTCGGAGCCGAAGTGGTCTGGAAGGCAGGCAGCCGTGACTGCCCAGATGCCATCTGCGGTTCCGATTCGGGCATCAGCTATCGCCCCTTGTTCTACAACTTCAACGCCGTCTACTCTCCCAAGATCGCCAGCCACGCCTATCTGGAGCTGGTTGGCGGCATCGGCGCGCTCGACACCCATTACTCCGCATGTACCTTGAGTGGCATGCAGTGCGGGGGCAACCAGCTGATCTCATCGAGCAACCACTTCGACGTGGATCTCGGCGGCGGCATCAAGCTTTATCCCCACGGCGGTTTCTTCATTCGCCCCGAGGCGCGCTTTTACTACATCAACAACAATACCGACTACAGTGCGAACCACGCCGCCCGCGTCGGCGTCTCGATCGGCTATACGTTTAAGTAACTGGAGCTGATTTCAAGAAATGGTGTGGCGAAGGGCGCGGCTTGAACACGCGCCTTTCCCGCGCCCACCGCGACTCGCCAGTGGCCGGTATCGCCCGTCCCGCATTATGATAGAGCTATGAATTTTGGCTTCTCGGGCGAGATGATCTTCCTGTTTTTGTTGGTGCTGATTCTCTTCGGCCCCAAGAAAATGCCGGAGATCGGACGCCAGATCGGGCGCTTCATGAACGAGTTCCGGCGCGCCTCCAACGAATTCCGGTCGCAGATCGAGTCGGAAATCAATTCGCTCGATAATAGTAATAACGCCAGCCACAGCCCGCGCCAGCAAATCCTTCCGCCGCTCCAGGCCCCGCTGGGATCGCTGGCCAACCGCATCTTCAATCCGCCGTCCGCGGAAAAGCCGGTAACTGCGGAAAATGCCGCTCCCATAGAAACTGCCCCCGCTGAAGCCGAGCCGGCGCCCGAGCCATACCCCGCTACGAAAGCAGCGCCAGATGCCTGAACCGGCCGACTCCTCGCCCGTGGACGAATCCACCAACAATAAAGACAAAGAGCAAATGCCCACCATGGGTTTTCTCGACCATCTCGAGGAACTGCGCAAGCGGCTCGTCTATTCCATCGTTGCTGTCCTGAGCGGCTGCCTGGCATGCTGGTTCTCCGCCGCACGCCTGGTCGGCGTCATGCAGAAACCGATCGTCGAGGTCCTGCACAAAAACGGTCAACCCGAGATGCTGGTCTATCAGCACCCGGTTGATCCGTTCAATCTCTATCTCAAAGTCGCCGGAGTGGCCGGGCTTTTCGTCGCTTCGCCATTCGTGCTTTACCAGTTGTGGCTCTTCATCGCCCCTGGCCTGTACCGCAACGAGAAGCGTTACGTAATGCCGTTCATGGCTTCGAGCGTGGGCCTTTTTCTGGCCGGCGGATATTTTGGCTACCGCGTCGTCCTGCCCAAGGCGCTGGAATTTCTCATCGATTTCGGCAAGCAGTTCCAGCCGATGATCACCATTGAGGAATACACTTCGCTCTTTGTGACCATCATCGTCGGCATGGGCGCAATCTTCGAGATGCCCATCCTGGTCTTCTTCCTCGCCCTCATGGGAATCGTCAGCGCCGGCTGGATGTGGCGCAACATCCGTTATTCGATCCTCGGGATTTTCGTCGTCGCCGCCATCATCACGCCCACGCCCGATATCGTGAACATGTGCATCTTCGCCGCGCCCATGGTGGCTTTGTATGTGTTCAGCATCGCCATCGCCTGGATGGTGCATCCCAATCAGCGCAAAAAACGCGCGGAGAAAAAAGCGTCTTAACTTTAGGGGAAAACATGCCAGGAAAAACACTAAAGCGATCCGTAACCACGCAGGAAGTTAGCCAAGCTTTCCCCTGTGCCCCTCTGTGCCCCCCGTGGTTAAAGGGGTTGCTCTATCTCCTCGGATTAGCCACGCTCGTTTCCTGCTCGAGTGGAACGAATGCCCAGCCAAAAGCGCTCGTAATTAAGCCATCAGAAATCCGAACGACGCCTCCACCTCCGCCCGAGGCCGCCACCTCCGACTCCGCCCCGCTTCCCCACATCGATCCGAAACGCGCCTTCGAATACACCCGCGAAGTCACCGCCTTCGGCCCGCGCTACATGGGGAGCGAGAACCACAAGAAGCTGGAACGCTACATCCTCGACCACCTCAAAGGCGATCAAGTGGAAGACGACGCTTTCACGGCCGACACGGTGGAAGGAAAGTTTCCCGTGCGCAACATCATCGCGAAATTTCCCGGCGCCAAAGACGGCATCATCGTCATCCTCGGCCACTACGACACCAACTACCCGCTGCGTAATATTGGATACGTCGGCGCCAACGACGGCGGCTCTTCCACCGCCATCCTGCTCGAATTCGCCAATCAACTGCGCGGGAAGAAGCGCGATGGCTACAGCGTCTGGCTCGTTTGGACCGACGGCGAAGAAGCGGTCAAAAATTGGTCTGACACCGACAGTCTTTACGGCACGCGCCATCTCGCCGAAAAGTGGGAGAAGGACGGCACTCTCAAGAAGATCAAAGCGCTCATGGTCATGGACATGATCGGCGACGCCGACCTCGACATCCAACGCGAGACCAACGGCACGCCTTGGTTGCTCGACCTGATTTACACTGCCGCCGAACGCGGAGGCTATCAGTCGCACTTCTACGCCATCGAGGGGGCGATCGAAGACGATCATCTGCCCTTCGTCAAGCGCGGCGTCCCCAGCGCCGACGTCATCGACCTCGATTACGGCTACAACAACGTGTTCCACCACACTGCGCAAGACACCATGGACAAGCTAAGTCCGCGCAGCCTTGAAATTGTGGGGAACACGATCCTCGAAACCATCCTCCTGCTCGACCAACGCTAGAGCGGTGCCGTGACGGCAGAACGGCAAAACGCTGCCCGACCCAACGTACGAAGTGACGTTACGGGCAGCGCTGCCTATGAATAAGGTCAAACTAAGGCCAGCATGATCGCCGCGCGGCCAGACTTCAAGTGATTGTTTAGGTACTGGAGAACAGCGCCAGGACCCCAAGCCTCGAAGATCTGCGGAAGCCCCTCTCTACCGTTTCTCTGCGTTCTCCGCATCCTCCGCCGTCGCATGCTTTTCCGGGCGCAGCAACGGAAACAGAATCACATCGCGAATCGTGTGCGAGTCGGTGAACAGCATCGCCAGCCGGTCGACTCCCAAGCCCACTCCGCCCGCCGGAGGCATGCCATAGACTAGCGCGTTGATATAGTATTCGATCCATCTGGTGGGCTTCGTCGTCGCCGCGCTCGCGTTCTTTTAATTGCGCCTCGAATCTCTGGCGCTGATCTTCGGGATCGTTGAGTTCGCTGAAGCCGTTGGCGATTTCCATTTGTCCGGCAAACATTTCGAAGCGCTCGGTCCAGTCGGGCTCGTCCGGCTTCTGTTTCGACAGCGGCGAGACCGCGGTCGGGAACTCGTAGATGATGGTCGGCTGCATCAGGTGTTCTTCGGCGATCGCCTCGAACAAGATTGGCAATGGTCTTGCCTACCGGCTCCGCCGCATCGTAGGTCAGATTGATTCCGGCGCCGCGCACGCGTTCGACCAGTGCCTCGACCGACTCGTGGGCCGCGAAGTCGCTGCGCTCCGGTTTCGCTCCCGCCTTCTCCGGCCAGAAGTGGAGGATCGCCTCGCGCATGGTCATGCGCCGCCAGTTGGCGTGCGACCAGTCGATCTCGTCCTCGCCCCACTTCGTTTTCGTTCCGCCGGTTACATCTTTCACGGCCTGCTCGATTGCGGCCTGCGTCGTGTCGAGGATGCCGAGATAATCGGTGTACGCCTGATAGGCCTCGAGCATGGTGAACTCGGGATTCCATCTCCAGCCCAGGCCCTCGTTGCGGAAGTTGCGGTTGATTTCGTAGACGCGATCGAATCCGCCGACCGTCAGCCGCTTCAGATAAAGTTCGGGCGCGATGCGCAGGAAGAGATCCATATCGAGCGTGTTGTGATGCGTCTTGAACGGACGCGCCACGGCTCCGCCGGCGATGGGATGCATCATCGGCGTCTCGACTTCCATGAAGCCTTGCCCATCGAAATACCGGCGCAACGATTGCACCAGCTTGCTGCGCTTGAGAAAAACTTCGCGCACTTCCGGATTCATCACCAGATCGAGGTAGCGCTGGCGATAGCGCAACTCCACGTCGGTGAGGCCGTGAAATTTTTCCGGCAGGGGCAGCAGGTCCTTCGACAGAAAGGTCAGTTCCTCGGCATGAATGCTGAGTTCGCCGGTGCGGGTGCGAAACAGATATCCGCGCACCCCGATGTGATCGCCGAGGTCGAGCAGTTTCCAAAGTTCGTATCCGGCATCGCCGATGGCGTCTTTTTTGACGTAGATCTGGAGGCGCTGGCCGTCCTGCTGCAAGTGCGCGAACCCGGCCTTGCCCATGAGGCGGATGGCCATGATCCGTCCCGCAACCCGCACGGTGACGCGCGGAGATTCCAGCTCCTCCGCAGTCTGGCCGCCATACTCGGCCAGAATCTGCGCCACGGTATGGCTGTAGTTGAACTTTCGCGGATACGCTGGATGCCCGAGAGCCTCAATTTTCTTCAGCTTCTCGCGCCGGATTTCGTAGATGTTCTCGTCGAGTGCCAATGAGTGTCCTTATTTCTTGCGCCGTGACTTCAGATTGCCCGCCGACAGCGGGGGAAACTTTGATTATAAACATGCGGTGGAACCAGTGTTGCTAGCTTGCGGGCTTCGACTAAACCGTCTGACTCATAGTCTCGGCAGAGTGTCGATTCCAGTTGCAAATGTGCCATAGATAAACTATCCTAGATATGGGATAGTCGAATGGCGCGGCTGACGAGAGTCCATGGCGAAAAACCCCTGTTTTGGGTAGGACCGGCTAAGAACGATTTGCTGGACTTTCCCGAGGCCGCGAAGGACGAAATTGGGGTCGCCTTGAGTGTGGCGCAGTTTGGGGGAAAGCATCCGAAGGCGAAGCCGTGGAAGGGAGAAGGTCCCGGGGTCTTTGAAATCGTCGAGGACAACTGGGGAGACACATATCGCGCGGTGTACACGGTGAGGTTCAGCCAGGCCGTCTATGTTCTTCATGCCTTCCAAAAGAAATCGCCGAAGGGAATCACGACAGCCCGGACGGACGTGGAGTTGGTTTCCCGAAGGCTGAAGTTGGCGAGCGAGGATTATGAGGCAAGATATGGCAAACGGAAAAAATAGTGACGCGGTGGTTCCAAGTTCAGGAAACGTATTTGCTGACCTCGGCCTGCGCGACGCGGAGGAAAAGCAAACCAGAGTGCGCCTGGCCGTCGCCATCAACCAGATCATCGAGGCGCGCCAGCTATCGCAAATTGCGGCGGCGCGCCTGCTCAACGTCAATCAACCGAAGATTTCCGCTTTGGTGAATTATCGCTTGGACGGGTTTTCCGTGGAGCGGCTCATGCACTTCCTCAATGCGCTCGATTGCGACGTTGAAATAGTGATTCGCAAGAAGCCACGATCGCGGCGAGGCGCGAGAATCGTGGTGACGGAAGCGCAACTTTCCCATGCGGTCTAGTTAGGCGAAAATCCCGCCCACTTTTGGGCAACATAATTTTTCCCGTGCCCTTGCCATTCACAGCCCCTTCACGGGAAACTGTGGTATGCGGATTCTCGCGCGATACATGCTCTCGGCGAGCGACTTGACCCACTTCCCGTCTCCCACCGTGCCGGAAATCGCCTTTCTGGGAAGGTCTAACGTTGGAAAATCGAGCGTGATCAATGCGCTGGTGGGCGCGAAACTGGCGCGCACCAGCAATACTCCCGGACGCACGCGCAGCATTAACTTTTATGAAGTGCGGCGGGCGGGGCAGCCGCGGACGGAAATGCTGTTCGCCGACCTGCCGGGATACGGCTACGCCAAGATCTCACGCGAAATCTCGGACGACTGGGCGCGCTTCGTGGATCCCTACCTGCATCAACGGCCGACCCTGGCGCTCTGCCTGGCTCTGGTCGATTCGAACATTCCTCCGCAGCCAAGCGACGCTCAGTTGCTGGAGTTTCTGGCTTCCCAAGGAAGGCCCCACGCAATCGTGGCGACGAAATGCGACCGGCTGTCGGGCAACCAGTTGCAGCAAGCGATGCGCGCACTCGGGCAAGCCTATGGCGAAACGCCGATGGTGGCGTTTTCGGCAAAAACTGGCGCGGGTAAAGATGAACTGTGGCAACAGATTCGCGCCTGCTTGCCGCAATTTCCGCTAGCTTAAAGTATTCCCCCGGTCCGCCGATTCAATCAGAAGCCATCTCATACTGAAGCGCAGGAGTAAACCGCCGGCTCCCCCACGGGCCAAAGCCTGCGTGTTGATTGGCCCTGGGCGGTGCGGCTGAGGCCGTGCCCTTCCCAAAGCCACTTACGAGATAGCTGGTTCGAGCAACACGCCGCTGGAGGCGCTTGTGGATCCGCGTATTCAACCCGAAGAACCTGGCTTGCCTGAAGAGTCAACGGGCCGAGAAGCCGGCGTGAATTATCTTCGCCGGCTAAAAGAAGTCGTGGCGGAAGGCGCGCCCGCCAGCGCGCCGGCAAAGCAGGACGGCAAAGCTGTGGCCACCGCGGTCGCTGCCGAATTCAAAGAGCGGCGCCAGAGCGTGCGGATTCGTTGTTCGGGCAGCGTGGAGTTCCGCGCCGAGGGCAGGCCGGATCGCCTGTGGGGCACCCTGACCGACATCAGCTTCCACGGATGCTATGTGGAAATGCACACCACGTTTCCCGTCGGCACGAAAGTCAGTCTTATCCTGAAGTCGTTCGGCGTCCAGATTCAGGCTCCGGGGGTGGTCCGGGTCTCGTACCCCTTCATGGGTATGGGCATTGGCTTCGCGGGTGTCGAAGCGGGACAACAGGCGCAACTGAAGCAACTCCTCGACTCACTCAGCGGGCGAGTCGTCCCCACTTCCATACCCGTCCCGGAAATTGTCACGAAAGACATTCTGGTGTCGGTCGATCCACGGTCCGTTCTCAATGGCGTGTGGGACTATTTTGACAAGCATCAGTGGTTGTCTCGCGAAGAGTTTCTGCAACTCGCCAAGCAGAGGCGGCGTCCCTGATTTCTTTTTCCGCGAATCGCCGCGGCGGGATGGCGGTTTGGTGCACTGCGTTTTGGTGCACCCCAACAAAAATTTCCGCGGCGGCAGCGGTCCCCGCGCTGGATGGGTAGTGCATCCGTTATCATGAATAAGCCATGGCCAAATATCTAGTGACCGGCGCTGCGGGCTTCATCGGATCTTCGCTGGTGCGCGCTCTGTTGCAACGCGGCGACGAGGTCCGGGGCATCGACAACTTCGCCACCGGCAGGCGCGAGAATCTCGCCGAGGTGCTCGGCCGGATCGACTTCCGCGAAGCCGACATCCTCGATCTGGATGCCATCCGCCAGGCGTCGGCAGGCGTCGATTACGTGCTGCACCAGGCGGCCATTCCGTCGGTCCCGAAATCGGTGCTCGATCCGCTCGCCAGCAATCGCGCCAACGTCGATGGCACGGTCAACGTGCTGGTGGCGGCGCGCGATGCGAAAGTGAAGCGCGTCGTCTATGCCGCGTCCTCCTCCGCCTATGGAGATACCCCCACCCTCCCCAAGCACGAAGCCATGCTCCCCAGCCCGATCTCGCCCTACGCCGTGGCCAAGCTGGCCAGCGAACATTACATGGTGTCGTTCTACCGCTGCTACGGACTCGAAACCGTCTGCCTGCGCTACTTCAATATTTTCGGCCCGCGCCAAGACCCATCTTCTCCCTACTCCGGCGTGCTCGCCAAATTCAGTATGCAGATGCTGAGTGGAGAGCAGCCCACGATTTTCGGCGATGGTGAAACCAGCCGCGATTTCACCTACATCGACAATGCCGTCTCGGCCAATCTGCTGGCCTCTGCCGCCCCGTCGGCGGAGTGCGCCGGCCGCGTCTTCAACTGCGCCACCGGCCAACGAACCACCCTGAATGAAACTTTCGCCGCCCTGAAAAATCTGACAGGCTACAACGGCTCCGTCAACTACGGCCCCGAGCGCGCTGGGGATGTTAAACATTCCCTCGCCAACATCACCCTCGCGCAAAAGCATCTCGGATACAAAGTCGTAGTGAACTTTGAAACCGGCCTCCGCCGCACCGTCGACTGGTACAAGACCCAGCGCGGTCGTTAGTTGTTAGCGCCGCCTTCATAGATCGGTTTTGGGAAGGGCACGGCTTCAGCCGTGCCGTTCGGAGCCAACAAGGATGCTGGCTTTAGCCACTGAGGGACATGCCTTCCGGGCTGGAGAGAATTTATCGAACGAGTTCTACCCCTCCGTGCACGTTGCAGCTATCCTCGCCGAACCCGCCCACGCCCCTGCCGCAAAAGTACGTGTACCAACGGACATTGCGGTATGCTCCCAAAGACTATTACCCTCAAAGCTGTAGTTGAGAATCGCCGGCCAAACGCGCGCCGGTGCGCCTCGGGCATTTGAACCTGATCGAACCAAGACAGGCGATGAACCTCCGGCGAGCCAGAGGCATCTAGAGATAATAGCCACAGGTTTTTTGTGGTCTTGACCGCACCCATGAGTGCCAATCCAACCCACGTTGACTGGGAAGCGACGACGCCCGATCCGGGCCCTCCGCTGCAAGAGGGCAACCGCGTCATCGAATCGATTGGCCGCCAGGAAGCGGTGCGCGCCCTGCGCGCTTTCTCCGAGCTACACGAGCAAATCCGCAACCGCCGCATGGCCACCGGTCGCGCCTCCGACCGCGACTTATTCGAAACCGAACGCTTCATCCTCGACGAAGTCCTGCAACTGATCTGCGACCGCGCCTTGGCCATCGCTCAGGCCGATGGCATCGTCGTGGCGCTGGCCGAATCGCCCGAGATCATTGGCCCAACCGAGATGGTGTGCCGCGCCGCCGCCGGAGACCTCGGCATCCGCCGCGGCATTTACCTGATCGGCGAATCCGAGTTCCTGCGCGAGTGCCTGGAAACCGGCCGCATCCTCCGCTCCGACGATTGCGAAATTGACACGCGCGTCGAACTCGACTTCGCGCGCGCCATCGGAGCCCGCTCCACCGTGCTGGTTCCGCTCGGCGGCTGGCGCGAGCCCCTCGGTGTGTTGCAGGCGTTCTCCACCACCGCTTGGGCTTTCAGCGACGACGACGTGCGCTGTTTCGATCTGTTCGCGGAGCTGGTCCTCTCGGCCCTCAAGCCCGAAGATCAAGACCGCCGCATCGACTGGCTGTCCGGTGTGGCGAACGAAATACTGGGAACTAAACCGCCCGCAGCGGCGACGCTTGCGCCAGAACCGGCGGAGACCGAGGTCCCACAAAGTGTGGTGACGGGGCTTGCCCCGTCCCCCGTTCCAGAGCCCGTTTCCGCGACTGAGCAACCTGTTCCTGCGGCGATTTCAGTTCAAGAAGCCATCCCCGAGCTGGCAGCGCTCACAGACCTGCTTGTCGTTCCCGAAGACTTGGTCGAGTGGCCCGGCCCCGCGATCGAGTTGGCCGCACCCAGCGTCGCGACCGAGTCACTGGACGAATCACCCGACGACATCCTTGAGATCGAAGAGCCGCCGACGCCTGCCGAGCAGTTCCCGGTCTTACCGTTCCTGGAGCAGCCTCCCGTTCCCGCCCATTCGCGAGCGGGCTGGAATATGGTGATGGGCCTGATCGCGGTGGTCGCGCTCTTCTCAGCCGGCGTTTGGTGGGGCATGCAGATGCATGGCAAAACGGACGCCTCGCCAACCGGCATTGCCGCCAGTTCACCATCGCCTTCGACGCGGACAAACGCGGTCTCCGACAATCTGATGAATCCCGCGCAGGCTGGTTCCAGTTCCAGTTCCGACGCCGCGGCGCTCACCGCCATGACGCCCGAAAAATTGGCGGCGCTGCCCAAAGTCACTGGCGTGCGTCACTGGTCTTCGTCCATGGGAAGCACCGTGGTGATTGACATGGACGATCAGGTCCCTTACGAAGTGCATCGTCTGATGTCGCCCGAGCGGATTTACTTCGATCTGCACGACACCGCGCTCGCGCCCGATCTCGATGGCAAGACGATGGAAGTCGGCGATCAGTCGCTGGTGCGCGTTCGCATGGCGCAGCCCGTCGCGGGCGTGACGCGAGTGGTGCTCGACACCAAAGATGGATCGAACTTTGCCGTCAGCATGGAGTCGAGTCCTTACCGGTTAGTCGTGGAGTTGCGCGGCAGCGAGAAGACTTTGTCGGCGAGCCAGTTTGCCCCGAAAGCCGCGACCGCGAAGCTGACCGCTGCCTCGGTGAACCCAGCGCCAACTCCGGCGAAAGCGGCTCCTGTAGCGCAATTGGCAACACCTGCGAAAACCGGAAAATTTCGCATCGTGCTTGACGCCGGCCATGGCGGCTGGGACCGCGGCACGGTCGGCCAGCAGGGATTGATGGAAAAAGATCTGGTGCTCGACGTGACCCAGCGCCTGGGAAAACTGCTGCAAGCGCGATTGGGGTCGGAAGTCATGTTCACCCGCACCGACGACACTTACCTCGCCCTCGACCAGCGCGCCGATTTCGCCAACCAGTCGCAGGCCGATGTGTTCGTCTCGGTTCACGCCAATTACAGCAGTTCGGCCTCGGCGCGGGGAGTCGAGACTTACTACACCAACGTGTTTTCGGCTCCCGGATCGCGGGAATCGGAAAAGCGCGACGATGGCACGGCCGCCAAGCTGACTCCGGCGTCGCTCTCGGCGGATGAGTTGCGCGAAAAAACCGAACGCTCCCGCCGCCTCGCCGAAAGCGTCCAGCGTTCTCTCTACGGCACCGTCGCCGCCACCAGTCCCGACATTCGTAACCGCGGCATCAAAGACTCCTCCTTTGCCGTGCTCACCGGAACGACGATGCCCGCCATTCTGACCGAAATCTCATTCGTCAGCAGCCCCGCCGACGAGACCAAACTCCAGAGCGAGTCTTATCGCCAACAAATCGCCGAAGCTCTCTACCAGGGCATCGCCCACTACCAGCAAGCCTCTTCCCGCGCCAAAGTCGCCCAACTGCAAACCGCCTCCACTCGAAGGTAAGGGCGCCCTTTAACTCTGGTCTGGTTGCTCCGAAGACATAGACCGTGCATTAACCATCTAGTACTGGCACACCAGCTTTGCACAGAAAGGCATCCCTAATGCCTAATTCTCGTGCAGCCAAGCTAGTTTTTGTGCAGGGGCCTTTGGTTCCGATCCCTGAAAAGCATATCCTACATGGGACCAACAATACTCTCTTGGCCCTGTGGAGGTGTGCGCAATGGACCTCAGAACTTCATTTTCTCTTGACGGGGTTGGGATTGCCGGGATCATCTTAGCCATCGTTTGTCTCGTCCTTGACAAGGCGGGCAAATTGAAAGGCGGCCTACTGATCGGCTTGTTATGTCTTGCCGGGGTAATGACATTGTTCTTGGCAATAGGTAACAGTTTTGTATTGGATGCCCCGACTAAATGGAAACTTTGGCGTGGACTGTTGACGTTCAGTCTAGTGGCTTTCGTTTATAGCGGATTGGCAATATGGATTTCTGGCGGAAGTGGCCCAGAACTAGCGGAACCTCCGCGTGGGGGAAAACCATCGGTGCCCATGCCTAAGCCTAGTCTAGTATTTGTCTTTGGCGCACCGCTGGGAGATAACGATTCTGCGACA
>CAVPYG010000014.1:0-16671 GCA_963709835.1 uncultured Acidobacteriaceae bacterium
TTGCCCGGAACTCCGTTGAAAGTTAGCGGCTCTCGACTGTCATAGGTTACGCAACCCTCGCATCCTCGGCAACCGCCTTCTTCGACGCCGTGTTGGCCAGCGCGGTCAACAGCGCTGGAATCTCGCGGTAGCCCTGCACCTTGCGGAACTGGCGCTCGGCCACCAGCAGACCCGATCCGACCCAACGCTCGATGTGGTCTCCGGTGCGCCAGCGTTTCACGTTACGGCAGACCGTCTCCACGATGGAGAAGGCCGACTCGATGACGTTGGTGCTGGCCAGGGTGCGGCGCAACTTAGCCGGCACGCGCAAACGATGCACAGTGAGCGTTTCTTCCATGCCTTCTTCCAGGCTGCGGGCGGCGCTCGGATTCAGCTCCATCAGCTCGCGATGCAGTCGCTCCAGCGCGCGCTTGGCGTCGGCGTATTCGCTCATCGAGTAAGCGTTCTGCAGTTTCTTCTTGACCGCCGGTTTGTGTTCTTCGGGTAAGTGGTCGATCACGTTGCGCCGCTTATGCACCTGGCAACGCTGGATCATCGCCGCCGCGCCCGCATGCCGCCGCACCGCCGCCGCCAGCGCCTTGCCTCCGTCCAGCACATACAGACGCGGCACCGTGAAGTCCAGCCCGCGAGCGGCCAGATCGCCGAGCAACTCGCCGACCACGGCGGCGTTCTCGGTGGCCCCTTCGCGCAGGCCCAACACGGTTTTGCGCCCGTCAACATTGATCCCCAGGGCCACGATCATCTGCCGGTCGCGGAACGGCGTGCCGTCGATCAGCACCGCGCACAACTCGTACTCGCCCAGCCGACGCTCCATTAACTCCTGCAACTTCTCCCGGCTGGAGGCGATGAAGTTCTCGCTCACCGCCGACTTCTCCACCCCGTAGGCGTCGCGGAAGTCCTTCACCACCGCCCCGTAGTTGCGCGTCGACAGCCCGCGCATCACCTTGTCCCACACCGCGTGTTCCATCGGCCCGCTGCGCTGGAACAACTCGTAACTGCCCAGCCGTTGCTCGCGATTCTCCGGCGTGCGCAGCCGCGTCCTCCGCATCGGAACCTTCTGCCCGTCCACCACGCAGTAGCCGTGCTCTTTTCCCCAGCGATGAGCGCGCCGCGCCGGATGCTGCTCGTGCCGCTCCCCGGCCCAGTGCCGCACTTCCTCTTCCATCACCAACTGCATCAGGGAAAGACCGGCCTCGCGCAGCAGGTTCCCCACTCCTTCTTGCAGAAGTCCCACCACCTCGGCCAGGGGAAAAATCATCTGCAGGTTAGGGTTCTCTTCGCGGGCCAACTGGCGGAACTCTTGCACCGCCCGTTGCCGGTCAATCTGGTATCGTCTCTTCATAGCGACTCTCTCCTTTTTCTTGGCAGAAAAAACCACCTCGGTCATTATGACCGGGGTTGAGAGTCGCTACTTTCTACGAATTAACGGGCATCCTCTGTCATTATCTGCAGGGCGACATTCGCCCATTCATTCACTGTCAACGTAAGACATAGGCTAGGATTATGAAGCCAAAAAGAAGACCCCCCACTAATACTATCGTTGCGATAGAGTTGACAGGACGATTCCAAAAGGCTCGTGACCACCACAACACCGGTAATCTGAATGGCCGCGATCCTATATTGTCTGCTACGAGCTGTCGCGATGGTTCAATCTGCAGACCGATCTCTCGCAGACGTTTGGCTGCAGCACAATCTTCTTCTCGAAGGATACCGAGCACAAGGTGTTCCGTATCGATCCAGTAGTCCTTAAGCTGATTCGCTTCATCGGCTGTGTAGGCGATAACCCTTTTGCAATCTATGCTAAGCGGTAGAGCCTTGTTGAAGCCCGGTTGAGTTTTCACAAGGACTTGACGGGCTGCTTCCTCTGGTAGCAGATCGATCAGATGAAAGATAGTGTTGGCACGATTATCGCTTTCCGCTAACAAGCCAAGAAGAAGATGGCCCGAATCGATGATTGGCGCATGTGCGTAAATTGCGGCAAGTTTTGCGTAGAAAATAACTCTCTTGCTCTGATCTGTGTAACGCTCAAATATAGGAATTGGGCAACTCCTTCCATCTGAGTACTGGCGACGCGCCCAGCTTTCCCAATTTCCTCAATGGTTAGATTTCCTTCTTCAGCTCCGCCAGCAAGTTTAGCGCTTCCAGCGGCGTAAGCCGGTTCAAATCTACTTCGCGCAGCTTTTCCAGCACAGGCTGCGACAGCGGAGTGAAGATGGTCAACTGCGTGGGACGCTCCGGTTCTGTGGAGGCCCCCGGCGTTAGATGCCCCGAAAGCCGGTGCTCGGACGATTCATGCTCGGCCAGTACCTCGCGCGCGCGCACCACGACTTCGTTGGGCAATCCCGCCAGCTTGGCAACTTCGATGCCGTAGCTGCGGTCGGCCGCGCCCAGCTCGACGCGGCGCAGAAAAACTACGCTGCCGCCGGTCTCTTTGACGGAGACGTGAAAGTTTTTCACTCCACTCAATTGCTCCGCTAACTCGGTCAACTCGAAATAATGCGTGGCAAACAAGGTCTTAGCTCGCACGTTCGCATGGAGATACTCAACGGCGGCCCAGGCAATCGCCAGTCCGTCATAAGTGGAAGTGCCGCGCCCGACTTCATCGAGCAGGATCAGCGACCGCGCCGTCGCCGTGTGCAGAATAGCCGCCGTCTCCGTCATCTCGACCATGAACGTCGAGCGGCCCCGCGCCACGTTATCGCTCGCGCCAATGCGGGTGAAGACGCGGTCGACTATTCCAAGCCGCACCGAGCGCGCGGGAACAAACGAGCCCATCTGCGCCATGATTACGATCAGAGCCGCCTGCCGCAGATAGGTGCTCTTGCCGCCCATGTTTGGCCCCGTCAGCACGATGATGTTCTGCGTTGAATTCTTTGGAGACGAATTCAGAAACAGATCGTTCGGAACAAATCGCTCGCTCCCCGCCGCTAGCTCCTGCAACTCGATGACAGGATGCCGTCCCTCAACAATTTCCAGATCAAGGGGCCGGGCGGGGACGCCCGGCGCTCCATCAGCGAGAGTCTCGCCGTTTCAACTTCGTCGAGATTTGGCTCGAACTGTTGCTCGAACTTGGGCCGGCAGTAATTCCGCAGCGCCGCGATGTGTGCCAGGCATCCAAGCACATCCACTTCCGCCAGCGCCAGGGCGGTTTGCCGGATGCGCTTGGATTCGGCCGCAATCGCTGAACGCAACTCAGCAAACAGGCGGCGCTCAATTTCGACAATCTTCTCCTGGGCATCGAGAATCTTCGATTCATATTCCTTCAGCTCGGGAGTCGTAAAACGCTCGGCATTCACCAGCGTCTGCTTGCGTTCGTAGTCGGCGGGCGAGAGATGCAGGTTCGCTTTCGAAATCTCAATGTAGTAGCCAAAAATGGAATTGAACTTTACCTTGAGCGAGCCAATCCCCGTGCGCTGGCGCTCCCGCGTCTCCACCTGCGCCAGATACTGTTTCGAATTGCGGCTGAGGTCGCGCAGTTCGTCCAGGTCTTTATCGACGCCCGCGGCAATTACTCCGCCATCGCTCAGCGTTAGCGGAGGCTCGGGAACCAGCGTTCCGTCGATCTTCTCCCGCAGCGCGCCCAGTTCGTCGATCGCGATATGCAACGCGCCCAACCGCGAAGCCGAGAGTCCGCCGAGCACCATTCGCACCTTGGGAATTCTTGCGAGCGATGCCGCTAGTGCCAACACATCGCGCGGGTTCGCCGTTTCCAGCGCGACCCGGCTCAACAGGCGTTCGAGGTCAAGAATCCCATCCAGCGACCGCCGCAATTCTTCGCGCCGCACCGTGTCTTTGACTTGCGCCTCGACCGCATCGAGACGGCCCTCGATCTCGGCGCGATCCAAAGACGGGCGCAGCATCCAGGTGCGCAGCAAGCGCTTGCCCATCGGCGTCACGGTCGCATCGAGGCAGCGGAACAGAGTCACTCCGGCATCCGTGCCTGCGAACAACGGTTCGATCAACTCCAGGTTGCGCACCGTTACCGCATCGAGCACCAGGCAATTTTGGCGCTCGTAGAAGCCGATGCGGTCCACATGATCGAGCGAGCCGCGCTGGGTCGATTGGATGTAATAGAGGATCGCCCCTGCCGCCGCAGCCGCCGCTTGTTTTCCCGCGAGGCCGAATCCCTCCAGCGAGAGCACGCCAAAGTGATTCTCCAGCAGCGGAATGGCGTGATCGGGAGCGAAGATCCAGTCGTCGAGTGGAGTCTCTGCCCACCCGCCGCCGGAAATCCGAGCGACCGGCGCTGTGCCGGTGTGGGGATGGGCCTCTGGCCCGTCCGGCGGAGCGAAGCGCCGCAGTTGCACACTCGTGTTCAACTCAAACAGCGGGGCCGAAGACCCATAAAGTATTTCTTTTGGCCGCAATTGTTCAAGTTCTTCTTGAATACGGCGCCAGGCCGACTCGCCTGCAAACTCCGTCGCACGAAACTCGCCGGTGGAAAGATCCAGCGCTGCAAAACCGACGCGATCCCCGACCGTTGCCACCGCCGCCAGAAAGTTATTCTCCTCCGCCGTCAACGAAGAATCCGCCGCCGTGCCCGGCGTCACCACGCGCGTCACCTCGCGCCGCACCAGTTTCTTTGCCAGACGCGGGTCTTCCATCTGTTCGCAGACTGCGACCTTGAACCCTCGCCGGATCAGCTTGGCGATATAACCCTCGGCAGCGTGGTAGGGTACGCCGCACATGGGGATGGCGACTCCCTTTTCTTTGTTACGCGAGGTGAGTTGGATTTGCAGCTCGCGCGCGGCCAGCACTGCGTCGTCGAAGAAAAGCTCATAGAAATCCCCCAGCCGGAAAAACAGCAGAGCGTTGGGATGCTCTTTCTTGATGGCGGCGTATTGCCGCATCAGCGGCGTCGAGAGCTCGGACATAGGGCGATTCGTAATTTGTAGTTTGTAATTGGTAATTTTGCAATTCGCCACCGGTCCCCATAAAATCTCAGGTCGCCGCTGTCGTTGTTTTGGCCAGGAGAAATCCGTTGGCAATTTTTTCAGTTACAATCACAAATTACCAGATTACAGATTTCTCCGATTGACTCGCTCGCCGCATTTTGTTCTCCTAGCCCCATGGAACTCCGCAAGGATCCCATCACCCGATCCTGGGTCATCACGGGTGACGATGTCATCGAGCCAGCGCCACGTTCCCAAGCGTGCCGTTTTTGCGATTCGTCCGCCGAGCCCGTTCATGTGATCGCAAACCTGCCGGGCGTGAATGGCAGCGCATGGTCGGCGCGCTCCGTGGTCCATCCCCACGCGCTCTACCACGTCGAAGGCGAGCCGGCCCGGCGAGGCGAAGGCCTCTACGACCGCATGGGATCGGTCGGCGCTCACGAAGTTCTGATCGAAAACCCCCGCCACGACGGCCATTTCTGGAATGCGAGCGACGCCGAAATCGAACAGTTCCTGCGTCTGATGGCGCTGCGGATCCAGGATTTGAAGCGCGACAACCGTCTCAAGTACATCAGCATTTTCAAGAACCACGGCGAGGCGGCGGGGCAGGAATTCGGCCACCCCACGTCCCAGCTCACCGGGACCACTTTCGTGCCGCGCCGCGTACTCTACGAACTTCGCGCCGGACGCGACTATTTCGAAACGAAGGAGCGCTGCGTCTTCTGCGACATTCTGGCCCAGGAGGAGCGTCAAGGTCTGCGCATCGTCGAAATTCGCGGAGACTATGCGGCCTTCTGCCCCTATGCTCCGCGCGTCCCCTACGAAACCTGGATCATGCCCCGCAGCCATGAATCTTCCTTTGAGCGCAGCGGTTCCACGCGCGTCGGCAACTTGACCGATCTCGCCGCGCTCCTGCGGCGGACACTGCAACGCATCCGCACCGTCACCGAAGCCTTTCACCTGGTTCTCCATACCTCGCCCAACAGCCAACATCCTTCGGAAGTCCTGGGATATTGGAAAACACTCGATGACGATTACCACTGGCACATCGAGATTCTGCCGATCGTTGAAACCAAGGCCAGGTCCTACACTTTCAAAGAAGTTTATTACTCTCCCGTGACCTCGGAGACCGCGGTTAAGCGTCTGCGAGAGGCGAAGATCTAGCGAAGTGCGAACGCCGAGCGACCAACGGCTGTTTCTCCGCCTTCGTACCAAGACAATGATCGCCCGCTGGAGTAAAGCGATAAGGCGCCGGGGCCTGCGCGGAAGTACATGGCCTTTCGTTCGCCGGTCGTGATCTTGTGAAGGCCGCGACCGCCTGCGAACATCCAGACTAGGCAGGTCCATGAAGATTTTGTTGGTGGAAGACTCAGTCATCGAAAGGTACGAGGTGGGTAGTTACCTGACTGAGTGGCAACTCGACTATGTGGCCGTCGGAAGCGGCACGGAAGCGGTCGAACGGCTCGAAGGTCCCGACCCGCCCAATCTGGTTCTGCTCGACTGGCTGCTTCCCGGCCTCGATGGCATCGATGTCTGCCGCCGCATCCGAGAACTTGAAAAGAACGGGTCATACACTTACACCGTGATGCTCACCGCCAAGAGCCGGAAGCAGGACCTGGTCATGGCCATGGAAGCGGGAGCTGACGATTACCTGTCCAAACCAGTGGTTCCTTCGGAACTGCGCGCCCGGATCATGGCGGGCAAGAGAATACTGGAACTCCAGCAGCGCCTGCGCTTCGCTGCCACCCACGATTTTCTGACCGAACTGTTGAACCGCTCGGAAATACTCTCGACGTTGCAAAGAGAATCATCGCGCAGTGAACGGGAGGGCAAACCTGTAGCCGTCATCCTGGCTGACGTCGATCACTTCAAACAAATCAACGACACTTTCGGTCACGCTGCCGGCGACGAGGTCCTGAAAGAAGTAGCTCTGAGACTGAAGTCGGACTTGCGGCCTTATGATGTTGTGGGGCGTTATGGCGGCGAGGAATTTCTTATCATCTTGCCGGGCTGTGACTTGGCGAATGGCCGGCGACGCGCCGATGAGATTCGCGTCCTGTTTGGCAAAGATCCCTTCACCACGCCCTACGGGACAGCGTCAGCCACCATCAGCATGGGTGTCACGGAGACGTCGCTCTGTCCGGAGCGAACGGTGACAGAGATCCTTTGTCAGGCCGACGCCGCGCTCTACCAAGCCAAGGAGAACGGAAGAAATCGCGTGGAAGTCTTTTCCGCGGACAGCCCATCCTTCGGTCGGCCTCAAGCCAAGGCGGCAGGCCAAGGCCAGAGTTGATCTCCCGGGCGTGATGGCAAACTTCCGCGCTGTCGTTTTTTTGCGGCGCTCGACGGAACTGCAAGCCACGCCGGTCGCGCCGCAAAGATCCATTTCTTGACTGCCCCTCGCCGGTCTTCTTCGTGGCTAGATCTCGGATTTTTTTGCATTTCCACGCGTAGTCTCCGGCCAGTGCACTTTTCACGCCGCGCATTCCCCCAGCGCACCCCCGACAAACTATAATCATTCAGGCGATGTGGGAAGATAGCCACCAGCCTGCGGAAGTACCCAACAAATTATGACCCTGATCTGGCTGCGCGTCGCGTTGGTTTGTTACGCTGCGGGATTGGTTTATGCGCTGGTCGCGCTCACCCGCACTTCCGAAACCCTCGGCAAGATTGCGCTCCATGCCTCCTACCTTGGCATGGTATTTCATCTCGTCTCGCTGACCGAAGCTGTCGTCCAAACCGGCCAACTCGCTTCGGCGTCGGTGCACAACTCGGAATCGCTGCTGGCCTTCCTCATCATGGTCGTATTCATGCTCGCCTATATGGCGTACAAGACGACGACCCCAGGCATCGTGGTTTTCCCGCTGGTTTTTCTGCTGACGTTTGTTGCCGCCACCGGACAGCAACCCCTCGTCTTCACCTCGAATGCCGTGAAGCACGGCTGGCTCGCGCTGCATATCCTGATGATTTTCACCGGATATGCAGCGCTGTTTCTCAGCTTTGGCGCCAGTATCCTTTACCTCATACAAGAACGCGCCCTGAAGTCCAAGAGTTCGAGTGGTTTGTTCTCGCGGTTGCCCGCTCTCCAGGTCATTGACGACATCGGCTACCGCTCCCTCCTGCTCGGTTTTCCGTTCATGACTCTGGGCCTGCTCGCAGGCATAGTGGTCGCCGAATCCACCTACGGCCGCATTGATTTTTTGGATCCCAAGATTCTGCTTTCCGTCTTGATGTGGGTCGTCTATCTGCTGATGGTTTATGTGCGTCTGAACAACGGCTGGCGCGGGCGCCGCGCCGCCCTGCTTGCCAGTCTGGCCTTTGCTGCGGCCATCGTGGCTTGGGTCGCCAACTATTTCAGCGGAATGCACAGGTTTATCGCCTCATGAAATTCCAGCTCATCGGCGTGAATCACAAAACCGCGCCGGTCGAGGTGCGCGAGCGCCTCGCCATTTCCGAATCGCGCTTGCCCGAGGCCTGCAAAAAACTTGTCGAACATCCCGCCGTGGACGAGGGCATGATCGTTTCCACCTGCAACCGCGTCGAATTCATCGCAAATATGAAGAACGGCGCCGGCGATCTGCGCGAGTTTCTGCGCGATTATTTCGAGGTCGATCTCAGCCAGTTTGAAAGCCATCTCTACGAATTTCGCGAAGATGACGTTATCCGCCACGTTTTTCGCGTTGCCGCGAGCCTCGACTCCATGGTCGTTGGCGAACCCCAGATCCTGGGACAGGTCAAGGAAGCCTACGCTACCGCCCGAGCCGTGGGCGCCGTTCGCGCCCAACTCGATCAGTTGCTCACCCGCGCCTTTGCCGTGGCCAAGCGCGTCCGTACTGAAACTGCCGTCGGATCTTCATCGGTTTCGATTGCTTCGGTCGCGGTCGAACTCGCCAAAAAAATCTTCGGGAGCCTGAGCGGCAAGAGCGTTTACCTGGTCGGAGCCGGGAAGATGAGCGAGTTAGCGGCCCGGCATCTGCTCTCGAATGGCGCGTCCTCTCTGTTTGTAGCTAACCGCACCTACGACCGCGCCATCCGGCTGGCGCAGAGATTTAACGGACAGGCAATCGAATTCAGCCGGATTTACGACACCTGCGATCGCGCCGATATCGTAATTACGTCGACCGGATCGCCCCACTTCATCTTCCGTCCCGAACACGGCGAAAAGCTCATGGCCCTGCGCCGCAACAAGCCTATGTTCTTCATTGATATCGCCGTGCCTCGCGACGTCGATCCGGAGCTGAACAAGCTCGACGGAATTTTCGTGTATGACATCGACGACCTCCAGCAGGCCGTCGTCTCCCACGTTGCCGACCGCAGGAAGGAAGCGGAAAAGGCGGAGGCCATCGTCAACGGCGAGGTCGTAAAGTTTCAGGCCCGTCTGCAAGCGCTCGACGTCGTTCCTACCATCGTCAGTTTGCAGGACCACCTCGAAACCATTCGCCAGGCCGAAATCGATCGCGTTCGCGGCCGCCTCGGTCCCTTGACCACCGAACAGGAGTTTGCCGTCGAAGCGTTGACGCGCGGCATCGTCAACAAAATCATGCACACGCCCATCAGCACCCTCAAAACGGCTGCCCGCGAACCCGAATCCACAACCGTCATCGAACTGGTGCGCCGGCTTTTCAACTTGCGTGATATAGGAGAGAAGACCTCCGCCTCCAAGTCTGGCCGTGGGCCAAGTCACGATAAGGATGCGGAAAACTGATGGCCCGCCTGCGCATCGGCTCTCGCGGTTCCGAACTGGCTCTCTGGCAGGCCCATCACATCTCCGATCTTCTTCGCTCTCAGGGCCATACCGTGGAGCTTGAGATCATCAAGACCACGGGAGACAAAATCACCGATGTTGCTCTGGCCAAGGTCGGAACCAAAGGCATGTTCACCAAAGAAATTGAAGAAGCCCTCCTCGAAAACAAAATTGATCTCGCCGTGCACAGCTTGAAAGATTTGCCTACTGAATTGACCGCCGACTTCGAAATTGCCGCCATTACCACCCGTGAAAATCCGCGCGACGTTCTTTGTTCCGTGAAGTTCGCGAGCATCGAAGCGCTGCCTCAGCAGGCCAACGTTGGCACCAGCAGCCTGCGCCGTCAGGCCCAGTTGAAGGCGCTGCGTTCCGATCTACAGATTCATCCGCTGCGCGGCAATGTGGACACGCGCCTGCGCAAGCTCGAAGCGGGTGATTACGATGCCATTATTCTTGCTGCCGCTGGCCTGAATCGTCTCAGCAAAACGAAGCTGATTCGCCAGATTGTTCCTGCGGAAATCATGACCCCCGCTGCCGGGCAGGGTGCATTGGGAATCGAAATTCGCACCGGCGACACGGCAACGTTGGCGCTCGTGGCATTTCTCGATGACGCTGCCGCTCGCGCCACGACCACCTGCGAGCGCGCCTTGCTCAATAAACTCGGCGGTGGATGCCAGGTCCCCATTGGCGCCTTCGCAGAAGTAACGACTAAGGGAGGAAGCATTCGCCTCCAGGGCCTCGTGGCGCACCCCGACGGAACCAAAGTTCTGCGTGAAACCCGGGACGGCGATGATCCCGTGCGCTTGGGCGAAGAAGTCGGAGAAACCCTTCTAGGCAGAGGCGGAGATGTTATTCTCCAAGAAGTCTACGGAAACTAGAAGGCAGGTCTCAGCTGTTAAGCGTCAGGTTTCAGCCAAATTGAAACCCCGGCCCTGAGACCTAACACCTAAGACCTGACACCTGATTCATGAAACCCAACGAAAAACATCCTCTCGCCGGAACCCGGATTCTCGTGGGACGCGCCCGCCATCAAGCAGGCAGCCTTTCCGTCAGCCTGCGCAGCTTGGGCGCTTCGGTCATCGAAATCCCGTTCATTGAAATCCGCAAGCCGCAATCTTACCGGCCGCTCGACGATGCTCTGAAAAATATCGCGACTTACGACTGGCTCATTCTGACCAGCGCCAACGGGGTCGAAGCCATGTGGGAGCGCATCCGGAAACTGCGCATCACGCGGGCGAATCTCAAGCACCTCCAGATCGCCGCCATCGGGCCGGCCACCAAGAGAGCGATCATCAAGCATGGGCTGAAGGTGAAAATGGTTCCCGAGGAGTATGTCGCCGAGTCGGTAGTGAAGGGGCTCCGCGATCAGGTGAATGGCAAGCGCGTCGCGCTGATTCGGGCGAAAGTGGCGCGCGACGTGATTCCAGAGGAGCTGCGCGCCGCCGGCGCCCACGTCGATGTGATCGAAGCCTACGAAACCGTGGCGCCCGAGAAATCCCGTGCGCGCCTGCGCCTACTCTTGAAAAGTGCAGCCCGCCGCCCCCATATCGTGACTTTCACCAGTTCCTCCAGCGTTAGGAACTTCGCTGAACTGCTGGGCATCTCCGCGGCAGCCCGACTCAGGTCAGGTCCGCTCAAGCATGTTCAGTTTGCTTCGATTGGCCCGGTGACTTCGGCGACGCTCCGCGAATTGCAAATGCCGGTTGCCATCGAGGCCCGCGAATTCACCATGGGCGGACTGATTCGAGCCATTGTTCTCGCCCGCTACGCGGAACCTTCCCAATAATCTTTGTGGCAACGGACAACCCGCATCTCTACGGGGAATTGGGGATTTTTTTACCGCGGCTTGGGACCGCTTACTCCCCTCGGCGGGTCAATCGCATCCAGGTAGCCCTGCATGCGTTCCTTGGTGCTTTGGGGCATACCGGTGAATTCGATTCCATTGCCCACTCCCGGATCGCACGTCCGCACCACCGCTGTGATATTGATGTGCTCCGAGTCAAGCCAGAAATCCACCCGCAGCACGGTTCCCAGCGGCAAAGGCATCATGCTCTCGACGTAGCATCCATTGCCGCTCACGTCGGTCGCATTAATGCGGATGGGAGCGTTGACCCGTTCGTCACGCAGCTCGATGGGAAGCGCTATCTTGTGGCGCTGATAGCGCCGACGTTGGCCGTCCGAAATCTTCATCGTCGCGCCGTCGAGTGAAAGATAGTTCTTCCACGGGCACTCCTGCTCGGCGACCAGTTTTATTCCCACTTGGTTCTTCTTGGCAGCGCCGGCGTTGACCACCCAGACCACCGTGCAGCGCGTTTTCCTTTCCTCGCATTGCACTCCAATCATATCGCCGACTTTCAGTTCGCTCTCCACGCCCGAGATAAGCGCGCCGTCCGAACTGATGTTCTGAGCGCGAGCATGTTGGGAAAAGGGGCGTCCCTCCGCGTTCATCCCCCATATTCTCACCGGCAGATCCACGGTAAGACGAGGTTCGTTGTGTTGAGGGTCCATGCCTTATCCTCGTATCCGGCTCATGCGATCATACCGCCCTCTGATGCGACGCGACATTGCAAAAGTTGATGATATAGTAACGAGTTAAGCACCGCTTGGGCGACCGCGAATCGTCCCTGACGGGCATTCTACCGCAAACCCTCCGCGAACTCTCGATAACTGATGACCTGGATTTTCTGGTCCTTCAGAAACTGCCGCAGCTCCGCCGAAATCAGCAATCGCCGTTCCGCCTCGCGGGAATCGAGCAGTCGCGTGCTGGCCGCGCGCAAGTCGGCGTCGTTGTAGCCCGGATGGCAGACTAACTCCCAGGTTCCTTCCGGCAGGCTGGCGAGAGCCTGGCGCAGCAGGGAACTATAACCGGAATCGTCGTTACGACCATCGCCGGCACTATCGACCAGCCCGGTCTCGATCACTCCAATTACGCCGTCGGGCGCAAGCACTCCGGCGCGCTTCGTCCGCTCGACGAATTGACCGGAGAACCTGCGCAACAGCCGGACCTGGCCGTAGCGCTTCCAGAGGTTCCGCCTGCCTTTGAATCGCCGCGCGGGCATCGCTGCCACCGGTACGAACGGGTTCCGGATCGCGCGCACGCCGCATATCCGTGCCGCCCGCAGCAGCGCCGCCAGCACCGCGGGAAAGATGTGCGCATGCTTGTGCGTGTCGAGGTGCGTGACCGCCAGTCCGGTGGATTGAATTTTTCTTATCTGCGCCGTGATTTCCGCAACCAATTCATCGGGATCGAAGCCTCCCAACATGGCGCGCGCCGCGAAGGCCGAAAGGCGGGAGTAGAATTTCTCCGGCTCCGCCGAGCGGATCGCCAGCAACGTTTCCACTGTGCCCGGTGGCGACACAGGTGTTCCATCCACCAATACAACGTGGCATCCCACCGAAAGGTCCGGCGCCGAGCGCGCCGCCCTCACCGCATCCTCGAACTCGGCGCCGTTGGCCATCAAGGTCGCCGACGACACGACGCCCGAGCGGTGGGTTTCTATGATCGCCCGATTCACTCCCCCAGTAAGGCCTAAATCATCGGCGTTGACGATGAGCTTACGCACACTGAAAGTGTAGCAGCACTGGTTTGACTGGCGCGGGAAGCATCCAGTATTCTCAAAATAGTTAGTTGCAGAAGATCTTTCGCGAGTGGCCGGGATGCAGCCCGGCGTACTCGCATCCGCGCCGAGCGGGCGGTTAGCTCAGCTGGTTAGAGCGCCTGCCTTACAAGCAGGAGGTCGCAGGTTCGAGTCCTGCACTGCCCACCACTTTACCTCATCACTGTCATTCGCTTAAGAGCGAGTCGCCGCTCTTCTCAATAAGTGCCTGGTTTGCCCTGTGCCCAGAAGTGTGCCCACCTAGCCGCTCCGTGGCTTCTAGGACTGCATCCTCAGAGGGGTGAACCTACCTTGGCGACATCGCAATCGAGCTGTGTCCAGCGACGCGGGCAAGTGTCCAGACATCGCAACTGGATTGTCCCAAGCGGGCCAGGAAAGTATGCCGCAGCGAGTAGAGAACAAATGGGCGCAGAGTAGTACTCTCCCTCGAATCAAGGCTGTCTCAGTTTCCGTTTGGCCGTGGTCCGACTGGGAAGCAGTCCGGATAACGCTACGACCAGCCTCACTTCCCAGAAGCCGACTTCTGGCCCGCGTCGTTGGGAATCTGCCCTAGCCCAGGACTTCTGAGTTGCCCGCCATCGGGACTTCAGACGTAACTTTCATGCTCGGTGGGCGTATTATGCGATTAGGTAGATCTGTAAGAGCGCCGATCGGCGGATACGAAGAGAGTCATGCGAGCAGCTTTCTTGGCACCTATAGGGGCTTTTCTCTTTCCTGCTAAAGTCTCCGGCGGCGGAACGCAGCAGCCGCATCGAGGCCATCCGCTGCTGCTCTGGGCGGTTGCAGGTCTCGGCTTCTCGGCTTTCGGCTGGATCGTGGGCGGATTCGTGGGCTCGTGGGCCCCACGCATTGCCTGTGCGGTTGGTGCCACTGCGATCGCTCTGGGCTTGTTGAATCGCCAGCCGCGCGCGGCACTCGTGGGTGCGGTCAGCGCTGCTATGGTCGGCCTGGCTGCGGTCCGGGTTGGTCAATCCTTTTTCTCGCCGCTGCTGGCATGGCCCGTGGCTGCCTTGGTCATCGGCGTGGTGGGCGCTTTCGCGTTTCGCCGACGTCGCGCCAGGATCGCCTTCATCGTTGCCGCACCGTTGTTGGGCTCTGTCGGCGTCGTCGCCGGCATGCTGGCCATCTTCCTGACCGCGAGGGGACTGAACGATTCGCGAGTGGCGGCCCAGATCATGCTCGGCGGGGCGGTCGGCTTCGGATTGCTTTTGATGGCTGGCGCCGCGATCGCCGGCCGCTGGCTGGATGCCAGTCGAGCGGCAGGAGGGGCGTCATGAGCGATTCATCCATTCCAGGCTGCTCGATCGCAGGGGCTTTCTTCGCCTGGGTGCCGGCGCCCTCGCGACGGCATCGGCAGCATTCAAGTGGGGGCGTAGCCTCACAACGCGCGCGTGGAAGTCGACACCGCCCAATCCGTTTGTCGCCGCTGGCAAACCCCTGCTCGTCGTCGTGGAAGGCGAAGATTTGGGCGCCATGCTGCGTGCAGGGATCGAAGCCTTGGGAGGGCTGGATCCGCTGGCAAAGCTGGGCCGCGAGGTGATGTTTCGCGGCAACTACGTTATGTCGCAGCCCTATCCGGTGACGACCGCCCCCGAATTCGTCCTGGCGGTGGCCGCCGAGTTGAAGCGCGCCGGCATGAGTAAGACCAGCCTCTTTGACTCTTCTGGGACCCGACTGGGCGCGGCCATACAGCCTGAACGCATGCTGCGGCGACTGGGCGTCCTGGACAAGCTCACGCAGGGCGGCGTGCCGGTTCTCGCCCGGGATTTTTCGGATCCGGACGAGTTCGTCTTTGTCCAGAATCCCGCTTGGCCGATCGCAAAGCCGGTGGCTGTTCACCGTCTTCTGCACGAAGCGCCCATCGTCGTCAGCCTGCCGGTCGTCAAGCGCCATGAGTGGGTAAACTTCACCTGCGCTCTCAAGATGCATTTCGGCTCAGTTGCCATGGCTGACCGGATGCTCGTTCACACGAAGGACAGTCGACGGCCGGTCTGGATTGATGCACCAGCGCCTGGTCCATTTTGCCGATGCGGTCAGGCCGCAGCTCAACGTCGTGGACGCCCGCGCGATACTGGCGCGCAGTGGTCCGGGGTTGGGCGGAGGCGCAGAGGTTGTCCGGGGCGTCAACAAGATCATCCTGAGCGGCGACATGGTGGCGGTCGACGCCTATTGCGCTCGCCTCATGGCCCAGCACGACGAGACGTTCACACTCGACATGGTTGCCCCGCAGCTCAGGCACGCGGCCGCTCTCGGTCTGGGCAAAGCGGACCTGGACGCCGTCAAGGTCGTGGAGATCCGCGCATGAGACGTATTGGCAGGCGCCGCAGTAGCGTGCACGCTCGCGCTCGGCCTTTGGGCATGCAGCCGCGGGGCCGGTCCTTTGCCATCCGGCGCGGCGCTCGGCGGTTTTGCGGACATCGAACAACCGGAGAGCTACACGGGTGCGACACTGTACACATACATGGATGGCGGGGCGGACTTCTACGTGAAGCAAGGCTTCTCCGCGCTCTACGTCCGACGGTACGGCCGGGGCAACGAGCGCTTCATCGTGGAGCTCTTCGAGATGAAAGATGCCTCGGCCGCGTCGCGCGTTTACCAGAGCAGCCGGCGCGTAAACGCGGAGAAGGAATTCGCCAGTGGTTGCCTCGCCAGTGTCACCCCAACCGAGATACAGGCCGCCAGGGGCCGCTACTATCTCGACGGTCGCAATGAGGATCCGCTAGCGAGCCGAAGCGACGCGCTAATCGAGCTGTGCCGGAACGTGCTGAACCGGCTCCCAGGGCCATGCGCATTCGCCGCGAAGAAGTGAACTCTTCAGTGCGCGAGTCAGGGGCGTTAGGGCGGAGAAGACTGCCGTCCTCAAATAGCGGTGAACGCCCTGACTGCCTCGATGAATGCTTGCTGTGCGCAATCTCAGGCCGGTGCCCCCGACTCCATGAAAACTAAAACCTACCCCGACCCTAAGCCTTATCCGGAGAAGGTGCGGCTCGTCATCTTGGACTTGGATGCCTTTCTCTACCCTTACGATAGGGCATACCGCAAGGCCGTTCTGCGAGCTTGGCGGTCGGTAGAAAAGGAATACGGCCTTCCCATATTCCGGAAAAGAATAGCGCAAAAATTGATTGAAGAAGCCAAGGAAGAAGCGAAGAAGAATCCAGATGACGCATTATGCCGGCACATCAGCGAGATGGCGGAACACCTGGAAAGCACGGGCCACCCCGCCGCCTCCGTGATCGGCATGCTGGAAGCCTATCGTCGCAGCCGGCGGGTAGCGCGCTCGGGTGGGACGGAAGAAGGTATGCAGCCTGATCACTCCGTTGATCCGCCATACCTTGATCCGCCATACAAGGACATGATCGCCATGGCCTTTAATTTGAGGCTGCTTCAGGACCAGAGGAGCGAAAAGAAAGCAGGACCC
>CAVPYG010000015.1:0-75705 GCA_963709835.1 uncultured Acidobacteriaceae bacterium
TTGCCCGGAACTCCGTTGAAAGTTAGCGGCTCTCGACTGTCATAGGTTACGCAACCCTCGCATCCTCGGCAACCGCCTTCTTCGACGCCGTGTTGGCCAGCGCGGTCAACAGCGCTGGAATCTCGCGGTAGCCCTGCACCTTGCGGAACTGGCGCTCGGCCACCAGCAGACCCGATCCGACCCAACGCTCGATGTGGTCTCCGGTGCGCCAGCGTTTCACGTTACGGCAGACCGTCTCCACGATGGAGAAGGCCGACTCGATGACGTTGGTGCTGGCCAGGGTGCGGCGCAACTTAGCCGGCACGCGCAAACGATGCACAGTGAGCGTTTCTTCCATGCCTTCTTCCAGGCTGCGGGCGGCGCTCGGATTCAGCTCCATCAGCTCGCGATGCAGTCGCTCCAGCGCGCGCTTGGCGTCGGCGTATTCGCTCATCGAGTAAGCGTTCTGCAGTTTCTTCTTGACCGCCGGTTTGTGTTCTTCGGGTAAGTGGTCGATCACGTTGCGCCGCTTATGCACCTGGCAACGCTGGATCATCGCCGCCGCGCCCGCATGCCGCCGCACCGCCGCCGCCAGCGCCTTGCCTCCGTCCAGCACATACAGACGCGGCACCGTGAAGTCCAGCCCGCGAGCGGCCAGATCGCCGAGCAACTCGCCGACCACGGCGGCGTTCTCGGTGGCCCCTTCGCGCAGGCCCAACACGGTTTTGCGCCCGTCAACATTGATCCCCAGGGCCACGATCATCTGCCGGTCGCGGAACGGCGTGCCGTCGATCAGCACCGCGCACAACTCGTACTCGCCCAGCCGACGCTCCATTAACTCCTGCAACTTCTCCCGGCTGGAGGCGATGAAGTTCTCGCTCACCGCCGACTTCTCCACCCCGTAGGCGTCGCGGAAGTCCTTCACCACCGCCCCGTAGTTGCGCGTCGACAGCCCGCGCATCACCTTGTCCCACACCGCGTGTTCCATCGGCCCGCTGCGCTGGAACAACTCGTAACTGCCCAGCCGTTGCTCGCGATTCTCCGGCGTGCGCAGCCGCGTCCTCCGCATCGGAACCTTCTGCCCGTCCACCACGCAGTAGCCGTGCTCTTTTCCCCAGCGATGAGCGCGCCGCGCCGGATGCTGCTCGTGCCGCTCCCCGGCCCAGTGCCGCACTTCCTCTTCCATCACCAACTGCATCAGGGAAAGACCGGCCTCGCGCAGCAGGTTCCCCACTCCTTCTTGCAGAAGTCCCACCACCTCGGCCAGGGGAAAAATCATCTGCAGGTTAGGGTTCTGTTCGCGGGCCAACTGGCGGAACTCTTGCACCGCCCGTTGCCGGTCAATCTGGTATCGTCTCTTCATAGCGACTCTCTCCTTTTTCTTGGCAGAAAAAACCACCTCGGTCATTATGACCGGGGTTGAGAGTCGCTACTTTCTACGAATTAACGGGCATCCTCCCAATTTCCCCAAAGGCCCATTTCTCGAAAGAGCTTCGCCTCTTCCAATTTGGTCAGAGGTTCAACTTTGCTGGCTTCAAGGATGTACATTGCTACCGGATCATCAGGATCATGACTCTCCATGTGCGTCGTCTCCATTGTCCAGCATAACTGTTGTAAGCGGGCGTTGGCACAAGTTTGCGCCGTCTTTTCGCCCCTTCGTTGCGCCCAAAACTCCTGCTACGGCCTTATGGTAGCGGACCTATCGGACAGCGTGGCGTGCAAGGTCAAGTAGTGGCTATTACACCTTAAAACATTTTCACTCTTAATGTACCCCGCGCCACCAACCATCCCTCAGGGGCTAAAGCCCGCATTGTTTGCGGCGGTTGGCGGCACGACTGAAGTCGTGCCCTTCCCAAAACCAAGCAACGGGTTACAGTAATTATGGAAATGGTATAGGAAAGCAAACAGCCGGGACGGTGTGGATATAGTCCCAACGTATCGTCCCAGTGCCGCAATCGCTTTCCCCTGCGTTAGAATCAAACATGGCAACGTTGCGTCAACAGATCGCGACCAACGTGCTCACGGTAACCCGCTTCCGCGAGCTGATGCGGAAGCTGCGCAGGAACCGTCCCAACGACGACCTCACCCTGGTCAAGAAAGCCTACGAATTTTCCCAGAAGCACCACGCCGGGCAGAGCCGCGCTTCCGGCGAGCCCTACCTCGTGCATCCGCTCGAAGTCGGCAACGTTCTCGCCGACATGAAGATGGACGCCGTTTCCATCGCCGCCGGCCTGCTCCACGACTCCGTCGAAGACACCTCGGTCACCACTTTTGAAATCACCGAGGAATTCGGCGAACAGGTCGCCCACATCGTCGAAGGCGTCACCAAAATCAGCAAGATCGACTTCTCCACCCGCGAAGAAGCGCAAGCCGAGAACCTCCGCAAAATGATGCTGGCCATGGTTGACGACATCCGCGTCATCCTCATCAAGCTCGCCGACCGCCTGCACAACATGCGCACCCTCGAACATCTCAGCCCCGACCGCCAGCAGAAAATCGCGCGCGAGACGCTCGAAATCTACGCCCCCATCGCCCACCGTCTCGGCATGGGAAAGATCCGCGGCGAACTCGAAGACCTCGGTTTCAAGTACGTCGATCCCATCGGATACGAGCAGGTCCGTGCCGCCGTCGAGTCGCGCCGCAAAGCCGGCGAAGCTTTCATGACGCGCGTCGAAGGCGTGCTGCGCGACGGCCTGAAGGAAGCCGGCATCTCCGGCCGCGTCGAGAGCCGCGTCAAGCGCCTCTACAGCATCCACCGCAAATTGCAGCGCCAGCACATTGCCGTGGACCAGGTTTACGACCTCTACGCCATGCGCGTCATCACCAACTCGGTGCAGGATTGCTACGCCGTCCTCGGCATCATCCACAACCTCTGGCGCCCCGTGCCCGGCCGCATCAAGGACTTCATCGCCATGCCGCGGCCCAACCTCTACCAGTCGCTCCACACCTCCGTCATCACCGAAACCGGCGACACCTTCGAAATCCAGATCCGCACCGAAGAAATGCACAAGATGTGCGAGGAAGGCATCGCCGCGCACTGGAAATACAAAGACGGCCCCGTCTCCGCCGAAGACGAACAGCGCCTGGCCTGGCTGCGCCAGGTGGTCGAATGGCAGCGCGACGTTTCCGATCCCAACGAATTTCTCTCCACCTTGAAAGTCGATCTCTACCCCGAAGAGGTTTACACCTTCACGCCCAAGGGCAAGGTGCTGGTGCTGCCGCGCGAGTCCACGCCCATTGACTTCGCCTACGCCATTCACACCGAGGTCGGACACACTTGCACCGGCGCCAAGGTCAACGGACGCATGGTGCCGCTGCGCCACAAACTCCATTCCGGAGACATCGTCGAAGTCATCACCCAGCCCGGACACAAGCCCAGCCGCGACTGGCTCGCCATCGTCAAGTCTTCCCGCGCCCGCAACAAGATCAAGCACTGGCTCAACGTCCACCAGCGCGAGCGCGCCATCGAGATCGGCCGCAAGCTGATCGAAAAAGAAGCGCGCAAATACCGCGTCTCGCTCAAAGACATTAAGGACGAAGATCTGCAACGCGTGGCCACTGAATACGGGCTCGGGCCGTCCCGACGACCTCATGGCCGGCCTCGGCTACGGTAAATACTCGGCCCGCCAGGTGCTCGCGAAATTCGCTCCCGCCGCCGCCCAGCCCCTGCCAGGGAGCGCGGATCTGGCCGCGTCGCCGGGCTTCAAGGGCGGCATTTCGGGCAGTGTATCGAGCGGTCTTTCGAGCGTTGTGCGCCGCGTCTTTGGCGGAGACACCAACGCCATCGTCGTCCGCGGACACGGCGACCTGCTCGTCTATCGCGCCCGCTGTTGCAACCCCATTCGCGGCGAATCCATCGTCGGCTACGTTACTCGCGGCAAAGGCGTGGCCGTCCACTCCATCAACTGCTCCAACGTCACCAATCTTCTCTATGAACCCGACCGCCGCATCAACGTCGAATGGGCCGGCAACGTCGAAGGCCAGCCCGTTTCGTATCCCGTCAAATTCACCCTCGTCTGCGACGACCGCTCCGGCATGTTGAAACAAATCATCGCCGTCATCAGCGACACCAACACCAACATCCGCAACATCGAGTCACACAGCCAGAACGGCCAAGCCAGGGTTGAGGTGGTCCTCGAAATCGCCGACCTCAAGCATCTCCAGAAAATAGTGGACGGCGTCCGCCAGATCCCCGGCGTCCACGACGTGCAAAGATTGCAGAAAATTTAGCGCCGCGCGTTCTTCTTGCCATCCCACGGCTTTTCAGCTAACGTGATCCCCATAAATCTATGGCCGTCTCAGAGAAACTCGAACGGCAGCTTCAACGCTGGGTAGAAGCAGGCCTTCTCGACGCGCCGGCCGCCGGACGCATTCGCGCCTTCGAGGCTCCCCACGAATCCTCCCGCATGCGCTGGCCCGTGGTGTTCGCCATTGCTTTCGGCTCGATCATGGTGGGGGCGGGCGTATTGTTGTTCGTCGCGGCCCACTGGGAACATCTCTCGCCTACCGAGCGCTTCCTGTTGGTAGTGGCCATGATCGCGGGCTTCCACCTGGCCGCCGGAGCGTTCATGCCGCGCCTTCGCTCGCTGGGCCTGGCGCTGCACGCCGTGGGCACGGTTGCCCTGGGCGGCGGCATCTTCCTCGCTGCGCAAATTTTCAACCTTCAGGAGCATTGGCCCGGAGGCATTCTGTTGTGGGCGGTCGGCGCCCTGCTCTCCTGGCTCGTGCTGCGGGATTGGCTCCAAGCGACGCTCGCCGCTCTTCTCGTCCCCGCCTGGATCGCCTGCGAGTGGAGCCTTCGGGCGGAACGCTTCGCCGGCAACGATATATTTCTCACCCAGTTTATGGCCATGATGGCGGTCACCTATTTCAGCGCCCGCCGCGACCCCTATAAAGACGACAACAACGACAAAGACGACGACAAGGACGATGAGGCATCGTATTTCCGGCGCGCCCTGGTTTGGGTGGGCGGACTTGATCTGATTCCCACCTTCGCCGTGCTGATGGCTGGCCAGATCGAGTGGCGCGGCAGCTCGAGCGCGCCCATGGGCTTTTCGCGATACGCCGCCGGATTGTTGCTCGCTTTTGCGCTCCCTCTGCTGGCCGCATGGTTCCTGCGCGGCAAGGCCATGGTTTGGAATGTGGCCTTCGCTGTGTGGATATTCCTCGTCGGATTTCTCGGCAATTCGAGCACTCTGCAAGTTATGACCAAGTATCTGGCCTGCGCTCTGGCCGCGACGGCTTTAGTGCTCTGGGGATTGCAGGAGCAACGGCGCGAACGCATCAACCTCGGTGTGGCCGGGTTTGCCATCACTATTATTGTGTTTTATTTTTCCAGCGTGATGGGCAAGCTGGGACGCTCGGCCTCGCTGGTCGCCTTCGGACTCTTATTCCTGATTGGCGGATGGCAGTTGGAGCGCTTGCGCCGCAAGCTGGTGGCGCGCGCCTCTGGAGGCGCCCGATGAAGCCGAACCCGATCACCAAAGCTATCGCCGTCGCCCTCATCCAGGTCTTGATCGTCTCTTCGCTGGGAGCCAAACTGCTCTACGACCGGCGCACTCGCCCGCAAGCGTGGTTCAAGACCGAGCGCTTCGATCCCAACTTGCCCATTCGCGGACGCTATGTCAGCCTGCAAATCGAAGTCAACGACCCGCGCTCCGTCACCACCTTCGATTTAGGACAGGAATGCGGTTCCATAGCAGTGCGCGAGGGCGTCCCCGTGGCGGAATTCGATGAATCTGCAAACGGGAACTGTGACAACCTCACCTTCGTGCGCCGGAATACAGCCAACGGAATGAAATTGCAGCTCACCGAGCCGAGCCTGTTTTTTATTCCCGACACTGCCCAAGATCCGAGGGCCGCGTTCCAGGGTGACGAACTGTGGGTGCTGGCGACCATTCCGCGCCACGGCCCTCCCCGCCCGATCGCGCTGGGTGTGAAAAAGACTGGGGAGAAAGACATCCAGCCCTTGAACCTGGACTAACGCCAGTTCAGCCTGCTCGTGTGGGGACGGGGCTCTGCCCCGTCCAAGACGAGCGCAGCTCGGCTCCTGCGTGTGATCGCTACAAATTCGCCGTAAAGAATCTGGCCCGTTCTGCCGATAACTTGATTGGCGCACCTCTCGCCTGGTGATCCGGGAATTGACCATGGCACAAACACGCTCTTCGGACTCGGAGAAGACCATGAACGGCGCAACCCCCGTAAATGGCTCCGACCGCACTCCCATGAAGCTGGGCAAAGACTGCGACTACAACCATGAGTTGCGCCGGCTGCAAGTCGAGCTGGTCAAACTCCAGGAGTGGATCCGCCACAAGGGCCTGAAACTCGTGGCCATCTTCGAGGGACGCGATGCGGCCGGGAAAGGCGGCGCTATCAAAAGGATCACGGAGAGCCTGAATCCGCGCGTCTGCCGCGTGGTGGCCTTGGGCACTCCGACCGAGCGCGAAAAAACCCAGTGGTACTTCCAGCGCTATGTCGCCCATTTGCCCGCTGCCGGCGAGATGGTCTTGTTCGACCGCAGTTGGTACAACCGCGCCGGCGTGGAGCGCGTGATGGGATTTTGCAGCGAGAGCGAGTATCTCGAATTCCTCCACGGCTGCCCGGAGTTCGAGCGCATGCTGGTGCGTTCCGGCGTCATCCTGCTCAAGTATTGGTTCTCGGTGAGCGATGAAGAGCAGGAACGCCGCTTTCAGGACCGCATGCGCGACGCCACCAAACGCTGGAAGCTCAGCCCCATGGACCTCGAATCGAGACGCCATTGGGTCGAGTACTCGCGCGCCAAGGACGAAATGTTCGCGCACACCGATATCAAACAAGCGCCTTGGTGCGTCGTCAACGCGGACAACAAGGAATGTGCGCGGCTCAACGTGATTTGCCACCTCTTGTCGCAGATTCCCTATGAAGATTTGACGCCGAAACCCCTGAAGCTTCCGCCGCTCGATAAGCTCAAGTACGTTCGCCCGCCCATCCACGAACAGAACTTCGTCCCGGTAGTGTACAAGTGAAGTGTACAAGTAGCACGAGTGCCGGTGTCCCACAGATTCCCATTCTGTGAGAATGTGTGGGTAAGCGCGAATAGCGACCGACCACTGGCCACCGACCACCGGCCACTATTTTCCAGTCCACCGATCGACCCAGTCGTTGACCGTCTTGTACCAGAGCTGCGCGTTTTGCGGCTTCAGCACCCAGTGGCCTTCGTCGGGGAAGTAGAGCATTTTCGACGGCACGCCCAGCCGCTGGAGCGTGGTAAAGAGCTGGAAGCCTTCGCTCACGTCGAGCCGGTAGTCGAGTTGTCCGTGGACGACGAGCGTCGGTGTCTTGAAATTCGTCGCAAACAAATGCGGAGACCACTTGCGATACAACTCGCGGTTCGTCCAAGGTGTGCCCTTGAACTCCCATTCGTTGAACCAGAGTTCTTCGGTCGCTCCATAATCAGATTCGTTGTTGAACGTGCCGTCGTGAGAGACGATGCACTTGAAGCGGTCGGTGTGGCCGAGCACCCAGTTGGCCATGTATCCGCCAAAACTCGCGCCCAAAGCGCACTCGCGGTCTTTATCAATAAAAGCGTAATGCTGCTCAGCGTAGTCGAGCCCCTTCATCAGGTCTTCAAATGGAGCCCCGCCCCAATCGCCGTTGATCGCGTCAACGAACTTCTGCCCGTATCCAGTCGAGCCGTGGAAGTTGATCATGATGACGACGTATCCGTTAGCGGCAAAGAGTTCGGGATTCCAGCGATACGACCAGTCGTCTCCCCAAGCGCCCTGCGGCCCGCCGTGGATGAGGAACTTCACGGGATATTTCTTGCTGGCGTCGAAGTTCGGCGGCTTGACGAGGAAGCCTTCGACTTTGTCGCCTTTTGCTCCTTCGAACCAGAAGGGTTCGAGCGGGGACATGGCGACTTGAGAGAGGACGGCGTCATTCAGATGACTAAGCTGCCCAGGCGGAGGAGGTGGGAGATCGCGACATTCTCGGCACAACCAGAACGTGTAGATCTCATTCGGTGCCCCAACGGACATCTCAGTAAAAACTAGGTTGTCTCCATCGGGCGTGACGGCAACATCGTCTTGCGCGTAAAGTCGGAGGACTGGAATCGGCTTCAAATCTTGCAGATGGATTCCATAGATGGGAAACTCACCCTCCTCCTCAGCTACGAAAAAGATTCCTGACGAATGGGTTCCCCAGGCAAAGGTGCCAACCCAGCGATCAAAACCTTCCGTCAGGTTTTTCTTTTCCCCCGTCTTCCGGTCGTACAGCATCAGCCGAAAGCGGTCGCTCTCGTATCCGGGACGCTGCTGGGCGCGGTAGGCGATGTACTTGCCATCGGGAGAATAGAGCGGAGTCGAGTCGCTCGCCGGGTTGTCGGCGGTGATGTTCTTCGTCTTGGCCAGCACGTCGGCAGGCGTGGCGTTCGCGGGCCAATTCACCGGAACGATCCAGAGATCGTTGTTGGTGGACGTGGCTTCGACCTTGTCGTGGTTCGAGGTGTAGCAAATCTCCTGCCCGTCAGGCGAGAAAGCGTAGTCGTCCTGCCCGCCCAGCGAGAACTCGGGCGCGTCGTAGTCGCCGGGAGTCAGATCAACGTCGACAGGTTCGACTCGAAGATTCTGTACAATTGTGTCTTCTTGAAACAGACGCACGAAGATGTGGCTGCGCTTGCCCGCCTTGTACGCATTCCAGTGCCGATAGAGCAGCCGATCGAAGATCAGTGCCTTGACCTTCGATTCCTCCACTTCTTTGGCCTTCTTCGCATTGCACGCGGCTTCTTCCGCGGGCGGGCGGTCGCATTCCGGATAAACATCCGACGTAAACAAAATGTTCTTGCCGTCCGGCGACCAAAGTTCTCCGCCAGCTTCGGTGGCAATCGAAGTGAATTTGCTGACGCCAGTTACTTTGCCCGCCGCACTATCAAATTCCGCAATCCAGACCTGCGAGCCGCCTTCTTTGGTCGAGAGAAACGCAAAGCGCTTACCATCCGGAGCCCAGCGCGGACGGTCGCCATCCTGATCGGGAATGAGGATGCGTTCTTGTCCGCCCTCGAGCGGCACGATCCAGATGTGCGGAGTCTTCGTATTCGCGGCCAAGTCCACATCCACCGCGCTGAAGAGCACCCACTTGCCGTCGGGAGAAGGCACAGGCTCGCCAACGCGCTTCAGCTTCATCATGTCTTCGAAAGTGAAAGGATGCTTGGCTTGAGAGAAGGCGGGGAGAGAGAACAGAAAAAGAAAAACAAAAGCAAAACGGCGCATGGCGTTGCCTCCAGCGGAACAGAAAAGTGTATCAGGAAGTCAAAAGGCAGAAGTCAAATTGAAGAAGTAAAACCGGTCGCCTCCAAGGTGTCAACTCTACTTCTTCAATTTGACTTCTGACTTCTGACTTCGCTTCACCCCAGCTCTTCCAGCATCGCCGTCATCTCCGACTGTGCGTGAGCGTTGCCGGTGCGGCGGGCGGAAGAAATTCCATCCACCAGCCAGCGCTTGGCCTCATCCGCGCGCTCCGCGGCGGCCAGCATCTGCGCCGCCATGAAGTATGCGGGCGTGTAGTCGGGATTCTTTTCGATCAGCGTTTTATATTCCGCCAGCGCCTGCTCGATTTGTCCGGCCTTGGAGTACTCCATGGCGAGCCCGTAGCGGGCAAACGTGTCCTCGGGATTGGCGGCAAGAATCTCGCTCAGCATGGCAATGCGATCCATAGGGAAGGTCTCAGGTGTCAGGTCTCAGCTAAGAGCCAAAGACCACAAGCTAAGCCCTGACACCTAACACCTGAGACCTGATTTTCTCATGCCCCGCGTTACAATGGCTTGTCTTTGAGGGACGACGTTGGCTTGCCCATATTTTGTGCCGCTTGAAATAGTGAACGACGGTTCCTGGCCGCATCCTTCGCGCCTGCCACTTGGAGCGGGATGGACGGGAAACTGCCGCGCCTCGGGAGAGGAAATGGCGGCATCCGGCGACCACATACGGGAGTTCTGCAATCTCGGTTACGCGACTGCCTGCCCGCATCTTCCGCCGGGCCGCGATTGGGATGCGGTGCGCTTTTCGGTTGCCCGCGCCGGACGCGAGCAGCTTACGATCAGTTTTGCCTGCGAGCTGGACCACGCTCCCATCGAGCATGGGAAATTGACTTTCGATCTGGCTGGCGAAGTTTGGCTCAACCCGCATAGGGATGAGCGGGTTCACAGACTGGCGACTTGCTATGTCGAGGCGTACCTATTACGGGCAACAAGACAGGCCACAAGACAGGCAGCAGTTTGATGCCGAGCCCCTAAAGGGGCGGCAGATTTGCGAGAATATGCGGTATCGATGAAGCGACACCCTGATACGAAGCCGTGGCTTTCAGCAACGCAGGCGACTTATGAATGATGACCAAGCGAATTTATTGCGCGCCCGGCCGGTGCGCGAATCGATCTCGGAAATGGCGGAGCTGGTTTTGCCCAACGACACCAATCCTCTGAACTCGCTGCTCGGCGGACGACTCATGCACTGGATCGACCTCGCCGGCGGCATGGCCGCTCGCCGCCACTCGCGCCAGCACGTGGTGACGGCTTCCATCGATCATCTGGATTTTCTCGTTCCCGTTCGCGTGGGAGATCTGGTGGTGCTGCGCTCGTCGGTCAATCGCGTCTATCGCACTTCGATGGAGGTGGGCGTGAAGGTCTGGGTGGAGCATTATCGCTCCCTGGAGGACATCCACGTCAGCTCCGCTTATCTGACCTTCGTCGCCGTGGACGCTGCGGGAAATCGCATCGAGGTCCCGCCCGTCATCCCCGAGACCGAGGATGAAAAGCGCCGCTACGAAGACGCCGGGCGCCGCCGCGAGATGCGCCGGGTGGAATCGGCGCGAAGAAGCGACGGCCGAAGTTAGCCGCTATTGCTTTTGAGTGAGCGAGTGCTTATTCTGCTGTGCAGCCAAAGTTGGAGGCCCCAAGCTGAGACCTGACAACTGAGACCTGAGAGCTTACTATGGACAGCGCACTGTTTGTTCACCGCCTTCATTTCGCCTTTACCGCAACCTTCCACTATCTCTTCCCGCAGCTCACCATGGGGCTGGCGCTGCTGATCGTCGTGCTCAAGACGATTGCCCTGCGGCGCAACGATCCCGTGTATCACCAGGCCGCGCGCTTCTGGGGAAAGATTTTCGGCATCAGTTTCGTGATGGGTGTGGTGACCGGAATTCCCATGGAATTCCAGTTCGGTACCAACTGGTCGCACTTTTCGCGCTTCGCCGGCGGCGTCATCGGACAAACGCTGGGCATGGAAGGCATGTTCGCCTTCTTCCTCGAATCGGCCTTCCTCGGATTATTTCTCTACGGAGAAAAGCGGCTGAGCCCGAAGGCGCACTGGCTGTCGGCGGTTGCGGTCTTTGTGGGATCGTGGCTGTCGGGCTATTTCATCATCGCGACCGACGCTTTCATGCAACATCCAGTCGGCTATGTCGTGGTTGGGTCGGGGAAAGACCGCGCGGTGCAGCTTTCCAGCTTCTGGCAACTCCTGCTCAATCCGTGGGCGGGATGGCAATACGCGCACAACATGAGCGGAGCGGCGATCACCGGCGCGTTCATCATGACGGCGGTGGGCGCATTCTATCTGCTCTCCGGTAAGTGGACCGAGCACGCCCGCATCTTCGTCAAGACGGGAGTGATCGCCGGTTGCGTGTTCAGCGTGCTGCAACTTTTTCCCACCGGCGACCGACAAGGCAAGATGGTCGCCGACCACCAACCCGTGACCCTGGCGGCGATGGAAGGACTGTTTCACGGCCAGTCCGGAGCGCCATTACTCATCCTGGGCCAGCCTAACGATCAGCAAGGCAAGATCGATAACCCGCTCGAAGTCCCGAAAATGTTGAGCGTGCTGAGTTACAGGCGTTGGGATGCCAACGTCCGCGGGCTCGACTCTTTCCCCAAAGAAGACTGGCCGGGTAACATCCCGTTACTTTATTACAGTTACCACATCATGGTTGGCCTGGGGACGTTCTTCATTGCCATCATGGTCGTCTCGTTATTCCTGTTGTGGCGCGGGAAGATTTTTGACTCTAAATGGATGCTCTGGATCCTGATGCTGGCTGCGCCGTTTCCTTATATCGCCAACACCGCCGGATGGATGACCGCCGAACTTGGCCGCCAGCCCTGGCTGGTCTATGGGTTGATGCGCACCGAGGAAGGTTATTCCAAGACGGTCTCGGCCGGCAACGGCATGTTTACTCTTTTGGGATTCATGGGCATTTACACCGTGCTGGGAATTCTGTTCCTGTTCCTGATCCGGCGGGAAATTGAGCACGGCCCTGTAACTGAGTCCGTTTCTAGTTCTCATCCGGCGGCTTAGGCAAGATAACTCGGAGGCAAGATAACTATGGCGAGCCTTTGGTTCTGGATTGTGGCGGCGATGATTGCGGCCTATGTCGTGCTCGACGGATTCGACCTGGGAGCGGGTGCGATTTATCTGCTTGCGGCCAAGACTAACGACGAGCGGCGCCGGGTGCTGCGCGCCATTGGCCCGGTCTGGGATGGCAACGAAGTCTGGCTGCTCGCCGCCGGGGGCACGCTCTACTTCGCTTTTCCGGAACTCTACGCGTCCAGTTTTAGCGGGTTTTACCTGCCGCTGATGGTTGTGCTGTGGCTGCTCATGCTGCGCGCCATCGGCATTGAATTCCGCGCACATATAGAACACCCCGTCTGGCAGGACTTCTTCGACGTGGTCTTCAGCCTCTCCAGCATCCTGCTGGCTGTGTTTTTTGGTGCTGCGCTGGGCAACGTGGTGCGCGGAGTTCCACTCGATGCCAGCGGCTATTTCTTTGAGCCGCTTTGGACGAATTTCAAGTTAAGCGCGCAACCGGGCATTCTCGATTGGTACACGATACTGATCGGCGTGATGGCGCTAGTTACCCTGACCGCGCACGGTTCTTACTACATCGCTCTCAAGACCGACGAAGACCTCGGCCGCCGCGCCCGCGGGATCGCTTTGCTCTGCTGGCCGGTGCAGTTTTTTCTGACCTTTACTGCCCTGGTTGCGACTTACTTTATCCGGCCGGGAATCATGGCGAATTATGGGAAGCACAGGATCGGGTTACTGGTTCCGATCGTCGTCGTTGCCAGTCTGGCGGTGATGCTCTGGGCCAATCCCAAGGGCAAAGAGAAACTGGCGTTCATCGCCTCCAGCCTCTATATCGCCTTCATGCTGGTGGGCGCGGCGTTTGCGCTCTATCCCGTCGTGTTGCCTGCGCGCAACCACGAATACAGCCTCACCATCTACAACACCGCCGCTGGCGGCCACGGGTTGCGCGTCGGCTTGATTTGGTGGACGCTGGGCGCGGCGCTTGCGATAGCGTACTTTGTTTTCGTCTACCGCAAATTCGGCGGCAAGGTGCAGGCGGGAGAAGGACACTACTGAGGTCAGAGGTTAGAGGTGAGATTGCAGAGGTAAACAACTCCGAAGCAAACAAGACTGTGAGCCCTAGAGTTCTTACCTCTGCAATCTCACCTCTGACCTCTGCACTGGGCGCTCTTTCCCTCCCGTATAATCTGAGGATGAGCGCACATTCTCATTCTCCCGGTCAACGCCAGCCCACGCCGCAACCTTTGCCCGGCGTCAACGCCATCATCGCCGTCGGCTCCGGCAAGGGCGGAGTCGGCAAGACCACGCTCTCGGTCAATCTGGCCATCGCTCTGAGTAAGATGGGCCACAAAGTAGGATTGCTCGACGCCGATGTTTATGGCCCGAACGTTCCACTCATGCTCGGCGCCAACCAGCAGCCGCAGGTGACGGGCGAAAAAATCGCGCCCATTGTTTCGCACGGGCTCAAGGTCATCTCGGTCGGATTCCTCAATCCGGGAGACAAGCCGCTCATCTGGCGCGGTCCCATGCTGCATTCGATCATCCGGCAATTTCTGGGATCGGTGGAGTGGGGAGAGCTTGATTATCTGGTCATTGACCTTCCTCCGGGGACAGGTGACGTTGCGCTGTCGCTGATTCAGACGGTGCCGCTGACCGGCGCCATCGTCGTCTCCACACCCTCCGACGTGCGTTGCAGGATGCGCGCAAGGCCATCGAGATGTTTCGCCAGATGAAGGTGGACATCGTCGGCATGGTCGAGAACATGAGTTACTTCGTCTGCCCGCATTGCCAGCACGAAGTCGATATCTTCTCGCGCGGCGGCGCGGAAAAGACGGCGAAACAGTTCGACGTTGCCTATCTCGGAGGCATAGAACTCGATCCGGAAATTCGCAAATCGGGCGACAGCGGCGCACCATCCGTGCTCGCGGGAGAAGACGCGCCCCATGCGAAGTCGCTGTTTGCCTTCGCCCGCAAGGTGGCGGCGCGAGTCGAAGAGATCAAGGCCGGCAATTCGGAGAGCGTGATTCAGATTCAGTAGGGCGCACAACCGGCAGGCGTGCAGTTCCGCTGCGCTGGATCGCGTGCTGTTTGAACTGCAAGTGCAACTGGCGGAAATCCAGACGTACCCTGCGCTCCGGATGATGTGAATCGAGCGCGTAATACCATGGGTTGAGGTACATTTGCGATGATGGATCGCGGAACGATCTTGCGCGTCTGGCTGCCTCTGGCTGGGGGCCTGTTGGTGCTCGGCTGGCTGTTTAGGTATGCGCCGGGCCCTCACGGACTGGTGCGCCTTGTAGGCCTCTTGCTCGGGTTGATCGGCCTCGCCGGCGTGATTGTCTCGCGCTACACTTTAGGCCGGTCGTTCTCGGTCGCTCCAAAAGCCACAGCGCTGGTCACCAGCGGCATCTATTCACGGATTCGCAATCCGATTTATGTTTCAAGTGTGATCTTTATCATCGGGCTGGCTCTCATCACAGGGAAGCCTGCGGTGCTGGCCGTTCTTCTCGTGATCATCCCCATGCAGATCATTCGTGCCCGCCGCGAAGCCGCCGTCCTGGAAGCGAAGTTCGGCGATGCCTACCGGGAATACCGCAAGCGCACCTGGTTCTGAATCATGTTTCTCCCACGGTGAAACAATAGTTGCGGTGAACGTAAACAACTGCCAAACCCCACCACTCCGCCGCTCCACGCTCGGGGCTGCTATGATTCCATGAATGAAATCAGCGGCAATGGAACTCTTATCGCCCAAACTGCTCCCTGCGTTGTTCTGCCTTCTCCTGGTGGGCGGGCGTCGCCCTGTTGAGGAACCCGCGCCCAGTCCGCTTCCGGCGCCGGTGTCGAACAATGCGGTTGCTATTTCGCATGACGAAGGCGGGCCCAGGATTTTTTCCTTCATGGGCATCGGCCCGAAAAAGACCTGGGACGCAGTCACCGCCAGCACCTACGAAATGGATCCGGCCACCGGCAAGTGGGAGGAGAAGCGTCCCGTGCCGGGCGGGGTTGGACGCCTGGCCGCATCGGCGATCGCGCTCCACGACCAGGTCTTCATCTTCGGAGGCTACATCCTCGACGCCCAGGGCGGAGAGACCGCCGTTTCTGATCTGAACGTTTTTGTCCCGGTTCAAAACCGCTATTATCGCGGCCGCGATATCCCCGTGCCGGTCGCCGATGCGGTCGTGGGCGTCTATCGCGACCGCTACATTTTTCTCATCGGCGGATGGTCGTCGTCAGCGCCGGGGTCAGCGCCTGGGGCGAAAAAAGAAGCCGTCCGCAACGTCCAGATCTATGACACCGACAACGACACGTGGACGCAGGCCGCGCCCATTCCGGGCAGGCCCGTGTTCGGTCACGCGGGAGCTGTCATGGGCGAAATCATCGTTTACGTGGACGGCGCCTACAAAAACCCGACCGGCGTGGGCCCCAAATACCTTGCCTCCGACGAATGCTGGGTGGGCGAGATGCCCAGAAAAGGCGACTTCACGAAAATTGCATGGTCCAAACTTCCCGCCCATCCCGGCAAGGCGCGATTTCGCATCGCGGCGGGCGCGGGGCCGCTGGACAAGAAGGCCGGCTGGATCTATTTTTCCGGCGGTACCGACAATCCCTATGACTATAACGGGATTGGCTATAACGGCCAGCCTGCCGAACCTTCCCCGGTGACCTTCGCCTTTAACTACTACGCCGGTGAATGGGAAACCGTCGGCGAGACCATGCCCGAGGCCACCATGGACCATCGCGGCCTGCTGTTGTCGCGCAGCGGCCTGGTCATGGTTGGTGGCATGGAAAAGGGCCAGCAGGTGACGGACAAGGTAACGGTTGTTCCCTTTGAAAGCGGGAAGTGACTCCGGGGCTCCGTAATGGCCATCGCTATTGCGCTAACAGGAACATTCCAAATGCTTTGCCAGGTTTCTACCCAGGTATTTGCAGATTCGTCCCTGATGCCCAATTATCACCAAATCGAGTGATGTAAGTCACGGCGGAGCTTCCCCTCCAGGCATCTAATGAATGCAGCCGCAATTCCTGCGGCGTCCTGATGTTTTTTGACAATCCATTCATCGCATCAAAATTCGGAGGAAAGCCTATGAGTCATGTTATGGAACCGCCCAAGAGCACTGCCGGGGCGGACTACGCAAATCAAATTCTCAACCTCGTCAAAGCCAAAAATCCAGCCGAACCGGAATTTCACCAGGCCGTACTCGAAGTATTCGATTCCTTGAGGCCCGTGTTGGAGCGCCACCCTGAGTATCATGAAGCCAAGATTCTGGAACGTATTACCGAACCTGAACGCCTCCTGATGTTCCGCGTTCCCTGGTTCGACGACCGCGGCAAAGTGCAAGTCAATCGCGGATTCCGCATCGAGATGAACAGCGCCATCGGCCCCTACAAGGGCGGCCTGCGCTTCCATCCCTCGGTGAATCTCGGCATCCTGAAATTCCTGGCGTTCGAACAAGTGTTCAAGAACTCGCTCACCACGCTGCCCATGGGCGGCGGCAAGGGCGGGAGCGATTTCGATCCCAAAGGCAAGAGCGACAACGAAGTGATGCGTTTCTGCCAGAGTTTCATGACCGAACTGCAGCGCCACATCGGCCCTGACACGGACGTTCCCGCCGGCGACATCGGCGTGGGCGGACGCGAAATCGGGTTCCTCTTCGGCCAGTACAAGCGCCTGCGCAATGAATTCACCGGCGTTCTCACCGGCAAGGGCCTGGCCTGGGGCGGTTCGCTGATTCGTCCCGAAGCCACCGGCTATGGCTGCGTTTACTTCGCGCAGGAAATGCTGAAGACGCGCAGGGACAAGCTGGAAGGCAAGATTTGTCTGGTTTCGGGCAGCGGCAACGTCTCGCAATACACCGTCGAGAAGCTGCTCGATCTGGGCGCGAAGCCGGTCACCGTGTCCGATTCCGACGGCGTGATCTACGACGCCGACGGCATCAACCGCGAAAAGCTCGCCTTTGTCATGGAGCTGAAGAACAATCGGCGCGGGCGCATCAAGGAGTACACCGACGAATTCAAGGGCGCTGTTTACAACGCCACCGACAAGAAGCTCGACCACAACTGGCTGTGGAACATCAAGGCCGATTGCGCCTTCCCGAGCGCCACGCAGAATGAGATCAACGCAAAAGACGCGGCCAATCTCATCAAAAACGGCGTGAAACTTGTCGCCGAGGGAGCCAATATGCCGAGCACCCTCGAAGCTACTAAGTTGTTCCTGGACAACAAGATACTGTACGGTCCAGCCAAGGCCGCCAATGCTGGCGGGGTGGCTACTTCGGGGTTGGAAATGTCGCAGAACAGCATGCGGATCTCGTGGACTAGGGAGGAAGTGGACGAGCGGTTGCACAACATCATGATCGCCATCCACAAGAACTGCTTCGAAACGGCCGAGAAGTATGGCACGCCGGGCAATCTGGTGAACGGCGCCAATATAGCCGGTTTCCTGAAAGTCGCTAACTCGATGCTGGATCAGGGGTTGGTGTAGTTAGAACTGCTTTGCAGAACGATGGCGCGGGAGGGAGCAATCCCTTCCGCGTTTTTTTGTGTGGGGAACGGTGGACCGTCACGGACTGTCTTTGGCCTGAAAGTTGGCGCGGAAAAATATTTTTTTCTTCGCTGTATGAAATTGTCGAAGGAAGAGGGCGAAATGGGTGGATGTTTACTACCTGGTACTCCCACTCCTCTCCCACCGGTCTTTTAGAATCATTAGGTTAGCGGAGTTTTTCCTCTCGGTCTTTGAATCTAAAGGACTTATAGCAAAGTATTCCGGAATAAGGACTTAGGGGATTTCTTTTCGAGTCTCGTTGCTCGTAGTGGGGTAAATCGTGTCAAGGGGAAGGTTCCTTCGCCTTTTTGGCGTAGCTCAGGGGCAGGATTTCGGGATCGGGCTCGCCGACAAGCGGGCGCGGGCGTGGTCACTGCGCGTGCATTTCCTGGAGCACATGCGGACGGCGGACCTTGATTTTGCTCTCGTCTTTTCGGGCTTGGGCGAGATCATAGGCAAGCTGCATGCGCAGCCACGTTTCCGGCGTGCTGCCGAATGCCTTCGAGAGGCGGATCGCCATCTCGGGGCTGATCCCCGACTTGCCGTTGACGACGTTGTTGAGGGTTTGCCGGGTGACGCCAAGCGCCTCCGCTCCGTCGGTGACGGTCAGGCCCAGGGGTTCAAGACACGCGGTTCGGATACTGCGTCCGGGGTGGGGCGGGTTTTTCATCGGCATGGTGTTTTGCTCCCTTTTAGTGATAGTCGGTCAGCTCCACGTCCAACACGTCGGCGCCTTCGAAGCGGAAGACGATTCGCCAATTCGCCCGCACCGTCACCGACCAAAAACCTTTCCGATCGCCCTTCAAGGGATGCAGGCGATAACCGGGAAGGTTCATGGCCTGCGGCGTCTCGGATTCATCGAGCCGGGCGAGAATGTCTTCGACGGTGTCGGCGAGATCGGGACGTATTCCGCTACGGTCTCCGCGCTCATAAAGTCGTTTGAGGCCGCGATGCTTGATGCTCCTGATCATCTAGTTGCACGTCGGGGTACACGGCGGGGTACACGGTAAAGTGTAAAGTGTACATTGTCACTTGTCAATCTCACGGAGGCGAGCAGGTCACGCTTTGGCTTTGGCTTGTGCGACCAGGATGTCGCTCGCCCACCCTTCGCGAAAAGCCGCGAAGGATGGGGCACCTCCTGCGCTGGCTATACCAGCGAGATCAAAGGCCTGGGCCACCCGCCGTTCTTCAAGAAAATCGAGCATCACATCCACATGGCTGCGATCCATGCCGTGCATTACAATTTCGCCAGAATCCACAAGACGCTGAGAATCACTCCGGCAATGGCCGCTGGCCTGTCCGATCATGTTTGGAGTCTTGAAGAAATAGTGCTTCTCGCAGGCTGAGACAAGCATCATAATTTGTAGAGGTTGCGCTACAACGCTAAAGTGCAATTTTGGAAAATGAACCTGAGTAATCCACAGATTTTATTGATAAATGCTTGACATCGTTGGTTTAAGGAATATGATTCGGGATCTAACACGTTCACTAATGAGCTGAAGAAAAAAAGAAAGGCAGTAGATTCTCATGGCCGACAGAAAACAATTTCTCGGAAACGTCAAAGTCAATCCAGAACTGAAAGAGGTTTTGGAGGCTTCACGCAGCAAACAGGTGACGGAAGAGGAGTTGCGAGAACAGCGGATCAGTTTCGCTTTCGGCAACGCACCGTCTAGCGCCCGAAACATCACAAAGGATAGCGTTCGCCAGACTTCAAAGAAAGTGCGGCTACTCGCGTAACCGAAACGATCTTGGCCTGCTTCTCACGGCAGGCCAAGAAAAGAAAAAATGTCCGTCCGCGAAAAAGACGATCCCGTTCTATTTCAGCGCATTCAAGAACAGAATCTGTTACGCCAGTACGATCTTCTCTCAAACAGCATTGAAATTGGCCTTAGGAAAGGGATTGAGGCATTCGACAAATACACTCTGTGGGCCTTGAACTACGCTGCTGTCTCCAATATTGCGCAGTTTGGCGGTCGATTCCGCGAGGAACCTGTTTACGTAGGCGATCATATCCCGCCGCATTTTAAAGAAGTCCCGCACCTGATGGATCAGTTTTTTTCTTTCATTCATGAGAGCTGGACATTAGATGGTATTGGAGGTCACCCGACATGGCTTGCTGGTTACGCTCTCTGGAGGTTGAATTGGATACATCCATTTGTTGAAGGCAATGGTCGTACAGCAAGGGCTGCCTGCTACTACCTGATTAGCTTAAAGCAGAATAAAATACTCACCGGCAAAAGGATTGTCCCGGAACGGATTCGAGATGATCGCGAACCTTACTACGCAGCGTTACGAGCAGCCGACAGAGCATGGGATGAAGGGCATCTTGATCTTTCGATTATGGCTGATTACCTCGAAACTCTTCTCTACGGCCAGCTCACCGAAGAATAATTCAAACTGAGACACTACCCAAAGGCCTGGGCCGCCCGCCTCAGGTTTCATGGTGCGATCACGGCGCCGCCCACCATTCGCGAAGAGCCGCGAAGGATGGGGCAGCCGCGGCGTTGGCTATGGAAGCGAGAGCAAAGGCCGGGGCGCCGGCCGTGAACATCCCCACTCTAAATTTCGCAAAAAACGCGAAATTTAGAATGGGCCACCAGCCAGCCGCGAAGGATGGGGCAGCCGCGGCGTTGGTTATACCGGCGAGATCAAAAGGCTGGGGCGCCGGTCGTGAACATCCCCACTCTAAATTTCGCAAAAAACGCGAAATTTAGAATGGGCCACCCGCGATCCCTCAGGGGCTAAAGCCCGCGTTTCTGGAGGTCGCTAGCGGCACGACTGAAGTCGTGCCCTTCCAAAACAGCCCGCGAACCGTAGTTTTTCAGCAGCCTGATAGTGTACGGTCCCGGAAATTCGTGGACAAAGTTGGGGCGCGAATTCCAAAGCAGGCAGGCAGCCTGGTGGCGCAAGCAAAATACATAGGTCCTTCGCTTCGCTCAGGATGACAGAAGAACTTATGCTGCAAACTTACGGAACAGGAGACTAGAGCACAGCGGCCGGGCGGGGGCGCCCGGCGCCACATTACTTCGGCCGGGCGGGGGCGGCGGGCGCCACATTACTTCTACTTCGCGCGGGCCAGGACGAGGGTTACGTCGTCGGGCTGTTCGTTGTCGCCGATCCAGTCGAGGACGGCGGCGGTTACGATTTCGGTGATGCGCTCCAGGGGGAGATGGCGATTCGCGCGGACCAACTGGATCAGGCGGGCTTCGCCGAATTCGCCATAATCGTTTTCCGGCTCGGTGACTCCATCGCTGTAGGCGACGAGAATATCGCCGGGGCGGAGTTGGACGCTCGCTTCGGGAAAAGTCAAATTGTCAAAGAGGCCGACGACGGTGCCGCCTCCGCTGAGCGGTTGCGACGAGCCATCTTCGGAAATGAGGATGGGAGGCAGGTGGCCGCCGTTGGAGTAGGTGAAACGGCGGGTCGGTCCGTCATAGATTCCCAAAAACAAAGTCGCGTACTTGGCGTCGGGAGTGCTTTTGTAAAGCTGATGGTTCAAGAGGGTCAGCAGCGTCGCTGGAGACGCGTCCGCTGCCTTTGGGTCGGAAGGGATCATCGACTCTGAGACTCCCGCGGCGCCGGCGGTGGCGAGTTCACGGAGCGCCAGGTCGCGCAGCACGGAGCGGTCTTCGATGCTGTAGGCGTGCAGGGCGGAGTGGATGGTCGCCATCAGGAGGGCCGCCGAAATTCCTTTGCCGCTGATATCGCCGACGGCCAGCAGCAGGCGGTCGGAACTGAGGGCGAGAAAATCGTAGTAGTCTCCGCTGACGGTGCGGGCGGGACGGCAGAAGCCGTGCACTTCGAGGGTTTCGAGTTGCGCGATCAGTTTGGGATAAAGCTGCGCCTGCACTTCCTGGGCAATCGCGAGTTCGCCTTCCATGCGCTGCTTTTCTTTTTGTTCGGCGACCAGGTTCTCGATGGAGGTGGTCATGGAGTTGAAGGAATTCGCCAGCGTGGCGAGTTGGTCGTTGGAGCGCACGGCGATGCGATGGCTGAAGTCGGCGCGATTGACGTGGGTGGTGGCTACGTAGAGCTGGTCCACGGCCGAGGTGATGCTGCGCGTGAGTTTGGTGCCCACGTAGAGGGCGAGCGGGCCGCTGATGGCGAAGACAAACATGATCGAGAGCAAAATGCTTTCCAGGCCCTGAGCGTATTCTCCGCGTTCGGCAAAGAGGCGCGCAGCGAGCACGGAAGGCCGGGTTTCGACGACGGCGAGGGCTCCCGAGGCAGGGCGTTTTCCGGTGGCCCAGTTGACGACTAGCAGCTGAATTCTGACCAGAGGAATTTCGATGTCGAGGGCATTGGTCGGGGGCGGAAGCATTCCGGCGAAAAACATTTGCTGGCTGGGCGTGCCGTAATCGAATTTCAGCAGAAGATTCGAGTCGTCTTTTGGCGAGTGCGCGGCAGAGTTGGCAGTGAGGCTTCCGGTTCCGTAGACGGCGATGCGGCCGAGGTCGCGGGCGATTTTTTCCGCAAAATCGTGGTCGAGGGGCTCGCTCGAAATTACGCGCAACGAATCGGGCTTGGCCGGGAGCACGGTGGCCGCGCGCAGATAGAGTTTGCCGTGGTCGCTGACAATATCGGCGAAATCTCCGGTGATAAAGGAAGGAGAGTCGAAGGCAGGCGCGGCCTTCGGGCCAGCGCAGGAAAGTTGCGGCGGGTTGTCGAAGCCGGCGCAGATCTGGCGGCGCGACCACTCGGGACGGGTCGGCCGGGTGCGTTCGAGAAGTTCGGCGTCGAGCTTTCCGCCGTCGGAGAGTTGTGTTGACAGGTGATGAGCGATGGCGCGGTTGGCGGCCTCCATGGCGCGCAGGTGAGTTGAGATGTCGGAAGTGACGACGAAGCTGGCGAACTGCCCGGCGAGAAGGTAGAGAGTGAGGAGCGAAATCAGGAGGAGCAGAAAAACGGGGATCACTCCGATAAAAACATAGGTGACGATGAGGCGGTTGCGGAGGCGCCACAGCAGTTGCGAGCGCAGCCAGCGGTAGAAAGCGATGGCGAGCAAGACAATCGCCACGGCGGTGAGAAAAATTACCCAGCCTCCGAGGCTAGCCGACGTGGCGGGACTGGCGCGGCGGGTCAGCCACTGCGCGGCGAAGAGAAGCAGGTCGAGCGCCACGGCGTAGATCGCGGCCCAGGCGGTCCAAGTGTCGGGCCAGAGGCCGAGGGCGCGGAGTTTGCTTTCGAGTTGGAGTGAGACCAGTCTCATCTCGGTCAGATCTCAGGATAGATGTCGAAAAAGGCCGACAGACTTGTCCTCAGCTGCTTCTCAATCTCGTCTTTGCCGCCCTCGAGAATGTGCATGGCGACGTGGGCCTCGCGGCCGTTTTTCAGTTTGACGGTCGCGGGGGTGACCTCCGCAACCTCATCGGAGGGGAGGAGACGAAGGCCATAGACCAAGGTCAGGTTTGCCATTCCACGATTGTAAGCCAGAGAGGGTGGGCCGGAAGATCGCGGGGCGAGAAAGGTGTCAGGTCGCTGGTCTTAGGTGTCAGGTCTCAGGTGCCAGGTGTCAGGAAAAGCCAGAGCCGACCAAACCGAGTGATTCTTCTGAGACCTGACACCTGGGACCTGGTTTTATCCTGGAGGCCACGAGAGCGCGCGGCCGCCGATCAGGTGGACGTGGAGATGGAAGACGGATTGTCCGGCGCGCGGGCCGACATTGAGCACGGTGCGGTAGCCATCTTCAATGGCGCGTTCGCGGGCAATTTGGGCGGCGACGAGGTGACAGCGTCCCAGCAGCTCGGCGTCTTCGGCGGTCGCTTCCTTCAGGCCGGCGACGTGTTTTTTCGGGACGATCAGCACATGGGTCGGGCCTTGCGGGTTTAGATCTTCGAAGGCGAAGGTGTGCTCGTCTTCATACACTTTTTTGGATGGCACTTCGCCGCGGATGATGCGGCAGAACAGACAATCCGGCCATAAGTCAGCCTCCCGATGCAGGGGATTAGGGTCACGGGCTTGTCAACACGGAGATAAGTTCTCTATGTCTGGGAAAAACAATATCACTTTGGTGAGAGCGGCTGGCAACAAAATTTCAGTCGAGGCGCACCAGGAAAACCGAGCCCTCATCCGTCTTGGTTTCGCGAGCGAGAGCGGTGGCGCGCTGGCGGTCGTCGTCCTGCACACGGACGCGGACCCACCAGTCGCCGACGGGACTTCCGAACTTCAGGACTTGGGCCGTGTGGTAACGCTTTTGCAAGTGCTCGGACAATTTGGCGGCGGCTTTTCCGCCTTTGAAGGGGCCGATCTGGACGGCCCAGAGGCCGCCGGTATCGAGAGGGCGAGGGGCTTGCAGAACTTCGAGGCGGACCTGGGCGAGGCCGGCGAGGTATACATCGAGCGCCTTGGCGGCGGCGACGGAGAGATCGAGGATGCGTCCTTCGACGAAGGGGCCGCGATCGGTGATGCGGACGAGGGCGGAATGGCCGGTTGCCAGATTGGTGATGCGGACGATCGAGCCCAGCGGCAGGGTGCGATGGGCCGCGGTCATCGCGTTCATGTCGTAAATCTCGCCGTTCGATCCGCGGCGGTTGTGATAGGGAGCGCCGTACCAACTGGCGATTCCGGTTTCTACGAAGATAGGTTTGGCGTTGGCGGGGACTTCGATCTTTTCGTTGGCGCTGGCGGTTTTTGGCGGTTGCGCTTCGGGGGACGGCGGCGTCGCGGGCGGTTTCGCCGATGGCTTCGGAATTGACGGCGGCGGCGGGAGCTGCGGCTGGGGAGGCTTATGTCCGCCGCATGCGCTCAGCAGCGTGCAGGCCAACAATAATATGAGGCATGGCAGCGGGCGGGGCGGCGTCCATGGCGGCAGCCTGGGGAACGGCCGCGCATTTTTCGGCGGACTGTGAGCGAGGCGGCTCAAGGATTCTTATGCTGTTTTTCGAGAAAGTCGGCAAACTCGGCTAGCTTTGCCGCCGCGGTTCGCAGCGCCTTCGAGGAATGGGCGCGGGCGGCGGGCACAACTTCGTTGTTGAGATAGGTGACCAGTTCCGCCGTTTCCTTTTCGAAGGTCTCGGCGATATTTGCCACCGAGCGATTGAAACGCTCGGAAGCGCCTTCTACTTTGCGGTCGAATTCGGTCATAAGCATCCTGGCGGTGCGGGCCAGTGGCATTGCCAGCGTTCACGCGTGATTCGCGTTTGACGGGCTTCATTATTATGGAGGCCGCGCTCACGGTGGTCAATTGACTTTGCGGGGTAGGCTTGTGGGGCAGCGGGGCTATGCCCCGCTGGAACGGGGCAGAGCCCCGTCACCACACGAGCCTTTTCTCCACACAAGCTGGGGCACGGTACAATCGCGCCATGCGTTCGCGTTCTGGGAACTCGATCGGCCTCGGCGTTTCCGGCAAGAATAAGGATAAGGACGTTGCGCGCTTTCGGCGGGCGCTGCTGAGATGGTACGACCGGCATCGGCGAGAGCTGCCGTGGCGAGGGACGCGCGATGCGTATCGCATCTGGCTCAGCGAAATCATGCTGCAACAGACGCGGGTGGCGGCGGTGGTGGACCACTACCGGAATTTCCTGGAGCGTTTTCCGAACGTGCACGCGCTCGCGGCGGCGTCTGAAGATGCGGTGCTGGCGGCGTGGAGCGGGCTGGGCTACTACCGGCGGGCGCGCAGCTTGCACCGGTGCGCGCAGGAGATTGTGGAACAACGCGGAGGACGCTTCCCCCGGAAATCCGAAGCTTTGCGCGCCTTGCCCGGCATCGGGCGTTACACGGCCGCCGCCATTGCCAGCATCGCGTTCGGCGAGCCTACGGCCGTGGTGGATGGCAATGTCGAGCGCGTGCTGGGAAGATTGACGGGCAGCGATCTGACTGCGCCCGAAACTTGGGAGCGGGCGCAAGCGCTGCTCGCGATCTCGCGGCCCGGCGACTTCAATCAGGCGATGATGGAATTGGGCGCAACGGTGTGCTTGCCGCGCGAACCACGGTGCCTGGAGTGTCCGGCGCGGAAATGGTGCGTTGCGCAGGGAGAGATTCCGCGCGCTCGGGCGGCGTCGCGCCAGACAAAAAAACTAATCTGGTGCGTGCTGGAGGTGCGAAATGGCGGCGGCAAGCGCAAGAACAAAGTCCGGCTGGTGCAACGCGCGAAAAATGCTGGGCTCATGCCTGGCATGTGGGAACTGCCGCAATTGTCCGGGCCTGCGGGTTTATTGACGGGCGTGACGGCTTGGCGCACGTTTCGGCATTCGATTACCACTACGGACTACACGGTTCGCCTGTTGCGGAATGCGGGGCTGCTCCGGGCTGCGTTCGCTGCGAAAGGCAAGTGGATCGCGGTCGATCGCATTCCGCGGATTCCCATCACGGGGCTGACGCGGAAGATTTTGAAGGCTGGCGATATCATCTCCGGCATAACCGGGGAAGAGCTTTAACGCAGAGTACGCGGAGGACACGCGGAGGACGCGGAGAGAACGAAGGGCTCTTGGGAAGAATCGAAGACGGTAAAGCGCGACGGATTTTCAACAAATTATCGGTACGAGTAATGAGGCTGCGGGAAAAGTCGTGCCCAATCAGAAAGTGCGCCCGCAGCGGCTAAAGCCGCATTTAGACAACCCAGTTACCGCAGCGCTGAAGCGCTCCACCCCATCACGCCAAAACCAGGCGTGCTGGGGACCCCGGCGCTGCGCCACCCAAAAGCGAGCGCTCGAACGAGTTTTTCGTCGGCCTGCTGGCGTATTATCGAAGTAGTAACTTGGCGGCCTGTCCGGAGGCCACGAATATGGCTGCATTGCGGGAAGGATCGAAAGCGCCCGAGTTTTCATTGCCCGCGCTGGATGGCAGGGCGTTCTCTTTGTCGAGCGCGCTCCGGGGGGCGCAGGTGGTGGTGGTGTTTTTCAAGGCGTCGTGCCCGGTCTGCCAGTATTTGTTTCCGTTTTTCGAGCGGCTGCAGATATCGTATGGCAGCGCAACGGTCGCGACGGTGGGAATTTCGCAGGACAACAAAGCGGACACGGCGGCGTTTTTGAGGAAGTATGGCGTGAGCTTCCCGGTGCTGCTCGAGGACCCGGGCAACCCCGCGGTGTCGGAGGCGTACGGCATCGGGAAGACGCCGACATGGTTTCTGATCGCGCAGGATGGCGAGATCAGGCTCTCCAGCGTGGGCTGGGTGAGAACAGACGTGGAAGATTTGAACCGCCGTATCGCCGAAGCGAACCGGACGTCGCCGCGACGGCTGTTCCGGCCGGGAGAAGGGTTTCCGGAGTTCAGCGGCGGGTGATGCGACTGGCGGCAGACAGGGGAAAAGCTTAAACGCAGAGTACGCAGAGGACACGCGGAGGACGCGGAGAGAACGGAAGGTCTTTTGGACGGATCGAAGGCGCTACAGCGCGACTGATCTTCAAGGAATTAGGGAAAAGGCTTTAACGCAGAGTACGCAGAGGACACGCGGAGGACGCGGAGAGAACGGAAGCTTTTAGTGGCCGCGCTGGACTCGGCAATTCCATTACAATCAATTCTCAGCTTTCACTGTTCATTTTTCGAGGTGGTTGCATGTCGATTGGAAGAATCGCGTTCGCCGTTCCGCTGCTGCTGGTTGCCACTCTGTCGGCGCAAACAAAACCGGCAAAGCCGCACGCTGGATCCCGCGCTGGGTCGCAAACCGGCTCGCATCTTGCGCCGGCCGCCGTCGCCGCGATGCAGAACATTCGTCCCGAGAACATCGAGACACATGTCCGGTTCCTCTCGCACGATCTTCTGGAGGGGCGAGGGACGGGGCAGCGCGGAGGCGATATTGCCGCGCAATATATTGCCGCGCAGTTCGCGCTCGATGGATTGCAACCTGGCGGCGACGATGGTTCGTACCTGCAAAAAGTTCCGCTGGTGGGGATCACGCCGGGGGCAGACACGCGCTTTACGCTGGTTCCCGACGGCGGCGCGGCGTCGAATGCTAAACCCATGGACCTCAAACCGCTCGACGAGTACGTTGCCTACGATCAGACGCAGCAGGCCGAGTCCGATATTGACGCCGGGATTGTCTTCGTCGGCTACGGCATCGAAGCGCCGGAATATAACTGGGACGATTACAAGGGCGTGGACGTGAAGGGGAAAGTGCTGCTGATGCTGGTCAACCAGCCGTCGGACGATCCAAAAATCTTTCATGGCAAGGCGCTGACTTACTACGGCCGGTGGACTTATAAGTACGAAGAAGCGGCGCGCAAGGGGGCGGTGGGCGCGATTCTCATTCATAAAACGGACATGGCCAGCTATGGGTGGGAAGTGGTGCGCAATTCGAATTCCGGCGAGAAGTCGTTTCTGCAACTCGACGGCAGTCCGCAGTTGCAAGCGGCGGGCTGGATCCAACTGGAAGTTGCGCGCAACTTGTTCGCGGCCTCGGGCCTCGATCTCGAAAAGACGATGGCCGCCGCGGCGTCGCGCGATTTCAAGCCGGTGGCGCTGCCCGTCCGGCTTTCGGCGCACATGAGGAGCAAGGTCCGTCATTTCGAATCGAACAATGTAATTGGGGTGCTGCCGGGAGCGGGAGCGGCGCTGAAAAATGAAGGGGTGATGTACACGGCGCACTACGACCACCTCGGCATACGGCGCGATATGCCGGGCGACAACATTTATAACGGAGCGATGGACAACGCGACCGGCTGCGGCATCGTGATGGAAATCGCGCGGGCGTACGCGGAAGCAAAACAGAAGCCGGCGCGCTCGGTCTATTTCGTCTCGGTCACGGCGGAGGAGCAAGGCTTGCTGGGCTCGGAATACCTGGGCAAGCATCCGCCGATTGCGGCGGGGAAGATGTCGCTCGATTTGAACTACGACGACCTGATGCCGCTGGGCGCGCCGGAAGACGTTGAGGTTTCCGGGGCCGAGCGGACGACGTTTTATCCGGCGGTGCAGGCGATGGCCGAGGAGTTCCGGTTTCAGATTCGTCCCGACTCGCGGCCCGAGGCGGGACATTACTACCGCTCGGACCATTTCAGCCTGGCGCGGGCCGGGATTCCAGCGTTCTCGATCAGCGAGGGAATCAAGTTCAAGGGGCACGATGAAGCGTGGGGTGTGGCGCAATATGCCGACTACGTGGCGTACCACTATCACCAGCCGAGCGATGAGTATCATCCGGGGATGGACTACACGTCGGACGCGGCGATGGCGCGGTTCGGGTTTGCGCTGGGATGGGAGGCGGCGAACCAGGTGCGCCCGATCGAATGGAAGAAGGGCGATGAATTTGAAAAGGCGCGGCTAGGCAGTCAGTAGCAGTAGGGGTAGTGGCTCAATTTGAAAGATCTAGGGCCACTGCACGATTCTCTTAAAATCGGAGTGCATAGTCAATTCCGGCGCGAGTTTGCCGTTTGGCAATTCGATTATCACTGTCTGTAGCCCCGCTTTTCTTCCATATTTCATTGCCGGAACACAATCTGTGTCATTGGTCACAAGAATAATCCGATCAATGCAGCGGTTGGCGGAGTAGGATGCGATGTCCAAGCCAATCCGCATATCGACTCCCTTTTGCTCGAAATCAGGGGCAAAGTCTGCGTCGGTTGGAGGCCCAGCCGGATTCACTGGTGTTTTTTTGGGTTTGAAGCCACGAAATTTCAGAACCCCGCGCCGGACAGCGAATAAATCCTTGCAAGCCAATTCAGCAAGCCATTTATCAGACCCGCTCAATACATGAGGATTGCCTGACACCGGGAGACGCACAGTTCCAGAATATGGCGCGCAGTCGTAGTAAAGAATGCGAAAGATTTCCTCGTCCTGCGCTTTACACTTGTGGGCGAAGTTTTCGATAAAGGCAGGATTGTAGTGTTTTCCGGCCTTGTTCGCCTTGACTCGAAGATAGCCACCGTCAATGAGGATGATTACTTTTTCGGCCATAATAACGAAACCCCCGGGTTGCCCCGAGGGTTTCCGAAACATGCTCGCCTACGAGCGTATCGGATATGCGAAAACAGTATAGACATGGAACCCGCTTGTCAATGCTACTTTCGTTCTAAGACAAAAGTCCCTAGGCGCGGGAATCCAGCAAGGAAACCATCTCCGTCAGCTCAAAGGCGTGACCCGTCAAATCGGCTTGCATCGCTGGCGTGATTCTCAGCTTTCTTAGAAAAGGCATTCGTTAGCGACAGCCCGTGGATTTCGAATTGAGCCACTACCGCAATAGCCGAGCGATCAGTGGAGCGGTGGCGGTACTTGGGTAACTTTCGGGGGGTTCTTGGGCGTGCTAGGCTGCTGAGTGGTATCGCATTTGCAGCAACTTGCAAGCGGCGCACGAGACGATGCCCAAGCTTCCAATTTTTCGATTGCGTAGTTCCGAACCGCCCAGCCGGCCCGAACTGCAATACTACGGGCCTGCGCTCGCATTCAGCGACCTGCAACTGGGCGTGGACAATCTGCGCTACGACGTTTGTCTGAGCCCGCGCATCAGCGCGGATTTAAGTTTCCATCTGGGGCGTTATATCTGCCGCTTCGGCGGGGTGGAACCGCTGTTCGAAATGGACGCGCCGTTTGCGAGCGAATCGAAATTCGTGCGCGCCGCCGACGGCGAGGTGAAACTGCGCAAGCCGGAACCGGCGGACCTGAAAACTCTGCTGGTGTCGGCGCATCTGGCAATCCTGAATCGAGCGAAGGCGGAAGGCAATCCATCGATCGATGTGCTGGGGCGCGTGGCGGTGCTCAAGTTCATCCGCACGGAACTGCAAGCGCAGTTTGCCAGGATCCTGGAACAGTGCCGCACGAAGTCGAAGTCGATGGAGGGCGTGCGGCAAGACAGGATGATGCAGACGCAGGAGCTGGTCTCGGCGTTTCAGGTGCTGAAGAAGATCACGCTGCGGCGCTCGGGGCAGGAGATGCTGCGGCTGCTTCGGGAAATCGAAAAGGAAACGCTGGCCCGGACGCGCCGGTCGTTGCTCGGCAACACGCCCAACGACTGCTATCGCTTGTTTCTGAATCCGCTGGCCCTGACTGAAGATGGGCGCGACGATTATCTGAGCGCCGAGCTGTATTACATGTTCGGCAACTTCGACAAGGACCTCGACCGCTATCCCAATCTGCGGCAGTTTGCGCTGAACTTTCTGCGCGAGCTGGGATATGGGGAGTCGGCGGACGACGATCACCTGGAGCAGGCGCTGAATGTTCCCGAAAACGCCACTGCCCTGGTGGGCACGGGCAACGGGGAAGATTCGACGGCGGAAGATCGCAATCGACAAGACCGGCTCGAGATCTGGACGCGAATGCTACAGCGCGAAGGGGTGCTACCGCTGGTGGTGGCATCGTATGAAGCGGTCCCGCTGCTGGGCGAGTATGCGCCGCGGGTGAATCCGCAACAGATCAAGAACGCGCTGCTGTTTCGGGAAGAAGCGGAGCGGGTGGAAAAGATCATTGCCGAAGGCCGGCTGCAATCCGACCGGCTGTATGCGGCCATAGGACGGGTAGCGTCGTGCCGCAGCTCGGAGCGCAGCCGGTTTGCGGCGCGGCTGCTCCACGACCTGTTTTGTTATCACCGCGACCTGCAAGGCCTGGCGGCGCTGAGCTCCGGGTTTGACAGCATCAACCTGGTGAGCGACGACAAGGTCCGCGCGCTATCGACGGTCAACGGCATGTTGTACGAGTTTTTGCCTCCCGAAGAGCAGAAGCCGGCCGAAGACCGAGTGGTGCATCATGTGGTGCTGAAGGCGGACGTGCGCGACTCGTCGCGGCTGACGCGGTCGCTGACGGAAAACGGCATGAACGCCGCGTCGTATTTCAGTCTGAATCTCTACGATCCGGTGAACAAGCTGCTGGCGAAATACGGCGCGACCAAAGTTTTTCTGGAGGGCGACGCCATCATAGTGGCGCTGCTGGAGCGCGAGGGCGAAGCCATGGTCAGCGTGGGGCGCGCCTGCGTGCTGGCATGGGAGATCGTGAACCTGCTGCGCGAGTACAACGAACTTTTGAGCCGCTCGGGCTTGCCGGAGATGGAAGTTGGGCTCGGGATTGCCTACCAGGATTCGGCGCCGCTCTATCTGATGGACGGCGAACACCGCATCATGATTTCCGACGCCATCAACGAGAGCGACCGGCTGTCATCGTGCAACAAGCGGGTGCGCAAAAAACTCGCGCCCGACGCCGGGGTGTTTCAGGTGTATTCGGTGCAGGTCGGAGGCGCGGAAAGTAACAAAGACGGGGCCGACGCCAACATGGAAGAAATGCGGCTGAACTACAACGTAGGCGGGATCTGCCTGAGTGAAGCGGCATTCGGCAAACTACAACAGGAAATCTCGCTGACATCGTGGGAACCGGGCCGCAACGCGCCGGGATTCAGCGGACCGTGGGTGGACAAGAAGTGTGAGTTTTTCGTGGGCACGGTGCCCATCGCCAACGGAGCGTTCCGCAAGATTGCGATCCGCAAGAACCGCATCGCGCAGGTGGATATCCGCGATCTATCGAACCCGCGCTGGCTGGAGCGCTACTACTACGAAGTCTGCGCCAACCCCGCCGTGTACGCGGCGCTGCCCGGAGAGAAGTCGTCGCGGGCCACGCGGTAGAGAAGTTTCCGTAATGGTGTAGAGCGCTCTCCCTCAGCGCCTAAATCCGGCCCCCTTGCATCCCTTGGCGGTACGGCTGAAGGGGTTGCGGAATAACTCGACAGGGCCACGGAAAGCCCACCTCAGGCGCTAAAGCGCGACATATTTTCAGCGACTTACGGCACGACTGAAGTCGTGCCCTTCCCAAAAACCCTCATGAATCTGAGTTTTTCCGCAGTCTGCTATTCTTTACGGCTCTTATTCTGGGGCTTCGGGCTGGAGGCCGTCGCCGGGGGCCAGCGGGAGGTGGGCGGCGCTGCCGAGGATGCCGCGTTCTTGCGGTGAAAATGCGCTTCTGTAGCGCTCGGAGTTGATGAGCTGATCGCGTTGTTCGGGAGTCAGGTCGCGCATGCCGCGGATGGCGCGGTTGACGGCCTGGCGGCGATCGGGCGGCAATTGGCGGAACTGCTGAAAAAGCTGGCGCGCCTGCTGTTTCTGGCCAGGGGTCAGATGCTCCCAGGTTTCCATGCGGCTGAGCACGCGTTCCTGGCGCTCGGGAGGCAGGCTGGAAAAACGCTGCAAGCGCTGTTGCATTAGGGCCTGCTGTTGCGGGGGAAGGCGGCGAAAATCGGGATCGTTTTCGAGGGCGCGGCGCTGTTGCTGGGGCGGCATATCTTTATAGCGGCGGAGCCAATTTCCGGCGTGGCCGGGCCCGTTCAGCGGTGGGCGGTTTTCGCCGGGCCGGTACTGATTGGGAGGGGCCTGGTTGGGGTGGAGTTGGTTCTGAAGCTGGCGCGCGGGCGGGCGTCGTTGTGAACCCGGTTGCGAACTCGGTTGCGAATTTGATTGCTTTTCCTGGCGCCGTAGCTCCTGCCGCCGTTCTTGCCGCCGCTGCTGCCGCCAGGTTTGGGCAAAGGCCGGCGTGAGCAGCAGAAGCGCTGCCAGACAGCCCGCGATTTTTGCCCGGCCCAACATGTTTCGCTCCCCTTCGCCCAGGTTAGCGCCCAAAGGACGGGCGCGAACCTGGGGCACCTTCGGTACTGGTATTACATTCCCTGCAAATCTTATGGATTCGCGTTTACATCGTCCTGCACCTGCAATTCGTCGAGCACATCGAAATCGGCGTAGAGCTCGTCGTTCCGGGCCAGGGCCTGGAGATCGCCGACGGCGGTCCCCGGAGCAACCGGGAGGCCGAGGGAAGGCGGATTGGTCGCGATGGTGTCGAGCTGGGAAATGTACGATCTGCCGCCAATGCCAACTCCAATGCTCAGCGCTCCGACAAACAGTACGGCAGCGAGCGACATGGCCCAAGCGGGACGATGCAGCCAGCTCAGCCATCCGGCGGGCGGGCGCGCCAATTCTTCGCGGAATCGCGCCGCGAAGCGGGTATCGAAATAGGGCGAGGGCTCGGGCGTTTGCCATTCATCGAGCAGGGCCATGGTTTTGCGCAAGCCGTCGAGATGGGCGGCGCACGAGGCACAGGATGCGAGGTGTTTCTCGATCTCTCGCTCCGGCTCCGGCGTTGCAGCGCCCATGCCAGCGGCCAGATCTGGCAACAGTTCGCGAATTTCTTTGCAATTCATACTGCTTTCCCCTGCTTCCCCGAAACGAACTCCTGCAACTGTTCGCGCAGCGTTTCGTAGGCGCGAAACAGCAACGATTTGGTGGCGGACTCGCTCAGCTTGAGCACGCCGGCGATCTCACGATAATCCAATTGCTGAAACTTGTGCATAATAACGGCCAGGCGCTGGCGCTCGGGCAGCGCGTTCACTTTGGCGCGGATGGCGGCCAGACGCTCGCGCTTCAATACCTGCTCTTCCGCGGTGAGCGAATCGGCGGCCAGGTCGGGCGTCTTGCCGGTTTCCTGGTCCGGCTCATCGAGGCGCACGGTGTTCTCGGGACGCTCGTGGCGCGTATCGCGGGCGTGGTTGACGGCCAGGTTGGTGGCGATGCGATACAACCAGGTCGTGAACTTGGCGCTCGGCTCATACGTGGCGCGCGAGCGGTACACGCGGAGAAACACTTCCTGCGCCAACTCCTCCGCGGTTGACGGGTTGTGGCACATGCGGCACATGAAGCCCACCATGGGGCGGCGATATTTCTGCACCAGATAAGCGAAGGCGGATTCGTCTCCGGTCTTCACGCGCAGCATGGCTTCGACGTCGGAGCCGGCTTCGGCCGATCGGGCGGTGGGATTTGCCTGGCTATCGGGCGCGGACGATCGGGTGAAGTTCAGCAGCCCGCTAGGCAATGTTCCTGCTCCTCCCCCCAAGGTTCCGCAGTCCAATCCCCCGCCATCCATGGCTACACCACTCACGTCAGTAGAAACCCCGTCTGGGGCAGAAAGTTGCGCTTCGGCGGAGGCGGGAAGGCGCGAGGAAGTGTTGTCCCGTGAGCCAATTACGGGCGGGGCGTCGGGGATGTCGGAAGCGGCCATGGAAGAATGGAAGGGCTCTAGGAAGAGGCTATCGGGAGCGGGGATGGCGGTCAAGAGGCAAGGAGGACGGGTAGTGTCCTGAACTGGCTGTGATCGATAGTCCCGAGCAACACTCACCACGGAGGCACGGAGGCACGGAGGAAGGCTTTTTCGTGGGTTTATTGTCGCGTGGCGCAGTTGCTTGGAAGGGGATGAAATCACTAACTCGCCTTTCCCCGTGGCTCCGAGTCTCCGTTGTGAAATCCTGGTTTGTAAACGGCCAAGAGATCGCATGGCCGTCCGGATGCTATCATGGAGCGAGCCCACCCCCGGTTCACGGCGGATGGGCGTGGTACCTGCCGAAACCGATGCGCATTCGACGCAGACTCCCCATTCTGCTGGCCGTGGTGCTGATTGTGGCCGCGATCGCGCTGATCGTCACGCTGCGCAAGCAGGCCCCTCCGGAAGCGGCCAGATTGCTGCCGGGCGCGGACGGGTTCTTCTACGTCAACTTGAAGTGGATCCGGACGTTTAACGCCACCGGCCAACTACCCCCGGTTTCACCCGAGCCCGAATATCAGAAGTTTGTCGAGGAGACGGGCTTTCAGTTCGAGCGCGACCTGGACGAGGCGGCGTTTGCCATCCACTATCCGGAGAGCTGGGGCGGCGGCACGGGAGGGGCGGTTTCGGAGCCGCGCTTCTCGGAGATATTCGTGGGCAAGATCGACTCGGCCCGGCTGACGGCGTACCTCAAGAAAATATCGTCTTCGATCGACAATTACCGCGGTTTCGACATTTACAACATCCCGGTCGAAGGACGAACGGTGCGCGCCGTCATTCTTTCGTACGACAGCGTCGCGGTTTCGAACCATCCGGATGGGGGTGTGATTCGCGGCGTGATCGACCGCTCGCGCAAGCTGGCCTCGCCTTTTGGCGGACCCAGGCTGCTGCGAAAGTTCTACCGGGAAGTTCCGATGGCGAGTCTGTCGTTTGCGATTCTGCGGGTTCAGCCGGCTGAAATGTCGTCCCTGGGCGGATTTGGAAGTTGGAGCCTGCTGTTTCCGAAGCCCGCGGTTGCGGTGATTTCCGCACGCTACCTCCGCGCCCTTCACCTGCGGGCGGAAGCGTTCACCGCGAGCGAGGAGGACGCGCAGGGCATCACCGAGAAGTCCGCCGCCTTTCTCAGCTTGTTTCACGCCGCTGAAGGCAGCGTCGGCGCGCAGGGTACGGACCCGGATGTAAAAGCGTTTTTTGACAGCCTGCGAGTCGAACAGGCCGGAGATCGGGCGGTGCTCACCGCAACCGTCCCGCGAGGATTCATCCACAAGGTTTTGACCGAAGTTCCGCCCGACACGGTAACACCGGTTGCGCCCGCAACTCCGCCCAAGGGACCGCTGGCGCCGAAACGCCCGAGCCAGGCCGGGTCACGATAACGCCAAGCCCTGGCTACTTCGTTCCGATTGCCTGAAGGTTGCTTGGACCGTGTTTCAAGAATGCCTTTAAAAGGCTGCGGCACGAGTAAAGAGGCTGCGGAAAAAGTCATCCGAGCCGCGAAAAGCTTACCTCAGGCGCTGAAGCGCGACGAATTTTCAACGTTTTACGGCACGAGTAAACTCGTGCCCTTCCCAAAGACTTTTCGAATCGTAGTTTTTTCGCCGCCCGTAAACTCGTGCCCTTCCCAAAAACCTACGGGCAAGAGAGTTATTCCGCAGCCTGCTAGCACCGCTTGCCTCGCCCCCCAACTACGAAGAGATTCGCAAGGCTTTTCACTGCTGCGCTGTTCCGCAGTTTGCAAGTGCTTGAAGCGGCAGGCGTGATTCGTCCTCCTGGTGGCATCTTGATTGCAGTTCGAAGGGTGTCCTCCCCGCCAGAAAGGTCTGCCAAGAACTGGAGTATCGAGTTTGTTGTTGGAGGGCCCATGGTGTTCACTCGCCGCTTTGTGCCGTTGTTGCTGGTAGTTCTGTTCCTCTCCGCACGGGCCTCGGCCGATTCCGCTACTGTGAACATGACGTTCCTGAACACGCGAACGAGGGACTCGGCGGCGCTGGCGCTCGATAAGAGCGCGCTGGTTTTGGCGGTGCACGCTCCGGCGAGCGAGTTCAGAGGGTTGATGGTGTACACGGCGGTTGGCTCGAGGCCCGGCCACGGACCGCAGGAGTTCATCGGCTATCGAACGGGCGGAATGTCAACGCCGGAACCGGCCGGCCTGCTGTTGCTGGCGACCGGCCTGATCGGGATTGCAGGGCTGGTGCGGTGGAAGTTTCTGCGCGGATAACGCGCGGCTGGCGGGTTGGAGTTTTGGCAGCGAAGTTTGTTCGGATCCTCCTTGGATCGCCGCCATCGGAGCAATTCCGGTGGCGGCTTTTTTGTGCCGCATCGGGTCTTCGGAAGGACGCGCGACACGGGCGATGAAACCCAGCGCATAGAAGCGCCAAGCCCATCCAGCGGATTCCGTGTCATCCTAGACACACCCGCGTTTTAGCAGCCACGTAATTGCGCGTGACCGCGTCTTTAACTTCAGTATTTTCAATCGTATAGCTCATGGCTCCTGGCTTGCTTTTTCTCTTGGCGTAGGCCGTTAAAAGCAAACAGGAGAAGCGTCATGAGGCTGGGGATCGGCAAGGCGAACGGGCAGAAAAAAGCGATCTGGGCTGCCGGAGCAGTGCTCGGAACGGTGCTAGGAATGACAACCGTCAGCGCGGCCCTGCAAGTTTCAGTTCCCGTCCCGGCGAGTCCGAAGGTCCCCGAATTCGCCAAAGCCACGGTGCGCTGGGTGCTGGTGAGCATTCCCGACCGCAAGCTGGCGCTGCTGGAAAACGGAAAGGTCGTCCGCATCTATCGCGTCGCGGTGGGCAAGGCTTCGACGCCGAGTCCGGCGGGCGATTTCAAAATCGTTGGCCGCGTCTCGAACCCAGCCTACTACCACAAAGGCCAGGTCATTAGCGCTGGCAAGGGCAATCCGGTGGGCACGCGGTGGATGGGACTGAGCGCGAAGGGCTACGGAATCCACGGCACCAACCAGCCGAAGTCGATCGGCAAAGCGGCATCGAAGGGCTGCATTCGCATGGGCAAGCAGGACATTGAGGAACTCTTCACGCTGGTGGACGTGGGCGACGCGGTGCAGATTCGCGCCGAACGCGACGAGCAGATCGCGGCGGTTTTTGGTGCGGGAACAGAAGCTGGAGCTGGAACTCAAGCCGGCGCCGAGCTGCAGGTGATCGCGCAGCTGGAGACCGAATCGCGGGCGAGTGGCGGGCAGTAGGCGACAAGTTTGTTTGGAGACGAGGCTCGGCTCGCCTTCGGGCAGTTGAGTTAGAGCAGTCGAGTTAGGGCAGTCAAGTTGGAGAAGTCACGGGTCAAGGAGGCAAGTTATGGAAACGATGCTGCAAGCTCTGGTCATTATCGGCGGTCTGACGTTCTCGCTGGCCGCGTCGCTGCTGATCGAAGAACTGATCTTTGGACAAATCGTCCGCGTGGCGTTCGCGCGCCGCCCGGAGGGTGCGAAACAAATCTCTCAACCCGCGCGGAAGAACTGACAAGGAGCGACGCCATGCTGCTACTGCTGCTGAAATACTGGCTGTTGAGCGCGGGAATCGCGATGTTCGCGATCGCCGCCGGGATTCTCGCCTACGACAGTTGCCTGGCGATTGCGGAATGGCGAAGGCGGTCAACCTCCGATACCGAGGCGGGCGCGGGTGGACGTGCGTTGAGAGCCGATGCGGAAGTTGCCGCCGAAGTTGATGCCGAAGTTTCTGTCGATGCGCGCTGGCGCACTTCCGTTGCGTTCGGAATGCTGGCCTGGGCCCCGCTGGTGATTTTGGCGGGCATGTTGATCGCCTCGTGCGGGACCTCCGGCAGACAAGTCAATCGGACCGAAGCCACGCTTGCCGGAACCATGAATGCCCGTAACACCTCAGTGACGCGATGAACAAGCCGCCCTCGATCACGCGCTATAATCAGCGCATTCCCGACATGCGAGCGCGAACCTCCAGCAGTCCGCGGGCAGCTTGGCTGACTTTCTTCTTACTCGCGGCGGTCCTTGTTCCATCTTCTTTATGTGCCTCGTCCCTGGAAGACACGGCGCGCCTGCTGGGGCACAAGATCGCCGCAGCGACCGGGCCGGGCGAGTTTCTGGTGACGGTCGTCAACCATTCCTCGCTCGACGACAAATCGGCGGGCGTAGTGCGCGGCGCGATAGAAGCGGAGTTGCAGGTTGCGGGCGTACACGCCGCCAAGTCCGAGGCAGCGATGGGGACCATCGAGGTCGTGCTCTCGGAGAGCGTGCGCGAATATGTCTGGACGGCCCGGATTACGATCGGCGCGGAGGAGAAGAAAGTTGCCATGGTTTCGTTGGCGCTGCCGCAGGCGGGGGCGCCATTGGGCGGCGCTTTTCCGGTCGTGCTGAGAACCACGCTGCTGTTCACGCAAGAACGGCCGCTGCTCGACGCCGCCCTGGTGGACATGCCCGAAGGACCGCGCCTGCTCGCGCTCGATGACGACATGGTCGCGATCTATCGTCATCAGAGTCAAAATCAAAATCAGAATCAAGGAGCGAATCCCGCGGGGCCATGGGAACTCGAAGCGCAGTTGCCCATCGTCCACGCGCGCCCGTTCCCGCGCGACTTGCGCGGACGCCTGCTGTTGCGCCGCGATCACCCGTTCGATGTTTATTTGCCGGGAATGTTCTGCCACTCGAACTCGAGCGCGACGGCGGCGCTCACACTCACCTGCAATAACGGCGGCGGGCAAAGTTATGACGCTTTAAACTATGACGCTCTAACTTATGACGCACTAACCTATGATGACCCGTGGCCGCTGACGCCGGACGAGGGCAGCGTGCGGGCATTCTTTTCGGCCTCGCGCAACTTCTTTACCGGAGCGCTTTCTCCAGCGATTGGAAAAGTTTCCAACGTTGCCGCTTTCTATTCGGCGGCGGCGCTTCCGCGATCGGGCTCGACGGTTTGGGCGTTCGCCGCGGTGGATGGATCGCTGCATCTGGTGGACGGGATGACGGACCAAGTAATCGGCGGAGTGAAGTGGGGGAGCGATTTGGCCGGGGTGCACTCCGGTTGCGGCGCGGGTACACAGTTACTGGTCACGGAGAGTGGGGTCGCCGAGCGCGACGGCGTGCGAGCATTCGAGATTCCCGATCGCGATCCGGTCGCAGTCAGTGCAGCGGTGGATTTCGACGGACAAATTACGGCGCTGTGGACGGAAAGCGGCGGCGGCGGCGCGATGGCGATCGTTCAACGAAAAGACACAGGATGGTATGAAGCGTATCGGGTATCGGTTTCTTGCGGCAATTAGCCTGATCTCGGCAATCGTTACGGTGGCGATCATGGCTTGCAGCGCGGCAATGGCGGAGACGCGTCCGCACTACGGCGGGACTTTGCGCGTCATGCAGCAATCGGCGCCGGAAGCGCTCGAACTTCTCGCGCACCCCGCGACCCCCGCGAACGCCACGCCCACGGACTACTGGGACATGACGCGGACGCTCGCGCTGATCGGCGACACTCTGGTGAAGCTGGATGCGCAAGGGCGCCCGCAGCCGGCGCTGGCCGTGGCGTGGCAGAGCGATGCAACGGCCCGGCATTGGCACTTCACGCTGCGGCGCGGAGTAAGATTCCACGACGGCAGCGCGGCGTCGTCCGAAGCCATCGCGCAGATTTTGGGCGCGCTTCATACGGACTGGAATGTACGTACATCGGTGGATTCGCTGACGATTGACAGCGAGACGCCCATGCCTTCGCTGCTCGCCGAACTGGCGCTGCCGCGGAATCTGGTGCTCCAGCGCAATGCGGATGGCATTCCGATCGGCACAGGCCCTTTTATCGTCGCCGAGTGGCAGCCGGCGAAACTGCTCAAGCTGGCCGCGAATGAGGATAGTTGGGAGGGGCGTCCTTTTGTGGACGCGGTCGAAATCGAATTCGGGAAATCGCTGCGCGACCAGGCCGTTGCGCTCGAACTGGACAAGGCCGACGTGATCGAGGCGGCACCACAGGGCGGCAGCGGATCGCAGCGGCAGGGCGCGCCATCCACTTCATCGCCATCGTCGTTGTTGCCGTTATCTTCGTCTGTGGAGTTGCTGGCGCTGGTTTTCCCGGCGAATTCAAAGGCGCAGGACCCGCGGCTGCGGGAAGCGCTGGCGCTGGCCATCGATCGCAAACCGATTCAGTCGGTGCTCTTGAAAGGCGCGGGAGAACCCGCCGCGAGCATTCTTCCCAACTGGATGACTGGCTACAGCGCCGTTTTTTCCGCGCAGGTGGACCCGCAACGCGCCCGGACCCTGCTCGCGGAGTCGCGGCAACCGGCGCTTAGTTTGAGTTACGCGCTAAGTTACGATGCGCGGGACCCGCAGGCCCAACTGATCGCCGAACGAATTGCGCTCAACGCGCGCGAAGTTGGGATCACGGTGCAAATATCGTTGTCGGGAGCGGAGGACATTCGCCTGCTGCGCGTAGTGCTGCCGAGTCCAGATCCAGCCACGTCGCTGGCGGAAGCGGCGCGGCAATTGGGATTGGCGCAGCCCGTATTGCCAGCGGCGCGGGGCGATCATCTTGCCGAGCTGTATCAAGCGGAGCGCGGATTGCTCGATGGATGGGCCGTTATTCCGCTTTTCCATTTGCCGGTGGCGAGCGCGGCGAGCGCTCGCGTGCACGACTGGGCAGCGGATAGATTGGGCAAGTGGAGCGGCGGGGCGCTCTCGCTGGCGGATGTTTGGCTGGAGAATTCGACGGCGGACTCGCGCGCCGATTCCGAGTTGCAGGCAGGCCCGCGATGAGTTTTCGCAAAAAGCTTCTTCTGTTGTTCGCGGCCACGGTGCTGCTTTGCGTCGCGGTGATTTCGGCATCGGTTTATAGCACGATTCGGGGCTCGTTTGAAAAAGCGGACCAAGACCGCGCCAATGCGGTCGCGGCTCAGTTTCGAGCGGAGTTTCAGCGGCGAGGTTTGGAAGTTGCGCGCAAGGTCGAGTCGGTTGCCGCCAGCGAAACGGTGCAGCGGATTGCGCTCGACATCAATCGCGGCGCCACAAATTTTGGCGACTACGTAGGCGAAGCGCGCGCGCTGGCGGGGCAACAGCAACTCGACTTTTTGGAACTCGTCGACAATCGCGGAACGATTCTCTCGTCGGCGCAGTGGCAGGCGAAATTCGGATATCCGGAAGCGGCGATTTCCGAATTTACGACTGCGCAAGCCTTGACAGCCGCTGGCGCCGCCCCAGGCGGAGCATTTCTGAAACGCGAAGAGCTGCCGGATGGCGCAACCCTCGGCCTGTTTGCGGTGCGTGTGGCCCGCGTCGGGGAGCAACCTTTGTATGCGATCGGAGGCGAGCGGCTCGACCAGGGCTTTCTCGCGACGCTCGAAATTCCCGCCGGAACGCGCGTTTTGCTGTATCAAAACCTGGACGCAAAATGGAATCCGGCGTCGCTGCTCGACTTGAACGGGCCAGCCGCCGGCGTTGACAACTTTGCCCCCCTGGTCGAACGTGTGCGCAACACACTACAGGAATCGCAGGATGTGATCCACTGGACGGCAGATTCCGCGGACGCCGAAGTATTTCACGGCATTCCACTGACCGGGTCCAATCAGAACGGAGCGGGCCAGAGTTCGACAAATCAGCAACTGATGGGTGTTCTGCTGGTGGGCAGTTCGCGGCGTCCGCTGATTGAATTGCAAAGGCAGATCGTTTCCACCGGATTACTGGTCGGCGGGGTTGGAATCATCGTTGCGGTGCTGGCCAGCCTATGGTTCGCGGCGCGCGTGACGCGTCCGGTCGTATCGCTGGCTCAGGCTGCGCGCCGGGTCGCGGCGGGCGATTTCGGCGCGAAAGTGGAAGTTGAATCGAGCGACGAATTGGGCGAACTGGCGGCGTCATTCAACCGCATGACGGAAGATCTGGTCGCGCAAAAGGACCGGACACTGCAAGCCGAGCGCGTGGCCGCATGGCGCGAACTGGCGCGGCGATTGGCGCACGAATTGAAAAACCCTCTTTTCCCTTTGCAAGTCACGGTTGAGAACCTGATGCGCGCGAGACAGAAATCGCCCGAGATGTTCGAGGAAGTTTTTCGCGAGGGGACGGCGACGCTGTTGACGGAAATCAACCATCTAAAGACGATCATCGGGCGCTTCAGCGAGTTTTCGAAAATGCCGCAGCCCGAGCGCAGGCCAACGCAAGTGAACGATGTGGTGCGCTCGGTGCTGCGCGTCTTTCAAGCGCAATTGCAGGAGAAGGGACAGATAGCGGTGCATACGGAACTGGACGAGGACTTGCCTGAAATTTCCGCCGATCCCGATCTGCTGCACCGCGCGCTGCAAAACCTGGTGCTCAACGCGATTGACGCCATGCCGCAAGGCGGGAAGCTGACGATCCGCACGGCAACTCTCGGCGAGCGGGTGGAAATTTCGGTTTCGGATACCGGGTCAGGGTTGACGCCGGAAGAATGCGAACGATTGTTCACTCCTTATTACACGACCAAGCAGCATGGCACCGGGCTGGGGTTGGCGATTGTGCAATCGGTGGTGAGCGATCACGGCGGCAAGATAACGGTTGAGAGCACGAAGGAAAAAGGGACTACGTTTCGGATTGAACTGCCGCGCAAGCCGATATAGTGTTCGCGGGCGATGCGCGACGATGGAGAGGCGGCCCTCAGCGGCTAAAGCCGCCTGTGTGGCGGGAACTAACGGCATGGCTGAAGCCATGCCCTTTCAAAGCTAATTGCGAATTAACGTAGTCGAGGTTTGTGGAACAGGAGAAAACCGTGGCGCAAAAGGCGCACTTACTGATCGTGGATGACGAGGCCAACACGCTGGCGTCGCTGTCGCGGGCGTTTCGTCTGGAAGGGCATGAAGCCACCGTCTGCGACAACGCCAACAAGGCGCTGGAACTGGCGAAGTCGCAGGCTTTCGACTTGGTACTTTCCGACGTGGTGATGCCGGGCAAGGACGGGCTGACGCTGCTCGAAGAACTCAAAGCGCAGGGCGTGGCGACTCCGGTGGTGATGATGTCGGGGCAGGCGCACATCGAGATGGCGGTGAGGGCTACACGGCTGGGGGCGCTCGACTTTTTGGAAAAACCGATCTCCACGGAAAAACTTCTGCTCACGGTGGAGAACGCGTTGAAACTTGGCCGCCTGGAACGCGAGAATCGGGACCTGGAGCGGCGTCTGGGCAAACACGAGATCGTCTGGAAGGGCGAGACGATGCGCCGCGTGATGGCGCAGGTGGAGCGCGTGGCCTCGAGCGAAACGCGGGTTTGCATTCTCGGTGAGACGGGTACGGGGAAGGAACTGGTGGCGCGGACGCTGCATGAGCGCAGTCCGAGGGCGGAGGGGCCGTTTGTCACGCTGAACTGCGCCGCGGTCCCGGCGGAGCTGATTGAATCGGAGTTGTTCGGGCACGAAAAAGGATCGTTTACCGGCGCGGCCGGACGGCATCTGGGCAAGTTCGAGCAGGCGCAGCACGGGACGATTTTTCTCGATGAAATCGGCGACATGCCGCTCAACATGCAAGCCAAGCTGCTGCGCGTGCTGGAAGAAGGCGAAGTGGAGCGGATCGGCGGCGAGCTACCGATCACGGTGGATGTGCGGGTCGTTGTCGCCACGCATCGCGATCTCGAAGCGCAAGTGCGCGACGGAAAATTCCGGCAGGATTTATTTCACCGCGTGTTTGTCTTTCCGCTGCGGCTGCCTCCGCTGCGCGAACGCCGCGAAGATATCGCGGCGCTGATCGGGCACTTTGGCCAGCAGGTGAGCGCGACGAACGGATGGAAGCCGATGCGGTTCACGGAAGGGGCGATGGCGGCGCTCGAAGCGCATCCGTGGCCGGGGAATGTCCGCGAACTCAGAAACGCGGTCGAGCGGCTGATGCTGCTGGCGACATCCGACGAAGTTACGGCTGAGACGGTGGGGTTGGCGCTGCCCGCGTCGTTGTTGGGTGCATTGTCGGCTACTATTGGCGCTTCCGAATTCGCGTCGGGTGGCGCGGGACCGCTTGCCGACCGGGTACGCGTGTTTGAGAAACAAACTATTCTGGCGGAGTTGAAGCGCAACCACCATCAGATCTCAAATACGGCGCGAGCGCTGGGGCTGGAGCGATCGCATCTTTATAAGAAGGCCGAGCAGGTGGGGATTGATTTGAAAGCCACGCGGAACGAAGCCGACCGCTGATACTTCAGGTTGTCATTCTGCACTAACACTCGGAGTTGCGGACTACTTCGATGGCCGTCTCTGGAGGCGGGCACACCTAGGGCCTGATACAGGTCAGGGGAGATTATCGCGCCGAGCGGGTTGGTGGTCAGTGATGGCACTCACGGCGAGGATGTGATGAAAAAGGTCAAACGCGCCGGCCAAGGGAAGCTGCGTTGGCTTGTTCTCACGATCCGCCGATGAGTGAAATGGAGATGTTACGCCAATTAACGTATTTGCCGTCACTGCACCTGCGCGACGACATTATAGGAGTGTTGTAAACGGCCCGATGTGAACAGGAATGTAATGGTGTAGTTCCCGAGAGCCAGGTCTGGGGCCGCACTCCACGTCGTCGTATACGTGCCGGGCCCTGTGACCTGTGAAGGGGTTGGGCCAAACGTAAGTCCTTCTGGGATGCCGGTAACGGTCAACGTAATGCGCCCGTTGAAGCCATTCTCCGGGTTGATTGAGAAGATATTAATGATATTGTGGCCCGCCTGGATGGTCACGGAACTGGGAAACGAGTTAACCGTGAAATCGGCGCTGGGAGAGACGCTACCAGCCCCACAACTGAGAATAGCGGCAACTATAATGCCGATCGCAAGCAATTTGGCGGAACGGTGCATGAGGAACCTCCTACTCCCTGTTACGAACCCAAGAACGGCAACTGGGTTGCCCCGCGCTCAGAAATGAGCTTGCCGGAAGGGTAGTTTTCGAAGCCGGGCCGTTACGCTCAAATCCGCCGTCCCGGGTCGATGCGTGAAATGGCGATGTTGCGCCAACAATCGGGATTGTTTCCGGTTAGGCGGCGATACAGCCAAAGAGGCGGCGGTTGATGGATTTCGATTCGCAGCGCTAAGCGTCGCGGCTGTGGCCGGGCCAAGAAAAAGATGGCATACTCTAAAAGATCCGGGAGGCTCGGCATGTTTTTTTTCGGTTTGAGGCACGGAAGCAGACCATTGTGCGCCCTTGGCGGCCTGATTGCAGTTTTGCTCGCACACGCCGCCTCGGCCCAGGATGCGCCTGCACAAACGCCGCAGCCTGCGCAGCCCGGCAGCCCGCAGGTCCCAACCATCTCCGTCACCATCCGCGAGGTGCTGATCGACGTTGTGGTCACCGATGGCAACGGCCGGCCGGTCACCGGCCTCACCGGCGCCGACTTCACCATAAAGGAAGAAGGCGACCCGCAGCGCCTCACGCACCTCGAAGAACATCACCCGATGAGCTCCGAGGATGTGGCCCGGCTCAAATCCGCTTCTGCGCTGCCGCCCAACACGTTCAGCAACTTCCTACCGGTCGCCAACACCAACGCCTCGACGGTGATCCTGCTCGATGCTCTCGATTCCAGTGTGCAGGCGCAGATGGAGTTGCGCGGGCAGCTGATCGACTACCTCAAGCACATGCAGGCCGGTACTCCCATTGCCATTTTCCGAATCGACACCGGGATGCGGCTGATCCAGGGCTTCAGCTCCGATCCGCAGGTGCTGCTGGATGCGGCCAAGAGCAAGCGCAACATGCCGTCGCTACAGAAGCCGATCTACGGCACGCGCGATGAATACCGGCGCGCCCGGCTGGAGATTCTGCGCAGCGGGTTCCAGATGATGGGCCGCTACCTGGCCGGTTTCCCTGGACGCAAGAACCTCGTCTGGTTCACCGGCGGCATCCCCGGAAGCTACCTCAGCAATCCCCTCGGCTCGTCGTTCGGCAGGTCGTTCAGAGACGACTTCAGCATCCTAGGAGACAATCCCGACGACCTGATGGACGCGCTCACGCTGAGCCGCGTGGCGGTTTATCCCATTGACGCGCGGGGGCTGGAGGCGCCGGGCCAATTCGTGGCCGGCGGCGGCCGCCGCTCATTGCACGGCGGCAACACGCGGTTTGGGGGCAACCATGACTTTCAGCACATGGATCTGGACAACATCGCCAGTCAAACGGGTGGCCGGGCCTACTACAACACGAACGGCCTGAAAGAGAAGCTGGCCTACATCGTCGAGAACGGCTCCAACTACTACACCCTGGCTTACGCCACGACCAACCAGAAGTGGGAGGGCGAGTTCCGGCACATCAAGGTCGCCGTCGACCGGCCCGGATTGCAGTTGCAGTACCGCCCTGGCTACTACGCCATTGACCGCGCCAAACAGGAGCAGCGGCTGCTGGCCGCCATGCAAAAGAAGAAAGCTCGCTCAGCCGACAATCCTTTCGGCGACGAGTCGGCGGCTCCAGAAGAGGCGGCTCCAGAAGCAAATGAAGAAGCGCCGCCAGCGGAGGGCACCGCTCCAACGGCAAACGGCGCTGTGATCCCGCATCCCAAAGGCGGCCTCGCGGCCGCCATGCAGCTGGGCGCCATTCCCCCCACCGAGGTTGTCTTCACCGCCAGCCTGGCCATCGACGACGAAGTGCAGAAGCTCGACAAGAGCGCGCCGCCGCCGGCGGACAATTACCTCAGCGCCGAATTCAAGGGCAAGCCCTTCCGCACCTTCACCCTCCTGATCAACGCGGACGCCCGCCAGTTCCGCCTGACGCGCACGGCCGACGGCGTGCATCATGGAAGAGTGGAATTTGCCACGGTGGTCTATGACCAGACCGGCAACCATGTCAACTCGCTCATCTCCACCGTCGTCCTCGACGTCAGCGACCCGAACTACCGCAAGTTGTTGGCCAGCGGCCTGCCGGTGCGGCAGCAGATCGCGGTGCCGGTCAAAGGAAATTTCTTCCTCCGCGTGGGCGTCCACGATGCAGCGAGCGACCACATCGGGGCCCTCGAAATCCCTGTTGACGAAGTCCACCCCGGCGTCTTCGGCCAGGGCCTGCAAAAGCCCTAAAGCGGTTCTGCAATCGCAGATACACCGAAGCCAGGGCGGACGGAAACGTCTTGGGGTAGGGTTAGGGCAAAGCTTCTTGCTGGGATCCATGATCAGGAACCCGTCAGCACGGAGGAGGCGAAGGCCTGGCGAAACTGCAAAAGCCACTAGTGGAACGCGGCGCGCAGGGGCGGGGAGGAGCCCCTGCGGCAAAACCGCGTCCTCAAAAACGAACGCTCACTGTCCAATCGCGGTGTAGCCCTGGCAGGTCGCTTCGCTGACCGAGGCTCCGGTTGACGGACTGACGTAGCGAACCACGTTATCTTCAACGCCGCAGAAGCCCTTGACGCCTGTGGTGTTGACGGTGGTTGGATAGGCATTGGTCACGAACTGGGTAGTCGGAGTGCCGGTTTGCCCGAGGGTGGAAAACAGATATCCACTCTTGGTCCCCTGAGACAACACAAAGTCGATGATGCAGGCATTGGTTGAGGTCGGGGTGGTGCAAGCGGCAGCGCTGGGCCCGAGGGCGCCGAGAGTTGCAGAATAGCCCACGGCTGGATACGCGTTTTGGTAGGTCAATTGCGCTGTGCCAATGGTACGAGTCGAAGCTGCGGCGGATGACTCATTCGCTGAAATACGAGCGCGCAGCAGGTTCGGGATGGCAATGGCGGCGATGATCAGAATGATCGCGACCACGATCAGCAGTTCGATTAGCGAGAAGCCCTTTTGTTTCCGCATTGAAAATGTCCTCCGCCTCCGTTTGACTTTTTGGGTTAATTGGCCAACTGGCGTCTAGAATTGTCGCACTCCGAGCGCAAGAGACCTAGGTAACGAAAGTCAGCTGGCCTTGCGCCAGCAGTAACCAGTAGTAACACGCATGCATCACCGGTTGTTGGTGCAGACTCGTGAGTGAGCATTTCTCAATCGGTTAGGGTGGAGCTAGCGGCGGCGGCGGAATTCCAGGTCTGGAAAAGCGCGAGACGCTTCGACAAGTTCAGGGCAGGCTCTGGGGCAGCCGGCATTAAGGAACGGGCGAGGACGCCCATCGCTCCATTTACCTACTCTTCCACGGGCTGGGCGTTGAGTTCCTGGGCGGGTTCGCCTCCGGCGAGGCCTTGGGCTACGATGAGGCGGCGGGCTTCGATACGGAGGTTGGGGAGGGCGCGTCCGAAGATGATCGCGCCGAGGACGCAGGTGGCTCCTCCGATGGCGACGGTGTGGGGGGCGCCGATGCGGTGGGCCAAGGCTCCTCCGAAGAAAGCTCCGAAGGGAGCCATGCCCATGAACATCATGGAATAAACGGACATGACGCGGCCGCGGAGTTGGTCGGGGACCATGGTCTGGACCAGGGTGTTGGAGCAGGCCATCTGCAACATCATCGAGTATCCGGCGGGCAGCAGAAGCGCGACCGACAGCCAGAAGTTACGCGAGAAGGAAAACAGAAACACGCTGGCTCCGAAGCTGGCGCAGGCGAATGCCACCCAGCGGACGAGGCCGCGGACTCCGGTCTTGGCGGCGAGGGTGAGGGCGCCGAAGAGCGCGCCGACTCCGGTGGCGCCCATGAGGGTGCCGAGGGCGCGCGGGCCGCCGTGGAGAATTTTGTCGGCGAAGACGGGCATGAGCACGGTGTAGGGCATACCGACCACGCTCACCAGGCCGAGCAGCAAAAGCACGGCGCGAACGACCTTGGTGTGGTTGACCCAGCGAAAGCCTTCGACGATGTCTTTTATCGGCGAACCCTGGCCCGCGCGGGGAGCGCAGCGCACACGCATCAGCGCCAGGCCAACGATCACGGCGATGTAGCTGATGGAGTTGGCGGCAAAGCACCAGCCTTCGCCGATTTTCGCGACCAGAATTCCGGCGATGGCAGGGCCGACGATGCGCGCGCCGTTGAACATCGAGGAGTTGAGGGCGATGGCGTTCATCAGATCTTCTTTGCCGACCATGTCAACGAGGAAGGACTGGCGTCCGGGAATGTCGAAAGCGTTGACGACTCCAAGCAGCGACGCGAGCACGAAGATGTGCCAAACCTGGACGCGCCCCGTCAAACAGAGCGCAGCCAGAATGCCCGCGAGAATCATGGCGGCGGATTGGGTGGCGATGACCAGGCGCTGGCGATTGACGCGATCGGCGGTGATGCCTCCGAGGGGAGCGAAGAGGAAGACGGGAATCTGGCTGACGAAGCCGACGCTGCCCAGCAGCAACGGGGATTTCGTCATGCGATAAACGAGCCAGGCTTGGGCGACGGTCTGCATCCAAGTGCCGGTGAGGGAGATGAGTTGTCCGCTGAAGAAAAGCTGGAAGTTGCGGTGGCGCAGGGCGCGGAGGGTGGTGAGCCATTTCGGACGGGCCGCGGTGGCCGCGTTCGATGATACGGCCGCCGGTGCAGCGGTTGGTCCCGCCGACGCGAAATTCTTCTCCTCAGCCACTCGCTTACAACTTTTTCATATCTTGGGGACGAGGGCAACTGGCGGAAGATGCAGGGGAACGTTCAGGGCGATCGAAGCGCGCAAAACGACAAAGTGTTTCACGGGAAACACTGTACGGGCGGCAATGTACGTATTTAAAGATACGCGAATTGACTTTATATGAAACAAAGGAAACGGGTTAGAGTGGGCCCGCCCAAGCAAAGCTTGAACGGGGAACCCGTGAGAATTTCGAGGGTCAGTTTAGGAAGGGCGCGCCCCTTGATAATTCTTTTAGTTGCGCGTAAAACCTTGCTAACCATGAGACGAGCCCTGTTGTGTGCCGGTTTCGTATTCGTGTTCGCGGCGTCGCTGCTTGCCGATCCCAATTTGCGCATCGCCGATGTCGGCCTGCACGGTTATTACGGTAGTACCGCTGCGGTCCGGCTTGTCGTACGCAATCCTTCACCGCAACCGCAGTCAATTCATCTGCGGATCGCAGCCAACGATCAGGGTGGCACCACCAACACCGTTGCAGCCGATGTTAGTTTGAGCGGTGGCGAGCAGCGCATAGTTGAATTGCCGATCCTGATGCCGGACGGGAATACGGTCATCACGGCCGATGCGGTCGCCGCAAGCGCCGTTTTCGGCCACGACACGTATAAGGGGGCGCGGCTCGGGACCAATTTGATTGTTTTGATGTGTGCCAGCGAGAGCGACTGCAAAACCGCCCAGTCGCAGATGCAGTTTAGCGGGACCATTGAGGAACGGGCCGACAAAAACCGCCACACTGCGTTCGAAATGGTGGGCGACCCGCGCGACCATTGGTGGGCTTATTCGGCGAGCGGCGCAATCGTACTCGCGATGCCAACGGCGAAGTTTACGCCCGCGCAGCGAGACGCTCTGGAAGGATTTCTTCGCCGCGGCGGACGCCTGGTGTTGCTGGAGCAGGAGATCGCAGATCCCAGTTTTCTTTCGGCGTATCGCAAAGCGCCGGCGCCGCCCAGCGGTGAAAGGGTGGGCATAGGCAGGCTTTTTCGTGTTTCCGGGCTGAGTGCAAACACACTCGGCGATGTTTTCGCCGGCCGCAATCTGCCCAGTTTTTTGAACGGACGTAACTGGGACCCGTACCAGACGGGATCGATGGTCCACCGGTTCGCCACTTCGTTCGATTTTCCGCGGCTGCGCTGGGTCTTGATTTGGCTGGCGGTTTACATCATCGTGATCGGCGTCGTGAATTTCGCAGTGCTTCGGCGCTTGCGCCGATTGGAATTAGGCTGGATCAGCGTGTGCGTGCTGGCACTGCTGTTTGCCGCCGGTTTTTATTTCTCGAACGCCAGCCGGCGCCCGAAGGGTTTTCGTGTGGACAATCTCGCGACTTATTACCTCGACGCGCGAAGTCCAGTAGCGGCCGCCGACTACGAACTGCGCGTGTCCGCCCCGGAGCGGCGGGACGTTCTGATTTCGGTTGACGACCCCGCCGTGTTCACCGATTCGAATTTCACAGGCGAAGAATCGAACAGCCAGATCTGGGCCGAGATGAACCAGCAAGGGGTGCAGATGCGGCGCGAATACAACATTCGTCTTGGCCCGCCACGCCAGATCGACTTGGCGATGCTGAAATGGTCGTTTCACGACCTGAACTTGCAGGGTCTGCACGAATTTCCCGGGACTGTGCACTTCGTCGCGCCCAACCGGCTGCGCAACGACACCGGCCAGCAATTTGGGGAAGCGGTGTACCTCGACTACACCACGAATTCTCTTTACGTGCTGCCGAAGGTGGCGCCAGGAGAGGAAATCCAACTGGACGCGATCACACCCAGGCGAATTTTCACGAAAGATCAGAACTCAGTTGCTTGGGGAGGGCCAGGCACAGATGACAGCAAGCAAATGCTGCAAGAGCTGGCGCTCAATGGCAACTTGCCATTAGGCCGCGAGGGACAGGCATTTGTGGGCTTCAGCGAAGGTCCAGCGCTGCCGGTCAACTTGAACGTCCCACATCAGCGAAACGTCCATTCGCTCATCGTAGTTGTCCTGGAGCAGCCATGATCGATGTTGAACAAATCCGCAAGAGTTTCAACGGCACGCGGGCGCTCGACGGCTTCACCTTGCAGGTTGGCGCCGGAGAACTGTTCGGTCTCGTGGGCCCGAACGGGGCTGGCAAGACCACGCTGATGAAGATGCTCTCCACGCTCCTGCCGATGGACAGCGGGACGGCACGGATCGGCGGCCTGAACGTGACCATGCAAGCGCGCAAGGTAAAACGCCTCATTGGCTACCTGCCCGATCAGCCGGGAGTGTACCAGGACATGAGCGTGCGCGAGTTTCTGGAATTTTTCGCCGACGCGTTCCAACTTACGGGGGCGCGTCAAAGGACTGCCGTGGGCCGCGCCCTGGAGCGCTCCGGACTCGCCGAGCGCAGCCGCGATTCCGTCGAACAACTCTCGTTTGGCATGAAGCAACGCCTCGTTCTGGCCAAAACGCTGCTGCATGACCCCAAGGTCCTGTTACTGGATGAACCGGCCACCGGGCTCGATCCCATCGCTCGCATCGAACTGCGCGAGCAACTCAAGCAGTTGCAGGCCGAAGGCATCACCATCTTGATATCCTCGCATATTCTCAGCGACCTGGAAGACATCTGTACGCAGATCGCGCTGATTGGCGCGGGCCGCAATGCCGCGGATGCCGAGGGACACTCCGTGATCCAGCTACGAGCGCCGCAAGCTCGGGCGCGGATTTACGAGATTGAATTGTTGGGCGACAGCGCTGCCGCGGTGAATGTTGTGAAATCGGCCGCCAGCACGCGTCTGCTCGAAACCGGCGCTGGCCGCCTTGTAGTGGAGATCACCGGAGCAGACGAGCAGGTTGCGGCGCTCTTGCGGGCGCTCGTGGCCGCCGGTATCAATGTCGTCCGCTTCGATCACCGCGCACTCGGCCTGGAGGAACGTTATCAGCTCGTTTTCCGGGAGAAACGCCCATGAACCCGATGATCCGCAAGGAATTGCGGCAACGCATGCGTGAACGGCGCGGTTGGCTGCTGCCCTCTCTCTACCTGATCGTTCTCGGCGCGGTTGTGACCTTCGCTTATTTCATCGCAACGACGGACCGCGGCAGGTCCACCATTCAGGGATCGACGATTGGCGTGGCTCTGTTTTTAACGCTTGCCTACGCGCAACTCGCGCTGTTGCTGCTGCTGGCGCCGATCTTCAGCGCCGGATCGATCACCATTGAGAAGGAGCAACGGACCCTCGCCGGCCTGCTCACTTCGTTGCTAAGTTCCGCGCAGATCTGGTGGGGGAAATTTGTTTCATCGCTGCTGTTTGTTCTGCTGCTGCTGGTGACGAGCCTGCCGGTGCTGAGCATGGCCTTTGCGTTTGGCGGCGTCGGGCCATGGGAAGTCTTTAGCGCCACGTTGGCGACGATCATTATCCTCGCCAGCATGAGCGCGATCGGCCTTTATTGTTCGTCGGTTTTTCAGCGAAGCGTTCATGCCACCGCCGTGAGCTACGCCACAGTCATTGCGATCAGCGTGGTGACGGCCATCGTTTTCTTCGTACGCCTAGGAATGTACGAAACGGCGCATCACGCAACAGCGACACACGGTTGGTACGATCTCCCGCTGAGCGTCCGCGCCCCAATGTACGTGAACCCGTTTTTCTTCTTGACCACGTCGTTCGCGCCGCTCAAGCAGCTCTACCCGGAATGGACCATCTGTGCCTGCGTGTTTGTCGCGTTGGGAGGGCTGGCCGTCGCCCTGACCTTGCGCAACCTTCGCCGCAGGGGTGACTTGTAGAGATTGGTGGGCTTTGACGGTGATTCTGACGCCGTTGCGGTTCGTGGACTCTATTGAAGCCGACACACAACCGTTTGGCGCCCGGCTTTTCAAGAGTCGGGGTTTGCCTTACAATCATCAAACCAGCACACGGCGGAGCTTCTTTCCCAGATTGCAGAGCGGCGGATTCAGGCGCCGCTTCGTCTGAGGCCGCCTTCGAGCAAGAGTTGTTAGTCGTTATTCGTTACGAAGGTCATTTGGCCTCGACGCTGGAAGTACGTACCATGGTCATGAGCACTGAGAAGCGAAGCATGCCCGGGATCGCCGTCGCGCTCCTCACCGAGGACCGCGAACAATCCGTCATACTGCACAGCCGGGTTGAGAGTACCAATCTGGCGCGCACGGTACTGAGCCACGCCGGTTTTCCGGTGGGGCCGAGCGACGCGGTGCTGCGCCAACTGCAGGACCAGCACGCCGAAGTTGCGCTGGTCACGATCGATGCGAAAAATCCGCAGCGGGCCATCCGCGCGATCGAACTGATCCACGGCAGCATTCCCGAAATCACGATTTTTGCGGTGGGCGAAATGAACCAGCCCACCAACATTGTTGCGGCGATGCGGGCCGGGGCGCGCGAGTTTTTGGACCATGCCTCGAGCCGCGAGGCCCTGATCGAAGCGTTCACGCGGTTCTCGGCCACGTTGAGCCGAGCCCAGCGCAGTTCGACCAAGGCCCGAATTTTTACTTTCCTGAACGCCAAGGGCGGAGCGGGCGCCACTACCACCGCGGTGAATACCGCCGTCGCCTTGCAGGAAACGCACGGGCGGGTGGTGCTGGTGGATTTCGCTCCGATCGGGCATTGTGCGCTGCAACTGAATCTGCGGCCGCAGTTCACGCTGATCGACGCGCTGCAAAACCTGCATCGCATGGACACTTCGCTGCTTGATGGCCTGATGACGCCGTATCGCAATGGGCTCCATCTGCTGGCCGGCGCTCAGCAACCGCACAGCGGCGTTCCGGCGGCGGCGGAACTGGCCCGACTCTTCGACCTTTTGGTGGGGCAGTATCACTTTGTGGTGCTGGATTGCTCGGGCCGCATGGATGGCACGGTGCAGACCATCTGCGACCTTTCAAACGCGGTGCTGCTGGTGGCGCAGACGGACGTGGTTTCGCTGTGGAGCGCGGGGCGGATCCACGACTTCTTGCAACAGGGAACGGGGCCGGACCGGCTGCGGCTGGTGCTCAACCGGTATAAAAAGATTCCCGGCTTTACCGACGAGGATGTGGAGAAAGCCACGAATTGCAAGGTGCTGTGGAAGGTGCCCAACAGCTTCCAACTCATAGGACCGGCGATTGACAAGGGCAGTCCGGTGGCCGAGCAGGGGAACCACGAAATCGGGCGCTCGTACCAGTCGCTGGCGGCGGAACTGGCTGGCGCGACCGCGTCTCCCGAAGGCACGCTCTCGCTGCTCTATCAGCACGACAAGGGCGACGGCAAGAAACGCGCAGCTGGACGGTTGGTGGTGTCGCCCGCGCGCGCGGGGCAGTAGAGCAGCAGCGAGCTGCGAGCTTCGATCTGTGAGCTTCGAGCAAACCCCCCTCTTCAACTTTTCCCTTCCTCGCTTCGACGTTCTCCCGTGCGCTCGTTGCTGCCGGCGCGTGGCTCGCAGGTCCTTTGTCCTTTGTTAGAATCAGGATCATCGACTTAATGCTCGCTAATGACACCGAGAAACGGTGAAATGCTGGTGAACCCCTAAATGGCGATCCCTACAACCAAGAAACGCGTGCTGAGCGGAATGCGCTCGACCGGGAAACTGCACCTGGGCAACTACGTGGGCGCGCTCGACAACTGGGTGCGGATGCAGGACCAGTACGACTGCTTTTTCTTTATCGCCGACTGGCACGCGCTGACCACCGACTACGCCGACACTTCGCGCCTGAAGGAAAACTCCGTTGAGGTGCTGCTGGATTGGCTGGCGGCGGGGCTCGATCCGGCGAAGTGCGTGATGTTCATCCAGTCGCATGTGCCGGCGCACGCGGAATTGCACCTGCTGCTTTCGATGATCACGCCGCTGGGCTGGCTGGAGCGCGTTCCGACTTACAAAGAGCAGAAGGAAAACATCAAGGAAAAAGACCTGGGGACTTATGGGTTTCTCGGGTACCCGGTGCTGCAATCGGCGGACATTTTGATCTATAAGGCGGACGTCGTGCCGGTCGGCGAAGACCAGGTGGCGCACGTCGAGTTGACGCGCGAAATTGCGCGGAGATTCAACCTATTCTATGCCGGAAAGCGCGTCTATCTTTTTCCCGAACCGGCGGCGCTGCTCACGCCCGCTCCGCGGCTTCCGGGCACCGACGGGCGCAAGATGTCGAAATCTTACGGCAACGCGGTGATGCTCACCGACACTGAGCCGGTGGTGCGGCAAAAACTGAAGACGATGGTCACCGATCCGGCGCGCATACGGCGCACGGACCGGGGCAATCCAGACGTGTGCCCGGTGGGCGACCTGCACAAGATTTTCAACGGCAAAGACACAGAATTGATGGCGAAGGTGAATGACGGCTGCCGCTCGGCGGGAATTGGCTGCATCGAGTGCAAGAGCTGGGTTGCGGATGCGATCGTGAAGATCCTAAATCCCATGCAGGAGCGGCGCAAGAAATACGAGGAGAATCCGCGGCTCGCATGGGATATTCTGGAAGCAGGCTCGGCGCGCGCTCGTGAGGTCGCGGGCGCCACGATGGACGACGTCCGCAAGTCGATGGGCCTGGATTACGGGCCGGTGAGGGATTCCACGAAGTGACCGATTTGGCTCAACCCATATCAGAACAGGCTCCAGGCGAGGCTTCCGGGCAACGTGCGGCTCCGCTTGCGCCGGATGAGACGCGGCAATCCGCGACTCTACGGGAGAGCAAGGTCGTTGCGACCAAGTCCGGCAAGAAGGAAGATGCCAGCGACTTTCCCTTCGCCATTGCGCTCGGCGAAATCTACGAAGGGCCGCTCGACCTGCTGCTCGACCTGATCCGCAAGCAGGACATCAACATCTACGACATTCCCATCGCGCGGATCACGGCGCAGTATCTCAAGTATGTGGAACGCATCCGCGAACTGGACGTGAACATCGCGAGCGAATTTATTTATATGGCGGCGGTGCTGATCCACATCAAGTCGAAGATGCTGCTGCCGCGCGACCCGCTTGCTCCGGAAGGAGTGGAGGAAGATCCGCGCAACGAACTGGTCAACCGGCTGCTGGAGCACGAAAAATTCAAGTCGGCGGCGCAGATGCTGTTGCAGAAACAGCAGATTGAAGACGCGGTGCTGAGCAATCCCGCGATTCGCGAGTTCATGGACGCCGAGGGCACGGAGCCCGAGCTGGCCGCCGATGTCATCGACCTGGTCAAGACTTTCCAACAGATATTGGACCGCGCGCGCAACCGGCCGCTGCTGGAAGTGGACGAAGAGACGGTCACCGTGGGCCAGATGATCCAGTACCTGCACCGGCGGCTCACGCTGGAAGATCGTCCGCTGCGGCTGAAGCAGATGCTGCGCAATGTGGGGTCGCGGCAGGCGCTGGTCTGCATGTTTCTGGCGCTGCTGGAACTGGTGCGGTTGCAGGCGATCCAGGTGCGGCAAGAACGCGTGTTCGGCGAAGTGCTGGTGAGGAAGCATTCCCACTTCGAAGAAGTAATGACGGAACATGCGGCGGTGAGGGACGATTGGAAATGAAAAGTTCTCAGTTCCCAGTTCTCAGTTCTCAGTCAAGCCCAGCTGGCGATGGTCTTTTCTGGGAACTGAGAACTGAGAACCGAGAACTGAGAACTGATTTATGAGTCTTAGACCTCAACTTGAAGCCATCATTTACGCGGCGGAAACTCCTATTACGCTGGAGCAGATTTTTTCGCTGGTGAAGGAGTCGCTGCTGGCGGAAACTCCGGGAATCGAAGCCGCGGAAATGAAGTCGCGCATCCGCGCCGCGCTCGAAGAACTCATCGCGGATTATTCCGGCGCGGCGCACGGAATCGAAATCCGCCAGGTTGCCGGCGGATACCGCATGTCGACCAAGCCGGAGCAGCACGACGTGGTGCGCGCCTTCGCCAAGAGCCTGAAACCGCCTTTCCGGCTGTCGCTTCCGGCGCTCGAAACGCTGGCTGTCATCGCTTACAAGCAGCCGGTCACGCTGCCCGAGATCGGAGAAATCCGCGGCGTCGATTCCGGCGGAGTCATTGCCACGTTACTCGACCGCAAGCTGATTACGACGGCGGGCAGAAAGGCCGTGATCGGAAGACCGATTCTCTACAAAACCAGCAAGGAATTTCTGCTGCGCTTCGGGCTGAGCGACATCAATGAGCTGCCCAGCATGGAGGAATTCGAGAAACTGCTGGCCGAGTCGTTCCAGAGCGACCTGCCTCCCACAAGTGTAGAGACGGGGCTTGGCCCGCCTCAGAGCGAAGACAATCCTGAGGACGGGTCGTTGAGCTTGCCGTTGACGGATGGGGACGGCTCTTCTGAAACAGAATCCGAAACCGAGAGTCCCGATGCCATCGCCGAGGACACCGCTACCGATCTCGCTACCGAAGCCACAAAAGAAGAAGGAACGGGAACCGAAACGCCAGCGGCCATCACCAGCAAGCCGGAGTAGCCACTTATGCCAGCCGAACGCCTGCAAAAAATTATCGCTGCCGCCGGAGTGGCGTCGCGCCGCAAGGCCGAAGAAATGATTGTCGCCGGACGGGTGCAGGTCAATGGGCAGGTGGTGACCGAGTTGGGTACGAAAGCCGATCCCGGCGAAGACCACATCCGCGTAGACGGCAAACTTTTGCACGGGCCCGAACGTTACACCTACGTCGCGCTCAACAAGCCCAAGGGATATGTGACTACCGTCAGCGACGAGAAGAAGCGTCCGACGGTGATGGACCTGGTGAAAAAAGTGAAGGGGCGGGTGTACCCCGTGGGGCGGTTGGACTGGGCCAGCGAAGGGCTGTTGCTGATGACCAACGACGGCGAGCTGGCCAACGCTCTGATGAAGGCGTCGTCCAATGTTCCAAAAACTTACGTTGTGAAAGTCGCCGGGCAGCCGGACGAGGCCAAGCTCGACAAGCTGCGCCGCGGAGTTTCGATCGCGGAAAAAGGCGGGCGGCGGGTGCGCACGGCTCCGGCAAAGATTCGGCTGATCCGCGAAGGCGATAATCCGTGGCTTGAAGTGACCATCATCGAAGGCCGGAACCGCCAGGTGCGGAAAATGTTTGAAGAAGTGGGGCACCACGTGGAGAAAATCCGGCGTGTGCAGTACGGCCCGCTGGCGCTCGACGTGCCTCCGGGAGATTGGCGCAACCTTACTCTGCTGGAGGTTGCCAAGCTGAAAGCAGCGGCGTCGGGACCGAAACTTACGCTGCCGCCCCCCACGTCCATTGCGCTGCGCCCATTGAAATCATCTTCGGCACCGCGGTCGCTCCGACCTTCGGGCTCAACCGCGCACTCTTCGAAACGGCCGGGCATGCCGAAGTCGCGCGCACCGAAACACAAACTTAATTAGCTTACTGGTAAAGCGCCGGGCGTCGCGCACGCGGCGCCGAGGGCGAGACGCCCTCGGGACAGCCGGCAAGATGCCGGCGCTACAACTTATCCGTTACGGTACTAACGCCTTGCTTAAGTAATCATCGGCAGGCGGGCTGCGCCGTACAAGCCGGCATCGCTGCCTAACAGGGCCTGGGTGATGATGGTTTTGTGGCCGGGGCCAGGCTTCACCACCGCGGAAGCGCCCTCTTTGCGGGCCGCGGGATCGTCGGGCGCGGTGGCGGCATATACCAGGGAGCGGCGGCGCAACTGTTCGAACATGGCGGGCGAAAAAGCTTCCCACGCGCTCGCAGCGCCGCCGCCAATCACGTAAATCGGAAGATTCAAGGTATTGACCAGCGTCGAAAGCATAATGCCCAGAGAACGTCCCACCTGGCGGAAAATGCGGCGCGCGTCTTCATCGCCCTGGATGGCGAGATTGAAAATCGACTTGGCGCTGAACTCGGGATCGGAGTTGGCGGCGCGGGCGAGCGCCGGCGCGCCGTTGGCGGCGATGGCCTCGCGGGCCATCCTGACGACGGCCGTGGCCGACGCATATTGCTCGAGGCATCCTTGATTGCCGCAGCCGCACGGATGGCCGTCGGGTTCGACCGTCGCGTGTCCCCACTCTCCGGCCATGCCGTTGGCGCCGTCCCAGATCTTGCCCTCGAAGACCAAGCCGCCGCCCACGCCGGTGCCGAGGGTGATCATCGCCATGTCGGAATAATCCCTGGCGGCGCCCAGCCATTTTTCTCCGAGCGCGGCGACGTTGGCGTCGTTTTCAAGGACCACGATGGTCTTCAACCGCCGCTCGATTTCGGCGCGCACGGGATAATCGGCCCAGCCGGGAAGGTTGGGGGATTCGCGCAGCAGGCCAGTTTGATTGTCGATGATGCCGGGCACGCCGATGCCGATGCCGAGCAGCGGGCCGGAATCCTTGCATTTTTCGGACAAGCGCTGGATGGCATCGCACATGTTGTCGATGACCTGGTCGCGTCCCAGGGAAACCTTGGTGCCGATTGTGACTTTCTCGATTAGCGTTCCAGTCTCGTCCACGGCGGCAATGCGCAGGTTCGTGCCGCCGAGGTCCACTCCAATGGCAAATTTCTTCATAAGGAATGACTCGATTAGATGGATTCGATCCTTTGCTCAAAAAAGCATAGGTCCCTGCCTTTTTTACAGGGCGGGCCTCGATCCGTCAATTGCTAAATCGGACGTGTTCGATAGTGCGACGCTCTCTACTTCTGACACTTGGGGCAATAATGGCTGCTGCGGCCAGCCAGGACAATGCGCCGGATCGCGCTTTGGCACACCAGGCACGGTTCTCCTTCGCGGCCATAAACCCGATGCTGGAACTGGAAGAGGCCTTCGCCTCCATCGGCGTCGACGTAATCGGAGATCGAAGAACCGCCGAGGGCGATCGCCTCGCGCAGCACTTCCCGCAGCGCCCGATGCAGCTTGCCGAATTGCGCGCGCGTGATGGCGGCGGCGCGGCGGCGGGGGCGGATTCCCGCGCGAAATAAAGATTCATCGGCATAAATGTTGCCCACACCGCGCAGCAGCTTCTGATTGAGCAGCGCGCTCTTGATCGGAGTCTTGCGCCGGCGAAACAGCGCGATGAATCTTTCCGGGCTGACCTCGAGGGGTTCGACGCCGCCGGGATCGAAGCCGCCTGTAACAACGCTGAGCTTGCCAAACATTCGCGGATCGACAAAGCGCAGCTCACGCCCCGAGGCGAGCCTGGCGATGAGGTGAGTGTGTTTTACGACCTCAGCCGCAGATTCGCAAACCACGATGCGCCCGGTCATGCCGAGATGGACGATCCACTGCGCCGCCGCGTGCGTTTTGCTCTGCAACTCGAAGATGATGTGCTTGCCGGCGCGGCGGACGCGCACGATGCGCTTGCCCTCGAGTGTCCGAGCAATAACGGCCGGTGGGGATTTGAGCGGCTGCGGTTTCGAGCCGATCCAGACGGATTCGACGGAATCTCCGGCGACGCGCTGATCCAAGCCTCGCACGATGGTTTCGACTTCGGGGAGTTCGGGCACGATGTCAGGATACTGGATTTAAGCGGAGAACACGCTGCTGGTGTTTAGCTCTTGGCTGTTAGCTCTTGGCTGTTAGCTAAAACCCAGACGCCAAGAGCTAAGGGCGATTTCGGGTTTGCTCGTGCACAGGGCGATTCGGTATGCTAATGGGTCACGGAGTTCCGCCGGTCTTCCCAGTTTTCCAGTCATGAGCAGCAGCGGCGCGAGCAGTGTGCCGGAACAAATGTGTTAGATCATGGGCGGCGTGACGGTCGCAAAATATTTTAACTCGAGTTTGCGGAGTTGGCATTGAGCGGAAGTAATACGAGCAGAGGTAAGACGGGCCGCGGCAGGGCCGCCGTCATTGTCGGGGCGCAGTGGGGCGACGAAGGCAAAGGCAAGATTGTTGACGTACTTACGCGGACCTTTACGGTTGTGGCCCGCTATGCCGGAGGGCATAACGCCGGGCACACGGTCATCATCAACGGGAAGAAATTTATTTTGCAGCTCGTGCCCGGCGGCATTCTGCGGCCGGAGTGCACCAACGTCATCGGCAATGGCGTAGTGCTCGATCCGATGGCTTTCCTGAAGGAAGTGGCTTCGCTGCGCGCCGCGGGCGTGACGGTGGATGGCAATCTTTTTGTTTCGAACCGCGCGCAGGTCATCCTGCCGTACCATCGCATGATGGAACTGGGGTCGGAAAACGCTCCGGGGCGAGTGAAGATTGGGACGACTTCGCGCGGCATCGGTCCCTCCTATGAAGACAAGATGGGACGGCGCGGGCTAAGGGTCGCCGACCTGCTGGACGCGGAATTGCTGCGCACCCACATCGAGAACGCCTGCCGCGAAAAAAATACGATCGCGCACGCGTTGTTTAATTCCGAACCGCTCGATGCCGACCAGATGTTGCGCGACTACTCGGCTGCGGCCCGGGAGATCGCTCCCTTTGTGCGCGACACCGCGCTGCTGCTGAATCGCGCGCTGGCGGAGGGCAAGTCGATCCTGTTCGAGGGCGCGCAAGGCGCGATGCTCGACATTGACCACGGCACTTATCCGTTTGTGACTTCATCCAGCGCCACCTCCGGCGGCGTCGCCATCGGGACGGGCGTGCCGCCGACGGCGATTGACACTGTCATCGGCATCACCAAAGCCTATTGCACGCGCGTCGGCAGCGGACCGTTTCCCAGCGAACTTCTGGACGCGCAAGGAGAAGATCTGCGCACGCGCGGCAACGAATTCGGCGCCGTCACGGGACGCCCCCGCCGCACGGGATGGCTCGACTTGCCTCTGCTGCGTTACGCGGGCATGATTAACGGTATCTCGTGGCTGGTGGTTACTAAGTTGGATGTGCTCGACCATCTGACTGAGATACCTGTGTGCGTGAGTTATAAGGTGGACGGCAAGGAGACGGACGAAGTACCGGCCCAGGCGTCGGGTTACGACAAGATAGAATGCATCTACCGGAAGATGCCGGGCTGGGCCAGTCCCACCCAGGCGATTCGGAAACTTGAGGCATTGCCCAAGGCCGCGCGCGACTATCTGGGGTTTATCGAAAAGGAGACTGGAGCGCGGGTGGGAATGATTTCCACCGGCCCCGATCGTGAACAGACGATTCTGGTCCCTGAATTCGTAAAAGAGCTGGGACTGAAGGGCTTTTGAAGAACCAGAAGCTAGCAGGCAAAACAACAGAACGGAGCGACGGATGGTAGTGTTGGCGGTAACTTGGATGGCAAAAATCGGACGCGAGTCGGAAGTGGCCGCGGTCTTTGAAAAACTTTCAGCCGAATCGCGCAAGGAGTCGGGCTGCCTGATGTATCAAGTGCACAAGCACAAGACCGATCCGCGCCGGTTCTTCGTCTATGAGCAGTATAGGGATGACGCGGCCCTTGAGGCGCACCGCGCCTCGGCGCACTTTCTGCAAATGGCAAAAAAGGATTTGCCCAAACTCGGCGACCGGATCGAGGGGCATTTGTTCGAGCCGCTGGGATAGGAAGGCAGTTGCCAGTGGTCAGTTGCCAGTTGCCAGAAAAACTCGGCATCTGACCGACCGCACTGGGAACCGGCAGCTGTACTTACTGCCTGTCTGCCATGAGCACGCCGCCCGAAGCGTAACTCTCTTTCGACACTTCCAGGAATGCGACCACGATAGCTTCGCGGCGCGCGCCGGCTTCTTCGACCATCGTGTCGGTAATGCGCTGCGCGATCTTGCGCTTCTGATCGGCGGTGCGGCCTTCGAGCATAGTGACTTGGACCATCGGCATGGAGTTCTCAGTTCCCAGTTCCGAGTTCTCAGAAAAGCCCTCCCTCAGATTCAGTTCACTGAGAACCGGGAACTGCTTTTATTGTGCCAATTCGTAACCTGCGAAGAAGAAGCTCAACTCGAAGCGCGCGGTGTCGTCCGCGTCGGAGCCGTGAATGGCGTTTTGCTCGATGTTCGTGGCCCATTTCTTGCGGATGGTGCCCTCTTCGGCGTTGGCCGGGTTGGTTGAGCCCATAAGCTTGCGCAGATCGGCGATGGCGTCTTCCTTTTCCAGCGCCAGGGCCACGATGGGTCCGCTCGACATGAATTTTGTCAGCGAACTGTAGAACGGGCGGCTGGCATGGACGGCGTAGAACTGCTCCGCCTGATGCTGCGAGAGTTCCAACATCTTTATGGCCAGAATGTGGAAGCCATTCTTCTCGAACTGCTCGATGATGTCTCCGACAGCGTTCTTCTTGACCGCGTCGGGCTTGATGATGGTAAGTGTGCGTTGTAGTGTTTTCATAAGGTCAGGTCTCAGGTCTTAGGTGTCAGGTCTCGGCTTTTAGCTTTTGGCTTATAGCTTTTGGCTCTTAGCTCTTAACATCCAGCCACAATACTTTCACAGTTACGAGGAGAAGCTAAAAGCCAAGAGCCAAAAGCTAAGAGCCGGTTGTTCTATACTTTCGCTGCCAGTACGGCGGCTAGCGTTTCGCCTATCTCGGCGGGCGATTTCGCAACTTTGAGGCCGGCCTTTTCCATGGCGGCAATCTTCTCGGCTGCGGTTCCCTTGCCGCCGGAAATGATGGCTCCGGCGTGACCCATGCGGCGTCCGGGAGGCGCGGTTTGTCCGGCGATAAAGCCCACCACGGGCTTCTTCATGTGCTTATGAATGAACTCCGCCGCAGTCTCCTCCGCGTTGCCGCCAATTTCGCCGATCATGACCACGGCTTCGGTCTGGGGATCGCGATTGAATAAATCGAGCGCATCCACAAAACTTGTGCCGATAATCGGGTCTCCGCCAATGCCGATTGCCGTGGACTGGCCGATACCGCGCTGAGTAAGTTGGTGCACCGCTTCATAAGTCAGCGTTCCGGAACGAGATATGATCCCGACGTTGCCGTCTTTGTGGATCTGGCCCGGCATAATGCCGATCTTGCACTTGCCCGGCGAAATAATTCCCGGGCAGTTAGGGCCAATGAGGCGCGAGCGGCGGTCCTGGAGAAACTCCCACGCCCGCACCATATCGAGCGTAGGGATACCCTCGGTGATGCAGACGATCAGTTCGATCTCGGCGTCGGCCGCTTCCATGATCGCGTCGGCGGCGTAGGGCGGCGGAACAAAAATCACAGTGGCATTGGCGCCCGTCTTGTCGGCCGCTTCCTGCACGGTATTGAAAATCGGCCAGCCCTCGTGGGTAGTTCCGCCCTTGCCGGGGGTGACGCCGCCCACAATCTGGGTGCCGTACGCGGCGCAGGCCTTGGCGTGGAACGTACCTTCGCGTCCGGTCAGCCCCTGCACAATCAATCGAGTTTTCTTGTCAGCCAGAATTGCCATAATTGCTCACTTTCAAAAAACGCTGTTCGCTGCTCGTCGGTCAACGTTCGCGCTTACGCCGCGCTCTTTGCTGCGGCCACAACTTTGTCGGCGGCGTCCTTCATGGTCTCGGCGACCATGAAGTTCAGGCCGGAATCGTGCAAGATCTTCTTGCCTTCCTCAACGTTGGTGCCTTCCAACCGCAGCACCACCGGCAGTTGAATGTTGGTTTTTCTTGCCGCCTCGACCACTCCGGTGGCCAGCATATCCACGCGTAGAATGCCGCCAAAAATATTGATGAGCACGGCGCGCACACTCTTGTCGCTGAGCAGAATCTCAAAGGCGTGCGCTACCTGGTCGGCGCTGGCGCTGCCGCCCACATCGAGGAAATTCGCCGGCATGCCGCCCGCGTACTTAATAATGTCCATGGTGGCCATGGCCAGGCCCGCGCCATTTACCATGCAGCCGACGTTGCCGTCGAGCTTGATGTAGCTGAGGTTGTATTTCGAGGCCTCGACTTCCAGCGGATCTTCTTCGCCGACGTCGCGGAGTTCGCGGAGGTCGGGATGACGGAAAAGGGCGTTATCGTCGAACGTCAGCTTGGCGTCGAGCGCGAACAAGCGGCCATCGGTGCAACTGATGAAGGGATTGATTTCCACGAGCGAGGCATCCGATTCCAGGAATGCGCGGTAAAGACTGGTCAAGAACTGGACGGCGGGGTTGATCTGGGCGGGTTTCAGTCCCAGGGAAAACGCGATTTTGCGCGCCTGAAACGGCTCCAGGCCCATGCCGGGATCGATGTATTGTTTTAGGATCGCTTCCGGCCTCTCGGCCGCCACTTGCTCAATTTCCATGCCGCCGGCAGCCGAGGCCATGAACACGGGCTTGCCCTCGCCGCGGTCGACCAGAATGCCGAGGTAAAGTTCCTTCTCGATGGGCAAGGTTTCTTCGACCAGAAGACGATGGACAATGCGGCCTTCCGGCCCGGTCTGATGGGTCACCAGATTCATGCCCAGCATTTTGCCGGCGAACTCGCCCGCCTCTTCGACGGAGCGGGCGATTTTCACGCCGCCGCCTTTGCCGCGTCCGCCAGCGTGGATCTGCGCCTTGACTACGACTCCGGTGGCGCCGGAAGCGAGGAGGTCTTTCGCCGCCGCCTCGGCTTCTTCGCGTGTCGCTGCCATCGCGCCCCGAGGCACGGCGACGCCATACTTTTTCAAAATTGCTTTTGCCTGATACTCATGAATTTTCATAGTGATTCCAGAGTCGCGTGCCGACGCGACTTCGAACGGGAAGAAACCCGCTTGCGGATTGCGTTGCAGTTCAGCAAACCCTCGATTCTATAAGACGGCAGCGCAATCGGCAAAGCCAATGAGGCACGCTATCGCCGAATTTATAATTCTGCATCGCCAAACAGTTTGCCGTATTCTCATCCAATATGAACCTCGTCTCGGTCAACGTTGGGATGCCTCGGCTACTCACCTGGGGAGGCGCGACTTTCGAGACCGGCATTTTCAAAACTCCCGTCGCGGGCCGAGTCAGGTTGCGGACCACCAATCTCGATGGCGATGGCCAGGCCGATCTCAGGGTTCACGGCGGTCGCAACAAAGCCGTGTATGGCTATCCTTCCGAACATTACACGGCTTGGAAGGCCGAGCTTCCCGATCTTCTGGATCTAGACCGCGACTGGGGAGCTTTTGGCGAAAATTTCACCACCGCGGGGCTGTTGGAGACCGCCGTTTTTATAGGAGACCGCTATCGAGTTGGCTCCGCCGTGGTCATGGTCACGACGCCGCGGCAGCCTTGTTCATAAACTCGCGGCGAAATTCCAAAGAGACGACATGATCGAGCGCTTTACGCGCAGCGGCCGCTGCGGGTTTTATTTTTCCGTGGTTGAAGAAGGAGAAGTCGGCGCTGGCGACGAGTTTGAGTTTCTCGGGCGCGAGGAGATTACCCTGAGCATCGCCCAACTCAACAGTCTCTACACGGCGAAATCGCCCGACCGGGAGATGCTGCAACGATCGCTGCTCATTAAGAATTTGCCCGAGGGCTGGCGCGAACGGTTTCGAGCGCGGCTGGCCGATCTTGACGACCGGAAACTCGGCGGCAACGGAGATCGAGTTTGAAAAATCCCGTCTCTGCTGTAGTTTGGATCTTGTGATCCTCGACGCCCTGCATCGCATCGCGAACCACGGTCAGTCGCTCTCGCGCGAAGAAGCGCGGGCGGTGATGAGCGAAGTTCTCGGCGGCCGATGCACCGACGCGCAAATTGCGGCGCTGCTGGTGGCGCTGCACATGAAGGGCGAGACGGTCGAAGAGATCGTCGGATTTGCCGAAGCTATCCGCGCCGCCGCCGTTCCGCTTGAACTTCATGCCAACTCCGTGCTCGACCAGAGCGGCACCGAGCGCGATGCGCTGGTCGATACCTGCGGCACGGGCGGCGATGCCAGCGGCACGTTCAACATTTCGACCGCAACCGCTTTCGTCGTTGCCGGAGCCGGCGTGCGCGTCGCCAAACATGGCAACCGCAGCGTGACCTCGAAATGCGGCTCCGCCGATGTGATGGAGGCGCTGGGCGTGAACATCAACCTGCCGCCCGCGCAGATTGCGGACTGCCTCGCGCAGGTGGGGATTGCGTTTCTTTTCGCGCCGGCCATGCATTCGGCGATGAAGCACGTGCAGACCGCGCGCCGCGAGCTGCGTCTGCGCACGGTCTTCAATCTGCTTGGGCCGCTGACCAATCCCGCGCGCGCCACCTGCCAGGTGGTGGGCGTTTATTCCGGAGACCTGGTCGAAAAACTTGCGGAAGCGCTCAGCATGTTGGGGCTGCATCGCGCGCTGGTGGTCCACGGCAACGACGGACTTGACGAAATCACCATCACCGACGCAACCCGCATCGCGGAAGTGCGCGATGGACAAGTGCGCAGCTATGAAGTTACGCCCGAGGAATTCGGCCTCGAACGCGCCACCTTCGAAGCAATTTCTGGAGGAGACGCCGCGCAGAATGCCGGCCTGATCCGCGAAGTACTGGCAGGAAAGAAATCGGCCCGCCGCGATGTAGTGTTGCTGAACGCGGCCGCCGCCCTGGTCGCCGCCGGACGCGCCGATCATCTGCGCGATGCGGTGCCACTTGCGGCGGACGCGATTGACTCGGGAGCGGCGCTCGCAAAGTTGCAGGCGCTGGTCGCGTTCACCACAGCCCAGTGACCCCACCGCAGTGTCATCCTGAGCGAAGCGAAGGACCTATGCATTTTCCCGCGTCGAGTGCAATGTTCTATTTGATTTCCACCCGCTGCATATACTCCGCGACCTGGACATTCCATCCCAACTCTTTCTTCATCAGGTCGCGGAGTTGCGATGAGGCGGCGGGCTCGCCGTGGACTAGATAGGTTGTGGACGGTTTATTTTTGAACGTCCGCAGCCACTCCAACATTTCCGGAGGATCGGCGTGATCGCTGAATTGTTCCAGGGACGCGACCTGGGCGCGGATCGGAATAAACTGGCCGAAGATCTTCACCTCGGGCGCTCCGTTTTTGATGGTAGCGCCGCGCGTTCCGGGCGCCTGAAAGCCAATAAAAATGACGAGGTTCTTGGGATCGGGCAGGCGCTGCGCCATGTGATGCTGGATCCGGCCGCCAGTAACCATTCCGCTCGACGATACGATGATCGAGGGATATTGGTTGTCGTTGATTTTCTTCGACTGCTCCGCGGTCTGCGCAAAGGTGAAGCCCGGCCAATCGACGGGCGAGCCGTATTTCGCGATCAGGTCGGCGGACAGCGGCGTGTATTCCTCCGAATGCTTCAAGTAAATTTCGACCGCCTTGATGGCCATCGGACTGTCGCAAAAAACGGGCAGGCGCGGAATCTGCCCCGTCTCCATCAGCCTTTTCAGGATGAAAAGGAATTTCTGGGTGCGCTCGACGGCGAATGCGGGGACGATCACGGTGCCGCCGCGCTCGGCGGCCCCGCGAATCAGGGCGGCGAGTTCGGGCCGAACGTCGGTGATGGGATGCTGGCGGTTGCCGTAGGTGGACTCCATGATCAGAACGTCGGCGGTTTCGTTTTCTTGCGGTCCGGAGTGCACCACCTTGCCGGGCGCGATCACGCTGTCGCGCACGCGGCCCAGATCGCCGGTGAAAAGCAGGCGGCGGCTACGCCCGTTGGTTCCGAGCGTGACTTCCACCATGCATGAGCCCAGAATGTGCGCGGCATGCACGAAACGGAACGCCAGATCGGGGCTCAGTTCGGTGGTTGCGCCGACCGCGACCGGCTTGAAACGCTTGAGGCAATCCTGCGCTTCTTTGAGCGTGTAGAGCGGCAGGGCCGGATCGTGCTTCGACGCTTTTCTTTTGTTGTAAAACGCCGCGTCTTCTTCCTGTAGGTGTCCGGAGTCGGGCAGCACGACCGAGCACAGATCGATGGTCGGCTGGGTGGCGTAGATCGGGCCGTGGAAGCCTTCTTTGACCAAGCGCGGAATCCAGCCGCAGTGGTCGAGATGCGCGTGAGTCAGAACCACCGCATCGATTTCACGGGCCGGGACGGGAGTGTCTTGCCAATTGCGCTCTCGCCATTCTTTCGGGCCCTGAAAAAGTCCGCAGTCGAGGAGAACCTTGACTCCACGTTTGCCACTCGAATCGCCGGTGGTGTCGATGAGGTGCTTCGAGCCGGTTACGGTGCCGGCAGCGCCGAGAAATTGTAGGTAGGGCAAAAGTATCTCCTCTTGCTGCGATCTCAAGCCGAACAACAAAATCTACCACGGAGACACGGAGGCACGGAGGAAGGCAATTGCCTGGAGACTCGATTGCGAAAGCAAGCCAACCCACGTCTTTCTATTTTCTCCGTGTCTCCGTGTCTCCGTGGTGAAGTTAGTTCGACGGCGCGGGAATCTTGAAAACGTTATTCGTCAAATCGCTTTCCGGGACGCTGCCGTCGTTGACCACAATTTGTGTCGCCGGGCCCTGCAATTGAACTCGCGTTGTCGCCGTGCTTTTGGCGCGCACTTCGATGCGTTGCGTGATTTCGCCGCTTTCATAGAATACAGTGAATGGGACTTCGGCCCCCGCATGGCCAAGATTCTCGAGCGTCACGGTAATAAGGTGTGCATTTTTTTCCGCCGGCCAGGGATGCGCCGACTGCACGCGAATATCCGGCAAGCTGCGGTCCCGGTAGACCCAGTCGTCGAAAAACCAGCCGAGGTCGCGTTTGGCGGCGGCTTCGATTAGCTGCTCGACGTACTTTGGGTTTTTGTCGGTGTCGTCTTCGGCACGATATTTTGCAATGGCCTGCTTCAGCGCATCGTCGCCGACCATGTCGCGCAACATCCACCAGACGTATGCGGCTTTGCTGCGAGAGTAAGTTTCATCGAAGGTGCTGGCGAGCGGCTGGCCGACGGGCTTTTGGTCAACTGACTTTTGTTCGACGACCTTCGGATCGGCGGCCTTTGGTTCGACATTCTTCTGCAACGCGGCCGCGACTTCTTTTTCCGCATCGAGAAAAGCTGCCCGGTGCGATCCAAGGAGATCGAGCGCTGCCTCACGTCCGCCTTGCTGCTGGCGATACATCGCCTCCGCGAAGTGAGCCAGGCCCTCGTACACCCAGGGGCGCGACGATGGCAGCGCGGAATGGACGAGCTCGTGGACCAGGTTGATGCCCGCGAGTTTCGCATCTTCGTCGGACATTGACGCCATCAATAATGTTCCGCTCTCAAACGGCGGCGAATCGGGATCGGCGAGGTCGGCGATGGCAATGGGCGCGGATGGCGGACCAAACCATCCGGTGACAAATTTCATTGCGGGTTCGAGCGCGTTGGAATAGATCAGCGCTCCTGTCTCGTCACCCGGCAGGCTGAACAATTGGAAGGGCGCCTTCGATTGGAACTGATATTTGGCCATCGCGAAGGTTGGCGTGACTGTGCCAAGCCGTGTCCACGAGCATTCTGTCGAAACCAACTGCAATTGTCCCGGCTCCTTAATCATCGCGATAGCGCCGGGCGTGCAGATTATCGACGTTGGTGACTCACCACTCTCACGAGACATTGTGATTCTGGCTTTGAATTCGCTCCCCGCCTCGCGCGCCTTCCACCGGTCCACGACTTCAAACAAACTGTTGCCTTCCGAAAAATCCGCCGACTCCGTTGCTATGGGATACCACGCAACATATCCTGCGCCGCGCACGGCGGTGAAGATCTGGCCGATCTGGTCCCAGCTTGAGCGTTTAGCGACTTCTTCTGGCACTCCAATCTGAGTCAGCCGCGTCGCATCTAGCGGAATGACGCCCTCGTAGCCGACTTCGATTTCCACGGAATCTTTCGGCTTGATCTCGGCGGGCAGAGTCACGATGGCCTCTGAAAGGCCGCCGGTGTGGTCGATGTCAGAGGTGTAGGGTTGCGAAACGTATTGCACGGGCTTGCCGTCCACCCGGATCGAGCGCCAATTGAGAGAGGAGGAAATTTGCAGGACGGCGATCTTCTGCGGTTGAGCGGAATCGTTGCGCAGGGTGATCTTGCCGCGAGCGCCTAGCCTCTGCTGCTCCGGCTCAACAGAAACTTGCAAATCGTATTTTGCAATGGTGAAGGCTTCGCGATCGAGGGCAACCGCAGAAAAACTTGAACCACAGAGGACACAGAGGACGCAGAGGAGTTTCATGGTGTTTTAGATGCGGCGAGGCGCCGTTGGCGCACAACTTCATAGAGCACCACGCCGGCCGCCACCGAGACATTCAGCGATGGAACTTTGCCGAGCATCGGAATCGAGACCAGGAAATCGCAGTGCTTGCGGACCAGATCGTGCACTCCCTTGCCTTCGGCGCCGAGGACGATGGCGCAGTGCATGGTGTAATCCACGGCATCGTAAGTCTGTTCGGCGCGCTCGTCCAAGCCGACGATCCACAGGTCCTTTTCCTTCAATTCCTCCAGCGCGCGAGAAATGTTCGTAACTTTGGCGACCGGGAGATGCTCGCTCGCTCCCGCCGAAACTTTGGCCACGGCGCCCGTGACCGCGGCGGAGCGGCGCTCGGGAATCACGACGCCATCGGCTCCGGCGGCGTCGGCGGTGCGCAGGATGGCTCCCAGATTGTGGGGGTCTTCGACGCCATCGAGCACCACGATGAGCGATTGCTCGCCGCGGCGCGATGCCACCAGGTCGTCGAGATCGCTATATTGTTTTGCCGAAGTCGCAGCCACCAGTCCTTGATGGGCGGCGTTGCCGGCAATTTCGTCGAGCTCCATGCGCGACAGAACGCGAACCGGAACGCCGATCTTGCGGCACTCGTCAATCGCCCGCTGCAGGCGAATGTCTTTGCGTTCCCTGGCGACAGCGACCCACTCGAAGTTGCGTCCGCGCGCCTTGAGCGCCTCGGTGACCGTGTTGATTCCGTAGAGAATGTTCACGACGATTAGTTTACAGTGTGGGGACGGGGCTTCGCCCCGTCCAAGCGGGGCGGAGCCCCGCTTCCACACGAGCCCGGTGAAGACTTGCGGACTGGCGGCGTGCCCGCGGCGCTAGCTATACTCCTTATCAAGGATAAGGATTAAGGATATGGCGATTGCCGCGGCAAATACCGGCTTCAGCAGTGCTGCCCGGAACCCTATGCCCCTCTCCGTGGTCATCGTTGACGACGAACAACTGGCGCGCGACGAACTTGCCTTCCTGCTTAAGAATCTGGGCGACGTAAACGTGGTCGCGCAGGGCAAGAACGGGCTGGAAGCGGTCAGCCTGGTCCGCGAGCACAATCCCGACCTCGTGTTTCTCGACGTACAGATGCCGGGGCTGGACGGTTTCGGCGTGATCAAGAAGCTGCTGGACCGCAAAGTTCCGCTCCCCAAAATTGTTTTCGCGACCGCTTTCGATCAATACGCGGTCAAGGCGTTCGAAGTGAACGCGGTGGACTACCTGCTGAAGCCGTTCGACAAGAAGCGCGTGGCCCAGTCGATCGAGAAAGCGCGTGCGAACATTGAGACGGGCGGCGGGACGGAAGAAAAACTCGAAACCCTGGTACGGATGCTGGAATCACAAAGGCCGCAGACAGCGAAGATCCTGATTAAAACCGGCGGGAGGCTGTTCCTGACCGATGCGAAGGACATCTGCTACGCGACCATCGAAGACGGCGTGATCACGGTGGCGACCAGCGGCCATGCGGGCATGGAAGGCCACTCGAATTGCCGGACGCTGGAAGAGCTTTTCGAAAGTCTCGATCCCAAGTCGTTCTGGCGGGCGCACCGGTCGTTTCTGGTCAACATCCATCACATCCGGGAAGTCGTGCCGTGGTTCAAAAGCTCCTACCAATTGCGCATGGACGACAAGAAGCAGACGGAGATTCCGGTGAGCCGCGCGCAGACCCGGCGGTTGCGGGAGCTGTTCAATCTGTAAGAACAGTTCTCAGTTCCCGGTTCTCAGTTCTCAGTTAAGAACGCTCTTATTGAGTACCCACGAAGAGCTTAAACCACAGGGTACCCTTCGACTTCGCTCAGGGCAGGCTCCGGGGTGCACAGGGGAACCCAGGGCTTGATCAGAGATTCCTTAGGCGGTTCCGGCGCTTTTCTCTGAGAACCGAGAACTGGGAACTGAGAACTAAAAAAAGGGGCGGACGCTAGACTGCTCCGTCCGCCCGGGGGAGGGATCTCTCAGGCCGCAATGGCTTGCAAGGCGATGCGGTTGGGGATGACGAGCGTGGCACCCTCCAACCGGATCAAATCTTTACGTTTCAAATCGCTCAACAGGCGGGTCACGGTTTCGCGCGAAGATCCGATCATTTGGGCAATTTCTTCGTGGGTGAATTCCGTAGACACCTTGAGTTCCCGGTTGCGCGGCTCGCCCGAGACCCAGGAAAGCAGCAGGCGGGCGAGTTTCTCGGTTGAACTGCGGGCCAGGAGCAGATCGTGCACATCGTCGAACGAGGTGGCGATTTCGCGTGCGACCAGGGCGGCGCAGGCCAGCGCGGCGCCGCTATCGCGTTCGATGAGGCGCAGGAAGCTGTCGCGCTCCACGAACTTGATCTGGCAAAGCTCGATGGTGGTGACCGTGATCGGCGAGGGTTCGCCGGTGACCACCGCACTCAGTCCCAAGAGCTCGCGATCTCCGGCGATTTTGAGGATGATGGTCTTGCCGTCGCGGGCGGTAATCGAGAGCTTGGAGCGCCCGGAGCAGGCGATGTACACGCCCCGCGCCGCTTGACCTTCGGTGATCAGGGTGGCATTGGCGGGATAGAGCGTGAGGTGGCCCATGGCGTTGAACACGCTCATCAGAGGCTGGGGCAAATTGCAGAAGTCGAGGGCTCCCCTTAGCTGGCAGCTGAGACAGTCGTGCGGAATCGCGAAACGCCGTAGCACGCCCATAACAAACCCCTGCTTGCCGGTAAAACCTGGCTGGTGGGACCGTCCGCGCGGGGAAGCGGGAATGCGCCACGCTGGGAGACGATGCACACCAGTTGCCACAAGCGTAGGACGGGCCAAGTGGCTGTCAGTTAGTCGCTTAGGACGATTTCAACAGGCAGGGCGCGAACGAAAACGCCGGGGCGCTGGCCGACCTGCCGGTAGTTCGGCAGTTGTTAATAGCGTAGTGGTAATCGCAAGAGCTGGTTTCATAAATGCTTTTCAGCTCGGAAGGCGCATCCTTCAGGGCCTAAAGTCCGCTTTCTTTCATGCCCTACCCAAAGCCAGCTCAAATAGTTTTGGGGCAAAAAACCCTCCGCGTCGTACTTCCCAATACGACGCGGAGGATGGTTTGGAAGCCGGAGTCCCGATGCGAGTGACGCGAGCTTCGGGCTCTTTGCACTCGGCGGGGCGCAGGCACATTGCCGAGGGGGCAAGCTGTGAATCCAATCCGAGTTAGCTTCCAATTGCACAAACCGAAAACACCAGCCGACCTCCGTCCCGCCGGCAGGCTACACTTACAATCGCTTCAGCCGCGGGTAGTGGCTGAAGTCAGGCGCCTTGCGACCGGCTCCTAACCCAAATAATCCGTCCGGGTAATGCCCAGGCGCTGCATCTTGTATTGCAGGGTGGTCCGCTTGAGTCCGAGGCGGGCCGCCGCGCCAGACGGGCCCGAGAGTGCGCCCCGTGTTTGTCGCAAGATCTCGATGATGTGCAGCCGCTCTTTGTCGCGCAGGGTGACGTTGGACTCGGACGGCAGCCGCAGAATTTCCTCGCTCAATTCGTAGAGCGGCGGGGTCAAGCGAGCGCCTTCCGAAAGGATCACGGAGCGCTCGACAAAGTTCTCCAGCTCGCGGATATTCCCGGCCATCTCCAACGCACCATCGTCTGCACCGCTTCCTCGGGAATGACGTTCATCCGCTTATGCAGCCGGACGAGCATTTCTCGACGAAATGGCGAATCAGCATGGGGATGTCTTCGCGGGGGTCGCGCAACGGCGGCAGATGCAGGGGAAACACATGCAGGCGGTAAAACAAACCGCCGCGAAATTCCTTTTCCTCGACGGCGCGCACCAGAGCAATGACGAACGAAGACGAAACGCACACAACATAG
>CAVPYG010000016.1:0-34572 GCA_963709835.1 uncultured Acidobacteriaceae bacterium
CGTGTCAACACCTGGCATAGGGAAAAAGATAGCTATACCGAATCGTCTTTATCGGCACTTCTTCTGGCTGGGTTAGGGTGGCGGCAGGTACTTTAGTCCTCGTGCGTAGAGTGGACACTGCAGTAAATCGGACAAACGATGGCGGAGTTCAACTTCAAGAACCACAAAGCTTCATCGCGACGCCGACCACCTGCCCGATTACTTCGGCCTCTTGGGGATACTTGAGAATTCGCACTGGCGTTGGAGAAAGAGGGTGTGGTCGCAAGACCAGCGAATTGAATCCCAGCGAGCACCAGCAGCATGTCAACCCCTCCCGAGTCTCCACAAAATAGATCGGACGATCACGCTCGGATCGCCACTGCTGTTCCACCACAACCCTCTTCGACACATCGACCTCAACGAATGATCCCGGCGGCAAGATCGGGTACATAGTGAAGTCTTCCATGCCAATGAAACCGTAGGTGTGGTCCGGAGAAACCAAATGGGCTAGCAAAGAGAATGGAACCGTTCCCCACTGCTTTACCATGCGACCCGCCTCGGAGGTCTCACGCACATCGGATCCCGGCTCCAGCTTGACGGGTATCTCGCAGACACCCGGTTCGTTCTCCAATTTTGCCAGGTGTGAAGTGGTTGGGCGCGACACGCCCCAATCGGCGCTTGTCCCATCCAAATCAATCCCATAAAGCTTGAACAATTCCCGCGACGGTGTGTGGTAGATAACTGCCAAGGAATAGAAACGAAACGCGCTGGGAACAACTCCCTTCTGTTCTATATCGGAGAGTCTGCTCGGGACGATCAGGTATTCCCCGCTGCCGTGGAGTCGCGAAACAATCTCGCTGGCTTTCTCGACATCCCTCATGGTCAGGCCTAGGGAGTCGCGAATCTTGCGCAAAACCATCCCCGCACGCGACATGTCACGCTGCTGGGGCTTCGAAATCAGTTTCATGCAAGCAGTTACCCCTAATTTGGTGAACAAAAGTGCGAACGGCTAACATGAACCATAGGGGATGAAGTTGCTTGCCGACGCGCCCACAATCGCTTTATATCATGTTCTTGCCGGAGTATTCAACCGCATTGTTCCATTTCTGGAACAGAGCAGCGAGGCTCCGCTGCCTGTTTAAATAGGGTTTCGACCGACTTCTCCTTTTCGAAATGCGAGGTCGTACGCATTCCTGTTGGGGTTTTCGGGGGCCTAGGCGGCAGTTCGCAAGATCCATGTGTTCGAGTTCCGGATTTCGTAACCGTTCGATTCCCAATCGGCAGATTCTCCCCTCACACTGTAGATTCTAGTGATGATAGCTGAGGTCTTCAAAGTTGCACCCGCCTTCGACGGGTGGCGTTACATTCAACGCCTAGAGGAAGTGTTCGGGCTTTGGGGCATTCTCGGTCACGACCACCGGCGCGTGGCGTCAACTGATGGACGCACGCTCCGAGTGAGCTTTTTTGAACAGATTTTAGCCTTGTTGTGAGATAAGCTAGCCTTATGGTACGATTTGTAAAAGTACATGGGGTATTCGCTGTACGCCGACCGCCGCAAAGGGTGATTTTCAATTCAAGCCCTCCGGACCCACTGAGGCGCAACCGGCAACCGAAGAACGAAACTTCGCAATTATTTGAAATCGTCTGTTCGATCGAGCGCGAGTTGGCTCTGGAGAACGTATTGCGAGGTCATTTCGTTTATGCCTGACACTCTTTTTTCCGCCTTAGTGATTGATTCTGACAGCCGAGTGGCGGAAGCCATTGATCACGCACTTTTAGGTTTGCCCGTAGTGGTGCTGAGGGCAAGTGACTGGTCGACGGGGCAATTTGTTTATCGCGACTTCCTACCCCAAGTTATCCTCTTGGATTCAGAGTTGAGCGACCTGGAAGTGGTGTTGCGCGACCTGATTCAGAGCGATTTAGCGCTGGATGTGGTCCTTATGACGGCCCGCTGGACCCAGACTGGGGCTCAAGCTGCGATGGCAAGAGGGGCCAGTGACTTGCTCGCTAAGCCCTTGGATCCCACCAAAGTGCGCCAATTGGTGTCGGGCCTCATTGCGCTAGCTGAACAGCGACGGCATACTCAGGAACTTGACGATAAACTGCTGGGAGCCTACCAGTTTCAGGGCATGGTGGGTCGAAGTCCAAGAATGCTGGAAGTATTTTCCAGGGTCCGTCGCATTGCCCCTTTGTTTCAGACAGCGCTGCTAACTGGGCCCACAGGAACTGGAAAAGAGCTGATCGCGAGGGCTCTGTATAACCTAAGCCCTCGTTCCAACGCAAAATTTGTGGTTTGCAATTGTTCGGCCTTGACGGAAACTCTGCTGGAAAGTCAACTTTTCGGCCATGTCAAGGGATCGTTCACGGGTGCAACCCATGATCAAGCCGGCCTCTTTGAATATGCCAATCACGGTACCCTATTCCTGGATGAGATCGCTGAATTGTCGCTGCCGGCCCAGGCCAAATTGCTCCGTACCCTTCAAAGTCAAGAGTTGCAGCGGGTTGGATCACCCGTCACCACAACCGTTGATGTTCATGTGATTGCTGCCACCAACCGCGATCTGCGAGAGTTTGTGTCCAAAGGAAGGTTCCGGGAGGACCTGTTCTACAGACTATCCATGATTGAGATTCAACTCCCACCTCTCGCTGAACGCAAGGAAGACCTGCCCTTGTTACAGCGACACTTCTTGCAACATTTCTCAACCAAATACGGCAAACAACTCAACGGGATTTCGAGGCGCGCCCAGATTTTCCTGACCCGACACTCGTGGCCGGGAAATGTTCGTGAACTGGAAAACGTAATCGGGAACGCTTGCATGATGGCTCAGGGCAAGGTTATCTCTGATGCGGACTTGTCCGAGGTAATACGCATGCAGCCGGTCGCACCAGACACCGCCTCGGCTTCCATGACGCTCGAAGAAGTCCAGTTCCGCCACTTGGACTATGTTCTGAAACTGGCTAACGGCAACAAAGCCCAGGCCGCGGAAATCCTGGGTGTCAGTCGGGCGACGATCTATAGCTTGCTGGCCCGTCGCTCCCATCGAGTCGAGAACCCGACAAATCTATCCTCTTGACGGGCAGCGGCAACGCCTGCAATGCGATCTCACGTATTGTCCGCATAAAATACCACCGGCGAGGCTAAACGTCGATCTTGGCCCCAGCATCGCCAGATTCACTCCAACCCCGTTCCTTTTTGGTCACCATCCCATTTCGAGAACCCTTTGTCAGTCAACATGTCTGACTTTTGTACATATTTCCAGCTATTGTTCACGGACTAAGTTATCCATCATCACAGTGTTAGAACATAAACCCTTACGTTTGATAGACATCAATAAGTCGTTCCATTAAGGAGCACTAATTGCCGTAGTTTTCTGTGTGATCTTCACGATAACACGGCAGCACCCTCTTGCCCTGTTCTTACTGCAAGAGGTTAACTCGCCCTTCCATCTCTCATGGCTGCTGAAGGGACGGCGACGGCAAGGACAAGAGGATGACATCGCCACACTTAACATGTGCTCACGCCTCGCTCACCCTTAAACAACGCGATGAGCTTGTTCTGCGTCACATGACCGACGTGCATTTCATTGCCCGGCGAATCCATGAACGCCTCCCTGTCGTTGTGCCGCTGGAGGATCTTGTCCACTCTGGTGTTCTGGGACTCCTGGGAGCGACGGCGAAGTACGATTCCACAAGAAAAGTCCAATTCAAGACATTCGCACAGTTCCGCATTCGGGGCGCGATCCTCGATGGACTGCGATTGCTGGATCGAGCATCCCGGCGAATCCGCACCAAGAGCCGAAAGCTAAACGCGGCTTCTGAACAACTCTCGCGGAGGTTAGGTCGCCAACCTATGGAAGAGGAAATCGCCCACGAAGTGGGATTGGAGTTGAAAGATTTAAGGAAGCTCGCGTGCACTCTTCGCGGCCTGCAATCAGTTGACCGGGAAGTCGCGTGTGGGCAAGATCGTGTGGAAACTAGGGATCTGATCGAGTCGGCCCCTGCTAAGGCGGAAGAAAACCCGTTTGCCCAGTGTCTACGGTCGGAGATGAAGCAACATCTAGCACAGGCAATGTCCAACCTCTCCCAAAAAGAAAAGCAGGTTCTTTCGCTGTATTACTTCGAACAACTGACGATACAGGAAATCGCTTCTATGTTGGGCGTGAACAGTGCAAGAGTTTCGCAGATACACGTCGCTGCACTTGCGAAGATGCGCGCACACCTTGAGGCGCAGAAAGTCAGCGGAAATACTGAGGCCGGGAGTCTATCAAGCATGGAGCGAGGCAGCGCCTGAGGTCGGCACAAATATTGTGATGGTCGGTGAAGTCCAGAACGAAATGGTTCGAAGCAGCGATCCTCCGTCAGACCGCAACAATACTCGACGGATGCCCCTGTTGTTCTTGTCGGTTTTGTTCTTCTTGGCGACTCGATCGTCAGCCAGTACCCTGTTAGAACCGCTGCGTCCCCCGAGAGCTTGTACCTCGGACTTGACAGCACGAAAGTCACTTTATCGTGGCCAATTGTTTCTTCGATTAAGCGCAGCGTGCCGATAAGAACTTGACGGATTGCTGGGCGTTTGCATTTTCGACTCGGAATAGAGAGCCGGTGAGGGAAGGAAAGTAATGAAAGCAAAATATCTGCGGGTTGCGTCACTCTTGTTTGTGGTGCTCGGCTTAGTCCAGGCCCTGTTGAGCCAGATGCCATCGCCCGGAAAGCAAGCCTTCTCCAAGCTCTCTCAGCATGTTATCGATTTGCCACAGAACCGAAGTGTGCGCTTGTCCAACGATGCAAGCAGCGCGAATCAACAGTCATACGCTCAGCCTGACTCGCTGCCGCCGCCACCGCTCGCAGCAACATTTTTGTCCGCGACAAAGTTCGCATCGGGCGGTGCAGCTAGCTATCCCGTGGTAGGCGGTAACTTTAGTGGCGGCACGTTACCCGACGTTGCTACGCCTATCCAGGATTGTGCATCTCCTACGGGTGTTTGCCTCGCTGTTCTACCTAATAACGGTCTTGGAGGTTTTGGCGCACCGATTCTGACCCCGGTGTCATTCGGGGCGAACGATCTCATCATCGTTGCAGATGTGAACAAGGATGGGATAGACGACGTCGTCTTGGTACATTCGAACTCTATGGATGTGCTGCTCTCGAACGGAGATGGAACCTTTGCCGCACCGCAGACGTTCGCGACCGGAATAAACTCTCCGGTTGCAGCAGCCCTCTGGGACGTTAACCATGACCAGATATTAGACGTGGTGATTGTTGACGCTCAGTCAGACCAGGCGGCTTACCTTCTGGGTAATGGGCAAGGTGGCTTTGGGACTCCCCAAATGACATCTTTCCCCGCACAGGTATCGATCGGCGTGTTGGCAGACGTGGACGAGGACGGCAATCTTGATCTGGTTACGAACAACACGCTTTATCCTGGAGATGGTAAAGGTGGATTCCTGGCTGGCATTCCTTTTCATAGCAGTGACGGGCAAAATGCAGGCGCAACCGTTTCCAGTTCTGTCGCCGTGGGCGACCTTACCGGGGATGGAATGCTAGATGTGGTCACCGCGAATGGAAACTGGAACACTGTTAGTGTCTTCCTCAACCACGGCGGTCGAAACTTGGTGCAGCAGGGTGCTTCTTTCTGGAGTGGCAATGATCCAATCGCGCTTGCGATTACCGATGTGAACTGGGATGGCATACCAGATCTAGTTGTCACTAACGCAGCGGAATCGGATTTCTCGGTATTTCTGGGAAAAGGCAACGGCACATTCCTTGCTCCCACCACAGAGTACGCAATCGGAGGAGCGCCGTTGACCAGGCCGGTGCTGGCGGACTTTGTTGGCGATGGCGATGTTGATGTTGTCGTTTCAGACAACCAGTCATCTGTGGCCTTGGCGCTGGGCAATGGAGATGGGACGTTCCAGGCGGCATCCGTAACTAACATCGTCAGGCCTCCAGGATCGAACAAATCAGGGGGCGCTCTCAGCATTGCTTCGGCTGATTTTAATGGCGACGGCATTCTCGATTTTGTGATCGGGCAAAGCTCCACGTCGCCCGGCTTGGGACTTGTGGTGTTTCTGACACAAAGTAACGGGAGTCTCGGCAAAGGAGTCGTTTACGCTCAAAGCGATGCGTTCAGCTATGTCGCTGTCGGGGATCTATACCAGGATGGCAAAGCCGATATTGTGGCCTCCAACTGGGCAACCGGAGCCGTCGAGGTTTTGCGCGGCAATGGTGACGGCACGTTTCAACCGCCCACGTCAATACCGCTTCCGGGTATCACGAACGGCCTCGTCGTAGCTGACCTGAACGGAGATGGATGGCCCGATGTCGCTGCAGTCGGACAAGATTCGGTAGTTTATATCCTGCTCAACAATGGCAAGGGCTCCCTGGCGCTCGCGGCAACATACCCTATCTCAGGAGTCGGCTCCGAAATTCTAACTGCTGACTTCAATAATGACGGTAAACCGGATCTCGCAATTGCGATGGCAAACACCTCCCGGGTTGCCATCCTCTTGGGCAATGGGAACGGCACGTTCACGGCAGCGCCCGATTACGACACAACAATGTCCGGAGTCTACGGGATAGCGGCCGGTGACCTTAATAACAACGGGAATATCGATCTCGTCGTCACTTCACCTAGCGCCGGCTTTATAGCGGTTGCGTTTGGCAATGCAGACGGTACCTTCAATCCGCCGACCATGTACCCCGCGGGTTCGTTCCAACCCGGATGGACTACATCTCCTGGAGAAGTGGCCGTGTCCGATGTGAACAAAGATGGTTACCCGGATATTGTTTATGCCGATTCCGGCGATGGTTCAGTCGGAGTATTGCTGAACTACGGCGGGGGTTATTTTTTCGGACCTACTGAATTCCCCGCGGGCGGCGGTGCGTTGGCGTTGGCGGTTGCGGACCTCAACAACAACGGATGGCCCGACGTCGTCACCGCCGATGCAAATTTTACTGGGGTCTCAGTTTTGTATAACACTACCGCTGCGCAACCAGCGCCAGACTTTACCGTCACAGCGAACCCACTGATTGTGAAGGTAACTTCGGGTGGATCGGCTACCACTGCAGTTTCATTGTCCTCAATCAGCTCTTTCATCGGTTCGGTTCAACTCACATGCCTAGATCTTCCGGCTCCATTGTCCTGTGCCTTCACACCGAGCGTCCTGCACGTGGTAAAGGGGGTAGCGGTCTCGTCACAACTGACGATCACCGCTGCCAAATCCACTGCTTCGTTGTTCGGTCCTGGACGACGTTCTAATGGCTCTGGCAATAATGCCAATCCTCGGAGGAATGTTCTTCTGGCGCATTCCACGGGCAACAAGTAAGGCAACGTTACTCGCGCTTGTGGCGAGCATGATGCTGTCTAATGGGTGCCAGAACGCGGTGCCAGCTCCGCCGCCGCCGAAAACTTACTCGATTACTATCACAGCAGTGGCATGGAATGGCACCTCTCATTCAGTTCAGATGCAGGTTACTGTGCAGCAGTGAGAAAAAGTCTGGACTTGTTGAGTGTAACGGCAGCACTGAGCAGGAAAGCGAACGGACGACCAGGCAGTACGCGCCGTCCCTCTCCGGCCATCACGATGAACAGAGCCTATGCGTGGAACTTCCTGTGCCGGACGATGGCCCAGCACTAATGGCACTTTGTTCGTAGCTCTTATGATGTTTTTCTGCGAATTCAACGTTGTAAACCCTGCGGGTGAATAGTCGGACGGCATGAATCAGGAATCATTCCAACACGTGAGCACGAACAGCCCTGAGGCGATTCCGACCGAGGTCGGTCGCATCGAAGGTCGTGAATGGTGGCTTTGGGGATTTGCCATTGTGGTGACGTTGGCTTTGACCTTGGGGATCGTCTCATTTACGCTCCCTTGGTTTAGTCGGGAGACGGACGCTTCGTACTGGTTGGATCTTAGAGAATGGGTACGTGGGCTGGCAGCACTGGTGTTGCTCTTCGATGTTTACGCGGTCCATCAGCACCTACAGCTCCACCGTATTCGACGCCAACTGGCAGAGCGCGATCAGCTTTTTCAACTCATCAGTGAAAACGCCGCCGACATGATCGCGCTCGTCGACAGCGAGGGCCGCCGGCTGTACAACAGCCCAGCCTATCAAAAGGTCCTTGGGTATTCTCCCGAGGAGCTGATCGACACTTCGTCTGTCGAGCAAATTCATCCTGACGATCGCCCGCGAGTTTTGCAAGCGGCGGAAAAAGCACGCGAGGGCGGCCAGGGCGAGCGGGTGGAATACCGGATACGGCACCAAGACGGCTCCTGGCGCACTCTGGAGTCGACTGCGAACGCGGTCCGAAATGCAAAGGGCCAGATCGACAAACTGGTAATCGTAAATCGCGACATCACCGAGCGGAAGCGCGCCGAAGAAATGCTGGCCCACAATGCATTCCACGATGGACTCACGAACTTGCCCAATCGCACCCTGTTTCTCGACCGATTGCAACACTCGCTGACACTTTCCAAAAGACAATCGACCTATAAATTCGCAGTATTGCTCATTGATATAGACGAATTCAGAATCATCAATGACAGTCTGGGACACACGGCCGGGGACAAGCTGCTGATTCAAATCGGGCAAAGATTAAAAGACTCTGTGCGCCGAGATGACACTGTCTCGCGTCCGCGAGTAAGCGAAGTGGATGGCACGCCTAACAACGACGATACGCTAGCCAGACTCGGTGGTGATGAATTCACGATTCTTCTGGACGACATACGGGACCCGATTGAAGCCGTGCGCGTTGCGGAGCGAGTGCAAGCGGAACTGGCGATTCCCTTTGTAGTGGACCAGCAGGAAATAGTAATTTCGGCGAGCATCGGAATTGCTTCGAGTATCAGCCCTCACACACGAGCGGAGGACCTGGTGCGCGACGCGGACCTAGCGATGTACCGCGCCAAGCGGGCGGGAAAGTCCCGTTGTGAAGTATCCGACACTGCCATGCATGCGAATGCATTGAAGCGGTTGAGGTTGGAAACGGACCTGCGCAAGGCCCTCGACCAGAAAGAATTCCGAGTTTACTACCAGCCAATTGTGTCATTGCAGACCGGCAAGATCTCGGGCTTCGAGGCCCTGACGCGGTGGCAGCGACCGGAGGGCATAGTTCCACCGATTGAGTTCATCGGGGTCGCGGAGGAAATTGGAATCATCGTCCCCATGAACCGTCAACTGTTGCTCGAAGCCTGTCAGCATCTCCGAACCTGGCAGGCTGAATTCCCTTCAACTCCGCCTCTGACCATGAGCGTGAACATCACCGCCAAAAACTTCGCCCAGCCCGATTTAGCCAGCGAAATCCGCCAGTCCCTTGAGCAGACTGGCGTTGATCCAAGCTGCTTGCAACTCGAAATCGTAGAAACGATAGCCATGGGAGATGCGGAAAAATCCGGTCACGTGCTTTCGCGATTGAAGGCACTCGGTATTCGCATGAGCATCGATGATTTTGGCACTGGTTACTCCTCACTCAGCCGCTTACGCCGGATTCCAGTGGACACCCTCAAAATCGACCGGGTCTTTATTTCGAACATGGACAGCGACCCTGAGAATTACGAGATCGTAAACGTCATCATTGCGCTCGCGCACAACCTCGGTTTGAAGGTAGTTGCCGAAGGGACCGAGAAGGTGGAGCACATCAATCTGCTTAGGCAGCTCAATTGTGAAATGGCACAGGGCTACTTTTACTCCAAACCCGCTGACGATCAGGCTATATTTAAGCTATTAGGGAGCAACCACGGCGCTCGTGCCGCGTCAGTCGGTAATTAGAAAGTCGCATTTTAGCAATTCACCGAGGATCCGCAGCGTTTCCCAAGTCGGATTCCCGGCGGTAATGCGTACGATCAAAGCAGAAACTTATTTACTTGCCCGTCTTCGTCCTTCCGCTCTAACGACTCTTGCCAACGACACCAAGACAACCGTAAACCAGTCCGACTCCAGCCGACAATGTTTCTCGAAGTAACCGACACGGGGGACCCGTTACCTCCACATCAGAGCCTGCATAACGCACCCACGAACAGTTTGTGCACGGCAGTTAATTGACGGCGAGCCGGTTTCAGGAAAAACGCCAGAATTTGTGGGCGAGGCGAAAACTTTACAAAGATGAGGTTGTCCGGGAAAGAAAGGTGCTGACGACCCATCCCAGAAGATGTCGAGGCGACTTGATCATCGCCAGAATCGCCGCAGAATCTTGTCGAAATGCGCCACATCCAGCTTGCTCGCAAGTCATTGAATGCGCGAGTGCACGGGGCTTTGGCGAGTGACAACAGGGATAACCTAGGTAATAGTTACTGACGGGCCTTGGACGTTCGTTCAGAAAACCAACGCGACCTCAGTTGCGACATAAGCGCCGCAGAATCAATCGATAGAGCGCAGAAAGACGCAGATTGCTCGTGTCAGGCACCGGTAGTAATCATCGTGTAGGCCTACGGTCATCCTTACCAAAGGACTACCCACCACCCGCATTGGGCCATGTACCACCGTGTCTATCTGACCTACTCTGAGCCTACCAAAACCAATAATCACTGGAGTTCATATGAAATACTTCCTCTCGATTCTCTTACTAAGCGTGGCGATGCACGCACAGAGTTTCAAGATTAACCGCTTCGCACTTCCCGATGCACCGAGCCAACACAACTTCTGGACGGTCGACAACAAGGTGAATTTCAGTGTTTTGGCCGGACTGATCGCCGCTGACGCTATCACAACTCAGCGCGCCTTGAACCAAGGCTTCCGCGAAGGCGATCCGCTCATGCGTCCCTTCGTGACGCGCGGTGCCGCCGGAGAGGCTGCCGGATCGGCTCTAGGTTTTGGCGCGGGACTTGGTGTCGGGTACCTGTTGCATCGTAGCCACCACTACAAAGCAGAACGCATCACTATGCGGATGATCGTCGCCGGTGAAGGTATGTGCGTTACCAGCAATATCATTGTAACTCGCTAAGCGAAAAGACGGCGAATCCCGCCGCCAGCCCGGATACTATGCTCTGGCTTGTATGCCGATTTCGTTGGGCACCACCACTCCCAATTTATCGTTCCATTCTGTAAGGCCAATTTGTTCGATCATTGAACTGGCGGAAAACTCCCCGGATCTTTGTGCCAAAGGAGTCTGCGCAGCGATTCACTACACGGGGAGATTTGGCACAACGGCAAGCTCATCGCTTGGGAGAACGCTAACCGAGAACCTTATTCCGATGACATGGCAAATCTGGGCACCTCGCGCTGGCACACCTGTCCGGGATCTCTATCGCAATCTGCAATATGTTCGTTTCTTGCCAGGGAGCCGCGCAGCTTCATAACTGCAGTGGCCTGTTTAGGCACGAGCACTAAAGTACCTGTCACAACCCTAATCCTGCCAGAAAAAGTGCCGATAAGCATACAGGGTATGCCGACGTGCTCTATGCCAAGCTTCAACGCAGCGAGCACTGGTCGAGGATTCTTTGGCATCTCCGTTCTGCGCGGATGCTTAAACTTCCGACAAGTGGGACGTATCCGGAAGTTGAACCATGGTCGAGTTTGATCTTCTTGAAGATCGTTGGCAGAAAGGTCCCAAATGGCGAAGATTCTGATAGCCGATGACTCACGCTTTCAAGTAGCGTTACTCTCAAAGGCTTTGGAAGAAAGTGGATTTGAGGTGTTATGTGCGCTTGATGCGCTGCAGGCGTGGATGATTGCTCTGCGCTCCGCACCCGATGCGATAGTTCTTGATATCAACATGCCAGGTGGCTCGGGGATTGAGGTACTGAGAAAGCTAAGGATATCGACCAAGACGCTGCATGTCCCGGTGGTGGTCGTCAGTGGCAGCACAGAGGACTCAATCGAGGAACTGGCGAAGCGCCTGGGTGCGGCTGAATTCTTCGCCAAGCCCGTTGACCCGGACCGGTTGTGCAACACGTTGCTTCATCTGTTGTCACCAACTCGATGATTTTGGTTCCGGCACCATAAGGGAATGCTTCCATCGGCCCTTGTGGTCTGGATCCGACGATTGGGTAGAGATTTTGTTGATCCACACAATACATGCGAGTCGGTCTTCGCACTAAAAAAGTCAAACGGAGACGAGGAGAATATCAATGAGGAAACAAAAGGGCTTCTCACTAATCGAACTTCTGATCGTGGTCGCGATCATTCTGATCATCGCCGCGATTGCCATCCCGAATCTTCTGCGCGCACGTATTGCGGCAAACGAGTCGTCTGCCGCGGCTTCCACGCGTACCATCGGTACGGCTCAGTTGGCCTATCAAAACGCGTATCCCGCCGTGGGCTATGCTGCCACCATCGGCGCTCTCGGGCCGAGTGCTGCCGCTTGTACTACCCCGACATCAACCAATGCCTGCATCATCGACTTTGTGCTGTCTCAGGGAACCAAGAGCGGTTTTCTCTTCTCGAGCTTGGGCGCCACCGGCACTCCGACTACCCAGTTCGTTACCAATGCCTACCCAACCACCGTCAACACCACGGGCGTAAAGGGCTTCTGCGGTGTTGAAGACAACGTCGTTCGTTTCATCAGTCCGTCAACCGGGGCCAGCGTCTCTGAAGCGACCTGCCAGGGTTATACGGCGATTGGGCAGTAAGCTTGCCATTCACGGGCTCTTCAAGAGTTTGTGCCTTGGAGAACACCAGGAAGCCCAGTATTCTCTTTTGCATTTGCCGAGATGCTCAGCCGTGCATTTCCGAGTTGAAGTCACTTCTCGTAGAAGTTTATGTCAAGATCTACCAACCCTTTCTTCAAACACGACCCCATGTGTCAAGTTTGGTGGGGGGTACACTACATCTCCCATCTGACCGGAAGGGGAGCGCCCGACTTCCTGCTGGTCAGTTGAGAAAGCCCCGCGCACCATTTTGCTTGCGCCCTGACGCCGTGGACGCCTACTGTGCGCTGAAAATTGGAGTTGCGTTTCTCGGAGTGGTCAACGGGAGCGATATGAAACTATACCCGATACGCTCGCACTTGAGGTATGCTTCCAATCGCACAGATTGTGGAGTGCAGTTGATTAACGCCGCCTATCGGGAAAGGATTTGTACCGTTTTTGTACCGTCGACTCGGCAGAGTTGCTCTTTTGGCACTTCTCGCCCATTAGAGTATCTCTAACTTACGCAGAATCAACCACTTGAATAGTTCGACTCCCGCCGCCTCCACCATTTTAATAATCAGTGTTTACGCCCTTCAGCTCATGCTGCACCTCAAAATGAAACTGCTGTAGATTCGATAGCAGTCCACTCTGAGTCGAGTCATTCACTATTCCGGCAATTTCTCTTCGCCGCGAATTGAAAAGCCAATCTCCGCTCCCGCCGCGCCTGTTCCCGGTTGTCCTCCGCCGACGCTGATGCGGTAAGGGCCTGCGGCGATGATGCGATCGCCTGTTTCGTTGACCTGGCTCAAGTCGCGTCCTTGCAGTGTGAAGGCCACATGGCGCGTTTCACCAGCGCCCAAGTGCAGACGTGTGAATCCACGCAACGCGCGAATCGGAGCGCCCGCCGATTCTGGAAAGTGCAGGTAGAGTTCCGCGACTTCGTCTCCGGCTCGATCGCTGGTGTTCGCGATGTCCACCTCGACGTTGAGCGGATCGCCCGCCTTCAACTCGCTGGCCGAAAGCTTAAGGTTGCTGTAGGTGAATTTGGAGTAACTCAGCCCGTAACCGAACGGATAGAGCGGTTGTCCATGGAAGTACCGGTAAGTCCGGTTCTTCATGGCATAGTCTTCAAACGGAGGCAACTGCTCGACTCCTTTATAGAATGTCACCGGCAGTCGGCCTGCCGGATTGTTGGCGCCAGACAGTGTCTCTGCAATAGCAGTCCCGCCTTCTTCGCCGGAGTACCACGCGTCCAGGATGGCGTTGGCGTGTTGAGCAGCCCAGTTTACCGACAGAGCGCTGCCGTTCATCAGGACAACGACGACCGGCTTGCCGGTAGCTTGCAGAGCTTCGAGAAGATCTTCCTCTTCTTTGGGCAGATCGAGGCTGGTTCGATCTCCGCCCTTGAATCCAGGCACCTCGACTTTCATCTCTTCGCCTTCCAGATCGGACGTGATGCCGACCACAGCAATCGCCACGTCCGCCTGTGTGGCCGCGGCCACCGCTTCGGCAATCGGGTCTGAAAGCAGGCGCAGCCAGACCAGCCTGGCCCCGAGGCCAGTTGGCCCATATTCAATCCTCAAGGCGTACTGGCGACCTTTCTCCAGCCTCACCGTCGCAGTGGTAGGCTTCGGGCCGTGCATCGCCATGTCATCGACGATCAACTTCTCATCCAGCCACATCCGATTCATCGCTCCAGCCAGGCCAATCTTGTAGTCGCCGGATTCGCCCGGTGTGAGAAAGCCGGTCCATCGCACCGCAACATGGGCGATTCCGGGAGGCACCACCAGGGACGGACGAATCCGCATGAAAAACCTGAAGATTCACATTCTTGTCAACGCGCGTCAGCACGGGAGTGCCCTGGAAGTCTTTTCCGGAGAAGTATTCCGCCTTCAGGCCCGGCTGTCCGTCGCCGCTCGATAGTACTGAAGTTGGAATGAGTTCCTCCTGACGCAAAAAATTCATACCCGGAACGTACGTGACTCCGGCCGCGGCGAATTCCTTCCTGATTCCGTCCAACGCCGTGGTCGCGCGCGAGGGCGTGCCGTTGTAATTGCCTTCCAACACGCGGACGGACGTAGCGAGAGGCCCAAATACAGCAATCTTTTTTACGCTCGCGCTCAACGGCAGCACACCGTCATTTTTCAGCAAAACCACGGATTCCCGCGCCATCTTGAGGGCGAGTTCCCGGTGCGCCTCGCTATCGATCTCCGAATCCGGAGTCTGCGCATAGGGCACCTGATCGGGCGGGATCGAAAAGGCCCAGTCGAAAGCGGGCGGTGAACAGGCGCTTGACTGCGACGTCAATATCGCCTTCCGTCAGCAGGCCCTGCTTGACCGCGTCCAGGTATTTCACGTAGTCGGAGTTGTCGGTGACCTTAGTGAAAAAGTCCGCGCATTCGTTATCCATGCCCGTCTTCAATGCAGCCGCGCCCGCTTCCGCCATGGTCTTGGTGAAATGATGTCCCTGGAGGATGTCACTCACGGCGCCGCAGTCGGAAACGACGTAGCCGTTGAATTTCCATGCGCCTCGCAACTGGTCTTTCAATAAGAAGTTGTTGGAACAGGCGGGCTGGCCGTTGATGCGGTTGTAGGCGCACATCACCGATCCGGCTTTTCCCTCGATAACCGTGGCGCGAAATGCGGGAAAGTAAGTGTCTTCCATGTCGTGTTTCGACACTTGCACATCAATGCTGTGCCGCGCCGGTTCCGGGCCGCTGTGCACGGCAAAGTGTTTGGGAGTTGAAATCACGCGGTAGTATTTCGGATCGTCGCCCTGCAGTCCGGTCACGAACGCCACGCCCATGCGTCCAGTAAGAAATGGATCCTCGCCGTAGGTTTCCTGGCCGCGTCCCCAGCGCGGATCGCGGAAAATGTTGATATTCGGCGACCAGAAGTCCAACCCTTCCATGATGTCTCGCCGTCCGGCGCGGACCGCCTGGTTGTGTTTAGCTCGGGCCTCGGTGCCGATCACGACAGCCATGTCGTGAATCAGTGGCGTATCAAAAGTTGCCGCTAGTCCGATCGGTTCGGGAAATACCGTGGCCGTTCCGGCGTTGGCGACTCCGTGCAAAGCCTCGCTCCACCAGTCGTATGCCGGGACCTGCAATTTTGGGATCGCACGTGCCTGGTTGACCAGCTGGGACGCTTTTTCCTCCAAAGTCATCCGCGAGACCAAGTCGTCAACCCGCACATTGAGGGGTTGTGCCGTATCCAAATAGGGTGGAACTGCCGGTGCTTGCCCGGTCTGCGCAAACGCAGCGCACAGCAGGACGAACGGGACCAAAAGAAGTTGAACAAAAAGGACTCGCGGGTTGTTGGACATGAAATTCCGCTCCTCAACGGCGACTACCCTGCAATTCTCAGCCGGGTGGAGTATAACATCGCCGGCACACACGGAGCGCTTCGTAAAGTTATGCAAAGTTTGCCCAGACGCAGTTTTTCCGGGCAACTTCTGGCTTATAATCCCATTCACAAACACTGACAGATCGCTTTGCAGAGGAGATTCCCTATGTTTAAGCCATGCCTGCTCGTGCTTCTCATGACCAGCCTCGTCTTGATCGCCGTGCCTTTCGCGGCGCCCCAGGATAACCCGTCCAACAATCAACCAGCCTCGCAGGACCATGGTGGCTGGCGCCACGGCCCGCCCGATCCCGCCCAGCGTACCAAGGAACTGACCGAACAACTCAAGCTCACTGCCGATCAGCAAACCAAGGTACAGGACATCTTCCAGTCCGAACGTTCGCAGATGGAGACCCTGCGCCAGGATAGCTCTCTTTCGCAGGAGGATCGCCGGGCCAAGATGATGGAGATCCGCAAGAACACCAACTCGCAGGTGCGCGCGCTCCTCGATGCCACGCAGCAGAAGAAGCGGGACGACATGCAGGCCCAGCGTGACCAATGGATGCAACACCGTCGTCCGGGCCCGCCCGACGCCGGTTCCAACGATCAAGGAGGCCCACCGCCAAAGCAGTAGCTGTCGGGAGGTTCTGCCGGGAGATGGTTACAGGTCGGTCCTCTGCTCAGTGTGCCGGACGAGATACCAGCAGGGAGGATCGCCGGCGTGCGGGAAAAGGGTGTGCACGCACCGCTTCGCCATGGGCGGATCGAAAATCAGTTCATCCTTCCCGTCTTTATGATGCACCAGGTAGTAATGGTTGACGGTTGCGCTGCCAAAAGGCTGGCGATTGGCCGCTAGCCGGTAGCGAAACACACCATAGTCCGCGGCGTACGCAGCGCCCAGCAGAAGCAACGCCGCCAACAACCATCGCAGAACGATTCTCTGGAACCCTGGGCGGGATTGGTTGCCGATCGTGTTGCCTTCGACCGCGGTCACGGGTTGAATTATACCCGCGCGCGAAGCGGCACGGAGAGCAAGGTGTTGACAATTCTTCACAGAAAAACCAGGCCCGATTCATTACAGTGGATAGGAAGCCTGCAACCCGCCGCTCGGCTCGCACGTCAAAAGGGTAGCGGAAGATACTAAGATAATAATGATAATATGCAGCAGAAGGGCCGCAAGAGAACTGTGCCAGCCGATGCGTCTTTCCTCGAAAAGCGGCCCCCATCGTCGTCCTAGAGGGTGCGCGGCTTCAACTTCCATCGGAGGGCTGTCCCTCGTCGACTTGAGGAGAGCAAGTGCCACAACAACCAAACTCAACTGATTACATGGAACCCGAGCAGCACACAACCGAAACTCCAAGCGCTCAGCCGAGCCTCTGGTGGATCTGGCTGATCGTCGCAGTGGTCATCGTGGGCGGCGTGGTGTGGTGGCGACACAGCGGAGCCACTCCCGACGCGAAAGCCGGCGGCGACCCGGCTTCCCGTCCGGTCATGGTCACGACGGCGGTCGCGCGCCAGGGCGACATCGGAGTTTACCTGGACAGAATTGGCACGGTGACGCCCGTTTATACCGTGACCGTAACCAGCCGCGTGCAAGGCGAGATTACGCAGGTTTACTATCGCGAAGGGCAAATGGTCCGAAAGGGCGACCCGCTCGTCGAGATCGACCCGCGCCCTTATCAGGCGGCGCTAACCCAAGTCGAGGGACAACTGGCACACGATCAGGCGGTTTTGACGGAGGCCAAGATCGATTTGGAACGCTACCAGCAAGCTTTGAGCCGCAACGCCATCGCCAAGCAGCAAGTGGACGATCAACAGCAGGTCGTGCTGCAAGATGAAGGCACGGTGAAGAACGACCAGGGCCAGCTCGCCAATGCCAAGGTCAATCTGGAGTACACCCACATCACCGCGCCCATCGCCGGACGCGTGGGACTGCGGCTGGTCGATCCCGGCAATATCGTGCAGGCCAACAGCACTACAGCCTTGGTTGTGATCACGCAGCTCCAGCCGATCACGGTGATCTTCAGCCCCGCGGAAGATGATCTCCCGCCGATTCAACAGCAATTGCTTAAGGGCAAGAGGTTGACCGTGGATGCTCTTGACCGTGAAGGGAAGAAGCTCGCATCCGGCACGCTGCTGACCCTCGATAACGTCATTGACCCAACTACGGGGACCTTGCGGCTCAAAGCCATCTTCGATAACAAAGACAACGCCCTTTTCCCGAGCCAATTCGTGAATGTCAAACTGCTCGTAGAAACGCAACGCAATGCGACTTTGATTCCCACTCCGGCGATTCAGCGCAACGCCCAAGGGGCGTTCGCGTACGTGATTAAAAGCGACCAGACCGCCTCTATGCGGACGATTACGCCCGGCACGACGGATGGTTCGGTTACAGCCGTCGAAGGTCTTGAACCTCAGGAAGTGGTGGCTGTGAATGGATTCGACAAGCTTCTGGATGGAGCGAAAGTCAACATTCGCACACCTTCGAAATCGAGCGGCCCGGGCTCTGGCCAACAGCCTCAAACCGGCCAGAATGGCGGCCAGACTAACGATAACCAATCCGCTCCGGGAGCCGCTAAGGGAAGCACGGCCGGAGGCAAAAACGGAGCCCGGCATCAGTGAGCCCCTCTCGTCCATTTATCTTACGGCCGGTAGCGACGTCGCTATTGATGGCAGCCATCTTGCTCGCTGGCTTCGTTGCCTATAAGCAACTACCCATCTCTGCCCTGCCCGAAGTCGACTACCCCACCATTCAGGTGGTCACGTTTTATCCCGGCGCCAGTCCGGACGTGATGGCCTCGGCCATTACCGCGCCTTTGGAGCGGCAGTTCGGCCAGGTTCCCGGGCTCAATCAGATGACGTCCACCAGCTCGGACGGGAGCTCCATCATTGTTTTGCAGTTTTCCCTCGAACTGAACATCAACGTCGCCGAACAGGAAGTGCAAGCCGCCATCAACGCGGCCCAAACCTACCTGCCTTCCGATTTGCCGGTCCCTCCGATCTATAGCAAAACCAACCCGGCAGACACGCCGATCCTCACCCTGGCGCTTTCTTCCCAGTCGATCCCCCTATCGCAGATCGAAGATCTGGCAGACACGCGCTTCGCGCAAAAAATCGCTCAGCTCCCCGGCGTGGGACTGGTCAGCATCAGTGGGGGCCAGAAGCCGGCCGTGCGGGTGCGAGTCAACCCGACTGCCCTGGCCGCCTACGGCATCAACCTCGAGGATGTGCGCACCGCCCTCCAGCAAACCAGCCTCGACCAGGCGAAGGGCAATTTCGACGGCCCGCAGCAGGACTACCAGATTCAATCGAACGACCAACTGCTCAACGCCGCCGACTTCGCGCAAGTCATCATCGCCTACCACAACGGGTCGGCGGTAAAACTCTCGGATGTGGCCAGCGTTGACAACGACGTGGAAAACAACCGCCAGGCGGCATGGATGAACGAAACGCCCGCGGTCATCGTCAACATTCAACGCCAGCCGGGCGAGAACATTATTAAGGCGGTCAACCGCATTAAGAGGCTGCTTCCCCTGCTCAAGAGCAATCTCCCCGCAGCCATGCAAGTGGATGTACTGACCGACCGCACCACGACCATCCGGGCGTCTGTCAATGATGTCTGGTTTGAACTCTTTCTCACCTGGGCGCTGGTGGTCATGGTGATTTTTCTTTTCTTGCGCAATGTTTGGGCCACCACGATTCCTGTCGTCGCCATCCCGCTCTCCATCGTCGGTACGTTAGGAGTTATGTATCTCGCGGGCTTTAGCTTGAACAATCTCACGCTGATGGCGCTCACGATTTCGACGGGCTTCGTCGTCGATGATGCCATCGTCATGATCGAGAACATCATTCGATTCGTTGAAGAGGGAGATCCGCCGCTGGAAGCGGCCCTCAAAGGCTCGGAGCAGATCGGTTTCACCATCGTATCGCTGACCATCTCCTTGATTGCAGTGTTGATTCCCCTGCTCTTCATGGGCGATATCGTAGGCCGCCTGTTCCGCGAATTCGCCATTACCTTGAGCGTGACTATCCTCGTCTCCGCCGTGGTTTCGTTGACGCTCACCCCCATGATGTGCTCGCGCATATTGAAGAGCACGCACGGGCGTAAACAGACGCGGTTCTACGTAGCTTCAGAGCGCGCCTTCCAAAGCATCATTGCTTTTTATGGGAGAACTTTGCAGTGGGTGCTAAAACGCCAAACAGCTACTCTTCTGGTGGCCGCTGGCACGCTGGTGCTTACCATCCTTCTCTACATCTTCATCCCCAAGGGCTTCTTTCCGGTGCAGGACACGGGCATCATTCAAGGCATTTCGGAAGCCGGGCAGTCGGTGTCGTTCGCGGCCATGGCGGAAAAGCAGCAGCAACTCACCCACCTCATTTTGCAAGATCCAGCGGTGGAGAGTCTTTCATCCTTTATCGGTATCGATGGCACCAACACGACCTTGAACAGCGGGCGCATCCAAATCAATTTGAAGCCGCTTGAGGAGCGCAAAATCAACGCCTCGGATGTCATCCGGCGCCTCCAGCCAAATCTGGAAAAGATCGATGGCATTACGCTGTACATGCAGCCGGTGCAGGACCTCACCGTCGAAGATCGCGTAAGCCGCACCGAGTTCCAGTACACCCTGGAAGATCCCGATCCGCGCGAGCTGAATCATTGGACGGCCCTGCTGATGGCCAAGCTGAAAACCATCCCGGAACTTCGCGATCTGGCCACCGACCAGCAAACCTCCGGTCTCGCCGCGTCCCTGGTCATCGACCGCGTCACCGCTTCGCGCATGGGCATTACGCCGCAGGCGGTTGACCAGATGCTTTACGATGCGTTTGGCCAGCGCCAAGTTTCGACGATGTACACGCAGTTGAACCAGTACCACATCGTGCTTGAAGCGCAACCGGAGTTCCAGAAGAACCCTGCGAAATTGCAGGACATCTATGTGCGTTCCGCGTTGGCTTCGACGGCGCTCACGACCGGCTCTTCCGGCACGGTAACGGCCACGACGGCCTCCGGCAATTCCGCATCGTCCGCTGCGCCGAGTCCTTCCGCTTCCCCCAACACTGCTGCCAGTTCAGGTTCCGCCAACCCCAGCGCCGTAGCGACGATGAATGGCGCCGCAGTTCCGCTCAGCGCCTTCACCCGGTTCGAGATGACGAGCAGCCCGCTGTCCGTCAATCACCAGGGACAATTTCCCGTAGTCACCATTTCTTTTAATCTGGCTCCGGGCTCCTCACTCGGGGACGCCACCAAGGCCATCGACGCGGCCCAGCGGGACATTAAAATGCCGCTCAGCGTCCAGAGCGCCTTTCAAGGCACGGCCGCATCGTTTCAAGCATCCTTGTCGAACGAGCCGTTGCTGATTCTCGCGGCCCTGATCACGGTTTATATCGTGCTCGGCGTTCTTTATGAAAGCTACATACATCCCATCACCATTCTTTCGACTCTACCCTCCGCCGGAGTGGGCGCCATCCTGGCCTTGTTGATTTGCCGCCAGGAACTCAGCGTCGTTGCCCTTATCGGAATCATCCTGCTGATCGGCATCGTCAAGAAGAACGGAATTATGATGATCGACTTCGCTCTGGAGGCGGAGCGCAAGGAGGGCAAGAAGCCGGAGGACGCCATTTATGAAGCCTGCCTGCTGCGTTTCCGTCCCATCATGATGACGACGATGGCCGCGCTGCTGGCCGGCTTGCCGCTCGCCCTCGGCACCGGAATCGGCTCGGAACTTCGCCGCCCCCTGGGCATCTCCATGGTTGGCGGGTTGCTCTTGAGTCAAGTCTTAACGCTCTATACAACTCCGGTCATTTACATTTTCTTCGACCGGCTCGCGCAGCGTTATTCTTCGCGCCGCGCGCCGGAAACCGGACCTGAGGCGGTCCCAGCGGATTGATGCGGATGAATTACGCGGATTGGATTAAGCGAATTGAATTAAGATGAGTCTCTCTTCTCCATTTATCCAGCGTCCCGTCGCCACGACACTCCTGACGGCGGCCATTGCGCTGGCAGGGGCCGTGGCCTTTCGGGAGCTGCCGGTCTCTCCGCTGCCGCAAGTCGATTTCCCCACGATTTCCGTGGGCGCCGGATTGCCGGGCGCGAGCCCCGAGATCATGGCCTCCGCCGTCGCTACTCCTTTAGAGCGCCAGTTCGGGAGAATTGCCGGCATCACGGAGATGACCTCGTCCAGTACGACCGGCACCACCAGCATCACCATGCAGTTCGATTTGAGCCGCAACATCGATGGAGCCGCGCGCGACGTCCAAGCCGCCATCAATGCCGCGCGCAGTTACCTGCCCTCGAATCTCCCCGGCAATCCCACCTATCGCAAGGTCAACCCGGCGGATTCTCCGATCATGATTCTGGCGCTTACGTCAACTGTGTATAACCGCGGAGCGCTCTACGACGCCGCTTCTACCATCATGCAGCAGCGTCTTTCCCAGATTCAGGGCGTCGGGCAGGTGGGCGTTTGGGGCAGTTCCCTGCCGGCAGTGCGGGTGGACGTGAATCCAACCCAACTCAACGGTTATGGACTCGGATTGCAGGACGTGGCCGCGATGCTGGGCCGGCAGAATGCCAACAGTCCCAAGGGCCAGATCACCGACAACGCAACCAGCGCGGATATCGTGACCAACGACCAACTTCTCAAGGCGGTGGATTACATGCCGCTGGTGGTCGGCTACCACAATGGCGCAGCGGTCAAATTGTCCGATGTCGCGAATGTGCAGGACGCCACGGAGAACGTACGCGCCGCCGGCTTCGTCAACGGCAAGCCCTCCGTGGTCATCGCAATTTTCCGACAGCCCGGCGCCAACATCATCGAGACGGTGGACCGCATCCGCGCCGCGCTTCCCGCACTCAAGGCCTCCGTCCCAGCCGCCATCGACACACAAATTGTTGTCGACCGTACCCTCACCATTCGCGCCTCCGTTCGCGACACGGAACGGACCCTCCTGATCTCGATTTCCCTTGTCATTCTGGTGGTATTCCTTTTCCTGCGCAACGTCCGTGCTACTTTGATTCCCAGCGTCGCCGTCCCCGTCTCTTTGATTGGGACGTTTGGAGTGATGTACCTGTTTCACTACAGCGTCGACAATCTTTCGCTCATGGCGCTCACCATTTCGACGGGCTTTGTCGTGGACGATGCAATTGTGGTCATCGAAAATATCACCCGTTATATCGAGCAGGGCATGCCGCCCATGCAAGCGGCATTCAAGGGCGCCAGCGAAATTGGCTTTACCGTCCTATCCATCAGCATCTCCCTCGTCGCCGTCTTCATCCCCATTCTGATGATGGGCGGCATCGTCGGGCGGCTGTTCCGTGAATTCGCCGTCGTTCTCTCAGTTGCCATTCTGGTGTCGCTGGGCATTTCTCTGACTACGACACCGATGATGTGTTCTCGCTTGCTCAAGGACCTTCGGGATGTGCGGCACGGCAGGGTGTTCCGCGCCAGCGAACGCGCCTTCCAAGCGGTGCTCGGGGCCTACGAGCGCAGCTTGAGCTGGGTCCTCGAACACTCCCGCTTGACGCTGGCCGTTCTCGGCCTCACGATCGCGTTCAACATCTTCCTTTTTTGGATCATCCCCTGGGGATACTTTCCACAGCAGGACAACGGCATCGTCTTCGGCGGCATCCAGGGCTCGCAGGACATTTCTTTTCAGGCCATGCAGAAGGCTACACAGCGCATCGTCGATATCGTCAAAACAGATCCGGCGGTGGAGAACGTCACGGCATTCACCGGCGGCGGGGGCGCCACCAACGGTGGCTTCGTGTTCCTGGCCTTGAAGCCGCGCGATCAACGCGACGCGAGCGCCAGCCAGGTGGTTGACCGACTGCGCCCTAAACTCCTTTCTGTCGCGGGCGCTAACACCTTCGTGCAAGCCGGACAGGACCTCCGCATCGGCGGACGCGGAAGCAGCGCCCAATTTCAGTACACCATTCAGAGCGACAATTTACAGGACCTGGTGAAGTGGGGCCCGGTGCTTCTGCAACAGATGCGGCGACTGCGGATTCTCACCGACGTCAATACCGACCAGCAGAACAGCGGCCTTCAGGCCACGCTAACCTATGACCGTGAAACCGCTTCGCGCCTCGGCATCACCCCGCAGATGCTCGACAACTCTCTCTACGAAGCCTTCGGACAAGCCCAGGTTTCCACCATGTATACCGGCATCAATCAGTACCACGTGGTGCTGGAAGTGGCGCCGAAGTACTGGCAATCGCCGGTGGATTTGAGCGATGTATATATCCGGGCCGCGCAAGGGAGAGTCGTCCCCCTCAGCGCCGTTGCGCATTACGAGCCATCCACCGCTCCGCTGTCCGTGAATCACCAGGGTCAATATCCCTCGGTGACCATTTCTTTCAACCTTGCCCCTGGTGTGTCTCTCAGCGACGCTTCCAGGGCCGTCGTCGAAACGGAACAGAAAATCGGCATGGCCAGTACCATAACCGGCATGTTCTCCGGCACGCTCCAGGCTTTCGAGGCTTCCAAGGCGACGATGCCTCTTCTGCTCGTCACCGCTCTGCTGGCCGTCTATATCGTGCTGGGAATTCTTTATGAAAGTTACATTCATCCCCTCACGATTATTTCCACGCTGCCCTCGGCGGGAGTCGGCGCCCTCCTTGCCCTCATGCTTTTTCACAAGGATCTCAGCATTATCGCGTTAATCGGCGTCATTCTGTTGATCGGCATCGTCAAGAAGAACGCCATTCTGATGATCGATTTTGCGCTGGCAGCCGAACGCATAGACGGCAAGAGCCCTCGGGATGCCATTTTTCAGGCTTGCATTCTGCGCTTCCGGCCCATCATGATGACCACCACGGCCGCGCATCTGTGGCGCTATGCCGTTGGCCTTCGGCAGAGGAACGGGGTCGGAACTCCGCAACCCTCTGGGAATGACGATTATTGGCGGCCTGCTTCTGAGCCAAATGCTCACGCTTTACACCACGCCGGTGGTTTATCTCTCACTAGACCGCTTGAGAGTCAACTGGCTTCGCGCTCATGGCAAGCTCGAAGCGCAAAGACATATCGGGTCGCTCGGATGACAAAATCTTATGCGCCACGCAAACTCAAGATTAGATACGGTGCAGCGCCGGGCGTCCTCGCCCGGCCAGACGGGCGAGACGCCCGTCGCTCCACTTTTGACATACAGACGCACCAAGGAGCCCTAGACGCCGATGAAAGCAACTAACAAATTTCGCGCTGCGACCGCGCTTCTCTCGGCCGCATCTCCTATTGCAGGGCTGCGTTGTCGGTCCGAGATACAATCGCCCCGCCGTCCAGACCCCGGGTACGTTCAAGGAAGTTACTGCGGACGATCTCAAGAAGATGGACGGCTGGAAACTCGCGCAACCGCAGGACAGCACTCTGCATGGCAAGTGGTGGGAGCTTCTCGGCGATCCTCAGTTGAACGCGCTCGAAGAGCGAGTCAACATTTCCAACCAAAACGTCGCCTCCGCCTTCGCCAACTTCATGGCGGCGCGTGCGGTGGTGCGCGAGGCTCGCGCGCAATACTTCCCGACCGTTACCGCGGGCGCCAGTATCACTCGCCAGCGTCAAGTCACCACCGGGACCAATGGCAAGCCCACCGGGACGATCTCCAACGAATACTCGATGCCGTTTGACGCTTCCTGGACGCCCGACTTGTGGGGCCGCGTGCGCAACACCGTTCGCGCCAACGTCGCCAACGCGCAAGCCAGCGCCGCCGACCTCGAAAACACCCGCCTGACCGCGCAAGCGGAACTGGCCGTCGATTACTTCCAACTGCGCGGGCAGGACGCTCTCAAACAACTGCTGGATTCAACCGTCGTGGCTTATGACGAGTCGCTGAAACTGACCAAGGCGCTGTATGAGACGGGAATCGACTCCGATGAATCGGTCGCGCAAGCCGAAACTCAGCTGGAAGCTACCCGCGCGCAAGACACCAATATTGGCATTCTGCGGTCGCAATACGAACATGCGATTGCGCTCCTGATCGGTCAGCCCGCTTCTTCGTTCTCGATCGCCGTCGAGCCTCTGAAAGTTCCACCGCCCGCCATTCCGTTTGGCGTGCCCTCGCAGCTTCTGGAGCGCCGTCCAGATATCGCCGCATCCGAGCGCTTGATGGCCCAGGCCAATGCCCTGATCGGCGTCCAAAAGGCCGCGTATTATCCAACCGTGACTCTGGGCGCTTCTTTCGGGTTTCAAAGCAGCAAAGCATCTTCCTGGTTGACCTGGCCCTACCGGGTCTGGTCCGTCGGCCCCGCCATTTCCGAGTTGGTTTACGATGGCGGCCTGCGTCGCGCCACCGTCGAACAATATCGCGCGCAATATGATCAGACGGTCGCCAACTATCGCAACACGGTCCTGACCGCGTTCCAACAAGTCGAGGACAATCTCTCCGGCCTGCGCATTCTTTCCCAGGAAATTCAGGAACAAGACGTCGCGATCCGGTCCGCGCAGCGCAGCCTCGACCTGGCCACCGACCGCTACCGCCTCGGCATCGACCCTTACCTCAACGTCATTACTGCCCAGACCACGCTCTTCAGCAATCAGCAGACAGCCGTGAACCTGCGGACCGAGCAAATCGTGGACAGCGTGCAATTGATCGAGGCGCTCGGCGGAGGTTGGGATTCCTCCACTTTGCCCACATCGCAGCAGATTGTTTCGCGGCATGCTCAGATCCCGACGATTACACCGAGCCAGCCGTCGGAGGCCCCACCGGCCACGAGTCAGCCTCCGGGCTCATCGACTCCGTGATCGAGGGCTCGCCTCATGGTGACAAACTCTGGCGAATGATTAACAAAACTCTACAATTCAGACCAGTTGACAGCGGTATTATTCGAACAATTAAGTGCCGGATGTGCTCGATACTATGAGGGGTTCCGCTCTTCGCTTTCTGGTGGTCAAGGGCAGTCTGTGCCCGGAGTTTGTCTTTCAGTTCGTCTTCTTCATCCACATTCTCGTGTTTCCGGCTCACCTGATGCAGGCGCAGGCGGCCGCGCCAGCGACAGCAGGGCTCACTATTCACGGCGTTGTGAAGTCGGGGAACATGCCGATTCCCGGGGCTGGAGTTTCCGCGGCAAATGCTGCCACCAAGGCACAAATCACTACGTGGACGGATGTGGACGGTAGTTATGTGCTGCGCATACCCGCCGACGGGCGCTATACCGTGCGCGTGCAGATGGCCGCGTTTGCCGGGAATACGCGCGAAGTGGTGTTGGACAATACCCATCGTGACCTGCTGACAAATTTTGAACTGGTTCTACTGTCGCGGGCACACGAGGCTGGCGCCAACTCCGTCGCCAACAATGACCAGCGGCGGACGAACGCGGGCCAGCGTGGTTTTCAGAATCTATCCGTATTTCAGAGTGAAGCAGGACAGGAATCGGCCAGCGGCTCGTCCAGTGGTTCTATGAGCGACGTCGCGCCGTCGGGTATGCCGGTTCCGGGGATCGCACCGGACATTGCCATGAACGGCGCGACGGAATCTGTAGCGGTCTCGGGCAACATTTCCAACTCGTTCAACTCCATGAGCGCGGACCAGTTGCAGCAGCGCCTCGACGCAGCTCGCCAGCAGGGCGGAGGATTCGGCGGTGGGGGCGGATTTGGCGGCCCTGGGGGCGGTCGTGGAGGCGGCGGGTTCGGCGGTGGTGGAGGTTTTGGCCGGCGGGGTTTTGACATCAATCGCCCGCATGGATCGTTATATTACGGCGTCGGCGATTCGGCGCTCAATGCATCGCCGTTCGCGCTCACCGGCCAGCCCACGGAAAAACCGGCGTATTTGCAGAATAGTTTCGGCGGCTCCGTAGGCGGACCGCTGAATATTCCTCACATCTATCACGGCGGGACCAAGACTTTTTATTTCATCAACTACAACGGCCGGCGCGCGGACAATCCTTTTGATCAGTTTTCGACAGTGCCGACGCTGGCCGAACGCGGGGGATTATTGCCGGTGGAGATTTTTGATCCGATGACAAACACTCCCTACCCCGGTAATCAGATTCCACTACCGCCGACCACTTCATCAGGAACCTGTATCCCCACACCCGGAGATATAAGCTGCATCGCGTTGGGATTATTGAACTATATTCCGCTGCCTACGAACATGCAGAGCAATTATCAGAACTTCCACTACGTGACCACCGCCACCAGCGACAGCGACGACCTGAACATACGCTTGAACCACAGTTTCGGCGCAGCGCCTGCGGGCGGGCGCCGAGGAGGAGGAGGCGGCGGTGGTGGAGGACGCAACGCTCCGCGCAACAGCTTGCAGATCGGGTTCCACTTCCACCAATCGAGCGCCTCTCTGACCAATCCGTTCCCGAGCGTCGGCGGCACGACATCCGTGCGCAGCTTTGACGTTCCGGTGTCTTACTCGCGCAGCATCGGAAAATTCACCAACATTGTTCGCGCCGACTTTAACCGAAGCCGGACGCGCACCGAGAATCTGTATGCTTTCAACGACAACATTACGGGCATGCTGGGGATCACGGGGGTTTCCGAAAATCCATTCGACTGGGGACTGCCGAATTTGTCTTTCACGAACTTCGCCAGTCTTCAGGACCTAACCCCGCTGCTCAACCGAAGCCAGACCTACACTTTTTCCGACAATATGATATGGAACCACGGCAAACACACGTGGCGCTGGGGCGGAGATTTCCGGCGCGTGCAGGTGAACACGGACACGGACGGCAATCCGCGCGGTTCGTTTGTATTTACCGGCCTCAATACCTCGCAACTTGATGGCAACGGAAACCCCGTGCCCGGCACAGGATACGACTTTGCCGACTTTCTGCTCGGATTGCCGCAGCAAACTTCCGAGCAGTTTGGACAAGGCAACCACTTCCACGGCAACTACTGGGATTTGTATGTGCAAGATGAGTGGAAGATGCGCGCGAATCTGACGCTCAATCTTGGCGTGCGTTACGAGTACGTCTCGCCGCTTACGGAAGAGAACAATCGCATGGTGAACCTCGACCTTTCTCCCGGAGTGCTGGTTCAGACTCCGGGCCTGCCGCTTCAGGTGACGCCGATTCAGCCGGGGCAGCCGGGTCCATACAGCGGCATCTTACCAGACAGCCTGGTGCGTCCGGACCGCAATAACTTTGCGCCGCGCATCGGCTTTGCCTGGAAGCCGCTTTCGCAATACGGTGGTGCGCGGCGGATACGGCATCAACTACAACACCGGCGCGTATCAGGGCATCGCGCAGCAACTTGCCTTGCAGCCGCCGTTCGCCACCGCGGCGACCAATGTTCAGGCGCCCTTCCCGTCTCCGCCGAACCTGACGCTGCAAAGTGGATTTCCCCAGCCGCCTTCCGGCGCTATCACCAATAGTTATGCTGTAAATCCGAATTACCGGCTCGGCTATGTGCAGATTCGCAATCTCGATATTCAACAGCAGATTCGCCCCACCCTGCTGCTGAATATCGATTACACCGGAACCAAAGGAACGGACCTCGACATTCTGGAAGCGCCGAACCGGACCGCGTCTGGGATTCGCATTTCCGACGTTCGACGCCTTCACCTACGAAAATTCCGTGGCGGATTCCGGGGCCAACGCGGCATCGGTGCGTCTGCGCAAGCGGTTGTCGCGCGGATTCTCGATCGGTGGCATGTACACGTTTTCCAAATCGCTCGACGATGCGTCTTCCATCGGCGCGGGAGCGACCTCGGGGGCGAACACTCCCGGCCTTGGCGCGGGAGGCACCGGCGCGGGCGGAGGCGGTTCGTCGGGCGGTGGCGCGGCCAACGTCGCGCAGAATCCTTTCGATCTCTCGGCGGAGCGCGGGCTCTCCAGCTTCAACCAGACCCATAAGTTCACCGCGGATTATTTGTATGAGCTTCCCTTTGGTCACGACAAGCGCTGGCTCACGGCGAATACTCCGTTGCGAGCGATTTTTGGCGACTGGCAATGGAGCGGCGATTGGACGATCGCATCCGGGCTGCCGTTTACGCCACGACTGCTGAATGACATCAACGACGTGAACGGAGGAACCAACGGCACGCTGCGGCCTAACCTGGTTCCTGGGCAATCGGTGAAACTTGGCGCATCCCTCGATTGCGGAGTGGTTCAATACTGCCGCATTCATTGCGCCGCCCACAGGCACCTACGGCAATGCGCGGCGCAACAGCATTATCGGCCCGGGCAGCAAAGTGTTCGACATGGCATTCACAAAAATCTTTCCGCTGAAAGAGTCGCGCGTGTTGGAGTTCCGGGCGCAGGCCACTAATATTTTCAACTATAGTGAACTACTCCTCGATTGATACCAGCTTTAATTCGCCAACCTTTGGCCGGGTGACGGCGGCGGGGGCTATGCGGCAGTTCACGATTACTGTCGCGCTTTCGTTTCTGAGGAGGAGGCTGCTGGCAACACTCTCAAACAGAGCCATCATGACTCTCACTCCAATCCGAATCGCCGTTAGCGCTATAGCGATGCTCGTGGCGCTTCTGCTCCTGTGCGCCGCTTTGCCTTCGCAGCAAAATCGGACTATGTGTTTCACGTCGGAATCGGATCTCGTGCTGGTGAATGTGACAGTGAGGGACAAGAACGGAAAGTTTGTGCCCGGACTGAAGCCGGAAGATTTCACGATTCTCGAGGACAACAAGCCGCAGAAAGTTGTTTCCTTTGATGTGGAGAACGTCGATGCCGTTCCAGCGGCGGATGTGGCGCAGGCGAAGCCGTTGCCGGAGGCGGCTTCTGGGCAGGCGAGTTCCGGCAGCTGCCCGCGGCAGATGCATTCGCCCAATTCAAAGACCGCCGTCTGATTGTCTTATTCTTCGATCTCTCCGCCATGGAACCGGACGAAATCGACCACGCGGTCACCTCCGCCGAGAACTATGTCGATGCACAAATGGCGCCTGCGGACCTGGTGTCGATCGTTTCGCTGGGAAGTTCGCTGCTGGTGAATCAGGATTTCACTGCGGACCACGCACTGCTGAAAAAACAGCTGCAGGCATTCAGTTCCGGCAGCGGCCAGGGTTTCGAGGAAGGCACCACGGGCACGACCGAGGGAACGCCCGACACCGGTCAGCCATTTACCGCCGACGATACCGAATACAACATCTTCAATACCGACCGGCGTCTGGAGGCGTTGCGCTCGGTGGCGGAAAAACTGTCCCACGTTCAGCAGAAGAAATCGCTGATTTATTTTTCCAGCGGCATGGACCGCACCGGCATCGAGAATCAATCGGAACTGCGCGCTGCCGTGAACGCGGCCGTGCGTTCCAACCTGGCGATTTACACCATGGACATGCGCGGCCTGCAGGCGCTGGTGGCGGGCGGAGAAGCGCAGAACGCCAGCCTGCGCGGCGTTTCCGCGTATTCCGGACAGGCGACGCTCAATGCCCTGAATTCCAACTTCACCACCCAGGAAACGCTGGTGACGCTTGCCAGCGATACCGGCGGCCGCGCTTTTCTCGACTCCAACGATTTCAGCAAGATTTTCAAGGGCGTGCAGCAGGACACGTCGACTTACTATCTGCTCGGCTATCACAGCACGAATCCCGCGCGCGACGGGCATTACCGGCGCATCGTCGTGAAGAGCAACGTTCCCGGAGTGAAGATCGACTACCGCCGCGGCTACTACGCGCCCGCGGATTATCAGCATTCCACGAAGGACGACAAGGAGCGGCAACTGGAGGAGGAACTCGCATCCGAACTGCCGGCCACGGATTTGCCGCTCTATCTAGGCGTCGCCTACTTCCGCCTGGAGGCCAACAAGTTTTTCGTTCCCATCTCGCTGGTGGTGCCGGGATCGCAGATTCCGTTTGTCCGCAGCAGCGACCGCGACAAGGCGACGCTCGATGTGATCGGAATGGTGCTCGATAACGAACACCATCCCTTGAACCGAATTCGCGACACCGTGAAACTCGCGGTGAGCACGTCGGCCGAGGTGCAAAAAAAGAATGTGCAGTATGACACCGGCATGAGCCTGCTGAGCGGCAAGTATCATCTGAAATTTGTCGTGCGCGAGAATCAGACCGGCCGCATGGCATCGTTCGAAACCGATATCGAAGTGCCGGAACTTGAAGGCGCAGCCGCTGAAGATGAGTTCCGTGGTGCTGGCCAGCCAGATTCAACCGGCGAAGAAGGGTGCGAATCTGAACCCACTCGTGCACGACGGTGCCGAAATTATTCCGAACATCACGCATGTTTTCTCGGCCGCGCAGCACCTGCTTCTTTACTACGAGGTGTACGATCCGGCACGGCCGCCGGTTGCGGATTCGGCAAAAGGCCCGGCTTCTGCAAAAGACAAGGGCCTCAGAACCTCGCATCCGGCTCTTGTCCAACGTCGCCTTCTTCCAGGGCAAAGCCAAAGCCTACGAGAGTTCGTTGGTGGAGTTGACGGAATTAAACGCGCGCGAACGAAAGGCTGCCGTCTTCCAGTTAGACGTGCCGCTAACCTCGCTCAAACCCGGTTTTTATACCTGCCAGGTCAACGTGATCGATGACGCCGGCGGCCACTTCCTGTTTCCGAGGCTTGCCTTGTTGATTCGGCCAGAGCCGCCGCGCACTGCGCCCTGACGTTGCGTTGTCAACAGAATCTACGAAGGTTTTTTAGCCGGAGCATCCTGCATCCTGGTCGCGATCGCGACTTTACGCAGCATGTAATACAAAGTTGCCAGCCCGGCTACGAATAGAAGCACGAACAAGCGAAATGATGCCCCACTGCGGCGCAACCGGCAGTTGATTGAGGTTAAAGTAGGGCGCGAGCGCAAGGTTTCGCAGCACGTCGCGCATGACGACCATAACTGCCACGGTCAGCAAGCCGCAGCTTACGCCGATCGCAAGCTGCCGCTTCGGAGACTTGCTAGCTTTCGCCATGATGAGATGCGCCACCGCAGCCAGTGGCAGAAGCAGCCCGATTCCTAACAATGCGGTCGCGAATCCATTGCCGCCGACAAAGGCCAGTCGCACCGGACCGGGCAATGTTCACTAAGAACCAGAACCCCACGCCAAAATTGAGAAGCGTGGTGCCCGTAAAAAGCAAGGATCCTTGTTCGATGAGCCACTGGCGATATGCGTCTTCCTGCTGGCGAAGACCCATCACGACTAACCCGAGTCCAGTAACCGCTAAAGCGCCTAATACAAAATGAAGATACCGCGGCAGAAGAGAAGGTTCCGACCAATTCAAGTTCCATCCGCTGGCATGGCTGTGATAAAGGTCGAGCCACCGTTCAGGCGCCAGCATCAGGGTGAAGTTATTGCTGTAGACGAAGGCAATGGACGCAAGCAGCAACACCACCAAGCCAGAACTACCGTCGTCCGGCCCTTTTGCTCATGCCCCTTCGATCGAAAAGAAGTAGACGCCGTAGTACGCGAGAACCACCATCCCAATAATGGCCAGCCAGGGCACTCCGATCAGGATCGAACTGGCGTAAAGAAATTGCCCATACATCACCTGGAGGAACAGCAACGGCGCCACACCCAGCGTGATGGTAAAAGCAAAAACCGAGGGCAGGAGGCGTCCAAGATCGCCAGCAAGCCGCGCGGAAAATGCCGAACTCTTGCGCCGCATGGTGCAGACCAGGGCAACCGCTGTGCCTCCCAACAGACAGTTCATGAACAAGACGTGGAGAAAGAATGTTAGCAGGAGCAGCGTGCGCAGAAGCCAGACTGGCGCCGGTAACGGCATGGGATCGGGATAAGGAATGGGTAAGTTCATGACGATGAATCCTCCTGCTGACTACTAATGAGTACTGTTAGGATTGCTCAGATAGACAGCTAATGCGTGGCCCTCCGCGTCCGTGCCGGTAAAAGGCGGCATGTCGGAATTGATGTCGCCTAGCGTTCCGAGCATTCCGGCGATGGCCTCGGGATCGGTTCCCTTCAAGTCCAGCGGACGCCGCTGTCCGCCGACGCTGTGACACATGGCGCAATGGATCGCAAACACCTGCTGCCCGATTTCTTTTTCATTTGCGCCGGAGGGCCTAGCCGGGGCGAGTGCGGCGAGATAGCTGCCTAAGGCTGCGCGGTCCTGCGCATCGCCGGCAAACGGCGGCATGGTCTCGCGGACCACAGGCAGGTGCAGCAGCATTTCGCTGGCAAACTTCGCGTCCCATCCGCGGGTGAATTTGCGCATCGCGCGATAGCCAGCGACAGAATGACAAGAGCCGCACTCCATGGCAAAAAGTTTGCGACCATAGGTAGGCCGGTCCGCATCCGGGCCGGCCGCGCTGTCTGCCAACCACGGCGAAGTTTTGGCGACACCATTTGCGACAATGCCAGCCACCTTCTCTACCCTGATGTCATTTGCGTAGATGTAGCTGTTGATGACATAAGGATAGCGGCTGAATTCACGCAAATATTCGCCCGATCCCATAACGCCAATCCCCGCAACCAGCAGAACGGCCACAACCACTGGGTTCATCAGCTTTGGCCGCAGAAGCCCGCACACCAGCGCCAAGATCACCGCCACCTCGGCACAGATTGCCGCTGCGAGCAGGGCATGCCGAACATCGGGATACATTCCGCCGAAATACGCTCGCGAGTAAGAAGGAAAGTCGTGAAAATACCAGCGGCTCAAAGGAAGCAGAGACGCAACTCCCAACACCAGCCACCATCCCGCCCAACGCACAACGCGCTCCCGCAAAGGAGAAGATTCGCGCATCGCGGTCACCAGCCCGAACATACCTGCCAGACCCGCTGCCATTGCGGTACGAATGAACAACGAGGGCCAGTAAGTGGGGTTGAAGAAGCCGTCCCAGAAGTCT
>CAVPYG010000017.1:0-24802 GCA_963709835.1 uncultured Acidobacteriaceae bacterium
CCCTTCTTGAGCGTAGCCATGCTCTCGCCATAAAGCAGACTAGTACCAAAGTCCCATTGAAACCGTTCTGCGGTTGGCTCAATCTGCTGGGGTCGGAATAGAAAGCTTGTCAGCCAGTGCCAGAACGCACTGAAAGACTCTCCAGTCAGCTTGAAGGGACGTATCAATTCAAGTGAAATGGTCTCGGGCGTTGGCACTTCGCCAGCCGCAAGAACCGGGCGGTACAATCTCCATTCGATGCCATCCGAAGCGATAGCCAGAATCGAACGGTGGGTTTCATCCTTTTGCCATATTCCGGCGACGTACTCACGCAATTGCCGCTCGGCTTCGGCCAAAGTCGCAGAGAGGGACTTCTCAAATTCGATGATCGCATTCCCGTAGCAGGAATCGGCGCGCCCCCGTTTTACGCCCGTCGGCTGGTCGATTCGGATGAGCTTCTCGACGCTTCTTGCATATTCAGTGCTGGCGCTCGTGCCGGGGAACAATTCGGCAATTAGGGCAGCAAAGCGAGACCGTTTCGCAAATTCATTCGGCAGGACCTTAACATCACGTAGGTACTGCTCAAGAATATCTTTTGTCCGCTGCTCAAGTCTCTCTGGCATTCGAAGGAATGATACCAGCAGTTGAGGGGACGGCTCATATACCTTTTTTCATCACACCCAGCCTATGATCACCATCACAGACATAAGCCTCGCCCTCCGCGACAGATGCAAGAAAAGACCCCCCCTCTCCCAGCCTCGCTTTTGTCAAGCTTGACTTTTTGCTCGGGACGAAATGGGGGTCCCGCGCCAGACGGAAGCAAAACCGCCCACCCCCGGGACCCAAACGAGCAGCGGAAGCGTACCTAACTCCAAGCCAATCAATACTTTGCCTCTAAGCCATTTTCCTTCAATACTTTGCCAGAAAAATCCCGCCAAAACCTTGATTCCAATAGACCGCGCAGGAGAGGGGTATCCCCAACCTCCAACCAGTAAACACCCCAGCAAGCCAGAAACCCCCAAAAAACCCTTCCCGCCAACCCACCATCAAAATATTTATTTTCAGGCGAACAAACAGAGAACAAGCGCCTGACCTTTTTCATCATACCCGCCCCGTCACCACCATCACAGTTTCGCGCTATCCGCCCGTCGGGAGTAAGAACCCGGTGTACAATAAAAAGCCAACGCTGTAGAGAGGGGGCTTGCTGTTTCGGAACTGAATCAAGGAATTCCGGGTCAAGGGGTGAAATCGCGTTTCTGGGCGGGATCGCCTCATCTCGTGTGGGCCATTGTGGCTGGTCATGCGGTGTGGCTCGCCTTCACTTCGAGCGGAAAGTGGGGCGACCTGGGCTCTGCGTGTTTTCAGCTTCTGGCAGCGGCATGGGCTGCTGTCGCCTGCTGGCAAGCCAGCCGCAGATCGCGTTATTACGCCAGGATTTTCTGGCGCATGTCGGCCGCCACATTCGCGCTCTGGTCCCTGGGAGTCATGCTCAACGGCATCCAGAACCTCACTGCGCCGATTCCCGACGAGGGCCAGATCGGCGCCTTCCTCCTCATCTTCCTCTCCACCGCGCCCATGTTCATCGGCACCGTGCTAAGAGGGACCGCAGATGAGGAATCCAAAATCCACTGGGACCTGGTGCTCGACGCCACGCAAATTCTGGTGCTCGCTCTCGCTGTCCATCTGCTGCTGGTGGATATCCCCATCATGAATCTGGGCTTTCGCGGGACCGTGCTGGTGGCGTTGAGAGTGCAAAACTTCACGCGGGTGGTGCTCGTCATCGCTCTTTGGGCGCGCGCGATTTTCGACGAATCGCCGGCCACGCGGCGCCTGATCAAGCCGATCGCGATTGCCATGACCCTGTTTGTGGCGGGCTCGTGGATAGGAAACGACGTTCAGTCGTTTACCACGTGGCACGGCGCCCGCTGGCTCGATCTCGGGTGGACGATACCTTTTGCCATGGTCGCGTTCTGGGCGGCGAGCTGGCGGCAGACCGCGAGCGCTCCTCCCGCCAACCGAAGGCCCGCCAGGTTCGAGGCCGTATTCCTTTTTTATTTTCCTTCGATCGCTCTGCCCATGCTGCTGTGGTTCAGGCGCGAGGGCATCCTTACCGAGCAGATTGTCGTCGGCCTCGCGGCCTTAATGGTATGCATCCTTTTTTTCTGCCTGCGTCTGCTGATCACACAAAACCAGCAGCGGCAGACGATGGAGGCCCTGTTCGCCTCGGAATCGCGCTACCGGAATCTTTTCGAGCGCAACATGGCGGGCGTTTACACGAGCACACTCGATGGCCAAATCCTGGACTGCAACCCGGCTTTCTGCGATATTTTCGGATACACCCACGATGAACTTCTTGGCCTCCCGGCCTCCGCCCTCTACAGCGGCGGCGGGCGCGAACGCGACGGCTTTATCGCAGGTCTTCTCCAGAGAGGCTCCATACGCGGAGTGGAGATCGCGGGCATCCGCAAGGATGGCCGGCAGATCTGGACGATCGAAAACAGTTCGGTGAACACGGACGAGAGCGGCCAGCGGGTGGTGGAAGGGGCCATGCTTGACGTCACGCAGCGGCGCTCGCTGGAACTGCAATTACAGCGGGCGCAGAGGATGGAGTCGGTTGGGCAACTGGCTGGCGGCGTGGCTCACGACTTCAATAACCTGCTCACCATCATGCGCGGCTACAGCGAGTTACAGCTGGAAAAGACACCGCCTTCCGACCCGATTCACGGTTACGCGGAGCAGATCAAGTCGGCTGCCGACAGCGCCGCCGGGCTCACCCGGCAACTGCTGGCCTTCAGCCGCCAGCAGGTCATGCAGGCGCGCGTGGTCAATCTCAACGCACTGCTGCGAGATTTCGAAAAACTTTTCCGGCGACTGATCGGCGAAGACGTTGAAGTGAGGACCGTCTTCGACAGTCAGCTCGGCAACGTCAAAGTCGATCCCGGCCAGATGGAACAAGTCATCATGAACCTGGTGACGAACTCCCGGGATGCCATGCCCACAGGCGGCACCTTGACGATCGAAACTTCCAATGTAATGCTCGACGGTCTTTTTATCGAGCGGCATCCCTATTTTGTTCCCGGCCCGTACGTCCGCCTCGCCATCAGCGACACCGGCACCGGCATGGACGGCGCCACCCGCGCTCGCATATTCGAGCCTTTCTTCACCACGAAGGGATTAGGCAAGGGCACGGGTCTGGGCCTGGCCACGACCTACGGGATCATCAAACAGAGTCAGGGATACATCGAGGTGTACAGCGAAGTTGGGGTGGGCGCAACCTTCGAGATTTATCTGCCGCGGCTGACTCACGATGCCAAGCCGCTGCCTACGGAAGATCAGCTACCCGCGCGGCGCGGCAGCGAAACGATCCTTCTGGTCGAGGACGATCAGCAGCTTCGTTCGCTGGCCAAGACCATCCTGGAGTCATACGGTTACACCGTGCTCGACGTGGACGATCCCAGCCAAGCCGAAGCCGTCTGCGGTCGGCATTCCGGCTCGATCAAGCTGCTGCTTACAGACCTGATTCTGCCCAAAACGAATGGCCGGGAAGTGGCGCGCCGGGTCGCTTCCCGCCTCCCGGGCATCCGCGTCCTCTATATGTCGGGATTCACTTCTGACACCATCATGAACCAAGGAATTCTCGACCCCGGCATCTACTTCCTGCAAAAGCCGTTCTCTGCCGTGGCTTTGGCCACAAAAGTCCGCGAAGTCCTCGACCATCCCAGCGGCGGCCAGATCTAGGCGGCGTGGCTGCGCCAGTCGGCTATTTCTTTCAGACCTTCTCCGCGGACGCGCTCGAAGAGCCTGACTTTGTGGCGGGTATGTTCGAATTCATGGATGTCGGCCCAGACTTCGGCCTGCCACGCTGTGGCGTGGGTTTCGGCCTCGCCGCAACTGGCACAGCGGGTATGAAAAGTGACGCCCGTCTTGAGAGAAAGAGGCGGGTCCCGCAGTTCGAGGAAGACGCAGCGCACTTCCTGGATCTCTTCCTCGGCGGTGAGGATGTGTTCGTAGCGCAACAGGTATCCAAAGCCGAGTTCGCGGGCTTTGACTTCCGCTTCTTCACGAGTGTGAAAGGGGCCGTATTCGGCGCGGAGTTGCTCGGTCGAGTCGCAGGCCATCCAGAAAACGTCTTTGTACGTCATTACCTACCACATCCTTGGTCTTGAACCTTCTTCATCGAAACCGGCTTGGGTCTGAACCGGCGGAGGGGAACGAACCGCTCCACCAGCAATTGAGCAATTTGATGACCGGGATGGAGGCGGGCTTGCGGGCGTTTTTGAGGCAGACTGAGAGCGGGGTGGGCTTCGCATTCCTCTGAAAACAAGTTGTTTAGGGCGACGGACCGGCAAAACCCAGGGCGCGCTCAAAGCCCGGGCGGCGCTGGCAGTGTGCAATGTTATGCCGTCTGCACGAGGCGGTTTTGACGTTCAGTTCAGATGCAGTTCGATGTGCATCACTTCGGGAATCGAGGTTAAGAGCAAAGGCTCTACCACAGGGGGCACAGGGTTACACGGGGAAATACTGGGGGCGCGTTTCGGTCAGGGAGTCGGCTCGCCGGTGGATGCGAAGCTTGCTCCGGCTACAGGTTTACCGGAGGCCAGGAGGTCGCGGATTTTCTCGCGGTTGGGGCCGGCTTGGTTGATGGCTTCGACCAGGGTGCGCAGCGCCTGGCCGACCGGCGTGCCTTCGGGCAGGCGGAAAATCCAGGGGATGTTAGTCGAGGTGAGCGCGCGGTCGGAAGAAATCGCGACCACGGGAAGGAAGGTCTTCACGGCAATTTGTTCCGCCAGGTGGCTGGAAGGACGGTCGAGTGCGATCAAGGCCAGAACGCGATCTTGAGTTACAGCCTTGACCAGTTCGTCGGACGCCTTTCCCCAAGATAGCTGAGAAGGAATCGCAATCAGGGATACAGGTTGGCCTTTGGCGTTGATCTTTGTTTGGTTGATCTTACTTAGTAAGTCGGCTATCTCGGGGGAGTGGACGATAGCATCGGCGCGTGGGCCGAAGACTCCGATTTGCAGCTTGGCGGTTTTCTCGTCGGGCAGCGGCGGTCCCGAGTATTGGACTCCGTCTTCGCCGACGCGGGCGTACGGCTTCTCCATGGTGATGCTGCGGTAGTCGATGGTTCCATTGTGCACGCGGGCGAGAAAGAGCGGAGCGATGTTCTTGCAATTCGGATCGAAGACCATGTCGCCGGTTACACCCTTATAGTTCTCGATGCCCGTGAGTGCGTCGCGAATCCTGCCCTTGTTCAATCCCGCGCGGCAGATCGCATCGAGAAGGATCCGCATCGCGTCGTAGGCAAGAGCGGCGAACTGGTCGGGCTTCTCGTGGAAACGCGCTTCGTAGCGAGCATTGAAGTCGAGCCATCCCGGATCGGTGCGGGTGGGATCGTAGGGGAAAACGGCCTCGAAGCCTTCGGCGGCAGGGCCGGCGAGCTTAACTAAGTCGTCGGCGTCGGCGCCGCCGCTCGTTCCACTGATCCCACTGATGGTGCGATGACTGCCGAAGACGCGCTGCTTCATTCCGAGTTCTTGCATCTGCCGGAGGATGGCGGCGGCGGGGGCAACGTCGGCCCAGAGGACGATGGCGTCAACCCGCGAATCTTCGATCACCTGAAGTTCGTGGCGGAAATCGGTGTCGCCCCGCATGAACTTCTGCTCGATCACCACTGGATGACCCAGACGGCGCGACGCGTCGCGAAACTTGAGCACTCCGAAGCGTCCGTAACGATCGTTCACGCGCAAGATCGCAACCCGCTTGAAACCGAGGTCGGTGTAAATGTGGCGCGCCAGAGTATAGCTCTGCAGGCGGTCGTCCTGAATATCGGTAAAGTACCACGGGATGCCGGTTTCCGGAATGGTGGGATCGGTAGAGGCACTGTTGATCAGCGGCGTTTCGGCTTTCAGAGTAAGGCGAAGGGCAATGTGCGTGGATTCCGCACTAATGGAGCCGAACATAGCCCACACCTTATCGTCATAGATCATCCTGACGGCATCGTTCGAGGCAGCGCCCCAGATGGCGGAATCTTTTGAAACGCCGGTGGCGGCAGCGCTGGCGAGTTGCCAGTTGTCATAGTCGTTGTGGGTCACGAGGCGGAAAGGCTTGCCGCCATAACCTCCGGCAGCATTGGCCTCGTCAATGGCCATGGTTGCGCCATTTAGCATACGATTACCCAGCACCTGGTCGGGGTGGTCGTAGAGCGGCGCCAGGAATCCAATGCGAATCTCGTCCAAGTCCTTGAGGTCAGGATCTGGGATGTCGCGGGCCGCCCCGTTGTATTCGATGAGATCCTGATAGTACTCGTAATAAGGAGTCGTGAACTTCGAAAACGGACGCAAATCTTCGGGCGCGCCCGCGTAGGGTTTCAGCGAACGAGGCGCAGGGCGGCCCGGGGGATTGCTCCCACACGAACACGGCGCGGACGTTCTGGGACCACGCCGTGGGCAGGAGCACAGCAGCGACAACATACATCAGGACGCGACGCATAAGCGTTACTCCTTACTATTTACTCCCGACTAATTACTCCTTGGGCGATTCGTGACGGAACATGGCAATCGCCTCAATTTCGATGAGTAAGTCGGGACGGCAGAGAATCGCCTGTATCCCGGTCGAAGCAGGCAGCGGATCGAGCTTCTGCTCCTTGTAGAACTGGGTCCGCTCTTCGTTGAAGGCCTGGTAGTCGCGCTCGATGTCGCGGAGATAGCAAGTCGTACGGACAATATCGTGCCAGGTTGCGCCTTCGGAAGCTAGCAGACCGGTTATGTTTTCGAAGGTGCGGCGCGTCTGGGCGCGAAGATCGCCGACATGCACGGTTCGGCCTTCGTCGTCGATGCTGGCGGTGCCTGAGATCAGTAGAATGACGAATCCATTCAAGTCGATCCTCATGCCGCGTGCGAAAGCGCTGCCGTAAGCGTAGGCTTCATTCAGCACCGAGTGGTTGGTGATCGCCCGCTTGACCACGGGCGCCGTTGCTATTTCCGCGAGCAGTTCCTGGACTTTCATTAGTAAGACTCCTTGAGATTTCACCTGTTTGGTATTCCCGTGCTTTGTGCTGTCTTGTCTTCGTCTTGCCGTAGAACTTGAGCGGTTTCTGTCGAATCGTGCATCCGGATGCCGTGGCTCAAACCTTTGGCCGTAGCCACCCAAAGGTCGTCTCCCTGGAAATCGACCCCGAGAATGTAGTTATGCGCGGGCGCGCTCTGCACCGCTACGCTCTTGACCGTTCCAGCCGCGTCGCGGACCAGCATCTCCGGTTTGTGGGTGTCGAGCGCAGGGCGATAAACGGCCCAGTTGGCGCCATCGTAATAAGCCAGTCCCTTGTCGGTCGAGAACCAGGCGCGATTGGCGTCCACCGCCTTTGATCTGGTTGAGAAAGTTACTGGGCAGGCCGCTGTCTTTTTGCAGGAAGTTATGCCAGTAGCGGCCGTCATAACGGCTGGCGCCGAAGTAAGTCGCGACCCAAAGGATCTTATCGACATAACTGACCGATGTCGTAATTTCGTGGATCAGTCCCTGGTCTTTCATCAACACCAGTTCGGTCTCGCCGTCGGGATCGTTGTAGTCTTTCCAGCGATCGGTTTTGACGTCGTATTCGAGCACTCCGCCGCCCCACACCGCGTAGTAGACCTTGTCCGCCGGCGGGACTGACGGCATAAGTCCAGATCTCGTACATGGGGGTGTTGCGCTCGTTGAACAGCGCCCACTGATTGGTGCGCGTGTTGAGGCGGGTGGCCCCGGCAGCGGTCGCGACCCAAACGAAATCTCCCTGGACGCCGACGCCGTAGACGATGTCGTTACTTAAGCCGGAATTGAGCTGGGTGAAGTTATCAATGCGTCCGGCGGAGACGCGGCTCAACCCGCCCATCGTGCCCGCCCACACATCGCCGGTGCGCTTGTCGAGCGCAAGCGACAGTACGGCCTGATGCGCCAGACCGTCGGCGGGACGGTAGATCTTCCATGCGCCGTTTTCGTAGCGGCCAAGCCCGTTCTCCGTGCCCGCCCAGATGCGGTTTCCGTCCACGAGAACGCAGAAGACGTGATTGTCGGGCAGGCCGTTGGCGGTGGTGAAGTTCTCCCAGCGGAAGCGGGGCATGTTAGTTGTTGGCGCAATCGCGGGAGAATCCGCGATGACCGTAACTAAGGATGCAGGCACAAGTTTCGGCGCACCTCTAGAGCTACGGGCGGGGGCATCGACCTGCTCTCGCAGCAAGGAGCGACGATTACTGCTGTGAGCATCGTGACAGTCCACACATTGCCCTTTCACACCGGCCGAGTGCCGCTGCAATTCCTTAGTTTCCTCATGGCAGGCGGAACACATCTTTTCCTTCGACCAAGCCAGAGTTAGCGTCGTCATATCGCCTTCGGTACGCGCCATATGACAAACGGTGCAGGAAAGCAGCATGGCGGAATGCACTGACTTGCCTCGGGTCTTATTAGCGTGGCAGGAGGAACAAGTGGCATCTTTGGGGACAATGCCCGGGTGCTCGATGTCGATCGCTTGCATTGCCGGCACCAGCAGCAGCGGGAGGAAACAGAGCGTTGCAAACGAGATTCCCGGTTTTATCCTCATAAAGTTTTTAAATACTCCACGAGATCGTTCAGTTCTTCTTTCGTGAGATCGTTGCTGACGCCGTGCGTGTCTTTAGGGTTGAACACAGTCCAGATTTCTTCCAGAGTTTGCGCCGAACCATCGTGCAGATAGGGCGCGGAATAGGCCACGTTGGGAAGTTGCGGCACGTCGATCACCGGCGAGCGATCGGTGGGCTTGCCGGTGCCAACGTCCAACTGCTGCTGGTTGGTGTACTTCGGGCCGCCGTGGCAATAGGCGCACTGGTCGTTTTCTGGGATGGGATTGCCATTCTTATATTTCGTCCTCTCAAAAATCGCCTTGCCCCGCTCCTGCGCCGGGGTCAGCTCTCCATTGGGCAAGCGATAACGATTGGGGCGATAGGGAATCGAGTAAACATAAGCGACCAGGTCGGTGAGTTCCTGCGAGTTATAACTCTGGGAGCGATAGAAAAATTTCTCCGTGCGCGGCCCGCACTCGGTCGGCATGTCGGGATTGCCACCGTTCCATTTGAAGGGTTCGGTGCCAGCGAGATCCTCGAGCGATCGATTGTCCACGATATCTTTGCCGAAACCGTCGGGCTCGAGGTCCCACTGCAAGCCGTCAATGGTCGAGTCCAGATGGCAGTTGGCGCAGCCGAACTGGCCTTGAAACGCGTAGTCGGCAGTGTAGAAAATATGTTCGCCATGGCGAAGCGCATCGAGTTCTTCGGCCCGCCGAGATCGATGGTCGAAATGACTTTTTCGGACGACGTATCGATGACCGAGATGGTGTCGTCAAGACGATTGGCCACATAGAGCCGCTTGCCGTCTGGTGACAACAAGACGCCGCGCGGATTTTGACCAACCGGAATCCTCGCCGTCACATAATTTGCCGATGCGGAAAGATCGTTCACGAAGTACGGACGACGAGCATGTATGGAGTTTCTAATATAAGTCAGCAACTTAGGCAGAGAAACGACTGTCACGCTCTCGCGACCCGGCCGTAGTCACAAAAATCTTCGACTTATCTGGAGTGATCGCGACGCCCCACGGCAGAGCGTAATAACGGTCTAGTTCGTCGAGCGGGACTTGCACCGCTTGTCCGCCGACGTCGTCGCCGAACAAGGTCAGCGAATCGCCAAACACCCAGCCGTGCTCAACGTGAGCGAGGGGAATCAGATTCTTGGGGCGAAGCTGCGCGGCGACACCCAGCTTGCCATCGGCGGAGAGCGCCACATGAAAAACGCCGGCGACGTTGTGCAACTGTGTGCGCTCGACTACTGCTTGGCGCGCCGTGTCGATAACCGTGATCTCAGAATTCGACGGTGAACGAAAGGCCCCAGGATTTGGATAGATATGAGTGCCATAGACCCGCTTACCATCCGCGGACAGCGCGAGATAACTGGATCCACGCCCGGCCAGTAGTCGTTTAATTTCCTGTCCGGTCTTTACGTCAATCACGGAGATATCGCCGCTTATGCGGTTGGCGACATAGAGGGTTTCGCAGTTGCGGTCGCAGACTATGCCGGTCGGTTCGAAACCAGTGGTGAGCGTTCGCACGACTCTCAGAGTTGCGGCATCGATCTCCGAAACTGTGTCTGACCAGGCATTTGTCACATAGATCTGGCGGCCATCGGGTGACAGCGCAATTCCGCGCGGCACGTGGCCTACTGGAACCGTGCTCACAACCTTCCCCGATCGACTATCCACGACCCTCAGTTCGTCGCTAGCCTGGCACACAACGTAGAGAGTGCGGCCGTCCGGCGAAAACGCCATTTCGATTGGAGACAAGTAGCGGTCGACAGCCTCCGGCTGGGACTGGCTCGCCGGAGGCGCGGCGGCCGTCGTTACCAGGATCAGACCTAAGATTGGGACAAGAATAAGAGCCGCAGTCGGAGCGGACCTATTCTTATAACCTTCCATCCCTAGGATCTTGGGGCCGAAATGGCGCAGCTCCGGCATCTACGGCTCCTCCACCGTAAGTACGCGATCCACCGTCAGGTTCTCCAGGACCTGATCCTTTCCACTGGGCCAGTGAACAGTAAGTTTGTCGGCCTTGGCGGCGGTGCCCAAGCCGAAATGAACGCGGCCGTCGTCCTGCGAGAGATAGCCAGAGCCTGCGACGCGTTCGGCGATTTGTTTTCTGCCGCCAGCGAGTAACTCCAGGTGGGCGCCGATTCCGTCGCGATTGCTCTTCTTCCCTTTCAACTTCACGGTCAACCAATGATTGTTGTTCTGGGTGACGTTGCGCAGCAGCGTGCCGGGAGCGCCAAGGTTGACTACGTATGCACTGATTTTTCCGTCATTGTTGTAGTCGGCAAAGCAGGCACCGCGCGAGACGGTTTTTACGTCGAGCGCCGGACCCGCGTCATGGGAAACATCGGCGAACTTGCCGTTGCCCAGGCCGCGAAATAACGATTGCTCCTGCGGAACCAGATGGATCAAACCACCGTGGAAGATCATGATGTCGAGCCAGCCGTCATTATCGAAGTCGTAAACGCCCGTGCCCCAACTGGTGTATTGGGCCGTGGCCTGGGAAATTCCGGAACTCGGCCCGATATCTTCGAATCCCTTGGGCCCGTTGTTTTGCATGAGGCGGTTATATTTCGAGTCGGTCACCCACAGATCCATGCGCCCGTCGCCGACGATGTCGGCAAACACCGGGCCCATGGATGAGGTGTTCTCGCCATTTTGGCCATAGGCGACGCCTAAATCGGAGGCGACCTCCTCAAACGTACCGTCGTGCTTGTTATGGAAAAGAAAGTTTTCGGTCTTGTCGTTGGAAACATAGATATCGGGCCAACCGTCGCCGTCAAAATCCGCGGCCGTGACACCCATGGTCCGGCCCTTGTAGGCACCGATTCCCGACTTATCAGTCACGTCAGTAAACGTGCCATTGCAGTTATTGTGGTACAGACGATTCGTGTCGCCGGCATAGTCGAGCGGGCCGGGATAGTTATCGGCAGCGTAGAAATTGCGATACTTAGGATCGAACTTCACATACCGGCCAACGAATAAGTCGACACAGCCGTCGCGATCATAGTCAAGCCAGGCGGAACTGATCGACCAACCGTCAACCTTGATGCCGGCTTTCTCGGTCACATCGGTGAACGTGCCGTTGCCGTTGTTGTGATAGAGGATCGCCCGTCCGTAGCCGGTGACGAACAGATCGACAAATCCATCGTTATCGAAGTCGGCGGCAATCGCGGCCATGCCGTAAATGTTGGCGCCGACGCCAGCCTGGTCGGTGACATCGGTAAATGTGCCGTCGCCGTTATTTCTGTAGAGATGATTATGCGGGGGTTCGGCCGGGGGTGCTTCAAGGGATAAGGGTGCATTCCCTCTTCCAGCGGCTTCCCGCTGACCACGTAAAGATCGGGCAGTCCGTCGTTGTTATAGTCGAACCAGACGCAGCCTCCGCCGGTGGCCTCGAGCAATGAACCCAGTTGCTGCGCGCCGAAGCTGTGAGTGAATTGAATGCCCGACTTTGCCGTTGCATCCTCGAAGCGAATCGTGGACGCCGCGCTCGCCTGGGGCGATTGCCCGAACAGAGCGGAAGACCACAACAAAAATCCGAGGGTTAGCCCGATCGATTTCCTCATCGTCAAGACAAAGGCTCGCATTTTCACAGTTAGTGGCCTCCCGAGGCACTGTGGCCGGTCATGTCGGCCGGAGTCGTGGATTTCAGCAGGATCATGGGCACGGCGTTTTCGGGCGCAGTTTCCGGGCCCGCGTGGCATCCCACGCACGCTCGTTGTTCGCCGCGCCGCATCCAGAACCAGCCGGCTTGCCGTTTTACCGTCTGGCCCGAGTTGTCGAGCAACTCGATCTGCAATGGCTGCTCGGTCGGGACTTGGACGAAGAACGATCCATCGCGCTCGACCGGCGCCGACCCCAGCAGCTTTGTGATCCCCACGTTATCCCGAGTGTACATCCGAATTGAGTGGATCGATCCGGCGGCAAACTTGTATTTCGAAGTGTAAGTATTCAGACAAAGAAGGTTGGCATTCGGCCAATCGTGCAAGCCCGAGGGATGGCGCTTCGGCACGGTGCGTTCGCCAACCAGCGTGGGCTGAATTACGTTGGCGCCCGGTTCGGCTACGACGGGCAGCAGACTGGCGGTTCCCGGCTTCCAGCGTTTCAACTGGAAGTCGCTCTTCGCATCCGGCCGCCACGGCAGCAGCCAATCGCCCGACGATGTCTCGGCGATATCTCCGGCGTAGTCTCCGGCGGGCGCATTGATGTGAAGTTGCTCGGCCCGCGCGGAGGTGAAACGGGTCAGTCCAAAATTCGACCCAGAGCCAGAACCAGGATGCGATACGAAAACGATATCGCCCGAGGCGATCTGCCTGCCGGAGTAACGGGCTTTGCCGTGATCGCAGCGATAGGACTCCTCGCCACTGCCGTCGGAATAAACGGTGTAGAGTTCGGGCGCGCGATTCGTGCCGAGCGGGTAGGACGATTCAAATAAGATGCGGCCATCGCGCAAAACATCGGTGGGCAGGAAATTTCCGGGGCCGTAAGTCAACTGGACGATCTTGTCTCCGGACAGGCTTGCGGTCTCGATGACAAAACGGCCATCGATCTTTTTCGCATATACGACGCGATCATCGGGCAGGTAGAAGGGACGAACGCAATCGTTGGCGCAGGAGGTGACGCGCCTCGGATCGCCGGCAGTCGTCGTTATAGCAACTTCCCATATTTGCCAGTGGTCGCCGGGTTTCTGCTTGGCGGCGAACAACACGCTCGTTCCGTCGAACGAAACGGTGGGATCGGCGGAAGCGGCAAAGCCTGAGATCAAAGGATGGGGATGGCGGCCGCTCGCGTCTTCGTTCTGAATAAATATGGTTGCGCCGGAACTGAACCGCTCGCCGCCGCGCAGCCATGCCAGCGGCTCGTATCGTTTCGCAAGCGTGAAAAGCAACGCGGGGGATTCGGGAGTCGCGGAGAGAACCGAGGGCATAGGCACGAATGCAATACCAATAGTGACAATCAGAACGACCAGCGCGAGCAGCATCACTGTCCTGGGCCGAACCGACACTAGTCGTTTCCCCCGACCACAGCGAGTTGCGGGACAGGCTGCCGGGCAGCATCCCGGATCGCGAGATAAGGCTCCAGATCGTCCATCATGTCATCGAACTGGGGAAGGGTCAGCGACTGTTCCCCATCGCTCATGGCCTTATCGGGCGCCGGATGCACTTCGACCAGCAGTCCATCAGCGCCCACGACCGCCGCGGCCCGCGCCAGCACCGGCACCAGGGAGCGTACGCCGGCGGCATGACTCGGATCGACAATCACGGGGAGGCGCGAAACAGTTTTCAGCACCGGCACGGCGGCGATGTCGAGAGTGTTGCGGGTTGCTGTTTCAAAGGTCCGGATACCGCGCTCGCAGAGAACGATCTGAGGGTTGCCATTGGTTGCTCTGGGCATGGCCATGGCAATGACTTGCGCGGAGCGCAGAAACTCTTCGAGGGTCGCCGTCATTCCACGCTTCAACAACACCGGCCGCCCACATCCGCCCAGTTTTTCCAGGAGTGCGTAGTTTTCCATGCTGCGCGTGCCCACCTGCATGAGGTCGGCGTACTCGGCGACCAGATCGAACGTCTTCCTCGCTCATGGCTTCGGTAACGATCGCGAGCCCGGTTTCTTCCCGAGCTTTGCGCAGAAGCTTCAGGCCATCGAGACCGAGGCCTTGGAAGGCATACGGCGAAGAGCGCGGTTTATAGGCGCCTCCGCGGAGAAGGCGAGCGCCGGCGGCAGCCACGGCTTCGGCGGTACGCATCAACTGGCGCTCCGATTCGACCGCGCAGGGCCCAGCCATCACGACGAAATCGCCGCCGCCTATTTCTACATTACCGGCGCGAACGACGACCGGGGCGCAACCGCCGGTCTGGGCGACGAGATCGAAGCAGGAAAACTGGCCATTCCATTTAGGGTTCATAAGTGGCAAACGGAATTCTACCCAGCGGGGAGGGGGGAGTCATTAGTAGGAAACCATTAAACCCTGAGAAATGTTGGACTTGTGACCGTAATCACACTGCGGTGTGATTGCGTGACGAAGCGGGCGGAGCGGCTGATTCGGGGTACGAACAGCGCGTGAATATGGTATAACTGTTATACCAATGCGATTCCACTTCGATGAGCGGAAGCTTTATGAAGAACACTCGTAGCAATCGAAAACCAGCGTCGGCGGAGTCCATCGCCCGCATGGCGGAAGACGGGAAGGACGTGTCACGGTTCTTCACCAATACCGGGCGCATGATGGGGCCGATTCAGAGGGTGAATGTCAACTTGGCTTCGGGCATGCTGGAAGAACTGGACCGGGAGGCCAAAGAGTTGAACATCAGCCGGCAGGCGGTGATCAAAACGCTGATACGGCAAGGGCTCGATCAGCAGAATCTTGCGCGACACAACCGCTCTTCGTCCTTGGCGGAACGGAGATAGAATCGTTGCGGCGGTGGAAAACCGGGGGGTCCCCCAGGTTGGACGGGCGAGGACGCCCGTCGCTCCACCGAGATTCTATCCGCCAAATTGAATGCCTTTGCGTTCGCGGCCTAGGGACACCACTACGGCCGCCAGTGTGAACACTACAAATGCGGGCAGGGCCATGGCGTTGGAGAAGCTCGTGTATTTTGCGAGAATCGCCTGCACGGTTGCGACCGTACCGGCTACAACCGCGCCACACTGGTAGGCGAATCCGGGAAGGAATCCGCGCACCGAGTCGGGCGACAATTCGGAGAGATGCGCGGGAATGATGCCCCACGCTCCCTGGACCATGAACTGAATGAAGAAAGCTCCGGCGACCAGCAATGCCAGGGACGGAGCGTAGGCCCACAGCGGAACCAGCGCGACAGCGCAGACGAATGCGGCGATCATCGCCCGGCGGCGTCCGAAGCGGTCGGACAACCATCCAATCAAAAGGCCGCCGAGGATGGCTCCCACCATAGAGATGGCAGTGATCGCGGCGCGTTGGGTGGGGCGCATTCCCCACTGGCGCTGGAGGAAGGTTGGGAACATATCCTGGGTGCCGTGCGAGGCAAAGTTCATCATCATCATCAAGACGGTCAGGTAGAGAAACAGTTTCCAGTGGGAGCAAATTTCGCGGCCGAGGTTTCTCCAACTCGATTGACGAGTCTTCTCCCACACTTCCGATTCTTTGACGCGAAAGCGGACGAAGACCCCGAGTAGGGCGGGCAGTCCTCCGATAAAGAACATCGGCCGCCATCCCCAGCGGGGAAACACGAAAAAGAAACAAACCGCCGACAGAAGGTAGCCGAGGGCGTAACCCTGCTGTAGCATCCCGGAAAGAAAACCGCGAAGGCGCGGCGGAACTTTTTCCATGGCGAGAGAAGCGCCGACGCCCCACTCTCCGCCCATGCCAATGCCGAACAATGCGCGCAGCACCAGGAAGACAGTGAAGCTATGGGCGAAACCGGTTGCCACCTCGACCACTGAGTAGAAGACGAGGTCGATCATCAAAGGGAGACGGCGGCCGTAGCGATCGGCCATCAGTCCAAAAATGAAAGCGCCCACCGGGCGGAAGGCGAGGGTTAGCGTAAGGGACAGCGCAACCTCCGCGTCGGAACGGTGAAACTCCTGCGCTATGGCCGTCAGCGCGAAAACGACCAGGAAGAAATCGAAGGCGTCGAGCGTCCATCCGAGGAATCCGGCTAGTACCGCGGCGCCGTGGCCGCTCTTCGCCGGAGGGACGGACGGCTGATCCGGGGAATTCCCCGACATGATTGCATCCGGTGGGGCGGTCAAGATTTTTGTTCCTCCCGTGGATCGGAGTTCGGCCGGTTGCTTCGACGCGAATCAGAATACACGGAATGACGCCAGGGCGCACTCGCGCGAATTTGGAATTGCTATGTCCGCCGGGAGCTGCCGAGCTTGCGCTCGGCTTGGACAGCCGAGGGCGGCTGTCCCTACGCGGGGGACTGCCGAGCTTGCGCTTGGCTTGGACGGGCGAGGGCGCCCGTCCCCACACAATGCAACCGATGATTTATTTCGCAGGTTTCTCTACCACTTTGCGAATGCGTTCGAAGGCCCAGTCGATTTCCTCGCGCTGGATGATCAGAGGCGGCGCGATGCGAATCACGTGGTCGTGAGTTTCTTTGCACAGGATGCCTTCTTCCTTCAAGGCTTCGCAATAGGGACGCGCCGGGCTGTGCAATTCGATCCCGATCCACATTCCCTTGCCGCGAACTTCTTTCAGATCGGGGCTGTGGAGGGTTCGCAGCAATCCGAGAAAGTAGTCGCCCAGTTCAGCGGAGCGTTCGACCAGTTTCTCCTGCACCAGCACACGGAGCGCGGCGCGGGCCACGGCGCAGCCCAGGGGATTGCCGCCGAAGGTGCTGCCGTGGTCTCCGGGTTTGAACACGCTCATGATTTCGGAGGACGCGAGCACGGCGGAGACCGGGTAGAAGCCACCCGAGAGCGCTTTGCCGACGATTACCACATCCGGCCTGATTCCGTCGTGCATGTAGGCGAAGAGTTTGCCGGTGCGGCCGAGGCCAGACTGGATCTCGTCGGCGACCAGCAGAACGCGGTGCTTGCGGCAGATATCGGCGGCCTGCTTGAGGAATCCCGCTGGTGGAATGACGATGCCCGCCTCGCCTTGAATGGGTTCGACGAGGAAGGCGCAAGTGTTTGGAGTGATGGCGTTCTCCAGGGCACGCGCGTCGCCAAAGGGAATCACTTTGAAGCCGGGCGTGAACGGCCCGAAGCCGTCGCGATACTGCGCGTCGGTCGAAAAGCTCACCTGGGTGATGGTCCGCCCGTGAAAATTATTGGCGCAGACGATGATTTCCGCCTGGTCCGAGGGAATGCCCTTGATCTTGTACCCCCACTTGCGGACGGTTTTGACGGCGGTCTCGACCGCTTCAGCCCCGCTGTTCATAGGCAGCGCCATGTCATAGCCGGACAGCTCGTGAAGTTCCTTGTAAAAAAGCGGAAGTTGATCGTTGCGGAAGGCACGCGAGGTGAGCGTCACCCTGCGCGCCTGCGCGATAAGAGCTTTGAGAATTTCGGGATGGCAATGCCCCTGATTGACAGCGGAGTACGCGGCCAGGCAATCGAGATAGCGGTGGCCTTCAACGTCGTAAACCCAGACGCCTTCGGCCCGCTCGATGGCGACATCGAGAGGATGGTAGTTGTGGGCGCCAAACTTGTTTTCCAGTTCGATCAGATTTCGGGTGAGCAGATTTTCTTCGGTCATCAGTTCGCTAGGCATAAGGGTCTCTTTCGATTTTAACAACTTGCGGTGAATCTCGGCGAGCGGCGTATGAGCAAGATTTTTTATGAAGATTCATTTCGAGCGAAGCGAGGGATCTGTAGTTTGCGGGAAGAAGCAGATCCTTTGCGTCGCTCAGGATGACAATTCATGTGAGGTATTGCTCGTGTATTGCTCCCCAACTTGCACCGCGGGCCCATCCGTTATTCCTTCTCCAGCAGCATGGTGAGCAGCGCCATGCGCACATACAATCCGTTGACGGCCTGGCGGAAATACAACGCCCGCGGGTCTTCATCCACAGACTTGTCGAGTTCGACGGTCCGCGGCAACGGGTGGAGAATGATCGCGTCCGGCTTCATCTTTCGCAAAACGGCCGAATTGATCGCGTACTGTTGCGGGCTTCGCCGCCCGGTCACCCGCTCGGGCCGGATGCGGGTTTGATACACCACATCCACTTCTCCGATGACGCGGTCGATCTCGGGCTCCAGTTCGTAGTGCACTCCGTGGGCGTCAAGATATTCCAGGATATCGGGCTTCATCTGGAGTTCGGGCGGACTGACAAAATAAATCTTCACCCGTTCGAACTTGGCCAGCAGATAGGCGAGCGAACGGGCGGTGCGGCCTTTGTCGAGCTCTCCGATGATGGCGACATTGAGGCCATCGAGGGGACGCTCGCGATAGATGGTGTACAAGTCGAGCAAGGCCTGGGTGGGATGCTGGCCGCCGTCGCCGTCTCCGGCATTGATAACCGGCACTTGGGAAACCTGCGCGGCGCGCTTGGCGCCGCCTTCCTGGTTATGGCGGATAACGATCACATCGGAGAAGCTGCCCACGATGTGGATCGTGTCTTCGACGTTTTCGCCCTCCACCTCGGAGGAAAACGACCGCGCATGCTCGGTGGACAGGACCCTTCCTCCCAGCCTCTGCATGGCGGCTTCGAAGGAAAGGCGGGTGCGGGTTGATGGCGTATAAAACAGCGTGGCCATGATGCGGTTCTGATAGTCGAGCGAGCCTCCGCGGGCCACTACCCGCTCCATGCCACGGGAACGTTCGAACAGGTCCATCAGCAAGGGCACGGTGAACTGCTGCGACTCGATGACGTGCTTCAAGTTCCCGCTGTGCTGGATCCTGGTATCGAGGCGTCCGCTGCGGGGCGCGTCCGGTTTGGAAATCTGGTCTGCCATGGATTATTTGCCTCCCCCCGCCAACTCCGTCCGCGCGCGGTCGGATGGCGCGGCGAGTCCCTGGTCCAACACATCACCATCCAGTACATCACGATCCCGCACAACATGAGTGCCCACTGCTCCTGACACCGACGAGCACAGGTTTTCGCACGATGTGACGATGGCCTCGCGCCCTCCACGCATCAGGAACCGCAACACCGACTCGATTTTAGGGCCCATGTTGCCGGGCGGAAAGTGTCCGGCGTCGGCGTACTCCTGCAACTCGCGGCAACCGAGCGTATGCAACGGTCTTTGAGATTGCTTCTTGTAATCGAGATAGACATAATCCGTGTCGGTGGAAACGAGGAACAGATCCACACCCAGACGGGATGCGAGCAGCGCGGAAGCTCGATCCTTATCGATTACCGCTTCGACGCCCTGCCATCTCCCTTCCGACCACGCCACGGGAATGCCGCCGCCGCCGCAGGCGATTACCAATACGTTCCGCTCCATCAGATCGCGGATGACCTCGAGTTCGAGGATATCGATCGGTTCGGGCGAAGGCACCACCCGGCGATAGCCGCGCGCCGCGTCTTCCACAATTTCCCAGCCCAGCAGGCGCTTACGTTCCTCGGCATCGGCGCGAGAGTAGAACGGGCCAATCGGTTTGCTGGGGCGCTTCATGGCTAGATCCTCGAGCGAGACCACGACCTGGGTCAGCACGGTCACCACCGGCGCCTGCAAACCCGCAAGCCGAAGTTCTGTATTCAGGGATTGCTGCAAGAAGTAGCCGATTTCGCCCTGGGTGGAGGCGTCGCAGACGTCGAGCGGTTGTCCGGGGACCTGGCTCGCTCCCCGTTCGGAGCGCAACAGCGCCGCTCCCACCTGCGGCCCATTGCCGTGAGTGAGAACAATGCGGTGTCCGTCCCGGGCCAGCTTGGCAATTTCCGCGGCCGTGCGCCGGGCATTCGCCAACTGCTCGGCCACGGTGCCCTTCTGGCCGGCGCGAATCAGCGAATTCCCGCCTATCGCCAGCAGCATGGTTTTCATGGCTGCTCCTGTTACGCGCGCTTGCGTTCCGGCGCGGTTGCTGGACGCACCGGCCCCACCTTCACATCCTTCATCAGTTCCAGCATGATCGCCTTCTGCATGTGCAGCCGGTTTTCCGCCTCCTGAAAGACAACCGAGCGCGGCGAATCGACCACCTCGTCGGTCACTTCGTCTCCGCGATGGGCCGGCAGACAGTGCATGAAGATGGCATCGGGTTTCGCTCTGGCAAAGAGTTCCGCATTCACCTGATAGTCTCGGAAAATGCTGTGCCGCTGGGCGGCTTCGGCCTCTTGGCCCATGCTCGCCCAGACATCGGTGTAAACCACGTCCGCCGCTGCAACCGCTTCTTTGGCGTCGTTGGTAATCCGGCAACTGCCTCCGGTTTGCTGAGCCCGCTGCTGGGCCCATTGCATCGCATCCGCTTTCGGCTCATAGCCCGGAGGCGTGGCCACCACAACTTCCGCGCCCAGTTGCGCGCCGACGAACAGGAGCGAGTGCGCGACGTTGTTTCCATCGCCGACGTAGGCGACTTTCAACTTCCCGATCGCGCCTTTGATTTCCCACATGGTCAGGAAGTCCGCCATCGCCTGACAGGGATGGCTGTAGTCGGTCAGTCCGTTGATCACCGGGATTCCGGCGTGCTCCGCCATCTGTTCGACGATGGAGTGAGCGAAAGTCCGGATCATGATGCCCTGCACCATGCGTTCCAGGTTCTTGGCCACGTCATACACCGATTCGCGTTTGCCCAGGTTGATCTCCGCCGGAGAGAGATAGATTGAAAAGCCGCCCAGTTGCTGGATGCCAACATCGAAGGTCACCCGCGTCCGCAACGAGGGCTTCTCGAAAATCAGGGCCAGAGTTTTCCCTCGCAGGGCTCCGCTATAGACATCGGGGTAGGCCTTGATCTGGCGCCCCAGTTGCAGCAGGTCCTGGATCTCTCCCGGAGAGAAATCCCGGATCGAGACAAAGTCTTTGCTCTTCATCGTTTCACCTCCGGTGGAGTTCTAGCCGGCGCTCGAAGTTGCGCGAGGATCTCAGCAAATCCTGGTTGCGTGAGTTCTTCCACCTCGTACGTGACCCGCAAACTGGGCTTGTTGATCTTGATGATTCGCGCCAGGTCAATTGGCGTGGCGACCAAAACCAGGTCGCACGGTACGCTATTGATGGTTGCTTCCAGTTCATGGCGTTGCATCACACTGTATCCCATCGCCGGCAGAAGATTGGTCATGTGCGGATAGCGATCAAAAGTGCTGCGAATGGAGCCGACCGCAAAAGGTTTCGCACTCACCAGCTCCGCCGCTCCCCAGTGCCGCGCCGCGACGACTCCGGCGCCATAGGGCATTTCGCCGTGGGTCAAGGTCGGGCCGTCTTCGACCACCAGCACGCGCTTCCCCTTTACCAGTTCAGGCGTGGGTGCGGACACGCGGCACGCGGTTTCGACAACTGTGGCTTTGGGGTTGCTGATCTGGATATTGTGGCGCACGGTCTCGATATCGTGCTGCGCCGCCGTATCCACTTTGTTGATGACCACTACATCGGCGCGCCGCAGGTTCACCTCTCCGGGGAAATACGAAAGTTCGTGCCCTGGGCGTAACGGGTCGGCCACCACGATTTCCAGATCGGACTTGTAGAACGGAGTATCGTTGTTGCCTCCATCCCACAGGATAATATCCGCTTCCTTCTCGGCCTGGCGCAGTATCTTCTCGTAGTCCACGCCCGCATATACCACGGTGCCCTGACGGATGTGCGGTTCGTACTCCTCGCGCTCTTCGATGGTGCACTGCTGTAAATCCAGATCTTCGACCGTGGCAAAGCGCTGTACCGCCTGCGCCACCAGATCGCCGTAGGGCATGGGATGGCGGATCACGACGGGCTTCCAGCCCTGCCGCCGCAGCTCGGCGGCCACCCGCCTTGACAGCGGACTCTTGCCGCAACCCGTCCGCACCGCGCAAATGGAAACCACCGGGATGGTTGACTTAATCTGAGTGCGGTCCGTACCCAACAACCAGAAGTCCACGCCCGCAGCCACCACCCGCGACCCCAGGTGCATCAAATTCTGGTGCGAGATATCGCTGTAAGCGAACACCACCGCATCCACGCGCTCGTCCTTGATCAGTTTTTCCAGGTCCTTCTCTTCATAAATCGGTATCCCCTCGGGGTAGCGCGAACTCCCGGCCAGCTCGGGCGGGTAGCGCCGGCCCGCAATATCAGGGATTTGCGTGGCCGTGAAGGCCACAACCTGATAGTCAGGATTGTTTCGAAAAATCACATTGAAATTATGGAAGTCCCTGCCAGCCGCGCCTAAAATGAGTATCCTTTTCATGGTTTCCCTTCGGCAAAAATCATAAACTCGAACCCTCCATGGTCTCGTGCGGCCAGGAGTCTGGCAGTGCCGTATGTCACCACCGTGTGTGACTTCCCGCCGGGAGCCGTGCTGGACGCCAAGTCCAGCCGTTTCCAGCCACTCCGGCTGTCCCACAAGAACCTAATTGGGCTTAGTGCGTTTCAATCGAAACTAGTTCGCCTTCGTTCTTCCCCACGGCGCGATAGTTCACGGATACGCGCCGGTCCTTCCACTCGCAGGAAAACTGTTCATCGCCAATCACCAGCAGTGACTTGTAATCCGAAGTGTGGAGCTTGTAAGTCGTCATCCCGCTCAGGATGGTGACCGTTGCCGCGGGCGCTTTGGAGCAATCGCTGCTCACGATCTTACCCTTGAGAAATTGCATGGGCTCGGTCGTCGCCGGCTTGGGCGCCGCCGGCTTCGGCGCAGCATCCTCGTCTTCGTCTTCATCGTTCTGCGAAACGCCCGCGGCTGAGGCCGCGCCCGCCGGCGCCTCGCTTTCCCCCGCTCGTTGCGGACGCACTCCATACTTTTGCAGCGTGTCTAAGTCTTCTAACTCCTGTTTTGCAGCAGCAGCCGCCGCTCGATCCGGTCCTGCCTTGAGCCGCGTGAACAGTTCCCGCGCCAGGTCCCACTTCTTCCCGGCAACATAGATCTGTCCCAGGTTGAACTGATATTCCACATTGCGCGGCGCCAGCGCGATCGCCTGCCGTTGCGCCTCCAGCGCCGAGTTGATTCCGCCCCCTTCCACTCGGGCCATGCCCAGCATGTTATAAGCGTCGGCTAACTCCGGATACCAATCCGCCACCGCCCGCAGGTCCTGCATCATGTTGGCCAACCCCTGCATGTCTTGGCGCGTGGCCTGCGCCTTCTGATACTTCATTGCCGAGCGGTAATACCAGATCCACGGATCTCGCGGATTTAGTTCCGCGGCCTTATCCAGTTCGTCGGCAGCTAAGTCGAACTTCTTCTGGCGCAAATATTCCGCCGCCAGGCCACGATGCGCCACCTCATTGTCTTTTGGGTCCTCCGTCAGCTGCTGTAACTCTTGCAGCGCCTGATCGCGATGCTCCGGAATGCGCGCCATCACATCGCCGATCACCGCTTGCGCTTCCTCATCCTTCACCGGATTTGTCGCCATCCCAAGATCGCCCGCATCAAACGGCAGCGCGAAATGGTCCGGCTGTGGAATGTCGATCGGCGCTTCCACCGGCTTCTTTGCCTGATCGAGGGCGATGCCCAAGCCGCTTAGCGATTTGAAATACGTCTTCACCGCTTCTTCCATTTGCGCCGGCGTCATATCGAAGGCCTCGACGATCGCCTTCTCCACTGGCACTTTCCGATTCAGCACCAGGTCGAAGTAAGTCCCCGCTTCCGGCATCTTGTTCTTATTCAACAGATAGTGAACGACCATCCACGACTGCGCGTAGTACAAAGTGTGATGGGTCCCTTCGCGCGTCCCCGACCCATCATGCTTCATGGTGAACAGGTCCACCATCGACAACCACACCGGAGAACTTACTAACTGCGTCAGCGACTGCGGCACATTTGGGTCGCGCTGCATTGGATCTATGTCATCGAAGATATTTTCGTGCCATTCCGGCAACAGTTCCGGATCGCCGCCAATCTCCACTTGCTTGCCGATGTGGATCGAGCCAAAGTATTCTGCCAGCCCTTCGTCGAACCAGCCCTGCGCGGGAGGATAGTTGTAATTCAAAAGATAGTGGGCCAGCGGATGCGCCACGGCTTGCCAAGGATCGGCGTCAAAAAGGTTCAGGCCGATATAAATCCGGTCTGGCCCCGGCGCATAAAACCCAGCCGCCATCGTCTGTTTCGCCGGAGCAACCAAGCCGTACTGTTTGTCGCTCTTGAGCGCGATGATGGTGATCGGCACCGGCATTTTGAGCTTCTCTTTCAAAAGCAGTTGTCCAAAAATTGCCCGCATCTGCTCCATGCGCAACGCTACCTCGCGCCCGCGCTTTTCCCCCGCATCCGTCAGCACCAAGAAATGCGTGGAGTGCACCTCGATCCACTTGGGCTCATCCTTGGCAAATGCCGGACGCGGAAAATAGCCCGCGATCGACAGGCTCAAAACCACGGTGCCGATGACAGACCAGCGCTTCACAGTCGGTTCCTTCCCCAAAAATGCTAGCACGCCTCGCTTGAACGCGTACGAGCGCATTGTTCTCGTAACGTCCCCATTGCGCGAAACCCGATCAAGTCCAAAGACAACCCGAAAGGCCTGTGATACAGTTACGAGTTTCAGCAACACGCTAGATCTTTCCGAGAACACGTACCAACTCAGGCATGAATACACCAGTGCTACCAACAACGACAGTCGCGGCTCCCGCCGCTTCGCGCCTCGCCTGGATCGACTGGATGCGCGGCCTGGCCTGCGTTCTGATGTTTCAGACGCACTGCTACGATTCTTGGCTGGGCGGCGCGGCCCGCGACTCCCGCTTCCTCAAAGGATCGCAACTCCTG
>CAVPYG010000018.1:0-19406 GCA_963709835.1 uncultured Acidobacteriaceae bacterium
CGGCGATAGCGCCTAAGGTGCCGGTCTTCGTATACGATGGCCACGATCTCGGCCACAATCAATCCTTCTCCGACTCCGAGCATAGAGTAGCCTCGGGCACTTAGGATTCCGAACTGGTTGAAGGAGATCATCCAAAGTGTGGAGATCCAATAGGAGGTGGCGCACAGTTGAAGAATGGGCGCGAATAACTTATCTGGTCTCGAGTTTATTAGCCAGCACAGCACACCAAGAATCATTAACTGCTTGATGGTTACGGGGTTGGAGAATATGCCAAGAGTCGCGGCTTGATCGGATCCCTGGTATTTCGCAAGCCTGTCGATAAGCGCGAATAGCGAATACGACGAGTCGAGGCAGTTACCAACGATTATGGCGCCAATCAATGTTACGAACACATATTTAGGTGTAATCTTGATCTTCAAACAGTCGAAGAGAACCGGAAAAACGATGACTGCCGCCTCTAAGTGAGTCAGTACAGCGAGTACCATCAGCGCGATCCCCATGGGCTTGCGGCGGCTTGCCCAGAAGTGAAATCCCCATAAGATGAGTATCGCGGCCACGCCACTCCGTATCGCAATCATTTCGCGGTGAAAGAAGTCGTGACAGTAGTACAACATCAGAGCGATGGCACTAAACCTGGTGTGCTCCAAGAAGAGTAAGGCATACGACGCTACGGCAGCCAGAGAGAGCAGGAATATCAGAGCTTCAAAAGGAAGGCCGACGGTCTTAATCAGAGAATTCAAATAGACGTATCCGACGTCCACGGTTGGCATGCTGTTGAGCCACTGCCCGAAGAATCCAACCCCAGGCGTGTCCGGACTTGCTAAGAAAATCTCTCTATAGGGACCATAATCTGCGCCAACCGATTCCGCCCGCAATCCTGCGCAGGCGATCATGAGAAGCGCTGCCAATACGTACCAGCTCTTGGTCACCAGCGATTGTCTGGATTGGAACCCGGCGATGACAGCGCACAGCAGGGCAAAGAAGATGACGTAGTAGATAGTCACGGGCAAGCCACGACTTTGCGGTACTTGTTCGGCAGTTGGTTGACGAGTTGCCGCTGACTGCAGAAACCTGCCTGCGAGCCTATGTCGGGAGAAAGTGGGAGCTCAACCATACCAGGGCTTGAAGCACCTGGTCGATCGCTGTCGTGCTCTGCGGGCATGGCCGGACTGGATATCCGCGGGACCCCGATCGTCATGGCATCGCACCCTGAGCGGCAACGCGCTGCCAGGTTCTTCGCTTCCTTTGGAAGATATAGGTACCCGAGGTCACGCCCACTACCCCCAGACACGCGAAGTACCCTACCACTACCGCGGACGCTCCCCAAAAACGAGCACACAGTATGGTTGAGGCAGCCGATACAATTGCGAGTAGGACGGATTGGATCAAGAAGGGCTCGCACTTGTGCGCCCGAAGATAAAGTGCTTCACTCTGCACGACATGGCTGCCCAACGCCGTCAGCAGCATTAGCCCAAAGACTGGCGGCAGAAGAATCCGCAGCGCCAGTGCCGGGAAGAAGCGCTCGGCGACAACCAGACCGGCGAACAATGCGATCGCCAGCAGCGTCAGTAAGGTCAGAGATTGCCAAAGGGTGCGGAAGAAGAGGCGATCGAGTTGGCGAATCTCTCCCCGGGCGACCAGGTTCCCGAAGGGCGCGGCCTTGGTGGTCATCCACGCTAGGACAACCCAGCCGAGTTGCCCAACGATGCTCATGGAGAGTCCCATCTGTCCAGCCGCTACCGGCCCTCGAAAAACGAACAGCACGGGCGTGAACGTCTGGGAGATGAAGTAGCCGCAAAGCCAGCTCACGGCAATCCGCCACTGAAAGGGCCACACTTCCGAGCGCCACCGGATTCGATGCGCGCCCACTGGACGCCGCATCAGAGGCAACAGCAGTCGGCGGCGACAATAAAGGAAAACCATTCCCAGTACGGCCTGTCCGGCAATGACCCACGCCGGCGAAAAAAGTCCGTGATGGCTGATCATTGCCATCCAGACCAGCAGGGCGCTTACAATGGCTTGGCTCAGCCTGAGCCCGGCTACTTGGGCAACCCTCCCGCAGCCCTCCAGGAAGGAGAAAACCGGATCGAGCTGGAAGGTAATCACCGAGCCCAGCACCGCTAGGGTCCATGGCCATCGCCATGCCGGCTCAACCCCCATAGGCCGGTGGTGGGAAAAGAAATACGAGCCCGCCGGCAAGAGGATCATCGCCATGACGACTGCGGCCACGGCGTACCACAGCACGGCGGTTTGCAGCGCAGACGCCAGACGTGCATGGGCGATCGGGTCTCCGGCGACCCGGTCGTTCCCGTCAATGGTTAGACGCGAGCCTTCGTGCGTGGCCAGTTGCAGAATGACAAAGGAGAACCCCAGTTCGAAGACGGTCTGCAGCCAAACCAGACTCCACAGCGTATAGTAATATCCTTGCTCGACAGGCGTTAGGAAATGAACAATCAGAAGTACCGTTCCCGCGCTGCCAATCGCTTGGCAGCCCCGAGCGAGCACCGTATAGGTGATTGCCCGATCAATACCCAAGAGATGCTTGAAGCGGATGTGCCAACCATGGCGCGAAACCGGCGCGCCCCGATTACCGGCTTTGCCTATGGGAACCGAAGCTGGAGCGGTGAAGAGCGACATGCTATAGCCACCCGCCATTTGAAATCTCCGTCCGCAGCGCGGCGAATTGTGCGTTCGATTCGGGCTTCAGGCGCATCCGATGCACCGCGTCTGCAATCAGCCCATAAATACAGGAACTGAAAAAACCGAGCAGCGCCGCGAGGGCCACGATCAGGCTGCGGCGCGGCGAGGATTTCCGGTCCGGTTCGACGGCCGGATCCAGCACCTGGATGACGGCGGCGGTTTTCGCCTCATCGAGCCGCGCGGCTTCGTACTGCTTGGCCAGCAACTCGAACATGGTTTCGGCGTACTTCACATCGCGCAGTCGGCGTACATATTGCAGGCCGGCTTCCGGGACGTTGCCCACCGGAACTTGAACATTACCCGCGTCGGCGCCGCTCCCGCCGTTGCTTCCCGCGCTTTGCTTTTCGAGCCCGGCCAGTTGCGCCCGCAGCCCCAGGAGTTGCTCTTCGCCCAGCCTGGTGTCGGGGTTCTGCTCGGTCGAAAACAATCGCCGGGCGCGCAATTCCACTTCTTTCGCGGCGATCAGCGCCCGCAGTTTGACCACCGATTCGATGATCGCCTTGGCCTGGCCATCCAATTGGATCAGTCCCGTCGTCTGCTCGGTCTGTTTCAACGCCTGCTCCGCGTCAGCCAGATTGTTCTTGGCTATCTCCAACTGCCGCTCGAAAAAAATCCGCCGCTGGCCGGCCTCGGTCACCGCGAGGTCTTGCGTCAGATGGCGCAACTCTTCCACGTAAGCGTTGGCGATTTGCGGCGCACGGCTTGCTTCTTTGTCTTCGACCGAGATGGCGATCAATCCTTCCTTGCCGACGACGACTTCGGTGGCGTCTTCGAGATCGCGGCGGGCGTCCGACATTCGCCGGTCGCGATAGACCCGGAGTAAATCGAAGCGGCCCACCAGCGCGTCCACCACGGTGCGGCTGCGCAGCATGCCCACATACAGGTCGCCCGGATTTTTCAGCCCCAGATCTCTCTGTGCCATGGCCGCCATCGGCCCCAAAGCTCCCAGTTGCCCGATCATCGAGGCGGCCAGCGACTGGCTTTGCTGCGGAGGCAGGATCTTGGCGGTGGCGGTGTAGCGATTGGGCAGGACGAGCGCCACCATTGCGGCCAAAACGGCTGCGGCCAGGGTCGTCCGCAGGATGAGGCGTTTGCGCCGGGACAGAGCGAGCAGCCAATCGAGCACATCGCGCTCGCTCAGTTCGCCGCCGGCTGTGTCGTCGTCGCGAGTCTTGGCTGCCAGGTTGTCAACTTCCGCGTTGGCGGCTTCCGCGCTCTGATCGTCCAAGGCCGAGCTTTTCATTGAATGACCCTCACCGCTGCCGCGCCCAGGGCGAATTGCGCGAAGACCTGGCTCCAGTCCCGCAGGCCCCTGAAGAACGAGCCATGCGACAGGCGCTCCGGCACTACGATGGCATCGCCCGGCATCAGGCGAAGCGCGGCGAACCCTCCATTCCACAATCCCTTGACCGACTGTTTGCTGAGGATGGAGCCGTCGGCCCGAATGACGAACATGCGGCCCGTGTCGGCGTCGCGCGTCGGCCCGCCCGCCCGCCGCAGGTAGTCGTCCACCCGCGCCTCGCGCCGGTAGAGGAAAGAGTTTTTGTTGTAGACCGCGCCCAGCATCTCGATGGTCGCGGGACGGTAGGGCACCACGAAGCGGTCGCCATCTTCGAGCGCGATTTCCGGCAGGTCGCCCACTTGGGTGGAGTCCGGTTGCAGATCGAGGACCACGCGTCCGCTTGCCTTGACGTCCCGGAGTTTCCCGACCAGTTGCCGCTGCGCTTCCAATTTGGCGCGGTCTTCGGCAGCGTCCTCGGGGCTGGCTGCCGTCGAAGGCGCGAGCGCATTGCGGGTGATGTCTTCCTCCAGTTTCTCGATCATCTGGTCCAACCCCTTCTGCTGGTCGGCGCGCACCGATTCGCGCGTAAACTCCGCCCCGTAGAGATAGGCGTTTTTGGTGAATCCGCCCACGCGCGCGACCAGATGGCGGACGGTCTCGCCGGCTTCGGCCTGATAGACGCCCGCGGCTTGAAATTCCCCCTCCAGGCGCACGAACTTGCTCTGCTTTTCGAGGGGGACCGCAAGATCGTTCTGCGAAAAAATTGTGATTGCGTCGCCCGGCTCGAGCTCCAGGTTGTTTGCCTCATCTCCCTCGAGCACCAGCTTCCCCAGATTGAAAGGGATCAGCAGCGTCGTCAGGTCCCGCGGGTTCAGCCGCTGGATGACCGCGTAGTCCCAGTTGATCTCGGGAGCGTCGCGCGCGATCTGGTTTCGCAGCTTGGCGGTCGTGACTTCGGTTGCCGCTTTTGCCGACCCCGGACGTCCGTCGAACCCGGCATCGGCTTTCTCGCCTCGGTTGGCAACCGAGTTGGACGCCCGCCAGTATTCCCGCGTGATCAGAGCCTCCTGGTTCGGAATCACATCCTTCAGACGCATGCCGCTGTGCCAGGCGACGCGCCCGGGATGCGCCACGTTGCCCCGCAGCGTCACCGCATTTTGAAAACGGGGAGAGAGCGAGAAAATCCTGACCACATCCCCATCTTGCAAGGTCCGCGCCAGACCTTCGCCATCCAGAGGAAATTCCTCCACCCGGCGAGTGTCGTGATTGTCGATGCGCTCGACCACCGCCTTTTGTCCATCCGCGGTGGTTGCCAGACCCCCGGCCATCTCGATCGCGCCGCTCAGCTTCGCGCCCTCCCGCAGTTCGTAAATCGCGGGCGCGTTCACGCTGCCCGCGACCGCAATCGACGGTCCGGCGGGCGGGATATAAATGACATCCCCGGGCAACAATCTCGCGTCTTGGGATTTGTCGCCTTTGAGCAGCAGGTCGTAGAAATCGAATTCCGTCACTACCCGGTTGTCCCGCTTCAGCTGGATGCGCCGCATGGAACCTGTCGTCGACGGCCCGCCCGAGGCGAACAGCGCGTTGACCAGCGTGGAGAGTGAGCTGACCGTGTAACTGCCGGGACGCCGCGCCTGTCCGACGACAAACACTTGAATCGACCGCAGCTGTCCCAGGCTGACCGTCAAATCGAAATTGCGGAACACTCTCCCGATGGCGCTCCGGAAATACTCCGGCAGTTGCTGGTATTTCAATCCGGCGACCGATAGAGCGCCCACCTTGGGCAGAAAGACCGCGCCGTTGCGGTCAACCACGAGCTTGGCGTCCAGATCGATCTGTCCCCAGGCCCGAATCAGGATCTGGTCTCCCGGCCCGATCAGGTAATCGCCGGTCACCGGGATGCGGTCGACGGGAGCGAAGGTGGTGGGGACGCGGTCGAACAGGCTGTGTCCATAAATGGGGAGCCAGCGGCCGACCGAGCTGGCGACAAACTCCTGGAATTCCGTGGGCGGCAGTTCCGCTGCCGCATCGGTCTGCGTCGGGAAAGCCGCGGTTGGATGCCGGGCCACCTCGGCCCTCTGGATCGCGTCTTCGTTATTGTTGTTATTGATATTGCCCAGCGCACCCGCATCGGGGAGCACTCCCCTGCCCGCTGGATTTTGCGCGTTGCCGGGAGTTGGAATGGCGTTGTTCTGGCCGGTTTCGGGAGCGGCCGGGCAGTCGTTCTCCAGACATGGCGGATCGTCGGCGTTCGGCGTTCGCAGCGTGGTTTGAGCGGACGCGAGGGCGGACAGCGCTAGCAGCCCGAACAGTACATTGACCATCCGGCGGAGCTTACGGCTGGCCGGGATGGCATCGCAGCGGACGTTAGCAATCGAGGATGACTGGCAACAGCGTTCGCATCTTTCGGAGATCGGTTTTTCGGAGGTCATGGTAGTTGTTTCGGAAGTCGTCATAGCGCGGTCATTCTTTCCCGAATCGTGGTTCCGGGACCATTGTTTCCAGAATCATGGTTGCTAAAACCGTTGTTGCTGAAATCGTTGTTTCTGAATTGGTTTCTGAGTCATTGCGAGTGCCACGCCTGGCGCCACTTCGGATGGCAGGTAAACTCAACCGAGGCCACCGTGTCGGGTCCTTCGCGCGGCGACAGGACGGGAAAGTCCCAGCGTTCATACTGGAAAAGCGCGTTAATCTCCATTTCCTGGCGCAGCCGGAATGTCGATCGGACGGAAAAATCCTGAATGTTGCCGCCCTCGGGAATGAAATTGCGGTCTACGTGGGCCTTCCGGTATCCCACCTGCACCGTGTTGCGCGGCGACAGCCAATACGTGCTCCAGAGTTGAAGGCCGTGGCCCTCCCGGCCCACCCAGGAGCCGAGCAAGTGTCCGTCGTTGGTGTAGGAGTCGTGGTAGGCGCCGTTCCAGTAAAAGTACTTTCCGCCGCGGTCCGCGACCACTGGAGGGTCGGACCACGCCGCCTCGGCGCGGAAATCGAGCTTCCGGACCCTGGGAATCTGCGGCAGGTAAATGCCCGGATTCATCAGCGAGTACTGCGGGTAGGCGAGCGGCGAAGTCTCGTCGTCGGCCATGCCATCGTTGTACAGCACCAGCCATTTCCGCAGGCCGGGAATGCGATAGCTGAAATCGAAGCCGCTGCGCCGGTCGCCCACGTCGGCGGCGCTGCCCGGAATGGTGGTTTTGTTGTCCCCGAAGCTGAAGAAGCCTCGCAAGAACATACGGGCCGTGACTGGACGGAACACGATGGTGCGCGAGAACCCGAATTCCAGGTTGGGCGTCGGCTTGAAACTGATCTTCTGCCCATCAATCCCCGGCTCGGGCGGATAGTGATGTCCGGCCATCAGGGCGATGATCGAGTCCCAGCGCAGCGGCCCCAGCCAATGGAGAAAACTTGGAAGCCGCCATGGCGATGGATTGGTCAGACGCAGCATGTCCAGCGGCTCGGCGTTGTCGCTCAGGTTCGGCGGGCCGCCCGCGCCCGGTCCCCACCACAGGCTTTGCCGTCCGGCTGAAATCTCCATGGTCTTGAAGTTCCACACGGCGTAAGCGTCCACGAGGCGAAAGCGGTCGATGACGTTGGTGTGGATCGGGTCCTGCGGCGGCGTCTCGTCTATCGTGCCGATCATTTGCTGTACCGCCTCGCTGTACGCGGGCAACGCGGCCGCGTGCTGATACTCGCCGCGCACATAGAACGCCCACGGTCCCGCCCATCCCGATGCCGAAGCGCCGGTCACGAGGTTCGAGCCCCCGCCGTAGAGGCGGCCGAAGTCGTCAATGAGGGTCTGGCCAAAGTGATAACCGTCGTCGAGCGGAGTGCCCGCGATGCCGGTGTAGCGCGTGTAAATGCTCTCAACCCCGATCTCCGCGCTTTCGGAGCCGTCGAACCGCCTGAGGTCGCTCGAGAACTCGGCCGCGAGCGCGGCGTAGATCTTATACGCCTCCGACGGATGGCGGTCGTCGGTGTTAGTCGTCAGATTCGTGTTCTGGTCCTCGCCCGGATTGGCGATGGCGTTGTCGGATGCATCGTTGACAGCCAGGTCCTCGCCCGCTGCCTTTACGATCCGCGCACACTCCATGCGCGTCCAGGGCCGCAGATTGGCGTAGGCGCTCGGGGCATATCCCAACGCTGCCAGACGGTCGAACGCCGCATAAACCCAGGAGTCCAGCGGAACCGAAGGCGATCCCAGTTCGGCCGGAGTGCGCGCCCGAGGCGGAGCCTTTTCGTCGAAGCTCTTCTCGGACACACTCTTGCCAGCGCCCGGCAACTCGGGATCGTGATGCGACCGATACTCATACCGTCCGACCAAGTAGCCGAGAGCGCTCCCCACAACCACGTCGGAGGGAAAGTGCTGGCGGGCGGCGACCCGCGACAAACCGATTCCCGTGGCCGCGCCGTAGGCCAGCAGTTTGGTCAACGGTCCGGGATATTCCTGGGCGATGACCGTGGCCATCGACCACGCGGCCAACGCATGTTCAGCGGGAAAAGATGCGCCTCCCGCTCCGAAACTGCCGGCGTTCGCCTGGTTCGGACGCGCTCTCCGGAAGGCCGTCTTCATGGCCTCAGCCACGATGACGCTATTCACCGCCGCTTCCCCGGCCAGAAATCCGGTTTCGCGGCTGTGGTCGTCTTTCGCAATGATTCCATCGAAGTACAAGCTCGCCGCGCCGCCAGCCATGGCCGCGAGTCCGAGGTTGCTGAAAGTGGCGCTGTGGGCCATTGGAGTGGGTCCGAAATGCCGCATGATATGGTTGTCAGCCGCGACCAGGCCGAACGTGCCGAGGCCGAGGGGCACGAGCCAGTTCTTGTCTTCGGCTGGCAGAGCATGAAAGTGAAACGGGCTGGTCCAAATCGCCTTCTGGTCCGACACAAGGTCTTGCGTGATGTGGACGAGGCAGAAACCGGCCAGTACACTTTTCTTTTCCGCTGCGTTGGTTACTGGCATATCGGTTCGGGGCGGCTCCGCTGCAGGATCGTTTTTCCTTTCTTGGTTGTCGCTCTGGCTGACACTCGCGCGGACACTCGATCGAGCACAGGGTTTCGGAGTTTCGGGAGTGGATGCCCAGCCCGAAGTTACGGCCCAAACGGCGACGAGAGCGACAGCCAAAGGCGGGCAAAAATGCCAGCGGAATTTGGCGAGGAGATGCACGGCCTAGAATGGAACGCGCGCCTCAGGCTGCGTGAGTTGAGGGGAGAAGCCGGGCGCCAGAATGACGCGGCCGGCGCACTTCGCCACCGGCTCCAAATCGTCGGCATCGACCTCGACCGAGACGCATTGCAGGATCGCCTCCAGCGCGAGCACCACGCGGAAGTTGCTCTTCTTGCGCAGCAGCACGCCTTCCATGCCCATCATCGGCCCGCGCGTGATGCGCGCGCGCTCTCCGATGACGAGGTAGGGATGCGGTTCCATCTTGCGCTCGTCAACTCCCGAGCGGAGCGCTTCGATCTCGAAGTCGGGAAGCGGCACCAGCGTCCGTCCGGAAGCAACCAGCGATAAAACGCCCGGCACTTCGAGTACACGCACGCGCTCCCTCGGAGCCATGCGCACGAAGACGTAGTTGGGAAAGAGCGGCAGCTCCAAGTCCATCTGGCAGCGGTTCTTCCAGCGGCGGACGGTGCGATAGAGCGGGAGAAACGATTCCATCTGGCGCTCGGCCAAACGCGAGGCCACGCGTTTCTCGTGTTGCGAACTGGTGTAGGCGGCAAACCAGTGGGCGGATAATTCCTGCGCCGCGTCCAATGGATGCAACGTGTGTTCTCGCGGTCGTTCTTCGATTAGCTGGCTGGCTGCGCAAGCCGTGTGCATGATGAGCGCGTCCCTTCGCGTGAGGCTTCGCCATCCTCAATTAGCAAGGTTGGTTTAGAGCTTTCACATTTTGGAGTAACTGCCTGCGGCGTTCATTGCACTTACCTTGCCAGGAGGGTTGATCTTACTTAGATTGGAATTTCCTTTTTTTTGGTTGGAGTTACGAGTTTGTCGAGGGCCAACTTACTCGTCGTTTTTCTGCTTCGTTCCCAGGGCGGGAACCTGATTCGGGTTGCCTGTTCCAACGCGGCACTGTTCATTGCGACGAGTGTATGTTTCGGGTCCAAGTCGAAGGCCACATTTTTCGGCGAGGTGGAGAAATTGACCTTGATTTCGACTATGTTTACTAGTTAGTACTGGTGGGTACCCCCCTCCCCCGGTATATTAAAATCAAAGACTTAGGGGGAATTCCCGCCAGGTCTTTGAGTTTAAAGGACTTGCTGATAAGGTATTTCAAAATCAATAAGTTAGCCATAAAACCTCACCTAAATGGGTTTGGGGCAGTTTCGAGGGCCGTCTTGGCGACGGGTACACCTCGAAGCTGCCCCAATCAGATCTCTAATAATTATGGTCGCGTGCAGCGGGGCTTAAGTCAAAGGAATTCGAACACACATGGTTTGCGATGAAAGAAGTCAAAGGCTACGTGACGGCGGGCACTACGGTAACTTCCTCAGCCCGCATCCGCTCTGGTAGAACGGAAGGCAGGAGAGCGGGTCATGAAGCTATTCAGACTGTTGATGAGCGGGATTGGCATCATCGGGTTAGTCTTTGGCATCAGACGGCTGGCGCAGAGATCCAAAGTCACTGAGAAGCCTCGGTTTAGCGCGATGCTCGTCAACGATCTGGGTGGAAACCTGCCCGGCGAATCACCTGACGCGGTTGCTTGGGATGGAGACAAGTCTGCTGAGAAGCGCGCCGACATCAACAACGGCTTGTTCAAATGAAATAAGCGCAACGGGCGGGAACGGATGAACCACAACATGAAAAGCGCAATCGCAGCAATCGCAATCACACTGGCGCTGACCTCCACAGCATTTGCACAAAATTCGTCAGAGTGCACTAAGACGTTTGACCCAAAGGTCACGGTCTGTGAAGTCACAGTCAACGGCCATACCACGTACACGGAACTCACTGACGGTAGCATTAAAGAAATCACTGCGCAGCATTACAAATTGGTCTTGGAAATCACTTTGAAAAGTTTGCAAGAGGCAAGAGCAAAAGAGGAAGCAGCGCATAAAGCAAAATGGGGTGCACATGATGAGTGTCTGGCAAAAGCGCTTAAACTTCCGTTTGAAACCGGTGAACAGACGCGCGCGATGCTTGCTTGTCGTGACCTGTTGCCTAAAGATTAGTTCGCAAACTGAACACGGAAAGAAGTACAACGACGCGCGCCATCGGCGAAGAAGGCAGAGCAGGAAGGGAGAACACCATGAAACGATTCTTCGCCGCAATCGCAATCACGCTGGCGCTGGTCGGCTGTCAAACGAAGCCCACAGATATGGATGCTGAGCGACTGCTGCCGAAGAGTGTCCAAGCAAAATATAACGCATGGAATGACAGCCTGGAAGCAGCGAAAAATTATGATAACTGCTTGTCAACGGCACATAATGACATTTCAGCTAAGTATTGTGAAAAGCAATTTGATAGTGAGTCTAAACTTTTAAGTTCGGCATGGCATGTTGACCTCTTCATGCAGCAGGCATACAGACCGGAACTGGACAAGTTGTGGAAGCAACACCCAAAGAGCAAAGCGAAGCAAGATGAACTTGCAAAAAAAGAAGCGGACATGCAGGAAGTTTTACTCGATTATGACCGCGGGCGCTGTGCAATGAATGACGGCGACTACGCGACATTTACTGTGGCAACATGCGCAGATTTGCAAAAGCAAAAGTAGCAGCTCGCAAACTGAACACGGAGAGAAGCACAATGACGCGCACCATCAGCGAAGAAGGCAGGGCAGGAAGAGAACGGAAAGCGCTGACCGTCTAGGGCGCAGGAAAGAGAGTCACTGTGAAGAACTTTGGAATATTCATGATTGTTCTGTCGCTGCTGGGACTTGCCGTTGGAATTATCAATATCGCCGATGCCAACAGCTATCGACCCGGAGAGTTATATACAGGCGTGGCTCTATTAGCGGCCGCTCCTGTAACGCTGCTGCTCAGTTGCGTTATCATCCTGCTTGCCGACATTCGCAAAGCACTGACGCCGAAGACAGACGCAAAAGACAACGAAGTAAGCCTCTCACTCACAAACTGACCACGGAGAAAAGTGCGATGACGCGCGCCATCCGCGAAGAAGGCAGAGCAGGAAGAGAACGGCAAGCACTGACGTTCTAGGGCGCAGGGAGAACACCATGAAACGAGTCTTCGCAGCAATCGCAGTCGCACTGGCGCTGGTCGGTTCGGCGTCCGCTAAAGACAAGAAGGACTATCAAGTCGGCGTGCTACAAAAGCACGCACAAGACACTCAACGAATCGGTACGGACTTCAATGGCATCAACTGCGGTTCCGGTCGATGCGTAGGGTCGGCTGCCGGCATCTACGCCACAAGCAACTGGTGGCACATTCGTGTTGACGATGGGTATTGGGAACTTCAACCTAACTGGCAAGACAACTCCAAGCACAATCCGCTGAACACCGCCAAAGAAGGCGACAAGATTCTTTTCAGGATGGCGAAGAGACACTACCTTAATGGGACTGCGGACGTTGCGTATCTTCCTCGCACGGATGACCCTGACAAGGAAATAATGCTGATTGCAAAGTGGGTTCCAGACCATCCTGTGGTTACGCCGCAGGCGCAGCCCAAGTCTCAGCTTGAAGTTGCTTGCGCCGCAGGAAAGTTGACGCCTGACCAGCAGAAGCAGTTCTGTACGCCGCCGTCCGCCCCTTTAACTGACGCCGCACCCAATGTTCCATCGCCGTCATCTGAACCAACGGCTTCTGCTCCGCAACAACGAGCTGTTCCTGACACCAGTCCCTCAGCAGTAGACACGCTAATCGCCCCCACGATTCCTGCAATGTCGTGTGGTACGCTGGCGCCACAGGTTCCAATATTTCAGAGCAAAAAAGATGACTATCCCTTAACGTGGGCGGCGATACAATTACACTGCCCTGCCGAATCTGGTGTAGTAGTACCGACGCCAGCAGAACAAGCGAAGCAAGCACAGCAGCGGGCTGACTGCCTCAAGGCGGCCGTGAACAATCCGAGCATTGTTTGTAAGCAGTAACGCTGCCCGATGACGGGCACCACGGTGACTTTCCCAGCCCGCACTCGCTTTGGTAGAACGGAAGGCGGAGGGCAACATGGATCAGGAAACAACAAAGAGTGACGCTCAGCTATTCAGAGATTTCGATCCTAAGCGTGGGGACACGTTGATCTTTCCCGGTGGATCGAACGTGAGAATAGACAGCGTCAGCGATGGTATGGTCTGGTGGTTTGATCCGAACAGCCGAGAGACCTATCCAACCCGTTGCACCCATATCAGTGATCTAGTGTCTAGCGGCAAGCCGAACACTTGGGTGTATAGGCGAGACACGCAGGTTCGGAAGTGAATCCTGCTCGTGCTGGCGAATAGCAACTGACTTTCGCGCGCGATGGTGCTGACGGCGTGTGGCCCACCCCTCACTGCGCTCTGTTCTTCTTTTCCCAAAACGAAATGCGGCTGTGCTTTCGGGATCAAATGCCTGGGCCGCCGGTCAGCCTGGCGTTACCGCTGGGAATCTTTCTGCCCAAGGAAGGCTTCTCTCGCGGAGCCGGCCGGAAGCTTGCCAGATCTTGACCGTCTCGAAAAGGATCACGGTGCCATAGGCGACGGCCAGCCAGACGAAGACGGCTTCGATGGGAAGGTCGGACCAGGCTCCGATGTAAAGTCCCATCATCTGCCGGTGCTGATAGTTCCACCAGCCGTAAGGCAAGGCCAGCGTGGCTTCCCAGAGCAGGCTGACGAGCAGGACGAAAAACACGGTCAGGCTGAGGGCGCGCCAGTTGATGAAGCGGCGGGTGGCGGGGAAGAAACCGGCGGCAGGGAACAAGCCTCCAACAACGAGCACGATGAAATACCAGGGCCAGCCCTCAGGCGTGGGCGAGACGAACTTCTTGTAGAGAATGGCAAGCGCGATCAGCACAATCCAATGCCCAACGACGTGGGATGAAGATGCAAAAGCCGGCGCATCGCCCGCGCTTCCTGCGGATAATCGGGAACGCTGTAGGCGGCCAGCCAATATTCACTGAGCCAGATGTAAAGAAGAAGGATGGTAATGAAGCCAGTCAGGTAGAAAACATATTCTTCGACGGGGACCGGCCTGCCCAGCGCCGGGGCGTGAATTGCGAGCGTCGCTTGGGCGTTAGGGAACGAGAAGAACCATTGCGCGCACACGAAGTCGAGCAGGCATCCGATCGGGAACCAGAATGCCGATGGTGCGCCAGAAGGCTCGTTGCGGAATATCGAGATCTTCGCTGGGCAGAAACCAGAAGGCGATCACCAGGATCGGGACGATGAACAGAAGGAGGCTCCAGGTGTAGCCGTGAGGAGAAGGATTCGGGTTGGTGAGCACGAGCCTGGCGGGAGAGTGAACCGTGTGCAGCGCGATGGCGGCGGGAATGGCCACCATCGCCAGCATGGCAACGACAATCGCCGCAGCGACGGCCGGGCTGGGAGATGCATGGTTGCTGGGTGGGCGCATGGGTGTTCCTCCCGGTTGCGGTTGGGATTGGCCGATTCTACTCCTTGGGCGGCCAGTCCGGCTTGGCGGGTAGGCGACCGGCCGACGCTTCTCCGCGCTTGGTTCTTGTCCTTCCAGAACGAAATGCGGAGCACATCGCAAACTCAGACGGTGATGTATTCAGTCGTCGCGCTGGGCGCGGGAATGGGATCGCGGTTGGCGCGCATACCTTCCAAGTGAAACTCAACCGCCTCGTGGATGAGTTCCTTCACCTCATCGAGCGTTCTGCCGGCAGCGCCAAGCCCAGGCAAGTCGGGAGCATAGGCGCCCCATCCGGTATTCGATTTTTCGTAGACGATGAGGTATTTCGTTTCAGCCCTGCCTGCTTGAGGATATTGTTCAATGTTCCGGGTGGAATGTCCACTGACCGCGATCCCTTATCCGCTCCCCTTCTTCAACTCCCGCTTCCAGCCCAGCACTCGCGCCTTGTTGCCTTCCGCTTCGGCTTCGGGGACCATTCCTTTTTTCTGATAGAGGATCGAGAGGCTGGTGTGGGCCAGGATGTCGTCGGGATCGATCGCTGAAATTCGCTGGGAGACAACGATGGCTTCGTCGAGGCGGTTGAGGTCTTGCAAGGCCCGGCTCAGTCCATGGAGCGCGTCGGTGAAACTGGGATCGGCCTCGACCGCTCGGCGGTACTCTTCGACCGCTGGTTCGTGGCGGCCTTCGAGGACCAGATCGAGCGCGGCGTAATAGTGGTGTTCGGCTCGCTGGCGGGCGGTTGCGGAGGTGGGCGGACCGTCGGGCATAGGGTTGGAGTTAGGGCACCTTTGATTCCGTGTCCGAAGAAAAGGCTGAACCACAGAGGACACAAAGGTCACAGGGTGCTGAATCAGAGTTTCCTCAGCCGATTCTATAGCGAATTTGGAAGCACCGTATCCCGCGAGGACGGCCGAGCTTGCGCTCGGCTGGACGGCCGAGGGCGGCTGTCCCTACGCTGCGCTCGCATCAAACGGGGGTGAAATGCCTCCGGGAAAGCCGGCAAGATGCCGGCGCTAGTTCTTCCGCCAAAAAAAACGGGACACCGCTTTTGCGGTGTCCCACCTACCATCAATTTGTCTTACTTATTCTCGTTGAGCGAGTGCGGCAATACGGCACCAAACTCCCTGCGCTGTACCACCGGACGCGCCGCTCTCGCCGCCGCTGCTGCCGCGGGCATGGCCGCTGCCGCCGCTCCGTAGCGTTCGAGCATCACGGGCACCATCGCGCCTTCGGCTTCTTTGACGAAGGTGAGCTGGCTCTCGCCGATCAGATCGACGCGGATAAAATCTCCCAGCTTTACCTGTCCCGTGGCCACCAGGTTGGCCAGCGGAAACACCAGGTGGCGTTCGATGGCGCGCTTGAGGTGGCGCGCGCCGTACTTGGGATCGGTGCCCTCGGCGAGCAGGAAGGTTTTCACCGGCGCGGTGCAGTTGAACACAAACTGGTGAGCGCCCGACGCCATTAATACCCGCTGCTGCACCATCCCGAGTTCGATATCGAGGATCTGTTGCAGGTGCTCGGCGCGCAGCGTCTTGAACACGACTACCTTGTCGATGCGGTTCATGAACTCGGGGGCAAACTTGCGCCGGGCCGCATCCACCGCCGAGCGGTTCATTTTTTCGTCGAGCGAGTCGTCCACCGCGACCGTTCGCGGCGCGAAGCCCAGGCCGCCATTGACCATGTCGCTCATCTCCACGGCGCCCAGGTTCGAGGTCATGATGATGATGCAGCTCGACAGATCCACGCGGCGGTTATCGCCCAGGGTGAGCGTGGCCTTGTCGAGAATTCCGAGCAGGAGTTGCCAGAGCGAGTCGGAAGCCTTTTCGATTTCGTCGAAGAGCAGGATCGACAGCTTCAGCTTTTCCGTGTGCCACTGGTTGAGCGCTTCCTGGGTGAGCAGGGGATGGGTCTCGCGGTGACCCAGGTATCCGGGAGGCGAGCCGATCAGCTTGGCAATCTCGTGGGAGTGCTGGAACTCGGCGCAGTCGATCTTGATGCAGGCGCGGGCGTCGCCGAAGAGCGACTCGGCCACGGCTTCCACCACCCGCGTTTTTCCGGAGCCCGTCGGCCCCAGAAACAGCAGATTGCCCACGGGACGCCCTGGCGCGTTCAGCCCGGCCAGGAACATCTGATAGATTTCCGCGACTTTCTCGATCGCCTGGTCCTGTCCTACAATCTTCCGGCGAAGGGCAGCTTCAAAGTCTCGGGCGTCATTGCTGCGGCGGCTAGGGTCAAGTACGGTTGCAAGGTTCGTTCTCATCGGGTCGGGTCCTTGTCTTCTCTCGGGAAACTGCAAGTTTTCGGCTACACTGGCCATTTTTGTCACTTGCTTTCCTGGGGCTCTTTCCACTGGGAGAAAAGGTGCATTCCCTTGGGTGTCCTCTCCTAGTGCAAGCCGCTAACCATAGTCCGAAAGTGCCATATTCCTCGAATTCTCATCGTTTTAGATGCGGCTAGACGGGCGGAGGTGCGACCGGCCGCGTTACCCACAACCTCCCCAAGAGCAATTGTTTGCAGACTGCGGGGGGAACTTTTCATCAGCCTCCGAAGCGTCCGCCAGGCCCATGCCCGCACGCCTTGAGGCTCTTGACCCGAAGTAACTAGCCGTCGAGGTTACCATCGGGCTACAATCCGAAGCACGTCACCTCTCTGGAGAATACCTTTGTTGCGGCTCTGGTCCCGATTGTCGTGCCTGGTTTCGTCGCGGTTTTCAGCCGGCAGGCTGGTGCTAGCGACGCTTGCCGCGCTGTTCGCCTGTCTGCTGCCGATGGCGCTCGGTCTTTTTTCTGCGCCGGCGACTGCGGTACAAAATCCGGCCACTGCGAAGTTAGTGCCAGTGAAAGCCGATGCCAGCAAAAAGCCGGAGATCCCGGCGCCCGTAGTCGCGCCTCCCGGCTGCGATCTTTATATTGCCCAGCGCGGAGACAGCCTGCCCGCGGTCGCACGAAAATATCTGAGGCGGACGAAATACCTGACCTCAAGCGAACTGACCGAGGCCATCCATCAAGCCAATCCCAACCGGCGAAGCGTCTTCCTTAAATCGGGAGAAGCGCTGGTCATACCAGGAATGCTCGACGCGCCAATTGTAGAACGAACCGTTCCCGTTGCAAGAGATTTCGAAGTGCGCGCCATTTATCTGACCGGAGTGATGGCGGGCAGCGATCATGGATTGCGCATCATCCGGCACTGGCGCGAAGTTGGCGGGAATGCGGTGGTCTTCGACATCAAGGACAGCGACGGCATCGTCAACGTCGCCTTCGACCATCCGCTGGCCGCGGGACAGCGCCACTATATTTCAGACCTGCCCAAGTTCATTCATTTTCTGCATTCAGAAAATATGCACGCCATCGCGCGCATCGCCATCTTCCGCGACGAGCATCTGGTCACCAGCCACCCGGAACTGGCCGTGCAGTCGCGGAGTACCGGCCAGCCCTGGCGGGAAAATGGCAAGCTGGTGTGGACCGACCCCTCGAATCCCAAGGTGCAGGACTACGACATCTCCCTGGCGAAGTTTGTAGCCCAGGCCGGAGTTGATGAAGTGCAGTTCGACTACGTGCGCTTTCCCGCCGAAGGCGACCAGAAGGACGCACTGTTTAAGTTCCAGGCCGAGCATCCCGCCGCGCCTGCCAACGATCATCCCGCCGATGTTGCGAAGACCGATCCTTCGAAAACGGATGTTGCGAAGACCGATCCTACGAAAACGGATCCTGCGAAGACCGATCTAGCGAAAACGGACACTGCAAAAACCGATCACCCGAAGAACGATCATCCGAAAAACGATCATGCGAAAAAGGATGATCCAAAAACGGTGCAGCGCTCCGACGTGATCGCCGGTTTCCTGGATCGCGCCTACGCGGAGATTCATCCCACGGGCGCGCTCTTCTCGCTCGACGTTTTCGGAATCATGGCGTGGCAGCGTCCCGTCGATCTGGCGCACACCGGGCAAGACATCGTGGCCATGGCCAAGCATTGTGACGTGCTCTCGCCCATGATCTACCCCTCGCACTTCTTCGGCATGGACGGCATTCCGCATCCCGGCGACGCGCCGGAACATTTCATCGCCGAGTCGATGGACCGCTTCGAACTCATCACGAAAGACAGCGGTGTGGTGATTCGTCCCTGGCTGCAAGCCTTCGCCTGGCGCACCCGGACTTACTCGCCGCAGTATGTTGAAACTCAAGTGGAAGTGGCGAAACAGAAAGGCGGCATTGGTTTTCTTTTCTGGAACGCCAACAACGATTACTCGAAGCCCTACACCGCCATGCCGGAAATGCAAGCCGCCGATAGCAAGAATAAAGACCGCTACTTCCGCGGCGACGAAGTAGGTTCGAAGCCCGAACCGGCCGCACCCACGCCCGTCGCCTCTACAAGTGTAGAGACGGGGCTGGCCGCGTCTGCCATCGCCAGCGCCCCCAGCGCTCAGGAAAATCGGCAGCACTGAGCCGATTCAACGTTGCCGCACCCTGCTTGTGTGTCCGCAGGCTCCCGCTCATAGCGGAATCCGAGGGTAACTCTGTGGGTTCAGATCACGTGCCACTATGACTTCCATCACAGATTGTCACCCCGCGTTAATGTGTATAATCGCAGCACCTCGTCAATTTAACTACCGTCAAACAACCTAATCATAAGCACCCCGGAGGCGGCCATGAATTCCTCGCGACCGAGCCTCGTCATCTCACTGCACACGGAAACCAGCGACTATCAGCGAGCGGAAGCGGAGGCCGCCCAGGTTGCGGCGCAGAAGCATGGGTTCGACGTCACCGTGATTTATGCTGAAGGCAACGCGCTGAAGCAAGTCGATCAGTTGATCAAGATTTGTGAGCGCTCCAGAAGGCTCCCGGCCCAGCGCCATCATGCTCGAACCGGTGGGTACTGCGATGGTCCGTGTGGCGCGGGA
>CAVPYG010000019.1:0-49240 GCA_963709835.1 uncultured Acidobacteriaceae bacterium
GCAACGAGAAAATGTCGTATTAACTGCAACGAGACTTTGTCACCCCCTATCGATTAAGTAACGGCCGCCAAAGCGTGTCGGCCGGAGAGGTTGTAGATGCGGGGCATCGGGGTTTTTCGTTTCTGCGCGGTGGTGATGGGCGCAGGGCGTCGTTCGGCATGCTCTTCAAGCGGCAAAGGCAAAGCGCACAGCAAAGTGTCTTGGCGATAGACGCGCAGCGTGCCGTCGAGCTGATGCGAGAGTTCGACGGTTTCTCCGGCGTAGCCGCGATGGCCGGGCAAGGGCGGCAGGGCGATGCAGTGCGTGCCTAAGGTGACGGTGTGATTGGGGGCGACGACGCGTCGATAGTGCAAGCTGAGGCAGCGTGCGAGATCGAAGCGGCGCGGCAGGGAGCGGAAGTCGCAGGCGGATTGGGCGGCGGGACGAGCGAAGCGCTGGTTGTAGTCGGCGCAGAAGCGGGCGAGCACGGCGTTGGCTTGCTCCAAAGTGGAGGCGCCAGCGAGTCGAAGTTCGCTGACCAGACGGTCCTGGCAAGTGCGCCAGGCGCGTTCGATGCGGCCCTTGGCTTGGGGAGAGTAGGCGGGGATCTGCTGGATACCGAGTTCTTCGAGGGCGCGTCCGAGTTGGGTGGGAGATTGTTTTCCGGCGAGTTGTTCGGCGAGGGTCCAGTGCGGATCGTTGCGCTGAAAGATGGAGTGGCGGTCGCGGTAGAGGCTGAGGGGAGCGCCGTGGGCGGCGATCATAGCGTCGAGGGCGCGAAGATAGCCGAGAGTATTTTCGGCTTCGAGTTGGAAGTGAGCGGCGAGGATCTGGCCGGTGGCGTCGTCCTGAAAGCCAAGCAGAGTGAGGGTGGGGCCGCGGCCTTCGAGCCAGTCGTGGCGGCTGGCGTCGGTGAGCGCCATCATGCCGAAACGCGAGCGCGCCGGGCGGCGGGAGCGATATTGGCGCGGGCGGCGCTTCTGCGGAGAGGCCAGTTTGGCGGCGCGCAAGATGCGGCGCACGGTTTCGCGGCTGACGGCGAGGTGCTCTTCGTCGCGCAGTTTTTCCGCCAGATGGGAATCGTTGAAGCCCTGGTACTTGCCGCGGGCCAAGGTCAAGATCAACTGCTTCTGGGGAAGAGGCAAGGCCCAAGGCATGGGGCGTCCGCGATTGCCGTGCTGCACCCAGCCGACGGAATCGGGCCGATAGCGGCGCTTGAGGCGCTGCACTTGGCGTTCACTCAGCTGCAGCAGGCGGGAGGCTTCGCGTACGCTCAGCCTCCCACCCGCTGCATTCTCAATCACTTTCACCCGTTGGAACTCTTTCTGACTCATTGTCACCATCCTGAGAGGGTGACAGAGTCTCGTTGCAGTTATGGGGTGACATTATCTTGGAGCATCTACACATCTTCACCCCCTCCCTTTGATCCTCCCCTCCCCCTGTGTTAGCATCGGAAGTTTCGCAGGTAATGTGGGGTTGGACTGTACCCTGTACTCATCCTCATCCCGGGCCGTATCACCCTTCCCGTAAACCTGCGGAAGGAGATCATCCGTGAAAGTGTACGAAGCCGCTAACCTTCGCAACCTTGCCCTGATCGGACACGGGCACGCCGGAAAAACGACCCTGGTGTCCGCCATGCTCTACACCTCCGGAGGCGCGCCCCGCCTGGGACGCGTCGACGACGGCTCCGCCACCACCGACTACGACGAAGAAGAAATCGCCCGCCAGATGTCGATCTCGACCGGCCTCGCTTTCGTCGAGTGGGGCAAGACAAAGATCAACCTGCTCGACACGCCCGGCTTCAACATGTTCGTCCACGAAGCCAAGATGATGTTGCCCGTCGTTGACGCCGCGCTGGTCGTGGTGGACGGCGTGGCCGGCGTCGAGGTCGTCACCCAGCGCGTTTGGAATTATTGCGACGAGGCCGGCCTGCCCCGCATGATCGTCGTCAACCGCATGGACCGCGAGCGCTCCGACGCCAACCGCGCCCTCGAATCCCTCACCGCCGCTTTCGGCCGCGCCGTCACCCCGCTCCAGCTTCCCATTGGCTCCGAAAAAGCTTTCAGCGGCATCGTCGATCTCGTCCGCATGAAGGCTTACACCTACGAAATGGGAGGAAACGGCAAAGGCAAGGAAGGCCCCATCCCCGCCGACCTGGCCGCCGCCGCCAAAGAAGCTCACGAAAAATTGGTGGAACTGATCGCCGAGGGCAAAGACGAGTTGATGGAAGAGTTCTTCGAAACCGGAACCATCCCCGAGGAGCATCTCGTCCCCGCGCTCCACGAAGCCATCCGCGAAGACAAGCTTTTCCCCGTGCTCTTCACCTCCGGCCTGGGCAACATCGGCGTGGACGAGCTCATGGATTTCATCGTCGATTACACCCCCGCCGCCAGCGAGCATCGCGCCCTCACCAGCTGGACCGCCGAAGGCGCCGCCGAGCCCGCCGCCCGCAAAGGCACCGACAACGAACCGCCCTCCGTATTCGTCTTCAAGACCATGGCCGACGCTTTCGCCGGACGCATTTCCTACTTCAAGGTCTTTTCCGGCGTGCTCAAGAACGACGCCCCGCTCCAGAACTACAATCGCAACACGCTGGAAAAATTCGCCCACATTTCTCTGGTCCAGGGCAAGCAGGCCGTCCCCATCCATGAGATTCATGCCGGCGATATCGGAGCGGTCGCCAAGCTCAGAGAGACTCTTACCGGCGACACGCTCGGCGACAAGGCATCGCCCATCCGCTATCCGGTCGTGCATTTGCCCGAGCCTGCCATCACCTTCGCCATCGAGCCCAAGAGCCGCGCCGATGAAGACAAGCTCGGCGTCGGCCTCCACAAGCTCATGGAAGAAGACGCCATGCTGCGCTTCTTCCGAGATCCGCAGACCAAGGAATTCCTCATCGCGGGCACCGGCCAGCAGCACATCGAAGTCGTGGTCTCGAAGATGAAGAAGCGTTATCACGCCGAAGTGGTGCTGAAAGCGCCCAAAGTCCCGTATCGCGAAACCATTCGCGGGAAAGCCGACGTTCAGGGACGCCACAAAAAGCAGACCGGCGGCCACGGCCAATATGGCGATTGCAAAATCAAGATGGAGCCGCTGCCCCGCAACGCCGAAGTCGAATTCGAATTCGTCAACGACATTTTCGGCGGCGCTATCCCGAAAAACTACATTCCCGCCGTCGAGAAGGGAATCAAAGACGCCGCCGCCCGCGGCTATCTCGCCGGATATCCCGTCGTCAACTTCCGCGTCAGCCTCTACGACGGTTCCTACCACAACGTCGATTCCAACGACCTCTCGTTCCAGATGGCGGGCCGCATCGCCTTCCGCAAGGCCATGGAAGCCGCCAAGCCCACTCTGCTCGAGCCCATCATGAACGTCGAGATCACCATCCCCGACGAATTCGCCGGCACCATCATGGGCGACCTCAACAGCCGCCGCGGACGCATTCAGGGCATGGACAACAAAGCCGGCAACACCATCGTCAAAGCCGAAGTCCCCATGGCCGAGATGCTCACCTACGGAGCCGATCTAACCTCCATGACCCAAGGCCGAGGCAGCTTCTCCATGGAAATGCACCACTACAACGTCGTCCCGCAACAACTCCAAGACAAGATTATTGAGAAGGCAAAGGCGGAGCGGGGCGAGGTTAAGGAAGAAGAAGAGTAACTCAGTGGAATCCCACGCCTCAGAAAGCGCGAATGGGGCACCCGGCGACCTAATGGAAGTGTCGATTTAGCGGCGTTTCCGGGTGGATGGGGCCGATGTATGTGCCGTTTAGAGCATCTAGCTTCTCGGGATTCTCCACGGACATGAGTATGAGCTGGCCGATTCGCATCCCGGGCTCAAGAATCAGGGCAGAATTCGAGACGTTCGCGATCTCTAGCGTCAAGCAACCCCGATAGTTGGGATGCACCCAAGGGGCAGTCTCTATAATTACAAACCTCCGAGCGATTCCTGATTTAGTCAGGATCTGACCCGACACGTCGAAGGGCAGCTTGATGAACTCGAGGGTTGCCCCAAGTACTGTTTGGTGAGCGGGAAGAACCAGTTTCCCGCCATTAGGTACGTGCACGTTAAACTCGCTGCTCGGAACAGAACGACCCTTAAGGCTAACGGCTGGTTCAGCAGGCACCTTGGGGAATAGGAAATGTGAGCCAAGCCTCAGGTCTAAGGAATCGGAGTCTACAGCAGACCTGTCAAACGGTGTAACAACAAAGCTCCTCTCATCTCCGATTGGGAGACCAAGGCGACCGAGAATTTCCGTTCGTGAAAGGACCGACATTATTTCGTGACATCCTCCAGCGCCTTACTCGTCCACATCTCGACCCTTTCCGCCCAGAGGGATCTGCATTCTAGGCACTCTGCCCTAGCCCCTGCGATCTTATTGATGAGTGTGTCGAGATGATCGACATAAAACAGGTAAGCCGAATTTACTAAAGAAACGATGGACGGCGAATATGCGCCGTCCTCGGGGACAAGGCGCGATGGAACAACCCCATAACTCAAATACTCCTCGATGAGCGGGCATTGATTCTCAAAAACGTCTGCCTCGCTCGGAACGCCAGCAAAGGTTGCCTTGACCGTCGCTGAGAGGTCGTTCGCGGTAGCGAAAAAAGCGTCCAGTGCGATTTTCTCCAAGCCGGGCTTGTATTGGTATTGCGTCACGAACTTGTACGTCGTCGTCGTTACTGGCAGGGCTGCAGAATCAAGGAGGAGGCGAACATAGTGGCTTGAGCTTGTCTCGATCTTTTTCCACCAACCGACGTTGTCACGTTGTAGGAACCGTACGTGTTCACCAAGCCTATAGGCGGCAGCGGGATGAGAGTCACGAAAGGTTGACTCCGATGCAATCGGAACGGTCGTGGTTCCACCAGGGGCGAGATTTGGCGCCAATCTGGAATAAGCGAACAACTCGATGAAGGAAAACGAGAACGCTGGTCCGATGAGCGATAGGGCGAACAGGTCGCAATATACCTCTTCGCACCACCGAAGAACTCGATCCTTACACCATGCCAGTTCAATCGGCAACAAAACCCTGCCTGCCGCAGTTTGTATTGCCCGAAGCACGGCGGGGGCTAGTTTGGACGCTTCGTCATGCTCTTGGAATGCGAAGTGCCCCATTTCGTGGGCCAAGGCCACATTCAGGAATAGCGAGGAAGACTGAGAATACGGGATTGCAACTATTCCCAGTTCAGGGGGAAACGGGGGCGCGCTAGGCACAATAGCGGCAATTTCTGCGGCGCGCTCCCGCATATAGCTTGCCCGCATTTGAAAATAGTTTAATTCCGTGCTGTGCAGGACCGCGAACTCAGCCTGATTAAAGCCAGTTATTAAGCGGAATCTGCTTGTCAATGCGCGCACTAGCGGATAGGGAACGTGTAGGGTATCTGCGTCCAGCGCCGGTTTTACTAGCTGATGAAGTTCGAACCAACCAAGTCTCAAGGTTCGGATCACCTGCGTCTGCGAATAGAAGTCTTGAGGATCAGAGCTCGCAAGGTTAGGGTCCAGCAACGACACAAACTGTGCAAGATAATTCTTGGTAGCTTCACCTAGCGAATGGATGTATTTGAAGAACTTCTTGGATGCATCTTCGTAGCAGGGGTATTCCTCATCACGCTGGCAACTAGAGGCGATGGAATCGACAAAGCGCTGAAGAGACGCCGCATCGTGTCGAACCTCATCCACGCCTGGAGGCATCTTAGGCTATACGCAGTTCCGTCAACTCCGTGTACCGCTGAAGCGCCCTGCCCTCAACCGCAGTCAGAAAGCTGATCAGCCTTTTCGCATTTTCACGGCTGAGATCGTTAGGTTGGCCGAGTACGGCAGAGACCACTTCGGCGAGATCTTGCGTTCCCGTCTCTTTCTCAACCTCGTCAACGGTTGACAGTTCTTCGAAGTGTGTCCAGGTGCCGCTTCCCTGAAGGTGCGATACGAAAGCATCGCCGCATTTTTGGTCCACACCGGCAAGCAATCTCTTCAGAAAATCAGCCAACTTGGTGTTCACTGGATGGCCGGAAGCAACTTCGCGTAGGCCGTTAATCGCCCCTCGCGACGTCAGCGCGAGTGAAAGGTACCGAGACCGACTTTCCGAGTCGCCGCGCATGGGAACCTCCGCTCAAATCATTCTAGAAGAAGCGCGAAGAGTAAACGAAACGATAAGAGTACTCTTCGCAAGTTTGTCAATTGTTATTGACAACAATTTTAATTGACAAAAAAAGAATGTCAATAATAATATCCAGATGGGCCGAAGATCCGGCATTTCCAGGTCAGAGAGACTGTTGAGGGCAGAGATTGCCAGAGCCTTATCGACTGCAATCGGCGGAAGCCGTGGCGCTCAAAGCTCTGCCGCTGAACAACTCGGGATATCTCGCCAAGCTATTAGTTTGTACATCCAGCAAAAATCTACCCCAAGTTCCGAGATTCTGCGAAGAATGTGTCAGACCTTGAAGCTGACCCTGAATGTCGAAGGGGCAACCGTCGATCTATCGGCGTTTGCGCAAGAGACACCAGACAAGACGCCCGTGCAAACGTCGCTCTTCGACGCCCTCTCCGATGTAGGGGACCAGAAGCTCGATGTGAAGGTATTGCGTAAGCGAGCGCAATCGCTGGATCTTCAGGTTACGATTGATTTCCACCCTACTAGCAAGAAAGCGCAATCCACCATACGACGAGTGCCCCACATCTCCGGCGTGCGAGCGTAACGCAGGCTATTTTTAAGTTTCGGCCGGGTGCCCCACGCCTTCGCGTTCTGTTCGAATGAGGGGGTCCTAACTGCCGGAGACAATCGGAGTGGCTCAGATTCGTCAATTACCCTGGCGCCGCGCGCGTTTGTAGGAGTCCTGCATGGCATGCCGCAGCAAGATGTTTACCTTGGTCTGGTACCCGCGCCCATAGCTCTTCAGCCAGCCCAGGATGTCCGTGTCCAGCCTCATGGTGACAGGCTTCTTCGGCGGCCGATAAAACTTTCCGATTTCCGCGCCGCTCCAGTCCACAACCTCGGGCATCTCCGACAGGTCAATGTCGGCGTCCTTTTTCGCGGCGATGGCGGCGATTTGACGCGCCCGGTTTTTGGTGTGCTGCTTCATAGCTCTTAGCGCAGTGGATCGGGAACCGCGAGTTGTTTACAAATTCGGACGGCGGTTGGGTTCTTAACTTCGCGATGTCTCGGAACAGTGCTGGTGCGTTGTGCCGCGGGATTATGGTAAACGCTGTGGTTGGCACCCTCGCGAAGCAGCACGCAGCCATGCGCTTCCAGGTGGCGGGTCAAATCGATGCGCTTCACAAATCACATCACGGGAACCGTGATCTTTTCGCGGGCAACGGTTTTCCCGCGATGTGACTGGCTGGCTAGTTCACGATTGGCCTCGAGCAACAGCTCGATCGCATCGCGGAGATTCTTACGCGCCTCTTCGAGCGTGTCGCCTTCCGAAATCGCACCCGGCAGTTCCTCCGTGTAGGCAACATAACCGCCGCCCTCGGCTTCCGGAACTTCCTCGTAGACAGCGCTGAGAGTCAAGTTCATGAGGCTATTTTACTTGGAAATCGCCGATAAAAGGGTACACCTTTTTTCGCCCAACCAACTCCGCAACCAACACAAAGATCGGTTCGTTGGCGGGTTGGCCCGGCAGTTGGTTCGCTATCTCCGGCGATCTCGCGTTCAAGGAAATAGTTCCACGTCGGTAAACCGGAAATCCTCTCCCTTGGCCAGCAGTTTCTGTCCTGAGAATTTGGCCAACGCGTAGGCGAAACAATCTCCGAAGTTGAGGCCGGCCGCGTGCCGCCCTTTGCCATACCTGCGCCAGGCGGAACGAGCGATCTCAATTTGCTCGGCATCGACCGCAACCAATTCCAACTTTGCCCGCACAATAAACAGATCGAATTCGCGGCCCGCAGCCTCGCCGCGCCGCGCCTCGAGCACGATGCCCGTTTCCAGCGCGTTCGCCGCCGAAATCAGCTTCGTTTCCGCCTGAAGGATATGTTCGAGGAACAGCTGGCGCTCGGGTTCGCCCAAGAAGATAGCCACGAGTGCGGAGGTGTCGATGACCATGCGGCAACCTAGCGGGGAACGCCGTCTTCGCCGTAGCCCAGGATTTCGTTTTCGGGCCGCGAATCCAGGTTTGGAAGCGCGTCGATCCGGTGCAATAATTCCTCAATCTGTCCGGTCAGAATATGCCCTTGGCGCCGCCGCTTCAACCGTTCCCAGCGTTCTTGCAGCGACCTTTGAATCGCTTCCGTGAGCGACTCGCCGGTCGCCTCGGCTACCTGTCTCGCCAATCGTTCGGTGGCTTCGTTTTTGATGCTCAAAGGCATATTATTTATATCTATACTACCAGGTAGTATTATATAGCAAGGTGCCCCAGAGCCTGCCCTGAGCCTGTCGAAGGGTTCGCTCCCGTCTTTTTGGGCGCTAACCTGGGAGGCGCAATCTCTGGGGCTGGTGCGGTCCGCTCAACCTGTCGTGACTTTTGAAGACGCCCGCCTCTTCTACTCCAGACTCACCGTGTCAATCGCAAACGAGAAATCGCCAGCTGGTTGGCCTGCCGAAAACATGATCGAGGTGATGTCTTTGCCATCCGTGCCGTTGAAACTCGCTAGAGTAAAGCGGAATTCTTTCCAGTCCGGGCCGGGCGTGAAGATTTGTACGGCGGGCTGATAGCCGCTAGTCTGCGTAAATACCAGTACCGCATACCCCCGCCCGTCGCCCTTCGCCCAAAAGCTCAGGGTCTTTTTCGCTGACAAATCGGCGGGCGCGAAGGGTTGGGGTCCGGGAGAATACATAACTCCGGCCCAAGCCTGCTGCGATGCGCCGGAGATCTTGCCGGCTATCTGGAGCGCTCCTTTGCTGCCCTTGGCTCCGTCGGCTACCACTTTCATATCTGCGGTGGACTGCCCACCCATGATGGAGTCCGTTGTAATGCTCCAGCCGAACCCTGATTTGGCAGTGATCTTGCCGTCATCGAAGTCGCTGATGATGTTGGCATCTGACGCTGGCGGATTGGCCGCGGGCGGAGCTGCTTTCGGCGCGGGCTGCGCTGGAGTCTGCGCCTGAGCCGACGGTTGTGATGTGTCGGGTTTTTGCGCTTGCGCGAAAGCTGCGCCCTCCAACAGCGCAAAAACAACGACCATAACCAAGATAAAGCTAAGCGCCAGGGAACTCCTGGCGGGCAAATTTTTCGGGGATTGCATGGCAGCGAAAATCACAATTTCCTCCTGCTATAGGGTTAAGTGCCGGCAACAGTGCGTCGCACATTCAGGGTACTACGTTTGAGGAGGAGTGAACGTTCCAGATATTTCAGTGGCGACGTCCAGGCTTTTCAACTCGTCGGCACAACTACCGCGGTGTGTGTCCCATCCTTCGCGCCTCTTGCAATCGATGGGAGTGGGAACGTTCGCACCATGTGACGAGTTCATGTCGCATCGGCGTCATCACCTCCCGCCCGCGTCAAAAACGCAAGGGCGGGCACTCACAGTTGCCCCACTCGCCAATCCCAGCAAATCCTTGAATAGCGCACAGGCGCCATTTCAGTGTTTTCCGCCGCCTCCAACACCTCCTCCTCCTGCTCCTCCGCCGCCTCCTCCTCCAGACCATCCGCCGGAATGTCCACCACCTCCGCCGCCACCGCCGCCACCGCCTCCAGACCCTCCGCCAGAATGCCCTCCTCCTCCCCCAGACCATCCGCCAGAATGGCCACCCCCGCCAGCGTGCCCGGCCCCTCCACCAACTGTCCCTCCGCCGAAGTGGCCTTCGAATCCGCCATGCGCACCGAGGCGGTCCACCACCACTAGGTGGCCCGCTCGACCTGCAACAGCCGGGTCGAGCCGAACAAAATTCCGGGTTTTATAGTCATACTTGATGGCGGATGCGCCGCTCTTCTCACCTCGCGCCTCCAGAGGCTTCCCGTTCCATATGACACCTGCCAACAGCCGGCCTTGGATTTCCGGTCGTTCAGCGTGTACTAGTGGCGGAGACGGCACGTTTCGAAACTCCTTGGGTGCTTCGAGCAAAACCTCATACTGCTCCTTTGCTTTGAAGTCCGCGCGCTCGAACGGACCGTTCGGCCCTTTCTTTGGCACAAAGACACCGTGCTCGAGATTCAGCGGTGGCCGTCCCTTCACGTCGTTTGGGTTCCTTGGCACGTACGCGACCTTCCTGCCCACGCGGACCCAGTGGACCGGCGGGTGGTGCCTCTTCTTTCCCACCACAAACGTGTAGCCCCGTCTCGGCCGATGAACCCAGGCGCCGGAATGGCACAGCGCCCACGGCCAAGTCACATATTCGTTCGGCGTCATAACTTCCGTCACAGTTCTCTTTCCAGTGACCGGATCTATTGTGGTCAAGACGTGATGGACGAAGTCCTGAGAGAAGCACACGCTCGCCGAATAGTACTCGCGGTAGTCCCAAATAATTGGCTTTGGCTTCGTCGCAGTTGGAGTCGTTCCGGCAGCCGCCGTCCTCTCCTCCGGCTGCGTTTGCGATCGCGCGGCCCCGTTCGGCTGCGCGCCCGCTGGCTGAGGCGTAACCTGAATTGCCGCCGGCGCCTCTGGTCCCGCTGCCGCGTGTGCCTGGACCGTCGCCACGGACGCCTGCTCTGTTTCCGCCAGCTCTTTCGGCTCCCAGCACACGCCATACGGCTCACAGGAGAAAAACGTTCCTCCGTTGTACAGGTCCGTCAAACCGGGAACAAACGAAGCCAGCCCCGAAGCCTTCAGCGCTGCGGCCGTGTCCGCATCCCTTTGTTTGACCCTCGCTGCCACCCACCCATCCCAATCCGCAGGCGCGCCCGAACGGTTCAACCCTACGAATTGACCGGGAACACCACGCGCAAAATGCGTGATGTGTCCAAAATACCCGTGGCTAAAATCGTCCCAGCCATCGCCGTGAACCGTGAGCGTCGTCCCGTCGAGATAGCTATCCACTCTCGATAAGGATGCTCCAGTAACTCTCACTCGCCCCGTAGACGTTATAAGATCAAATACCTCTTTCGCAACGGGGTGCCCCGAGACCGATGCCGTTCCCGTCACCAGTTTCACTTCCGTAAACGGCACTCCGTCTCTTACGATTGACTTCTGGAAAAGAAGTACCGAGTTCTCCGCCAGGTACAACGTCGTGCCATTTTCAAATTCGATTTCAGCGCGTCCCTCCCCGGTTGCCACGCTATAACCGTTCAGAATCGGGAGGTTCACGTCCGCCTGCTCCCAGGGTTTGGTCAGATCCGGGTGCTTACCATTGCCGCGGGAAAAGCGCACGTCGCCGCGCACGTAGCTCACGCGCACAATTTCCGGATAAATCTTGCCCGCGGTCTGGGCGGCGGCGACAGTAGCCTGGTCTTGAGCGAAGGCGGAAGCGGCGAAAAGTATCAGAACAAGAGTGGTTTTCATGGCCTTCCTCCAGCTGGAAGCCTCGCTTTCGGAGTGAACCAATTCGCGGTCCGTAGCGCAGGACCAGCTATCCGCAGCGTAATCCCGCGCGCCCACGCTCAATCTAGAGATTTGTCTAGTTATGCAATAGTTTGTCAACCAAGCCGTGACCCCCGCCCGCCCGATGCCCAGCGCTTCCGGTGCAAATGAGAAGTCCTGACCGGCGCGCCAGTCGTTCACTTCGCCGGCCCGCCTCGCATCCCACGAATCCAGAAACATGTTTACCAGCACGCGCTTTCTGGCGTACCATTCCTGTTGCTTCGTTCTTCGTTTCTCGTTTGTAGGAGGCACGCATGACCAAGCGGAGTTCCCACATCTACTGCCGCTGCTCGCTGGCGGCCATCGCCCTCTTCCTGATCTCGCAATTCGCGATGGCCCAGGAAAACAAGACCACGACCCTGCTGCTCGACCATGTGTCGATCTGCGGAGCGAATCTTGACGCGCTGCGCCAGACCTTCCGCGATGCGGGCATGGCTGCGGACTTGCTCGGGCCCCAGGCCAATGGTGCGACCCAGACGGCCATCGTTGGCTTCGATGACGGAACTTATATCGAACTGGTTGCGCCCGTGAACCCGGGCGCGGCTGGCGGCTCCGCCTGGGCGAAGTTTATGACCGACGATGACGTGCCCTGCGCATGGACCGTGGGGACCAACTCTTTGCAGGAAGATGTGGATCGCCTGAAGCAAGCCGGAATCGCGGTCACGGCTCCCGCGCGTGGCAACCGCAAGCGCGCCGACGGCATGTCGCTGGAATGGACGACCGCCGACGTTGGTTCTACGGCTCCTGGCGCCGTTCTGCCCTCCATCATCGAAGACCAGACTCCCCGCGCCTGGCGCGCCCCGGCTTCGGCCAGCGTACAAGGAGCGCCAGTTGCCGGCGTCGGGAACGTTGTCATCGGCGTCAACAACCTGGAGGCGGCGATTGCCTTGTTCCATAAAGCCTACGGATGGTCTGACCCTCTCATTGAAAACCAAAGAGACTTCGGCAAGATCGCCTACTTCCCCGGCGAGCCCGTGATTCTCGCCGCTCCCACTGGCGGAGGCTGGCTTCCGACCGCATCGCAAAATATGGCGAGTCTCCGGTCGCTTATCTCCTCAACGCGCGCGATTTCGCAGCCGCCGTCAAGAAGTACAAACTCTCCGGCGGCAAAACCTGGTTCGGCCAGAAGGTCGCGTGGTTCGACCTCGGCAAGCTGAAGGGATATCGCCTCGGAGTGATTGGGCAGTAGCAGGGATAATTGTGGAGCGGCGGGCGCCCTCGCCCGTCCAGCAGAGCAAAGCTCCTCAGGGTTTTGGCCGCGATCATCGACCCTCGCGCATCGGGAGAGAGCTGAAGCGTGCCCACAACTAGAACCGGGAACTAAGAACTGCTACCATCGCCTTCAGTGTCTGCCGCCAAAGACAATCCCGCGTTGCAGGTTAAAGACCGCCTGGTCTCCGCCGCCCCGGTCGAGGACGATTCCTCCTTCGAACTCAAGCTCCGCCCGCAGCGCCTGCAAGAATTCATCGGCCAGAACAAAGTCAAAGAGAATCTGGACGTGGCCATCCAGGCCGCCAAGTCGCGCGGCGAGGCGCTCGATCACGTACTCCTCTACGGCCCGCCCGGCCTCGGCAAGACGACGCTGGCCAACATCATCGCCAACGAACTCGCCGCCGCCTTCCAGCAAACTTCCGGCCCCACGCTGCAAATCAAAGGAGACCTGACCGCGATCCTCACCAATCTGCGCGACCGCCAGGTGCTTTTCATCGACGAAGTCCATCGCCTCCAGCCCGCGCTCGAAGAGATCCTCTACTCCGCGCTCGAAGACTACAAGCTCGACATCATGATCGGCCAGGGCCCGTCCGCGCGCACCCACACCATGGACGTGAAGCCCTTCACCTTCATCGGCGCCACTACGCGCGCCGGATTGCTCTCCGCCCCCCTGCGCTCGCGCTTCGGCCTGCTGCTGCGCCTCGAGTTCTACACCCACGACGACCTCCGCGTAATCGTCGAGCGTTCCGCCGAGATTCTGGGCGTGAAGCATCGATCGTCCCGGAGCCATCGAAATCGCCAGCCGCTCCCGTGGGACGCCGCGCATCGCCAACCGCCTGCTGCGCCGGGTCCGCGACTATGCCCAGGTGCGCGCCGCCGGCTCGATCGATCTGCCCACCGCCCAGTCCGCGCTCAGCATGTTGGAAGTCGACCGCTACGGCTTCGACGAAGTCGACCGCAAACTCCTGCTCACCATCATCGAAAAATACCAGGGAGGTCCGGTCGGCCTGAACACGCTAGGCGCAGCGCTGGCCGAAGAGCCCGACGCCATAGAGGAAATCTACGAACCGTTCCTCATCCAAATCGGCTTTCTGAACCGCACTCCCCGTGGCCGCGTAGCCACCCAACTGGCCTACGAACATTTCGGCATAACTCCCAACCGCCGCCAAAGTTCGTCTGTTCTAAATAAGTCGTGGGGAGAATTGCTTATGTGGCGACGGGGCTTTGCCCCGTCCCGCCGAGCATAGCTCGGCAGCATCACTATTGGCGCCCCCATCCCATCTCGCAAATCGAGTTTCCTGACGGCTGATCGCTGACGGCTATCCCATTTGACTTCCACCGCCGCAATCTGCGTTAATCACTCTTCGCAATCATCTCCGCCGCAGGAGGACTCATGCGCGAAGTCATCGCCACCGACTACGCCCCGCAAGCCATCGGCCCCTACTCGCAGGCCATTCGCGCCCAGGGCCTGATCTTCACTTCCGGACAAGTTGGCCTGGATCCCGCCACGGCGCAGATCGTCGAAGGCGGCATCTCCGCGCAGACCGACCGCGTGCTGAAGAATCTCGACGCCGTCCTGCAAGCCTCGGGCAGTTCCCTGGAGAAAGTCGTGCGCTGCACCGTCTTCCTGAAAAACATAGGGGACTTCGCCGCCATGAACGAAGTTTACGGCCGCTACTTCAAGCAGTCGCCGCCAGCTCGCTCCACTGTCGAAGTAGCCCGGCTCCCAAAAGACGCGTTGGTGGAAATCGACGCCATCGCCCTGGCATGAATGCAACCGTAGGAATGTTCGCGTGGAAAAATTCTAGAAACCAAGAAAAGGAGACACCATGAAAACCCTAATCGCCATCGTCGTTATCGCTCTGCTAGCCCTGGTTGTTATCGCCGCCGCTCCACAACCCGGCCCCACTAAAGTCACCGGAGCGCCTACCAAGACCGCCAGCGGCCTGGAATACTGGGACATCAAGGTCGGCACCGGCGCAGTCGCGCAAACCGGACAGAACGTCAAAGTCGATTACACCGGATGGCTCACCAACGGCAAGAAGTTCGACAGCTCCGTAGGCACGGGCCATCCCTTTGCCTTCAAGCTCGGCGCTGGCATGGTCATCAAGGGCTGGGACGAAGGTGTCGCCGGCATGAAGGTCGGCGGCAAGCGCCAACTGCGCATCCCGCCAGAGCTCGCTTACGGAGAAAAGGGCTATCCGGGAGTGATCCCAGCCAATTCAACTCTGATCTTCGACGTGCAATTGATCGACGTGAAGTAGCCAGACTCGCGTAGGGACAGCCGCCCTCGGCTGTCCCCGCCCGAGAAAGTGGAGCGACGGGTGTCCTCCTTCGCGAAAGCTCCGCCTTCACCACTTTCCCGCTGCGAACGAGTAGCGCCGGCATCTTGCCGGCTGTCTCGAGGGCGTCTCGCCCTCGGCGCGGCGGGCGAAGACGCCCGCCGGACAGCCGCCGGGACCGTGGCGCTACTCTCTGGCGAAAGGATACAAATCACGCGGCCACGTTACTAGTTGACCGCCGCGCCGCGCAGTGCGAGACTTCTTTCTTTCAATTCAGGTTCCGATCTTCTACGAATAAGCAGGAGCAAATCCATGCACCGTCGCGATTTCCTCAAAGCGGCAATCCCCGCAGGTGCTGCCGTGGCGCTGACCAACGCACCCCTCGCCGCTACACCAGAGACGCGATCGCCAGTCACTTCGCCGGTCATCGAAAAGGTAAAGCTCGCCATGCTCTCCACCCAGCGCGCGTCGTGGGAGCAAGGTGTGGCGGCGCAGGCCCTGCTCGAAATCGGCGACTTGGACGCCATGGTGCTCCTCGCCAAGGAAGCCGTGTTGCGCCAGCACGAGGACGGTCGCCTGGCTCTGGTCGCCTCCGACGACGCCGCTGCCGACCCCGCCGCGAATGGCGAGGCCGTTCTGGTTGCGGGCAAGATCACCGGCGACCCGGCGTTCCAGAAGGCAGCCGATCGCATGCTCGACTACCTGCTGCATCGAGCTCCCAGGACCGCCGATGGCGTGATCTCGCACCTCACCACCAGCGTCCAGCTCTGGTCCGACTCGATGTATATGGCGCCGCCGTTTCTAGCCGTGGCCGGCCGCCCCGACGAGGCCATTCGACAAATGGAAGGGAATCGCAAGGCTCTGTGGAACCAGAAAGCGGGCATGCTCTCGCACATTTGGGATGCCGGCAAGAAACAGTGGGTAGATGAGGCTTGCTGGGGCGTGGGCAACGGATGGGCAGCCGCCGGAATGGTCCGCATCATCCAAGCCCTTCCGCCTGCGATGAGCGCAGAGAAGCAGCGCTTGGTCGGCTATGTCAAGGAGATCCTTGACGGCTGCCTCGCCCATCAGCGACCGGACGGACTCTTCCACAATTTCGTGGATCAACCGCACACTTTCGTGGAAACAAATCTGGCGCAAATGCTGGCCTATTGCATCTACCGCGGAATTCACGCCGGCTGGTTGGATAAAGAGAAGGATGAGGACAAGGACAATGCGAAGCGCTATCTAGCCGCTGCCGATCGCATGCGGAGCGCCGCCCATGCCAAGGTGGATCGCTATGGCCTCGTCCAGGATGTATGCGGTTCGCCCGACTTTGAACATCCCGGAACCGCAACCGAAGGCCAAGCCTTCTTCCTCTTGATGGAAGCGGCGTACAGAGGTTGAGTGAGTTGCCCCGCTCGCGTCGTCTGGGTATACGCCGCCACGCTCCGGCAAAATCCGCCAGACACACAAGAGCCCGCGGACTCCACAACACCCGCGGGCCCTCGAAAGCTATGCCTTTACCACTTTGCCGCTGCGCAGGCACGATGTGCATACCCGCATGTGTTTCGTAGCCGCCCCCACCTTGGCGTGGACCGGCCGCAAATTGACGTTCCAGCGCCGTTTGCTGACGTTGTGCGCGTGGCTGATGGTATTTCCGAACTGCGGCCCCTTGCCGCAAATATCACAAACTCGTGCCATAAACTCTGAAGTCCTTCCAGGCCTGTTGCCGAAACCTATTGCCGAATCTACAATTTTACAGGAATCTGCCGGATTTCGCCAAGCCGCGCAAGTAGAAGTGCCGGTGTGGGGACGGGCGCCCTCGCCCGTCCAAGCCGAGCGCAAGCTCGGCAGTTCTCGGACGGTTGCTGCGACTCTTTATGCCGCCTTCCCCGCCACCACCTGCGTGCAAAAGCTGCACCGCCGCGCATCGATCGGAATCTCGCTCAGAGCATTCCGGACACTTCTTCGTGGTCGGGTCCGCCGGCGCCGGGGCCTTCCGCGTCCGCGCAATCAGCGCATTGATCGGAGTCACCACAAAAAAATAAACTGCAGCGGCAACCAGCAGAAACGACACTCCGGCGTTGATGAAATCGCCCAAGGGAAACAACGACCCGTGAATCGTGTAACGAATGGCGGAGAAATCCGGTTTGCCAACGATCGCCGCGATGAACGGCGTCAACAAATCTTCGGTCAGCGCCTTGACCACGCCGCCAAATGCCGCACCAATCACCACGCCAACCGCCAGATCCACCACATTCCCGCGCAAAATAAACTGCTTAAAGCCGGATAACATTACGCTGTCCTCCGCTTGCCGAACCAGACCACCGCCGTAGCCTCTCAGATCCGCATCGGCATCACAATGTACCGGTACTTGTAGTCGTCGCCTTCCGCTGGACGCAAGCTGCCCAGCCGACTGCGCATCTTTCAGCTCCAGTTTCACTTCGCACGACCCGGTCGCTTTGATGAAGTCGATCAGATACTGCGCGTTGAATCCGATCTGCATCGGCTCGCCGTCATACGCCACTTCGATCGAATCCTCCGACTCGCCCGTCTCCGTCGACGATGCGGAAATCTTCAACTCGCCTTTCTCCAGACGCAGCTTTACTGCGCGCGACCGCTCATCGGCAAACTGCGCCACGCGCGCGATCGCCGCCCCCAGTTCCTCGCCATGCAGCGTGATCGACTTCGTGATGTCCTTCGGCAGCACCGCCTCATAATTCGGAAACTGCCCCGTAAGTTGCCGCGACGTCAGCAGCCGCGGCCCCACGCGGAAGAACAGCGTCGACTCGTCCTTGGCGAAATCAATTGTCTCGACATCGGAATCGAGCAGCGATTTCAACTCATCCATCGCCTTCTTCGGAATCAGCGTCTTCATCTCGCCCGATACCCCTTCAAACTTCTCTCCCGTCCGCTCCACGTGTGCCAGACCGGTGGCCATCGGTCGCTACCATGGTGATCGATTCCGGCTTCAGCACCATCAACGCCCCATTCAGCGTGTAGCGCGACTCCTCACTGGCAATGGCAAAGCCCGTCTTCGCAATCATCGACCGCAGCACCGCCGCCGGAATCTTGATCGCTCCCGCCGATGGAAACACTGGCAGGCTCGGAAAATTCGACCGTGCCATGCCCACCATTTTCGTGTTCGACCGTCCGCAGCGAATACTGACCCAGTGGTTCTCCAGCAGTTTGATGGTGATATCCGCGTCCGGCAGACAGCTTCACGTAGTCGTGAAGTTTGCGCGCCGGAATTGTGCATGCGCCTTCTTTTTTCACCTTGGCGTTGCAGGACGTCCGCAGGCTCAGGTCCAGGTCCGTCGCCGTCAGCGACAATTTGTCTCCCGCCGCCTCAAAAAGATAGTTGGAGAGAATCGGAATCGTGGTCTTGCGCTCCACCACGCCTTGAGTGGCTGTCAGTTCGCGAAGAAGCTCAAATTTGCTGACCGTAATTTCCATGGTCGTTGCGGCTGCGGCAGGAGCGACTTCCACCGGCATATTGGGTCTCCCGACTCTAGAACCGATCGGGTCGGCTACAGTTTTAAACTGTGCCGATAAACCCGCCCACAATTCGGGCTTTAGCCTCTGAACTCTGGTTCCTCAAGAAGCCGTCAAACCAGCTCTACTTCTGTTCTCTTCTTATATCAAATACAAAAGCAAGAAAACCAGTAGTAACCGTAGGCGCTTCGGAGAAGTGGAAAACTGGTCCAGGTCCCTGCGGTTCAATTGCTTCCACATCAACCCTTCATGTGAACAATCGCTCCCGGCCTCAGCGGAGACCGACCGTAACCCGCGGACCGTTCTCAATTGCCGTCCGGTCTCCCACAGCTTCCACAAACACTCCACAGCTGGAGGGCAGGAAGAATGGCCTGAAGAGTGGAAAAGCCGGTGGAAACCGCTATTTACGCGCCTAATTGCTCGGTCAGTTTATTGAGCAGCCTGTTCAAATCCTTATCGTTCTTGCGAGCCTCTTCAATCTTGTCCACCGAATGCAAGACCGTCGTGTGGTGCTTGCCGCCGAACTGCCGCCCAATTTCAGGCAGCGAGGCTTCCGTGAGATGCTTGGCCAGGTACATCGCAATCTGCCGCGGATAGACGATCGAACGCGAATTATTCTTCGCCTTGATTTCCACCAGGCGCAGGCCAAATTGCTCGGCCACCGCCTTCTGAATGGATTCAATCGTCACCTTGCGCGCCTGCGAATCGATGAAATTCTTCAGTACCTGCTGCGTGTAGGGCAGCGTAATTTCCGCCCCAATCAGCGAAGAATGCGCCACCAACCGGATCAGCGCGCCTTCCAGTTCGCGCACATTCGACCGGATATTCGACGCGATAAACAACGCCACATCCGTCGGCAGCGTCACCCGTTCCTGCTCCGACTTTTTTTGCAGGATGGCGACTTTCGTCTCCAGGTCCGGCGGCTGAATATCGGCAATCAGCCCCCACTCGAACCGGCTGCGCAAGCGGTCCTCGAATTCCGCCAACTCCTTCGGCGGACGGTCGCTGGCGATCACGATCTGCTTCATCGACTCGTGCAGCGCATTGAAGGTGTGGAAGAACTCTTCCTGCGTGCGCTCTTTCTGCGCCAGAAACTGGATGTCGTCGATCAGCAGCACGTCCATCGTCCGGAATTTGTCCCGGAAGCTGATCATCTTGTCGTAGCGCAGCGAGTTGATCATCTCGTTGGTGAACTTCTCGCTCGACACGTAGCAGATCGCCGCCTGCGGCGTCCGCCGCTTGATCTCATGCCCAATCGCCTGCATCAGGTGCGTCTTGCCCATCCCCACGCCGCCGTACAGGAACAGCGGGTTGTAGGCTTTCGAAGGCCGCTCCGCCACCGCCTGGCAGGCCGCGTGCGCGAACTGGTTCCCGCTGCCGATCACGAACGCGTCAAACGTGTAGCGCGGATTCAGTTGCGCCGCGCTGTCCCAGTCGAACCGCCCCTGCGCCGGATACGACCCCGGCGCCGCCTGCGGCCCCGACGCTCGGCCAGCCGAGAGCCCGCCGTTATGCCGGATCGGCGTGTTCGAAGGATCGTCCTCGGCGGTAACGAATTTCACATCCTCGTATCCCAGCCCGAGATTGTCGAGCGCTTCCTGAATCAGGTCGGCGTATTTGTCGCCTACGTGGCGGAACTCGGCGGTCGGAATGCGCACAAACAGAACTTCATTGCTGGCGTGGCTGTACCGCGTCGGCTTCAACCAGGTGTCGTAGGAGTGGCGATTGATTTTCTTTTCCAGGGCGTCAAGGATGCGCACCCAGGGATTCGGGATGATGGCGGAACTGGTGAGAGACATTGTTTACCAGAATGTGCGAAAGTCGCCGGCGCAAAGCGTCCGGGAAAAAATCAATCGTGAAAGTATGAGTTCTGTCGTTTACTGCAGAGCAGCTTCTGTTTTGCAGTACCGCGTTGTCGTTGAAATTTATTCTGAGACGAACCGCATACTAGCACAAAAAAATCGCCGCGTCGGTGCGCTGCAAGAAAAAAATTTCGCAGGCGCGCGCTTTTTAGAATCGCGATTTTTTTCGCGCTGTCAAGTGTCGAGAAACTAACTGCCGCGCAAACGTGTGCAATGTGGAAAAAAGAGGTGAGAGGGCAGAAGTCAGATTGCAGAGGTGACAACCCAAAGGTACGTGATGGTTTTACTTCTGACCTCGAACCTCTGCCATCTGACCTCGCCTCAGATCGTCCGCCGCTCCCGCCTCGCCGGCGCCGTCGTCTTGTAATTCTCCGGATACACCACCACCGACCGCCGTCCGCCCTCGCCGTCGCTCTCGGTGCGCAAATCTTTTTCCTCGCGCAGCGCCAGATGCACGATCCGCCGCTCCCGCGACGACATCGGCCCGAACCGGTAAGGCTCGCTCGTCCGCCGCACCTGCTCCGCCGCCACCCGCGCCGCCATCTGCAACTCGTCGATCCGCATCGCCCGGAAATTCTTGCAGTCGAACCAGATCTTCTCGTGCTCGTTGCCTTGCAGGTGCAGGATCTCCGACGCCAGCAACTCGAACGACCGCAGCAACTCGCCGCTTCGCTCCAGCAACAGCCCCGAATCCGGCCCCGCAAACTCCACCAGAATTTCCGGATGCTCCCACTCGCGATTCTGCGCAATCGGAGGATCCACCGTGATCCGGTACTTCAGCTTGAAGCCGCCATGCGAAATGACGGCCTGCAGAAATTCCCCAATCTGTTTAGCAGCGGCAACCTTGTCAGTGATCGGCATAGGATAAGTTCTCAGTTCTCAGTTGTCAGTTCTCAGTTGCACGGCTCCTACTGACGACTGAAAGCTGAGAGCTAACAGCTATTTCTCTTTCTTCCGCGCCCGCTTCGCCATCATCTCCCGCATCTCCCGCCCCAGCGACGAGCGGTTCAGCGCCGCCTGCTGCGCGATCATGATCACCTGGCCGGCGCACCAATACAGTCCCAGCCCCGCCGGCAGGTTAAAGCTGATGAAGCCCATCATCACCGGCATCATGAGATTCATCATCTTTTGCTGCGCCGGATCCATCCCGCCCTGCGGCGTCATCCGCTGCAGCAGAAACATCGTGACCACAATCGCGATCGGGAGGATGTAGCGCGGATCGGGCGCTGAAAGATCTTTGATCCACAGCCACGGCGCATGCCGCAAATCCATCGCCACATTCAGCATCCGGTAGTAGGCAAACAGAAACGGCATCTGGATCAGCATCGGCAGACATCCGCCCGCCGGATTCACGCCTTCCTTCTTATACAGCGCCGAAATCTCTTCGTTCATCTTCGCTTTTTCCGGATCCCGCAGGCTGTACTTCTTGTACTTCTCCTGGATCTGCTTGATCTGCGGCGCCACGCGCTGCATCTTCAGCATCGACTTCATCTGCGAAAGCCGCAACGGCAGCAGCGCCACGTTGATGACCAGCGTCTGCAGCAGGATCGCCCAGCCCCAGTTCGGGACGATGTGGTCGTACATCCACTTCAACCACAAAAACAGCGGACGCGCAATGAATCCCAGCATCGATCCGAAGTCGATGACCGTGCGCAAATCCGGGTCCGCGCCCGTGATCCCCGGCACGCTGAACCGATTGCAACTCCGCCAGCGATTTCGGCCCCACATACATCCGCGCATCGCTCGGGCCCTTCAAGACTGCCGACCGCCGCCCCAACACATCCACCTTGTCCATGCTGACTTGTCATTCGGATCGGACGCATTGTGCGGAATTTCAATCTGGTTGCGCAGCGTCACCATCGCCGCGTTCTGCGGATCCTGCGGCAAGAAGACCGCCGCGAAGTACTGCTCCGAAACTGCCGCCCAGTGGAACGGCCCCGGCAGCGTATTGCCGCCAACCACTTTGATGGAGGGAAAAACTGTCCAACTGGCCGTCGACAGCCGTTCAATTTTCCCGTCGTACTGATAAGCCATCTGGCTGGTCGCATACTGCGGAGCGGTGATCTGATCGCCAAACCCCGCCGGCCACATCGGAAACGCCGTGACCTGCGCCCCCTTTCGATAGACCGCCGTCTTCACCCCAACCACATAACTGTTGTGATCAAACGTGAAGCTCTTCTCCACTGAAACGTCGCCGTCGGAGTATGCAAACTTAATTTCTTGTGGAGAAGAAGAAAGCGCGGAAGCCGAATCGGTTTTCTGAGAACTGAGACCTGAGACCTGAGAACTGCCACATACAGCGCCGAGTTCACTTGTTCCGCAGCCCCTCGTCATAAGACCACAACGTCAGCGGATACCCATACTTCTCCGCCGCCGCGCTATTCACCAGTTCAAGCTGCCCGCCCTTGTCGTCGGTGTATTTCTTCAGCACCCACGACTTCACCCGCCCGCCGCGATTGGTGAACACGATCCGGTAAACGTCATTCTCAATCACCGTCTCCGACTCGCTAGTAGCCTGTAGAGACGGGGCTTGCCCCGTCTCCCGCGCTGCCTTCATAGTGGCAGTGCCATGCTCCGGCGAAATTTGCGCTGGAAGTTGCGCGGGATTCTGCGAAGAAGGTTGCGGCAGATTCTGCGCCGTCTGCGGACTCTCCTGCTGCGCCGGAGGCTGCGGCCCATACTTCTTCATCAGCGGCTGGAAAAGCATGATGACCAGGAACGTCAGCGCAAACACCATCAACAGCTTGCGCTCCATCCCGGGTTCTTGTTGCGGATTATGAAATTCTGCCAAATCAGTAGCTCGTCATTTCTTTGTCAGTCGCTACAACATGTTTCCGCAATGAGGTTCTGGGAAGGGCACGGCTTCAGCCGTGCCACCACCAGCCAGTAAAAATGCGGGCTTTAGCCCCTGAGGTCAAACGCTGCGTGCTCCATTAATTCGCATTCAATGCGAATGTGTAGGATGCTTCACCACCAAATCCAACCCGCCCTTAGCCAGCGGATGACACCGCATCACCCGCCAAGCCGCCATCGTCAGCCCGCGCCCTGCCCCATACCGCTCCACCGCTTCCATCGCGTATTCCGAACAGGTAGGCACATAGCGGCAAGCCGGCGGAAGCCCCGGAGAAATCCACCGCTTATAAAGTCGCAACAGCCCGAGCGCCAGACTCTTCATTTCTCCACCAGCTTCTTCGCGATCGCCTCCAGCGCCCGGCCCACTTCTTCGAGCACCACGGAAAATTCCGAGGTGAGCACCGACTTCTTCGGATTGATCACCACATCGATCGCGCCTGCGCCCGCAAGCGCCGACCGCCGCAGCCGCACCGCTTCCCGCAGCCGCCGCTTGATCCGGTTCCGCTCGACCGCGCCGCCCAGCGCGCGGCCCACCGTGAATCCGACGCGCGCGTTCTTAGGTAAAGTAGCTTCCGGCGAAGCGCCCTCCGCCTGCCGCAAATAAAACACGGTCATGTGCGAGGAAAAGTGCCGCCGTCCCTGCTTGTACACGCGCTCGAAGTCGGCGTGTTTCAGCAGCCGCGCCGTGCGCGGAAACCCCGCCTTCTCCGGCCGCTGCTTGACTCGCCGCTCGGAAGCGTCGCCGCTCACCAGCTTCACCATCCTGGTGTACCCATTGCCCAGCTCGCGGCCCCGTTGTTTCTGGCAACTGGCAACCGGCAACTGATTTACGGGGGAAGACTACTCGCGGAAACCCGGTTTCACCGAGACGCGCTTGCGTCCCTTCGCCCGGCGGCGCGAGAGCACTGCGGCCCCGCTCTTCGTCTTCATGCGAGTCCGGAACCCGTGCTTCTTCGAGCGCTTGCGCCGGTTGGGTTGAAATGTACGTTTCGGCATCGAAAATCCCTGCTCCCTGACTTAATAAATGACTGATTCAACTTGCCTGAGGCAAACCGTAAGTATAAATGACGCGAACCAGATGCAGCAAACGGGAGTCGGACGTGGTAAGCTCTCGTCCGATGATGATCTTGCCAATTTCACGGAATTGGTTGGTTTCCCGCAGCGCGCGCCGTGTTTATCTCGTTTGCTCGGTGCTGTCTCTTGCGTTGAGTGGGACACTGGCCGGAACACGCGCCGCTCAGGTTGTCGTGAAATCGCAAACGTTGCCGCCAGCTACAGCAGCTTTCTTACGATTGGCCTTGATTCCGGAAGTGATCGGCGGGGCTTTGTTATGGGTGGCGATGCTTTACTTTTGGTTCAACTTCGACCAATCGTCGTGGCTGAAACGCGCTCTATGGTTCCCGTTTGTTTTCTGCTTTATTCCCATCCCTCTCGCCCTGTACCAATTCCTTGTCTATCGGAAGTGGACGCGCAGCGATCGACAAACGTCTAGCGTGAACGATGCTTCACACGACTAGAATGTTCCTGTGAATCTCGACGACACCATCGTCGCCATCGCCACTCCGCCCGGCCGCGGCGGCATAGGCGTAGTCCGTCTCGCCGGTGCAGATGCCCGAGGAATCGCCGAGCCCATGCTCCGCCTGAAGCGCGTCCTGGAACCCAACCAGGCCCAAGTCTGCGACCTAACCGAACCCTCAACATCTCACGTAGGGACAGCCGCCCGCATCGACGAAGTCGTAGTAACCTATTTCGCCAAGCCACATTCCTACACCACCGACGACATCGTCGAAATCTCCGCCCACGGATCCCCCGTAGTCCTCCGCCACATCGTCGAACTCTCCCTCGCCCAAGGCGCCCGCTTGGCCCAGCCGGGCGAATTCACCATGCGCGCCTTCCTCAACGGACGCCTCGACCTTACCCAAGCCGAGGCCGTCCGCGACCTGATCGACGCGCAAACTTTATTTCAAGCGAAGGTCGCCGCCCAGCAACTCGAAGGCGCGCTCTCCAATCGCCTCAAGCCCATCAAGCGCGAGCTGGTTGACCTGATAGCGCTGCTCGAAGCTGGCATAGACTTCGCCGAAGACGACATCTCTGTCGCTCCCGACGCGACCATCCTCGAGCGCATCGCCCAAGTCAAAACACCGCTAGAACAATTGGCCACCACCTTCCAATACGGCAAGCTGGTTCACCAGGGACTGACCCTCGCCATCGTTGGCCGTCCCAATGTAGGCAAGTCGAGCCTCTTCAATTGCCTCGTCGAACGCGAACGCGCCATCGTCACCGCCCAGCCCGGCACCACCCGCGACTTAGTAAGTGAAACCGTAGCCATAGGTGGAATCCCCGTAGTACTAATGGATACCGCCGGAATCCGCCAAGCGCTCAACGAAGCCGAAAGCATTGGTATTCAGAAGTCAATGGAAGCCCTGGCCGACGCCGACCTGGTCCTGGTAGTAATCGACGAGAGTCAGCCCGCAAACGAAGAAGACGAACAGTTACTAACCCAGATAGAAAATCGCCCCGCCATAGTAGTAGAAAACAAATCCGATCTCCCAGATAAGTGGAGCGACGGGCGTCCTCGCCCGTCCAGCGGAGCGCAGCGGGTGCCCCACCCAAGCTCTGCTTGGGTGGGCCCGTCGCCTAGCTCGACGGCAGCTCGCATTCGAACCTCCGCCCTGACCGGCGAAGGCATCCCCGCCCTCCGCGCCGCCATCCTCAACCACGTTGCCGGAGATTCAACCACTCAGCAGGAATCCGGCTTCCTAACCAGCGTCCGTCACCAGAAACTGGTCAACGATTCTCTAACTAAGCTCGACGCCGCCATCGCCGCCGTGGTCGCCCGCGTCCCGCACGAGATGCTCCTCCTTGATCTCTACGAGGCCCTCCGCCCACTGGACGAAATCACGGGCGCCACCACCACCGACGACATCCTGACCCGCATCTTCACCACCTTCTGCATAGGAAAATAATCTCCACAACCGAGGGTTTCGCGTGTGCTCCCTGTGGTAAAGATGTTGCTTTTCGTCGGAATTCGTCCGGGTGCAATGGGCGCGATAGCGCATCCAATCCCCCCAATACGCTGCGCCGTCAATCCGTGCGATGATAATCCAGATTCTCGAAAGGAGCCTCACCCATGCCCGCCGAACCCGCCCAGAACTTTTCCAATCACACGCGTCGTGACCCGCTCTTCCATTTCTTCGTTCTGCCCGTTTTCGTCATCACCCTGATCGCGGCCATGGTCCATGTAATACGAAAGCCAGGCCTCCATTCGACCTGCATGGTACTCGTAGCCCTCGCCGCGGTATTCGCCGTCTTCAGGATCCGCCTCTATGCGCTCAAGGTGCAGGACCGTGTCATCCGCCTCGAAGAAAGATTGCGCCTTGCGAATCTGCTCGACCCATCCCTCCGTCCCCGCATCCCGGAATTGTCCGAAGCGCAGCTAGTCGGCCTCCGATTCGCCTCCGACGCCGAACTCCCCGCTCTCGCCGCCCGTGCGCTCAATGAAAAGCTTTCCCGGGATGATATTAAAAAAGCGATCCAGAACTGGCGTCCCGACTATTGGAGAGTGTGAGCGAGTAGAAACATCTCGTGTGGGGACAGGCGGCCACGCCCGTCCTTCGCGTAGGGACAGCCGCCCCCGGCTCTGTACCCGACTGCCGCTCGGCCGCCAGTCGTACCCAGGCCAAATATCCGGCCAATATATAATGAAACCCAAGTCATGCTGCGGACCGCCGGCAACGCCACTTTCGCGGGATTGATCATTACCGTAGTCTCCGCCCTGTCCCCTGTGGCTCAATCCGAACCCGCCGCCCGCCCTCCCATCACCTTCATCGCCGTCGGCAACGTCATGTTGGGATCGAGTTTTCCCGACGAATCCGGACTCCCTCCCGACGATGGCGTCGATCTTCTCGATGAGGTCACGCCCATCCTGCAAGAAGGAGACATCGTCTTCGGCAATCTCGAAGGCCCGCTCGTGGATGACGGCACCACAAAAAAGTGCGGTGGCCGGCTCGCCAACTCCGGCGCTTCAACCGCCCCAACCCGTCGCGCCAAACATCGCAAATCCGCGAACAAGCTCAAACCCAAGCCCGTGAACTGTTATGCCTTTCGCGTCCCCACCCGCTACGGCCAATATCTCAAGACCGCCGGCTTCACCGTCATGGGTTTGGCCAACAATCACGCCCTCGATTTCGGGCAGGAAGGCCGCGCCAGCTCCCTCCACGTGCTCGATTCGCTGGGCATCGCTCACTCCGGAGAAGTCGGCGATATCGCCCGCCTAACCGTGGGCGGCACGAAAGTCGCCGTCATCGCCTTCGCCACCTACCCCGCGAGTTACAACTTCCTCGATCTCGATGACGCCATCGACACCGTCCGCGCAGCCAAGGCCGAAGCCGACATCGTCATCGTCTCGTTTCATGGAGGCGCCGAAGGCTCCACTCACCAGCACGTAGCCCCCGGCGACGAGCGCTTCGTCGGTGAAGATCGCGGCGATCTCCGGCGCTTCGCCCACGCCATGATTGACAACGGAGCCCAACTCGTCATCGGCTCCGGCCCCCACGTCGTCCGCGCCATGGAAGTTTATTGCGGCCATTTGATTGCCTATTCCCTCGGCAATTTCGCAACCTATGGCAGCTTCAATTTGGCCGCCGAAAACGGCATCTCCCTAATCCTCGAAGTCCGCCTCGCACCCGATGGCGCGTTTCTCGGAGGGCAGGTCTATCCCGTCAAACAAGAAAAGCCCGGAGGCCCGCACCTCGATACCGATCTCGCCATTCTGCCCGTGCTGCGCTCTCTATCCGCCGCCGACTTTCCCGCCACCCACATCAACGTCAGTTCCATGGGAGAACTCTCCGCCTCCAGCCCCGCCAGCCGCCCTTGTGCGTACCCGTGGGATTACATTGACTATCTGTTTCCGCGCGTTCCCTGTGGTATCTTCTCCTATCGCCCGTGTAAAGAGATTCCGGGCTGCCGTTTTTGAAAATGCGTCCCTGAAGATCGTCGTTATTATCGCCGTTGAAAATCGCCGATGTAACTTATGAAATGGGGATCATGACAATCAGCTCCGCGATAACGATTCTCCTATTCGCTCTGGCCAGCGCCGTTGTCTGCTTTGCGCAACCCGACCAGATCTCCGCCCTCGAACCCGGCCTGCGCGATGCCCTGGTGCGCGATGCCTCGTGCGCATCGGAATCCGCCCCGCGCATCGCCGACGATCCTGCCGCGCAATTCCTCCAGAGTCATGTCAAACTTCAGACTTTTCGCGGGGCTCATCCCGGCTCGATCGTAGTTCTCGATGGCGCCTGTCATTGTTCGGAACGAGGTTCGGAACGCGGTTCGACAAACGGTTCGACGAGCGGCGCGGAATCCGGCGCGGAAGCCGGTTCCCAAGCCGCCAACTGCGCCACCTATGTGTACCTGCGCTCGGGCGAGAGCTATCGCCTCGCGCTCCATGGCGTTTTCGCATCCTTGCGCCCGTTATCAAAAGGATTGCGCCACGGCATGCCGTCCCTCACCGCCCGCTTTGAGGCCGGCGATTCCAAAGCCGAGACCGTCATATTCGAGTGGTCCGGCAAAGAGTACCAGCCCACCCTGTGCGCCTCGATCGTCGAAAGCGGCAAGCGCAGGCTCGCCATCTCGAAGCACGCTTGCGCCGCCTCTCCCGCCCTCGCGGCGCAGTAGTTAATAGATGATTGGTGGAGCGACGGGCGTCCTCGCCCGTCCCCAGCGAGCAAAACGTCCCAGTCTGACCCAGACACACAATTTCAAATGCCCGATGGCACCGCACCGGGCAATTGCCTCGTGAAAACGCCACTCGGTTCCCACATGTTACTCGCCAGGTTCCCCTGTGCCGTGTGTGTCCTCTGCGGTAAAGATCTCTTGCGCGAAGTCAACCCCGCCCGCGCCGCAAGTTAACATTACGGGCACGCCCAGCCGTGAGCAAAACAGATGAGGGAGAATCGGGAAAGTAACAAGTGGGAAAAACGTCGCATCCAGACGTATCCAGGAAGTTACTCCTAGCCGGCAGCTTCAGCGGGGCCTGAACGTGTATCGGGTTGGCCGAGTGCTTTCTCGACCCAGTTGGTATGTTCCTGTTCGAACGCCACAAATTCTTCGCACAGGGCTTTCAGCTCCGGATCGAGCGTGGTTTCAGCCACCCGCGCGTAATAATTGACCGCATCTTCCTCCGCTCCCAGAGCCATCTGCAATGCCATTCGCCGTGCCCCGCGCTCATCTCCTGCCTCGACGGCCGTCAGGATGTCGGCAACGGCGAGCTGCGGCGCCTCGATGAAATCCCAAATGTCGTCTTCGGTCAGGTTCGTGCGGACCGCTCCGAAGCGCTCCGCGTAGCTCTTCGTCAGCAGTATGCCGTGCTTCCGTTCCATGTTGGCCAGATCGTGGAACGCCGACGGGATCTGCGGCGACTCGGGGCACGATTTCGCGAACATCTCAGCCAGCCGCTGATAGATCTGCGCGTTCCGTTCCTCGATCACAATGGCAATGCGCAGCGCTTCCCGCGGACTCAGCGACGTGAAAGCCCGTTTCACGGCAGCCTCGCGTGGCGACGCTCTTCTTGCCTGGGCAACATCGGATGCCCCGCCTTCAACTTCGATAAGCCCCGTATAACACAATGCTCAGCGTGAATCAACCCAATCTGCGACAGAAAACAGAACGGCGATTGAGAACAGCGCTTAGCATCGATGGTGTCCCCTGTGTACCCCCGTGCCCCCTGTGGTTCAAGCTTTTCAATTCCATCTGGGCCAAATCGGACGACACGAGTCACAAGACCGCCGGGCGCCCCAAGCTTTTGATCTCATGAACACAGCACCACAGGCAGCCCCGCTCGGCGAGCGCTCCGCCGGCTATTGCCGCTTAGGCTCGAAGTGGGCAGTCTCGCGCTTGGTCTTCAGGTCGTAGTGCGTGTAAGTGAGGCGACGGTCGGCGACCGCGATCGGTTCCACATCGGCGGGAATGATCCACATCTTTTCGGGATCGACGACGATGGTGTTGTCGTACAGAAACGTCTGCCGATCGAACTTGGCTTTGCAATCGTCGCGCTCTTGGGATGCAGTCTGCAATGCGGCCTTTGTGGTTACCAGTTGAGCGTCCAGCGGGTTCATTGCCAGTTCAAGGGAGAATTTCTGTTTCGCCGCTTTTTCAGCGGACTCAGCCGCCCCCCGCTTCGCAATCGGTATGACGAAGATGTAGAAGATCAGCACCGTGACCAGGCAGCCCGCCGCGAACCAGAGCATGTAGTCCCGCCACGGGCCCTTTTCCATGACATCGGTGGTTCCACTGGTTTCAAACATTCCCGCCTCCCTCGGCCATGAGCATTCGACTCCTCCGAGCCAGTCTATACCGCAACCCCGGAAAAGGCTCTTCGATGTTTAGCCGCGCACACCAGAGCCTGCCCTGAGCTTGCCGAAGGGTCTCGCACCACCCAGCCACTACCAGACCTTGCACACGTTGGCGGCGGGTTTCACCATGGGCTCGCCCGGTTTGCAGTGGAATGCCTCCCCAAACTCGGGCATGTTTACCACGACTCCGTTGATGCGATAGCGTGCCGGAGAGTGCGGGTCGGTCATGGCGCGCACGCGCAAGTCTTCGGGACGTTCGTTGGCGCAGTCCCACTGCGCGAATCCGACGAAAAAGCGCTGCTCCGGGGTCAGACCGTCGATGGGTTGAAGCTTCTTGTCTTTGCTCGCATCTTGCCACGCCGCATAAGCAAGAATCTCGCCGCCCAGATCGGCGACGTTTTCGCCCAGCGTCAGCTTGCCGTTGACGTGAACGTCGTCCACCGAAACATATCCTGAATACTGATCCTCCACGCACTTGGTGCGCGCGTCGAACTTCTCCCGGTCTTCTTTTGTCCACCAATTCTTCAGGTTCCCCTTGGCGTCAAACTGGCTGCCCTCGTCGTCGAAGCCGTGGGTAAGTTCGTGGCCAATGGTGCCCCCGGTGTCGCCATAATTGGGAGCGTCATCCATTTTCGGATCGTAGAGGGGCGGTTGCAGCACGCCGGCGGGAAAGTTGATGTCGTTCATTTGTGGATTGTAGTAGGCATCCACCGTCGGAGCGGAAATGTCCCATTCGCCATGGTCGACAGGTTTGCCGATTTTGTTGATCTCGCGGCGGCTCTCAAATTGGTGTGCGCGCTCGACGTTGCCGGCAAAATCGTCGCGAACGATCTTCACCGAGCTGTAGTCGCGCCAGTGATCGGGATAGCCAATCTTGTTGCGGATTCCCGCCAGCTTCGTCAGCGCCTGCTGTTTGGTCTCCGGGCTCATCCAGTCCAGCGCCCGTATGCGCGCGCCCATGGCGTCCTCGATGCGCCGCAGCATATCGACCGTGCTCTGCTTCAGTTCCGGGGAGAAGACTTTCGCCACATATACCTGGCCCAGCGCCTCGCCCAGGTCATAGTTCACGTACTGCACGCAGCGTTTCCAGCGAGGCTGCATCTCTTTTGCGCCCCGCAAATACTTGCGGTAGAAGTCGAAATTTTCCTCGACGAATTTCGAAGAAAGGTACGGGGAGGACGTGTCGGCCACATGGAAGCGCAAGTAGGATTTCCAGCTATCGACCGATTCGGAAGCCAGCAGCGTGTTCAGTTCCTTGATGAATTCGGGCGCGTCGACGTTGAGAATGCCAAAATCCGGATATTGCATCTCCTTGTAGTAAGCGGCCCAGTCAAAGTTGGGCGCCAGCTGCATGAGATCGGCGACCTTCATTTTATGCACCAGCTTGTGGGGATCGCGGCGCTCCACGCGAGTCAGCGAAGCCTTGGCCATGGCCGTCTCCAGACGGAGGACGGCCTCGGCATTCTGCTTTGCGGCAACCGGGCCGTCGCCGATCAGCTCGAAAACTTTCTGCACATGTTGCAGGTAGTGCTCGCGCGTTTCCTTCGACTTCGCATCATCCTTAATGTAGTAGTCGCGGTCGGGCATGCCGAGACCGCCCTGGTCCACTTCGGCGATGACCTGCTCCGAATCGTCCGGGTCTTGCGTCGAGCCAGCCGCAAAAAGCATGGAACTGTTGTAGGAATAGCGGAAGTAGATCAGCTGCAACCGCGCAACCAGCGGAGTCAGTTCTTTCGCCGACTTAATCTGCGCAATCGCGTCGAGTTCCGGCTGGATCGCCGCCACTCCACGGCTCTCCACTGCGCCTTCGTCCATACAGGCGGAGTAGAAGTCTCCGATCTGCTGGGTGACGGCATTGTGTTGCTCATCCCGCTGCGCCGCCTGTTCAAGCATGCCGCGCAGGAAGGTCAGGTTGTCCTGATAGAGCTTGGCGTAAACCGACCATGAAGTCTGATCGGGAGGCGTCGGATTTTTCTTCTGCCACCCACCGCAGGAATAACGGTAGAGATCCACGCAAGGATCGACAGATTTGTCCATCGACGACAGGTCGAGACTCGGGCTGTAGGGCAATGCCGGCCCGGAAGCCTGCTGCATGGATTGCGTTTGACCGTTTGCCAGCGATAGGGCTGCAACCAAAAGCAGTAATAGGAACAACGCGGGTTTGCGCATATTCACCTCGGATCGGAGTCGTCACAACAAGTCGTGAGCTAGCCAATGATATTGGACAGTTTCCCCCAATATCAAGCGCCGGCTGGCCCGGGTCTCGCCCTTATCGAATCTCAATGACCGTTATGGCCGGGTTACGACACGTATCTGCGAGTCCACCTAAAGTGGGGTCGTTTTCCCGTGCAGAGTTGCAAGCTCCTGCGTACTTGAACGAGGCGCAAGACTCTCGCGCACTCTTACCAGCAGCACGGTCTGATCGTCTTCCGGCGGACCGTGACGCCTGGCTGCGTCCATGACCGCGTCCCATATTTGAGGTAACGGCTCAGCGCCATGCGAGATGAGTATTTGTTCCACGCGATCCAGGCCAAATTCCTCATCCTTCTCGTTCACCACCTCCGATATCCCATCGGTCAGCAGGAGGAACACATCGTTCCGAGCAAATGCGACCTTGGCGCTGGCGTAGTGGCCCCCTGGGACCAGGCCTAATGGAAATTGCTCCATCGCAAGCCGCGCCGTACTGCGGCTGCTTACCCGGTAATGAAGAATGGCGGGGTGCCCGGCAAGGGCATATTCAGCTTCCATGGAATCGTCAAACGAGAGCAGCGCCAGTGTGGCGTACATATCTGGCTCCTTGACGGCGGGCAACACGCGGTCCGCGCTTTGCAGCAGACTGGGCGGCTTATGGCGGAACTGTAGCGCCATCCTCATGGCAGCCTTCAGCATTCCCATCAATTGACCGCAGGCAGGCCGTGGCCGGAGACATCGGCGATATAGGCCAGCAGGCCCTCCTCGCTCGGGATGACATCAATGAGGTCTCCTCCCATATCTTCGCTAGGCATCGACCTGCCATACACTTCGAAGCGACCACTATCCATCGACACATTGGGCACCAGCGTTTGCTGAATCCCGTGCGCCAGTGATAGCTCGGTCTGCATGCGAACCTGATCCAAGCCTTCGGAAGTAATGAACGAGACAAGCAGCCGGTAGCCTCCTGCTACGCCGACCCAGGCGGCGATCGCATCTACCACGATCCGCCGGAAGACTGCATCGGGTATTAAGATGTGTGCCGACGCGCGCACTTGGAGATAACCGAGGCACAGGCCGGAGGCCATTACCAGCAACAACGGCAAGAGGAACCGCGTTCTCTTGATCTGGGCTGTAAAGACTCCCACCCCTGCAACTCCAAGCCACAGCGGCCAGAAGAATCCGTGGGCGAGCGCAGGCGCTTTGATCTGGATGAGGTCCGCGACGCAGCCCATCGCAGCCAGCACAAAAAACAACGACGCCAGCAGCTTCGTCATCCGCCTTAACGGCATCGCTCTCCAGTAGGGATTCAAAGCGCTGGGAAATGCAGTTTGCACCGCACCCGACCACTTCGCGAAACGCTTGTTCATTTCGGATCGCCTCTATGCGTCCGCCGGAAAACGGCCTCCGGCGTTGCTCCAGTCAGTTTACCGGCAGAAGTGTTCTCGCTGGGAAGATACGAGTTGATTTGCTCGCGCTAGCAGGTCTGACCCGCTGCTCAGAGAAGCTGATCGTCTCTTGCCGGAAGCAGAGGCGCTCGAACAGACCGCGCAGAATCAAATGCCCGCCGGCTAGCTGCCACGGCAGCCCGATCAAGACTTTCGAGTAGGTGTCAGTCCTAAGCGATGCATCTCAGCCCGCAAGCTCTATCGCTGAGGCATTCTGCCCACCGCAAATGCCGATTCCGCGATCGGCACTGCCTCGCCATCAGAGGTGCGCAATCAGCTTCAGCACCACGGCCTTGGACAGCGCGATCTTCTCGGGAACCGAATGACCCATCAGCATCTGGATGACGATCACGTCCCCCTTGGCCTTCACCGCCAGGTTTGTCCCGTAGAAGATGGCGTCGGAGCCAACACCGGGAACGGTTTGCGTGTCTTTAAACTCCTGGCGAGCCTTCGCGGCGTATTCGCCGAACCGGGGGCCGTCGCCAGCGTGAATGATGATGCTGAACGATTTGAATGCATGACCAAAACGGCAGGGATCGGTGGGACTGCGCTTAAGAGGCGTGCCAACGGCAGCCGACACTTCGTCCTCGGAAAGTTTGTTGCATACGTCCTGGGCGTGTGCCACCACCGCATTCAACAGTGGCAGTACAAGAAGAATTGCGATTACGAGGAAGCGGAAGATCTTCATGTCGGGCAGTTTATGCTGGGATTGTTTCAGTCAGATGAATCCCGCGCGGCCGTTCCTAGGCTCTGGAACGGTGGAACATATATTCTGCCGTGGGCAAGTGGGCCTTGATGGAAAAGCGTCCCTTGGGCCATTGTGTAGTCACGCGTGAATTCGTCAACGGGATTTCTTAAGTCTCCGCCACTGAGTATTGTTGTTATAACGTCGCGATCACGCTCCTCGGCCGCGCATCAACGCAGGAACCAGCCAACCGCGACCGCAACAATCACCAGCTTTGTCAACCAGCCGATTGCGTACGACGCGACAAAAACCCGATGCAGCTTCATAAATGCGGCGTTGGTGAGGATCAGGGGCAACGGCCCGATCACCCACACCGCAACCGCCAATTTGAGCGCGCTCAATACCGAATGAAGGCCGAGCCGGGCGGCGACAAAGGCAAACACTCCGCAGGTCACAAAGGGCAGCGGACTGGTTAGCGCAATCGCTCTACTCTCGTTACCCTTACGCCAGATTTCCGGGTAGGTGTAGCGCCGATGAAGCCAATCGCCTGCGAAAAACCAGTCAGTGAGCGACGAGACAAAACCCGCGCCAATAGTGATCTCAACCAGCCGCGCCCAATTCATATCCGCCTCCACAATGCGCCTGCATAGTACTCGTGCGAACTCCTTCGCCCGCGCCGGTCCGGCTGCCCGAATCCCTTATGGCCGAGCTTCGTAAACAATGTTAAACGGCGTTTCAGTGGCGCGGCGGAAGCGGCTAAAACCGGCCGAGGTTACGACGTTTCGAATGTTTGTTTCCCCCGCTTGCGCTCCCAGGCAGAGCCCGACTTCTTGCGATCGTGAGCAAGGGGTGCACAGCAGCGTTGAAAACGAGTAGTAAACCCGGCCCACAGGATTCAAGTTGTCCTTTAACTGGTCGTTGGCAAAAGGCTCGACGATCATCCACGTTCCATTGTTGGCCAACGACTGGCGCACGTGCGCCGCGGCTCCAACCGGGTCGCCCATGTCATGGAGGCAATCGAAGACGGCGACGAAATCATAGTCTTTGCCGGGGAATTCTTTGGCCTTGGCAACTTCAAAGGTCACGCGGTCCGCGACACCCTCGCGCCTGGCCGACTCGCGGGCCCCTTCAATCGACTTGTCGTGGTAGTCGAAGCCATAGAAGCGCGATTTGGGAAACGATTTTGCCATCAGTAAAGTGGACGCCCCTTTGCCGCAGCCAACATCGGCCACGCGCGCCCCCGCCTCCAGCCTCTCTTTGACATCCTGCAACGCGGGAATCCATGAGCTGACAAGGTTGGCGGCGTATCCCGGCCGGAAGAACTTTTCGCAGCCGTGAAACACGCCATCGTCGTGTTCATGCCAGCCCATTCCCGCGCCGGTGCGAAACGACTCCGCGATTCGCGGAACCGCCGCCAGCGATCCCAACGCCAATTCGAAAGCTCCGGGGAGGTACGCCGGGCTGTCCTCCATGGCGAGCGCGAACGCCTGCTCCCGACTCAGCCCGAACTTGCCCGTGGCCGCATCGTAGGTGATGTATCCGCCCGCCGCCTGCGATGACAGCCACTCTTTCAAATAGCGCTCATCGGTCTGCGTCTTGGCGGCAAGCTCAGCAGCCGTGACCGGACCTTGGGCCAGTGCTTTGTACAGCCCGAGCTTCTCGCCGATGACCACCATGCCGGTGTGCACGGCAGCCCCGAGATCGGTCACGAACTGCCCGATGAACGCATTCAACTTATCCATATCCAGCGCTGGACCTGGAGTTGTACTCATATTCATTCTCCTTTGCATGGAATTCCAACGGATCAGGGAAAAAACGATGCCAGAAAAGATGCCAGATAGGAAGAAAAAGACAACCCCACTCTTGGGAAGTATTTTCCACAGGAGAAATACCAAAGTCAAGTGCAGATTCAAAAAGCTATTCGCTCCTGTGCCAATTCCCGTGCGTCCTCGTGAGTGGTCGCAACCCCGATTCCACGGAGTAGTTGGCGCTACGTCGCGATAGCCCTGAATGGCCAGTGGTCAAAACGCGCTATCGCCTGGTTACAACAGCTAATTAGCAGAACTGGTGCCAAACCAGATGAGCGCGGGTGCCGCATCCGAGGCACTGGCAAGTGCTGGCGAGGCTAGTGGGCATCAATGGTGGGAGGTGAATTGGAGGTTATGCTCCCGTCAGTGGTCGTATGTCCAGAGTTATGAGTGGTTCCTGTCCGAGTAACTGGCGCGGATGGAATCAATCGCGGGAAGTCTCAGCGCTCTACAGATTGTTGCATCTATGCGCGTTCGCGTCGCGTCAGTTCCCATATCAGGGAGAGGTAGCAGCACCGCTCCTTCCTGATCCTGTCGGCTTCAGCATGCCATGCATCCCGAGCCAGCGCACAAAGGCATCGAACCAACCGGTGCTCGTAGTTTCCTTCGGGTACATCCCGAAGCCATGGCCACCCTGTTCATAAAGATGGAATTCGACGGGGCGCTTCGCGGCCTTCCAGCTATCGATGAGCCCGTAGCCGCTGTTCCCGAAAAACGGGTCGTCGGCAGCCAGGGCGATGAATAGTGGCGGCGCCTCGGCTGGGACCGTGACCGACGCGAGAGGACCGTAGATGTTGCCGATGAAGGCGGGCTTCGCATCCTCGCCGGCAAGCGTAGTTGCCATTGTCAGCATCGCGCCGGCGGAAAACCCAATCATGCCGATCCGGTTGGGATCGACATGCCACTCGGCAGACCGCTTCCGGATAAGGGCAAATGCGGCGCGGGCGTCGGCGATCTGAGGGGCAAGACCAGCGATCGCCTTTCCGGGTTCGGGGCGCGGCGGCCGCGCTGTACCCGAAAACATTTCCCGCATGGATTTTTCGAACCCTGGCATGTCGGCCGGTGTCTGGTTCAAGCGATACTTGAGGACAAACGCGGCGACACCCTTTTCCGCCAGCGCGCGGGCGACGTTCGAGCCTTCATTTTCCATGGACAAGGTAAAGAAACCGCCGCCGGGCGCGACGACAACGGCGGCGCCGCTTGCCTTGGCGGGATCCGGAAGAAAGGGTGTCAGCGTCGCAATCGTCACGTTGCGCGCGAACTGACTGCCGTACTGGCTATGCCAGGCCTCCGGGTTCGTCGCACCGGGCAGCGGACCGGTGCCGAGTTCAATCGCGTTGGGCTGCGAAGGCGTGGCGATGGGTGTCATCCGGTCGTTTTGCGCATGCGCCCGCAATGCAAGCCCAGCGACCAACGCAAGCCCAGCGACTGCCAAACGAAAATGCGTTGGCCCCGCAAAAGCTCGCTTCGTCCAGAGATTCGACATTTTTCTCACGTCAGTTTTCCTCCAGTTGTGCAGTGAGTCAGAATCAAGCCATTTTGCCCTACAGATCGAGAAGTGTCACGTATCAACAAAATCCGAAACGGATAAGGGCACTACACACTCGGTTTCGGTTCAGGGTGTGCCGCGTCCCGAAAGAGTCTGTATCGACTGCGGAGTCGCGGTTAAGCGAAATCGCGATCATTATAAGGCACATGCTCTTTCTCTGTTGACGAAATCTCTCATTGAAGGGGCGGGGCGCCTGAAATTGGCGAAACAAAGCGCAAACTGGTGCAATCGCCTGATTTCGTCAACTATCTGGCTCCGTTTTAGATTAGGTGAGATAATCTCTCTGTAATGAAGATGAAAGCCGCAAAGGCAGTTTACATCGCTTTCGCGATAGTCATCCTGACGACTTCGGCGTTCGTATTCGTGTACTCTCCCAGTGACCTAGCGCAAACACCCCAACCGGAAACTGGCAGAATCTATCCTCTTAATGGCAGGGGCGGAGTGGTGAGGGGGTACATGACACACAGGGAAAAAGTGCAGAAGCAACTGTCGCTTGGCATTTGTGTATTCTTCGTCGTAGTCGCCGCGTCCACTGAATATTACTTAGACCCATTCAATCGCCGAAAGCAGCCGTGGGATAGACGCTGACGGCCAGAGTAAATGCAAGACTCTGCTCCACCATCTACCGTGTAGTTGGCGTAACATCCCCATTTCACTCAAAACCCCGGTCACGGGTTCATTCCATTATGAAAGACCGCCCCCATCTGCGCCGTCTCCGAATGACCGATCTGCGTACAGCCCCGCCCCCTCCATCGCGTTTCCCCGCCCGTGCTCACTTCACCAGCGCATCGGCCGCGTTGGCTGCGAGAACCCACCTGCTCACGGCGTCAATCACGTATTCGTCCTCGAACCAGAGAAATCCGAAGTCGTCGATGCACTCCGGGAAATCGGGCTTGATGATAATGTAGCCCGGAATCACGCCCCCTGGAATGAAGGTGTTATCGGCACGGTTGTTGCCGTAGGCCTTCAGCTTCGAAACCGTCCCCACCGACGACACATACGACGTGCTCGATACCGGATGCGTCCCCAGTATGTAGTTGGCCGCGCGCAGCGTGTACTCCGGCCCGACGATCTCCGGGAATGCCTTGTGCAGAAAATACATCCGCACGCCGAGATCGGACACGGCGATCGAACCGCCCCAAGTGCCCAGGCTGGGCGGTACGCCGAACGGTGTGGCCGCAAGCTCGGCGTCTAACTCAGCCACATAAGATCGGACAGCCGTTTCCATCTGCTTCTTGAATTCAGCGTCCATGTAGGGCAGGGCGCGCACCGCCATCCAACCACTGAAGGCGAACTCTTGCCCCTGTCGAACCGAGGGAAACATTTCTTCAAGCCGCTTCTTATAAGCCTCACCGCCGTTCGTGGCGATCAGCAATTCCAAGGTGGCTTTCCACTCCTCGTTTCGGACGATCTCTTCCAACAAACTAATAGGTGGCCCCTGGCCGGGCCGGGCTTGGATGGCGGTCGGATGAGCATGTTCCTCGTCCCGCAGCTTGACCGCAGTCTCCAGACACTCCTTGGCGAGCGCATCATCCCAGCCCTTGAGCGCCTGCGACGCGGCGGCCAGCGCGGCCGCCGCTCCGTATTGCAGCCGCGCCTCCTTCGTGGTGAACGCCCACCGGTCATCCGGAATGCCGGAGAAATTCCCCTCCACCTCATGCAGCCCGAGTTTCTCCGAATAGATTCGTCCATCGGTCTTCGACGCGGCATCGCCCAGGTGCGTGTACTCCCGCAGATTAGGCTCCATAACTTCGGGAATCGGGTGGCCGATGGACTTGATCTGTCCCAGCACCTGCAACGACTCCGTGCTTGACCTGCTGCACCGCGTCCGGCACTCCGTCCGGACGATGCATCTCGACCGTGCGGGCAGTCTCGTCCACAGTCAGCTGGTCCCACTTCAGGTCGAACTCTTTGTATGCCAGGGCGAGGTCCTCTATGACCGCGTATTGGCTCTCGGCCCGGATGTCGTAATCGCCCGCGTCATACCAGGCGCCGACGTTCAATCCCGGAATGTGCTGGCCGGGCTGGAACGGCGAATCGGTGTTCGCGCCCATCCATGCCCCATCGAAATGCTGTGTGTTCGGAGGCGCCTGCCGTGCGTCGTCGAGGTGCGAAATTCCGTGCCACAAACGGTAGCCTTCCCGCACCGAGACATGGTCCATCTCCACCGCCAGAAATCCGTCCAGGCTGGACTGCCACGTCCGGCTGTACACGTCCTTTGCGATGGGAAACAGATCGGTCCGCCGCCCCGCGTATTCGATCGCGTACAGTCCGGGATCCTTCACGGCCGAGAAATCGAACTTCGCATAGGTGTACCGCAGCCACGGCGTGAGGCCCGAGATCGGACCTTCGAAGACCTGCGTGTACGATCCGTCTTCCGCTAGGCGGAGCACCTTCGCTGTCTTGGGCGCGTCGAATTTCGGGTCCAGCTCGATGACGGCGACCTTCGGAAAGTTGGGAGGATAGCCGGCCTGGCTGTGCGCCACCATCGGCGGTCGTGTCCAATTCGGGATCACATTCGGCTGGATGTGCCAGACCACCGCTCCTTCCGTCTTGCCCGAAGGAATCAGCGTGCGCAGTACGAACCAGCCATTCTGTGCCCGGTTGCGTCCGTCATAAAGCGCCAGCGGACCGGTTTCAGAAGTGATGCTGATGCGGTGCAGCGCATCTTCCGGCGCAAATGTAATGCTCGTTCCCGTGGTCAGCGGAAGTGGCTGCGTGTACCCCTTCGCTTCGTCCCATTCCTGTTGGTACGCCAGTTTCTTTGGGTCGTCGGCCGACGGCAGCACCTTCTGCATCGCGTCCTGTGGGCTGCGAGGAAAAACGCCGAACGCGCCGCCGTCCACCGCATACGTCTTGCCCATGTACACCGACGGCAGAAACTCCAGATTGAATCCCGCCCGCCCGGCCAGCTTCTCCGGCAACGACTTGTCGAGATTGACGCTCACCCGCACGCCCCCAGGTTCTGCCGCCACTTCCAGACGATAATCCATTTGGTAGCTGGGGAACGATAACTCTGCGCGTGAGACGGTTGTGTTCCTTGTCGGCATGACGGCCCTTGAACTTCGCCACCAAATCCCACTGCTCTGGAGTCGGCATCAGGCGCACGTCGCCGTTCGTGGCGATGCGTTCTCCATAGAGAATCATCTGCATCGCCGTGTTCTTCTCGTCCACGAAGATGGGGTGGAACGTGCTGTCATAGAGCATCACGCTGAAACCCTGTGTGTTCAGGTAGCCGCTGTCGGTCACCTGCATCGCGAAATCCGCGCTGAGCATCGGCAGACTGAAGAACAGGACAGCCAAAACGACGGCTTGCAATCGAACCAGCATCAGTCGAGGAAACATAGTGATGACGCACCTTTCAGGTGGCTTAGAACTTTCGAACCGCAGTTCTCAGCGTGAAACGCGGAGACAATTATTGTAGACGACGTTGCGGCAAAGCGAGCTGTCCCAGAGCCTGTCCTGAGGTTGTCGAAGGCTTCGCGCCCTTCCTTTGGGCGCCAACCTGAGAGAAGGGCGGCATCGCCTCAAGCTTTCTTTATAGGAAACGCCGGTCATCCTGACCCTGAGCGGGGCCCAGGTCTGTGAGGGTGGGTGTGATGAAAAAGATCAGGCGCTCGTTCTCCGTTTGTTCGCCAAAAAATAAAGTTTTTGATGGAGGGCTGGAGGGGAAGGTTTTTTGAGGGTTTCTGGCTTCCTGGATGTTAGGTGGTTGGCAATTGGGGATACCCCCTCCCATGTCCGGTCCATTGGAATCAAGACTTTAGCGGGATTTTTCTGGCAAAGTATTGAAGGTAAACGGCTTAGAGGTAAAGTATTTATTGCCTTGGACTTAGGTTCGCTTCCGCTGCTCCTTTGGGCTCGGGAAGGGGCGGTTTTACTTCCTGCTGGCGCTGGACCCCCATTTCGTCCCGAGCAAAAAGTCAAGCTTGACAAAACCGAGGCCGGGAGAGGGGGGTCTTTTCCTGGGTCATGGCTTTTGGGCTCTGACGTCGGAACTGCCCCACTCAAGCGAAAGAAGCTTGAGTTGCCAACCGCCCGAAAGACGGCTTGAGTGGGCCGCCCGCCTCTGAAACGGCGAGACTTTACACTTTAAGGGAAGTCCACTCAGTCTGAGCCCGAACGTTACCTTGGTCATGTCCATCCCTGTCAAATCTCAGTTTTCCTTTACTGGCGAACTAGAATTTGAGGTTGTCGTTTTTCCAATTATAAGGAGAGGTCTTGATATGAAACGTTCTCTCAACCAAGTCGTCCTCCTGGCGGCCTTGATTTTCGTAGCTGGCAGTGTATTTGCCAAAGACGCCCCGAAATACAAAACCTCTGAAGTGAAGCAAGTGACCATTGCGGATGGCGTGCAGCTTCCGGATAACATCAACCCGCCACAGTTTCTCAAACTAATCTCCGATGAAATCCGGGAGCAACTCAGCAAGAAGGACTTTGCCGAGCAGGTGATCGCCGATGGCGGCGCCGTGGCTGACGCCGCGGTTGCGGATTCCATCGTGGTCGAGTGCAAGATAACCGACTTCAAGAAGGCCGGCCACACCATGATGCATCCCGCGGAGATCACGGTGTCGATCAATGTTTACCATCGCAGCGACCATACGCCGATTGCCAATGCTTCACCGAGCGTAAAGATGGTTCCGGCGATGTATCGCAGCGACGAACACCTCGCTCATGCTGTGGGAGGCTGGGTCGCGGGAGAAATTCACAAGACTCTAAAATAAACAGCGAGTCAATAAACGACGCGCCAATAAACGACGAGTGATAGATGACAGACGATCGCGGATGGATCAGTCTGTCATCGTCACCTTTGCCCCAAGCGATTGCCTCGCCCCGTCCTTGCGGAGAACGCCTGGGCAAGGGCGGGGCAGCCCCCGTGCCAGCGGCAACGCGGCCGCAGCCCGATAAACTCGCGAAAGATCCCGATTCCAACCATTGAGGGGTTCTCATCGTTACGGCCTGGCTACGCCCACTGACCGGTTGTTTGCGGGTCCCTTTGCAAATTTCTACGAAGTTCATACATATCTTGACGTGGACCGGGATATCATACGGGCAAGGCGCAAAATGCGCCCAGGTTCCGGTTATCCGATCGCTTGCACGAGGGCGGACAAAGCAGCCGGACAACTAGTCGTTCGATACGGCACACCTTAGGCCGGAGGAATTCATGAAAGCAGCCGCTTCGTCTTTACTCCGGCGCACGCATTCAAGTTTGTTGCGAGTTTTGCTTACTTCCATTACTCCATCCCAAGTAATCGGGTACTGTTCCGGCGGGGATTCAGCAACGGCGTCTGCCCCGTTGCCTCGACATTGCCCGGTTCTTTGCAGATCGATCATGAGGTGAAATATGACCACGCCCTCCTTCCGCCAGTCGGTCCAGTACTTCATCGTTGCCGCATTTATCGGCGGCATTTCCACGATTACGGGGGCGCAGAGCCAGCCTGCGTCGCGCATTACGCAGCCGATTGACAATCGGGTGCGGGTTGCGTTGAAGGGAAATGTGCATCCGCTGGCGCAGGCCCGCTACGATCAAGGCCCGGTGGCGGATTCTTTCCCGGCAGAGCGAATGATGCTGCTGCTGCGGCGGTCTCCGGATCGCGAGTGGGCGTTGCAGCAGTTTTTGGAGGAGGCGCACCGGCCGGGAAGTCCCAGTTATCATCGCTGGCTGACGCCAGAGCAGTTCGCAGCAGACTATGGCGTGACCGATTCGGAGATGGCAGCGGTCCAGGGATGGCTGGAGCAGCAAGGGTTTTCGGTGAAGCGGGTCACGCGAGGGAGAAGCGCGATTGAATTTTCCGGGACCGCCGGGCAGGTTCGTTCCGTTTTTCACAGCGAGATTCACATCTATAAGGTCAATGGCGAGCGGCACTACGCCAACAATCTCGATCCGCAAGTGCCGGCCGCGCTCGCTCCAGTGATTGCCGGCATAACTCCGATCAACGATTTTCAGCCCACGCCCTATGTGAAGGTGCTCGGCAAAGCTGTCTATGACCGCGCGACCCATAGGTTTGTTCCGCAGTGGACTTTTCCGGACTACAACGATCTATTCGAGTTTGCTCCCGGAGATTTTGCCCTGCAATACGATTTGAATCCGCTGTACACAGCAGGAGTCACCGGCACCGGAGTCACCATCGGACTGATCGGAGCGTCCAACGTAGATCCCACGGTGGTCGCGACGTACCGGTCGTTCTTTGGGCTGCCTGCGAATCCGCTGAATGTGGTGATCGATGGGCTCGATCCTGGAGAAAACGATGCCGTCATCGAATCGTATCTCGATGTCGAGGAAGCGGGGGCGGTTGCGCCCGGAGCGACGATCACTCTTTATACGTCGGCGGGAACCTCGGTGCAGTCCGGGCTTTACCTGGCGGCGCAGCGAGCCGTGGACGACGACGTTGCGGCAGTGCTCAGCACCAGCTATGGAACTTGCGAGCAATACCTGGGATCGGCAGGCAATCAGTTCTGGTACGGGCTGTGGGAGCAGGCGGCGGCGCAGGGGCAGACTTCGTTCGTCTCGGCCGGAGATGGCGGCCCGGCAGGCTGCGACGACTTCGACAACCCCCAGCCTGCACAGCTTGGAATCGCAATGAACGGTTTCAGTTCGACGCCGTGGAATGTTTCGGTGGGCGGAACGGATTTTTATTACAGCAGCTACAACCAAGGCGAGGCAGCGCAGCAGACTCAGCTCGCGACTTACTGGGACCTTGTGGCCACCATTTTTCCGACCACCTCGCTTCTTCAGCCGGTTCCGGAGCAACCGTGGAACAACCCCTTCGGACTGAATCTCGCCAACGGCGGCGTTTACAACTCCAACAATCCGAATATTGTCGCCGGCAGCGGCGGACCGAGCAATTGTGCGACTGGCATTGACGGTTCCGATGGAAGTTATGCCTCCTGCACGGCCGGATATCCGAAACCTGCCTGGCAGAGTGGAAAGGGCGTGCCCAACGACGGTGTGCGGGATCTGCCCGACGTGTCGCTGTACGCGGCGGCGGGAGAAAACGACAGCTTTTACCCGATCTGTACCGTTTCGTGGGAGTGCGTTGTTTCCGAGGGAGATCTGACCATCGGCATTGTGGGAGGCACTTCGGCTTCGTCTCCGGCGATGGCCGGGATCATGGCGTTAATCAACCAGAAATACGGGCCGCAGGGGCAGGCGAACTTCAGGTTGTATCCACTGGCCGCGCAGCATCCGTCGGCATTCCATGATGTTACGGTGGGAAGCAACATCGTGCCCTGCCAGCAGGGCAGCCCCAACTGCACACTGAGCACGGCCGACGATAACACGAAAGGTTTTTACACTCTGGGCTACGATGCGGGTACGGGCTACGATCTGGCGACAGGGTTGGGCAGTGTGGATGCGGCTCAGCTGTTCAACAACTGGAATTCGCTAAGCTTTAAGTCGACCTCGACGGACCTTAGCCTCAGCCAGACCAGCTTCACGCACGGGACGCCCGTAAAAGTGAGCGTTGGCGTCACTGGCAGCGGCGGAACTCCTTCGGGCGGTGTAGCTCTCATTACCGCTGCCAACCCGTCCGCCAACAAGAGCCTGGGGGACATTACTCTGCAGAATGGAACAGCATCGAGCACGATCAACAGTCTTCCCGGAGGTCAATATCAAGTGACCGCGAAGTACGGCGGAGACAGTCTTTTCGCTTCCAGCACTTCCAATCCAGTATCCGTGAATGTCACCTCGGAAGCGAGCAACATGTCGTTGTTTGGAAGTTATTACCTGTACACCAACAACACCAGCGGCGTCCTTGTAAACGGCGGAAGCTACCCTTACGGTAGTTCCATCGCGGTCGAGGCGCAGGCGGTGGGAGTGAATGCGCCGGCGGGATCAAGCGACGGGATCGCGACGGGCACGGTCACCTTTACGGACGCGGCGAGCACGGGCACGGTGAGTTCCGGCCCGCAGAGTATGGGGACGGCGAGCACGGCGGCGTGGGTGCCGACTGCTTTTGGCGCTGGCAGTCACAGCGTAAGCGCCAGCTATTCGGGCGACGCCAGCTTCAACGCGTCCTCGAGCACGGCCCCGCTGAACTTCACTGTGACGAAAGCCAACTCCTACCCGCAACTCTCGGCAAGCGCTACCACGATCGCGCCCGGCCAGAGCGTAACGTTCCAGCTGATCGTTGGCACCGGCTACGATTCTGCGCCCACCGGAACAGCCACGTTCTATTCGGGGAGCACGTTGCTGGGGACCGTGACCGTGACCCCGACGACGCTTACCTGGCCGTTTATCAATTCTGCGGCGAGCTTGAGCGTGACAACCTTGCCGTTGGGGACGGACTCCATTACCGCGCAGTATAGCGGGGATGCTAACTATGAAGCCGCAACCTCCAGTCCAGTGCAAGTCACAGTGGCGGTGCCCACGCAGCCGGTTGCCACTCTAACTGTTACCCCGAATGGGACCTCGATGCTTCCGACGCAGGACCTGATTGTCACCTCCAATGTTGCGGGGGTGAGCGGACAGCCGGTTCCGACGGGATTCATCAACTTGTATGCCTACGGTCCGGGCGACACCTGGAACGCTGGCTGCACTCTGGCGAATGGTTCTTGCAGCTTTGACTTTTCGGGCGGCACGTGGAGCCCCGGCATGGTCACGGTGAATGTGAGTTATAGCGGCGACACGACGTACGCTGGGAGCGGCACTGTGATTTCTGTAACGATGCTGAATATGTTCAGCATGACGGCGGCGAGTTCTGTATCGTTTGCAGCGGGTGCGACCACGGGCAACGCGGCTGCGCTCACGGTGACGCCGGTTAACGGATTTACGGGGGCAATCTACTTTGCGTGCACGATCGCATATTATCCGCCGGGAGCGCAGCATCTGCCCACTTGCTCGGTGCCGGCATCGGTGAATGTGACGAGCGCGAGCCCGGTGACCTCCGCCATGACGATTGGCTCGACGGGACCGACCACAGTCGGGCGTGCTGAACAGATCGGGGGTCCGCGCTGGCTTGCGGCACTGTGCTTTACGTTCTTTGCGGGAATTGTGGTGGTTGGATTGCCGGTGCGGAGACGAGTTCGCTTGCATGGCGCGGCTTTGTTCCTAATGATGGCGCTGGTGGGGATCATGGCGTTGGTGAGTTGCGGCGGCGGGGGGAGCAGCGGAGGCGGCAAGACGATTCGCGGAACAACGCCTGGGACTTACAAATTCATGGTTGACGGCGCATACACCCCAAATGCTGGCGGGAGTGAGCCATTTTTTTATAGCACGCCGCAGGTGTTCGTAGTGAATGTCACCATTCAGTAGCTGGCTTTTCAGTTCGAGGTACTTTTGGCTAGGGCATTCTTAGCGAAGTGTGGAAGAGCGGCATTCCATCGAGCCTGATAACGCTGGAACGCCCAACTGTGCGGGACGCTTGGCGCATCGGGCAAAAGGGGATAGTCGGAGGGCTCGGACGGGATGGCTCTATCCGAAACTATGGAGCCTCGCCGGCGCTGTGCGCCAGGTGGAGTTCAAGCTGTCACACTTTATTTCCCTTTCAGCATTCGCACCACTCGGTCGAAATCCTCCAGCGTTCCGTACTCGATCACAATCTTGCCTTTGCCCTTCCGGTCCCGGATACGCACCCTCATCCCCAGCGCCATCTCTAGCGAGCGCTGCGCCGCCTTTACATTCGGATCGACCCAGCGCGCTCCGCCTGCCTTGTTCGCGTCGCCCTGCCCAGTGGGCGCGCTCACGCCCAGCACCAGGTCCTCCAGCTTCGCCACCGACAGCTTTTCCTCGATGGCCTTTTGCGCGAACCGCCAGATCTGGGCGTTGTCGCGCAGCTGCAACAGCGTGCGCGCGTGGCTATACGTCAACCTTCCGTTTTGCAGCGCCCCGATCACGCCTTCCGGCAGCGACAGCAGCCGCATGTAATTCGATACCTGTCTCCCGCGATATGCCCGCCCGCTTTCCAATCTCCTCCTGCGTCAGTTTGAATTCCGTGCTCAGGTTCGAGAACGCCTCCGCCTGCTCGATGCAGTTCAGGTCCTGGCGTTGCAGGTTCTCCACCAGCGTCATCTCCGCTGCTTGCTGCTCCGAGACGCGCTTCACAATCGCCGGGATCGTGCGTCTTCGCCGCCATCTTCGACGCGCGCACGCGCCGCTCGCCCAGAATCAGGATGAACCGGCCCGCCGTCCCCGGACGCACCATGATCGGCTGGATCACTCCCTGCACCTCGATCGAACGCGCCAGTTCCTCCAGCGCCTGCCGATCGAATTCCCGCCGCGTCTGGTGCGGATTGTGGTCGATCCGGGCGATCTCCAGCCGGTACACGGTCTCCCCATCCGCAGTCGTCCCCGCAGCCGCCGCCGACAAGTCGGCAATAATCCCCGCCTCTCGTGGAGCGCCTGCCAGCGTGGGGAACGTCGGCACCGCTCGCGGGCCCCGGCAGCAGAGACTCCAGCCCCCTCCCCAAAGCCCGCCGCTTCTCGGCCAGCTTCTCGCCGAACTTCTCTCCGGCCTTTTCTCCGACCTTCTCCGCCGCGCCATTCGTTGTCGTCATCCAATCATCTCCCTATCGCGAACTGATTTACTGAGCACTGAGAACTTGGAAATGAGAACCGGGAACTGAGAACTTCCCAAAATATATCGACGTACATAAATATTTACGTCCATCAATCTAAGCGGCTTCCACCGGCCCGCTGGCGACCGCCGCTTGCCGGTCCATGATCTCCTTCGCCAGCTTGATGTAGCTCTCCGCCCCCCGCGACCGCACGTCATATACCAGCGCTGGCTGGCCGTGGCTCGGAGCTTCGGCCAGCCGTATGTTCCGCGGGATCGTCGTCTCGAACAGCTTGCCGCCAAAGTATTTCTTCAGCTCCTCCGCCACCTGCTGCGCCAGGTTCGTCCGCTCGTCGTACATCGTCAGCACAACGCCATCAACCACCAGCGCCGGGTTCAGTTGTACCCGTATCCTCTCGATGGTGTCGAGCAACTCCGACACGCCTTCGAGCGCAAAGTACTCTGCCTGCATCGGAATCAGCACTCCATTGGCTGCGACTAGCCCGTTCAGCGTGAGGAGGTCGAGCGCCGGAGGGCAGTCGAGCACCACGAACTGAAAGCGATCAATCAAACCGGCGAGCGCGTCGCGCAGGCGA
>CAVPYG010000020.1:0-91338 GCA_963709835.1 uncultured Acidobacteriaceae bacterium
CCATTGTCGGGGGCGGGTCGTCGGGTCAACCTTTCTTTTGGAAGTAAACTTTGCGTCATAAAGCGGAGGTGCTATGGCTGATCGCAAAACCGCTCTTATTACCGGCGCCTCGTACGGCATCGGACTGGAGCTGGCGCGGATCTTCGCGCGGGAAGGCTACAACCTGGTTCTGGTTGCGCGGAGCGCGGACAAACTGCGGCAACTCGCCGCCGAACTGGAGAAGGCGCACGGCACGCACTCGCTGATTCTGGCCGCGGACCTGACTCATCCGGGATCTTCCGCGTACTTGCTGGATCAGACGACGCACGCCGGTATTCAGGTGGATGTGCTGGTCAATAACGCGGGATTTGGGCAGTTCGGCTTTTTCGTCGAGAACGATCTGGAAGAATGCCTGCACCAGATCCAGCTCAACGTGACGACGCTGACGCATCTTACGCGGCTGTATCTGCCTTCGATGATTGAAAGGAAGAGTGGGCGGATTTTGAATGTGGCGTCCACGGCGGCGTTTCAGCCGGGGCCGCTGATGGCCGTGTATTTCGCGACCAAGGCGTACGTTCTGCATTTTTCGGAGGCGCTGGCGAATGAAGTCAAGGGGACGGGAGTCACGGTCACTTGCTTGTGTCCGGGGCCGACGGCGACGGAGTTCCACAAGCGCGCGAAGGCGACGGGGCAGCGGTTGCTGAAGTTCGGGTCGATGGATGCGCGCACCGTCGCCGAAGACGGTTATCGGGCAACGATGGCGGGAAAGCCGGTGGTGATTTCGGGATTCAAGAATTGGCTGTTGGCGGAGTCGGTGCGGCTCGCGCCGCGGGGCCTGGTTACGGCGATGGCCAGGAAAATCCAGGAATAATAGCGGACGGAAGGAGATATTTTGCGTACGAACGGCCGCCGATGAGTGAAAATGCCTGGTTTCAGCAACTGACCGTATCATCCTTGTTTTCGTCCAGACAGGATTCCTATTGGAATAGCCCGGTTTGCCCGTTACACGCACTGGCCGGGCTGAACTTCATTCGGTAACCCCTACTCTTAATCACATCGCTAGGTGACTTGGCGCACTGACAAAACCCACCAAAAGGGCATGGTCTTATATTGGCAGTAGATCCACAAAAGCCAAACCCTGCGGTAGCCCTACGGTTTGTCGAAAGCAAGGCAAGCCAACAGGCGGCGAAAATTCGAACGGAGGTGGTCATATGAGTCGAACCGAGTGCGGACGATCTCGATGCCGAGCCGGTGTGGCCGTCGGCAAGCTGGCTCTAATAGTGCTGGCGGTTCTCACAGCTACATCGTCGGCTCCAGCATCCGAACAGGAAATGAATCAAGAGGGCTCCCAGATTTACCAACACACATACGACGAGGTCTTCCAAGCTTCTAAGAAGGCCGTCGAGCGGAAGGGTTGGTTTGTAACCGCCTCGGACAAGGACAAGGGAACTATTACCGGAACTATGGGCAATACCAAGAACTCTTTCAACATTCACGTAGAAGCCCTCAACACTAAACCTGAGACAAGGGTGACCCTCCAAATCAAATGGTATTACAAGAAGCAGTGGCTGGTGTCTAAGCAGATGGAACAGGATGGGAGGAATTGGGTCAACTCGTTCTTGTCGGAGTTACAGAAAGTGTTGTCCACGTATGACTAGCCCTTCTGCGCAGATTGATGCCCCAGGGGAGAGTCGAGGGATCGGTGGCAGTATTTACTAGGAAGGTTTTATGGCTATCCTTTGCGAAAGAAAAAGACGAGCTTGTCCCTCAGTTCCGCTTCGTGCTCTAACACTCGGCGTTTGCCTGCTCGGATTCGCGGGCCTCGTCCAGGTCGAGGGTCAGAATGCAGCGGCACAGTCGCAAGCCGTTACCGTGAAGTCTGATCCTGCCGGGGCAATGATCTGGAAGAAGGATGGCTTGGAGTACACCTGCACGAGCACCGCGACGCCAGGCACGGTCGCGCTGGCGTTTCACGGCGACAACGATGTCCAGAGGCTCCAGGTGAGAAGGTTTGGCTACTCTCCCCTGAACCTCGACGTAAAACTCACAGATAGCGAAGTTGGCGGCGCATTGAAGTTATCAAACGGTTGGTCGTCGTCTTTTATGTCCGCGAGCGATGCCCCAGCCGATTTCATAAAGTTGAACGAGACACTGATGAACGCGTTTGAGACAACGCTCCTCAGCAATCAGGAGGCGTTCCGCTGCGCGCCGTTCGACCTTTCTTTCTTCCACTTGGTGAAGAACAGAGAAACGGGGGACATTGATCTCTTGGTGGCTCTCCGCCTAGACCGTGCGTTTGGGGGATCAGCGCTTCGGCTGGCGAGCAACGGACCCAAGTCGGAGGAGCGTCAACACAAAATGGGTCAGGTGGCGCTGGAAAACGGGGTCGCCGAGGTCCTCGCACGGGTGCGCCGCATCATCGCCGGATTCTCGGAAATCAAAAGAGTCGTCATTGTCTGCTCCCACCGAGCGACGACGCCAGTCCTCGACACGGCGACAACATCCCGCGCGGGAATCGAATACCACTATGAATATGGTCATTATGATGTCGCGCAAAACCGAATGGTTACAGTGGTTGTGGGACAAGTGGTTAGGAGGACGGATGAGAATACCGTGGTTAAAGATGTGGATGCCGAAGAAACCATCACATTCGTCATGCCGATTGCCCAGATACCGGAGACCCTTGACCAGAAGACCATAACCGACGCCGTCCTCGCCGTGGGGTCGATTGACATCAAGAGTGTTCACGAATAGGGCAGCTGTTTCCCCTGGTTCAAACACCGGCATTTTTTCGATTCCGGCAGTTTGAGACGCCCTCCCAATCGTCGGAAAACAGGAAAGTGTGCAGTCGTTGGCGAAACATCGCCATTACGCTCATCGAGTGCCGGCGCCTCGCGTCTCTATCTCACGCTCGGCTGCGTTGTCTTGCGGGCTTCGAGCGCTGCCTGCACGCGGCTGTGCTTGCGGCTGTAGGTGAAATAGACGACCATTCCGATAATTAACCAGATAATCAGTCGCGCCCAGTTGATCCATCCCAGTTTGTACATCATGTAGCCGTTAAAAATTATTCCCATCACGGGCACGAACGGAACCCAGGGCGTGCGGAAGGGACGGGGTTGGCCGGGGTTGGTATGGCGCAAGGCCATTACCGCGATGCAGACAATCACGAACGCCAGCAAGGTTCCGATGTTCACCATTTTTCCGATATCGTCGATGGGGGTCAGGCTGCCTACGATGGCGGCGAGCAGGCCGACTAGCATGGTGTTCTTCCACGGGGTGCGGAAGCGTGGGTGAATGTCGGCGAAGAATTTCTTGGGAAGAAGGCCGTCGTTGGCCATGGAATACAAGACGCGGGTCTGGCCGAGCAGCATGACGAGCATGACGCTGGTGAGACCGGCGAGCGCTCCGAGAGTAATGATGTGGGACGCGCCGGTAAGTCCGCGATCGAGGAAGGCGCGGGCGATGGGCGCTTCGATGTTGACTTCGCGCCACGGCACCATGCCGGTGAGGACGGCGGCGACCGCGATATACAAGACGGTGCAAATCAGGAGCGAAGCGATGATGCCGATGGGAAGATCGCGCTGCGGGTTCTTCGCTTCCTGGGCGGTGGTGGAAACGGCGTCGAATCCGATGTAGGCGAAGAAAATGTAGGCCGCTCCGGCGCCGATTCCGGAGAATCCGTAGGGCGCGAAACTGTGCCAGTCCGATCCCCAGTTGCTGTGGCTGACGTAGCGCCAACCAAGGCCGATGACAAAAATTACAACCGCAACTTTGATGGTCACGATGGTGGCGTTGAAGCGGGCGCTCTCTTTGATGCCAATCACCAGGATCGCCGTGATCACCAGCGCAATCACGAAGGCCGGAACATTGACGCCGATTTCGTGGCCGAAGAGATGGGGCGCGTTTAGGAGGCTGTGGGCTTTCTGTAGCAGCTCCGGCGACTGCGCGGTCATGATGGCCGTGACTTTTTCCAGAAAAGCCTGGGTGCCGGGCACGAGCGTGGAATCGGAGGCTTGCGCCATCTGGCGGGCGACTATTTTTTCCGCTTCGCCGAGTCCGGTCCAGTGGTCGTAGGCCAGCCACAGCGGCATCTTGACGTGGAAGATATTGAGCAGTTCGATGAAATGGTTCGACCAGCCGGAGGACACGGTGCTGGCGCCCATGGCGTATTCGAGAGTGAGGTCCCAGCCGATGATCCAGGCAAAAATCTCGCCCAGCGTGGCGTAGGCGTAGGTGTACGCGCTGCCGGCGAGGGGGATCATCGCCGCGAACTCGGCGTAGCACAGGGCCGCAAAAGCGCAACCCAAACCGGAGAGCACGAAAGAGAGCATCAGGCCAGGGCCGGCATAGTGCGCGCCCAATCCGGAAAGCACGAAGATTCCGGCTCCGATCACGGCACCGACGCCGAGCGCGGTCAACTGGAATGGGCCGAGCGTGCGTTTCAAGCTGCGCGCGCCGGTCTCTCGCGCCTCTTCCATGAGCAGCGCCAGGGGCTTTTTCGCAAAGTAGTCAGTCATGAGTTGCGTGTCTCCCGTCGGTTAGAAGCAGTCAGCGTATGGTGAAACTCCATCAGCAAAACCAGCGCCTAAAGGCGCATTCATTACCCGGCAGTTGCGGTATGCCTGAAGGCATACCCTGATACAAGCCTTACTGGCCCCATGCGCTGCTACGCGTGTGCGCAAAGGCATACTCTGATACAAATCTTACTTGTTCTACAGACTATTATGTCGTTCTTGCCCGCGGCCGCCAAATGAAGTATACCGGGATGCCGAGCAGGACGATGAACAGTCCCGGCCAAGTGTATTGCGGTTTGTAGCGTAACAGGACAACGTCAATAAACAAAGCCATCACGATGTAGATGGCGGGGAGGACGGGGTATCCGATGGCTTTGTAGGGACGGTCGGCTTCGGGATGGGTGCGGCGCAGAACGAAAAGTCCGACGATGGTGAGAACGTAGAAGACCAGCACGGCGAAAATAATGTAGTCGAGAAGCTGGCCGTAGCTGCCGGAGATGCAGAGGACGGAGGTCCACGCCATCTGGACCATGAGCGAAACGGCGGGCGTTTTGTAGCTGGGATGGAGGCGGGCGACGCTGCGAAAGAACAGTCCATCCTTGGCCATGGCGTAGTAGACGCGGGCTCCGGCGAGAATCATGCCATTGCAGCAACCGATGGTGGAAACCATGATGGCGACGGCCATGAGGGCTCCGCCAATAGAACCGAACATCTGGGTCATGACGGCGGTGGCGACGCGGTCTTCGCGGGCAAACTGAATGCCGCGCTCGACCAGCGTCGTGCCGCTGGGACTGCCGGCGAGCGGGAGCGCGGTCAGATAAATAAAATTGCAGGCGATATAGAGCGCGATGACGACGCCGGTTCCGAGCGCGAGCGAGAGGGGAAGATTGCGGCTGGGATTTTTGACTTCTCCGGCGGTGAAAGTGACGTTGTTCCAGGCGTCGGCGGAGAAGAGCGATCCGACCTGGGCAATCGCGAGGACGGTGAGGGTCGAGACCAGGACGGTGGCTCCGGCGCCGGCGGTGACGCTGTGGAGAGCGCCGAGGCCGGCGTTGTGCCAGAAGTTCGCGCCGAAGTTGGCGGCGATGGCTTGGGCGTTGCGGCCCAGGAAGATTCCGAAGATTGCCAGGCCGAGCAGGGCCGAAACTTTCGCGGTGGTGAAGATGTTCTGGATGAGAGCGCCGGTCTTCACGCCAAAAATATTGACGATTGAGAAGGCGATCACCAACAGGATCGCGGCGAGGTTCTGCGTGTTCAGACCAACGTCCATGCCGCCTAGAGTGATGGGGCCGACGGCGAAGGTTGGCACTTTCCACAAGTGGAGGATCCAATGAGTGGAGGAGATGGCTGGCCAGAAAATGCCTAGGAACTTGCCGAAGGCGACGCCGACGGCGGCGATGGTGCCGGTTTGGATCACGAGGAAGAGGGTCCAGCCGTAGAGAAATCCCCAGAGCGGGCCGAGCGATTCGCGCAAATAAACGTACTGGCCGCCGGCGCGGGGCATCATGGCGGCGAGTTCTCCGTAGGTGAGCGCGCCGACGATGGTGAGGAAGCCGGTGACGATCCAGGCGGCGATGAGCAGGGCGGGGGAGGCGACCTCGCGGGAAATCTCGGCGGAGACAATGAAGATGCCCGAGCCAATCATGGAGCCCATTACCAGCATGGTCGCGCTGGTCAGGCCTAGACCTTGGACGAGGTCTTTGTCCTGATGGAGGTGGCGCTCCCAATCGGTGGCGGGAGATGGGGGATGGGCGTTGGTGGTCACGAGGCTCCTGTAGAGACGAGCCTTACTCCGTCTCGGGTTGCATCATTCTGTACAGCAATTTAATTACGCTCTTCGGTTCGTTCTTGGTACTTTTGATAACGCTTGCCATCGAAGCGGAATGTAACCGTCGTTAGATATCTGCCCGCTTGGCCCAGGGAACCAGTCTGAATGTCTCGATAGTCATTACTCCTGTTCCTAAGTATCTCAAGGCCACCACCCCAGGTTTTTAGGAGCAAGTGATATTGCTTACCATTTTTCCGGAAAATCCAGAATAGCCCAATACCTGTGGCACTTTGGAAACACATACCCTCCTTGCCGCGAAAACTCGGCAGAACGACGAGATCGGCTTCATCAGGTCCGTCGAGATGGATTTCCGAGGCAGTGAACCAAGAAGCCAAATCCTGGCCGGGCGCGAGCTGATTGTGCTCCAAACATGACTTAACTTCGTCGTCCGTCCTTAGAATTTGCAAAGCTGCATCTGGGACGGGTAACGGACGTTTGACGCGTGGCACGTCGGGGAGTTCCTCCGTGCCGAAGCTGGATTGTTCCTGCTGGCTGCCTTGGCGGGCAATCTGCGGTTGCGCTGACAGTGTCAAAGCGAGAAGAGAAAACAGCACCACCACTGAGCTTTTTCTGTTCATGTCTCGGTCGCCATCTATTTCGCGATTCCAAACATTCTACTGGTATGCCGGCAAATAGTTCAGGGCATCGATTCCTGCGCTGCGGGAGACGCGGCAAGCCGCGTCTCTACGGGAACGCATCCGCAGCGACGGCGGGACGCCGTCGCGACAGCCGGCAAGATGCCGGCGCTACGCAAACCACGACTTTACATTAATATTCTGAAAAATTCCTCTGCCGATTTGCGGGGATTGGGCAGCAGGGCGGAGATCACGGCTACGGTGTCGGCTCCGGCGTCGACTACGGAACGGGCGTTGGCGGGGGTGATGCCGCCGATCGCTACCAGCGGCTTGCTGGTCAGTTCCCTGGAGCGGCGGACGCCTGCCAGTCCGACGACTGGATCGGGATTGGACTTGCTGGTGGTTGCGAAGACGGGGCCGATGGCTAAGTAGTCGGCGGAAGTTTTAGTGGCTTCGGAAAGCTGCTCGGGATTGTGGGTTGAGACTCCGAGGATGCGAGCGGGGCCGATGATTTTGCGGGCGGCTTCGGGAGAAAGGTCATCCTGACCGACATGCAGGCCATCGAAGGCGGCGGCGAGGCAGAGATCGGCGCGGTCGTTCATTATTAGTTTGACGCTGGGCGCGAGGCGCGCTCGGAGTTCGCGGGCATGGTCTAGCATTTGACAGGCAGTTCCCTGCTTGTTGCGATATTGCAGCAGGGTGATTCCGGCGGCGGCGAGTTCCTCGGCGGCGGCGAACATGGCCGCGGCGTCAGGGAAGGAGGTGGCGTCGAGAATCGGGTAGAGGCGCGGAAGTTGCATTGTCACTTTTGTAGTTTATGCGTTTGCGAGGGAGGCGTCAGCACCACGACTTACATCCGGCGGAGCGAGGGTAGTTGATGCGATGGCCTGATTTCGCCAACTACATTACTGGAGGGGTCGGCTGCTTCCTTGCGGCGCGTCGAACGTACTCGATGCTCATGATTAGCCACACGGTCGCGATTGCGACATGAAATACGACATCCCAGGCGTTCTTGTGGCTGCGTAGTAGTCCTGGAATCTCAGTCGCGTGCATTATCCCGACAACTGCAAACAAGGCCGCCAGAGCGAGGCTAAGTTTTGGCGATAGCGTTTTCGCATTGCAATGAGTACCCCTCAGATAACGCCGATAAACGGGAAAGGCAAGCGGCATCGGAAGTATGGCTAGAAACAGGTATATCGGCAGAGCCCCATCGTAGGGGAGGCTCTGCTTCGATCTCAGGAGGTAGGCAAGAATGGCCCAGAGTATTAAGCTAGGCAGGCAGACTGTTGCAAACGCCTCCCAAAATGCACGCTTCGGTGTCATGCGAACATTATGCCCCCTGTGTGAGGTAGTTGGTAAAAAATCGCGATTGCACCAACTACTCATTCTTTCTTCGCTGAAAATTCCTCGATGAAGCTGGTGTCGAAATCGCCTGCCAGGAAATTTGGGTCGGCTAGGATTCGGCGGAATCGCGGGGGTAGGGGTCCTTCGACTCCGTAGCTGCTACGCTTCGCTGCGCAGCTACTCCGCTCAGGATGACAATGTTCCGGGGGGCGATTCAAAGAACGATCAGCCAACGATTATCCACAGAAGCCGTTTCAAGCAGAGGCTTTTTCAAACCGAAGCTTTTTCAAGCAGAAGCTTTTTCAAGCAGAAGCTTTTTCAAGCAGAAGCTTTTTCAAGCAGAAGCTTTTTCAAGCAGAAGCTTTTTCAACCAGAGGTTTTTCAAGCCAAAGCTTTTTCAAACCGCAGTTTTTCAAACCGCTGCTTCGGATTTTTTTGAGAGGAATTTTTCTATGAAGCTGGTGTCGAAATTGCCTGCTAAGAAATCGGGGTCGGCCAGGATTCTCCGTTGCAGGGGGATGGTGGTGTGGATGCCTTCGACGATAAACATTCCGAGGGCGCGGCTCATGCGGGAGAGGGCTTCGTTGCGGTCTTTGCCGCGGACGATCAGCTTGGCAATCAGCGAATCGTAATAAGGAGGAATCGTGCCTTCGGCGTAGGCGGCGGTATCCATGCGGACGCCGGTGCCTCCCGGGGGATGGAAGGTCGTGATCTTTCCGGCCGAGGGGGTGAATTTTTCGGGATGCTCGGCGTTGATGCGGCATTCGATGGCGTGTCCGCGATGGACGATGGGGCCTTGCAAAACGTCGGCACATTTTTTCTCCGGCGGCGATCATGATCTGGCTCTTGACCAAATCAACGTCGGTGACCATTTCGGTGACGGGATGCTCGACCTGGATGCGGGTGTTCATCTCGATGAAGTAGAGACGCCGGTCTTTATTCATGTCCATGAGGAATTCGATGGTGCCGGCATTGTGGTAGCCAATTTGGCTGAGGGTTTTTTCGATGACGGCCCCGATTTCCTGGCGCAACTCGGGGGTCATCGCCGGTGAGGGCGACTCTTCGATCAGCTTCTGGTGACGGCGCTGGATGGAGCATTCGCGCTCTCCCAGGCTGACTACGGTGCCGTGCTCATCGCCGAGCACCTGGAATTCGATGTGGCGCGGGCGCTCGACAAAGCGTTCGAGGTAGAGGTCTCCGTTGCCGAAGGCGGCTGCGGCTTCCTGCTGCGCCTGACGGAAGAGCACGGGCAACTCGGCTTCGTTGCGGACGATGCGCATGCCGCGCCCGCCGCCTCCGGCGGTGGCTTTGAGGATGACGGGGAACTCGATCTTGCGCGCCCACTCGCGGGCTGCGTCGGCGGAAGCGACCACGCCGTCGGAGCCGGGAAGGATGGGGACGCCATGCTGCTTCATGGCGGCGCGGGCCTTTTCCTTTTCGCCCATGAGGCGGATGACATCGGGAGTGGGGCCGATGAACTTGATGTGGCAGGCTTGGCACACTTCGGCGAAGTTGGCGTTTTCCGAAAGCAGGCCGTAGCCGGGATGGATGGCGTCAACGTTGGCGATTTCGGCGGCGCTGATGACCACGGGAATGTTGAGATAACTCTGCGCCAGTTGAGGAGGGCCAATGCAAATCGCCTCGTCGGCGAAGCGGACGTGGAGCGAATTGCGGTCGGCCTCGCTGTAGATGGCCACCGAGCGGATGCCGAGCTCGCGACATGCGCAAATGACGCGCAGCGCGATCTCACCGCGATTCGCTACGAGAATTTTTTTGAACATGGTTGAATTGCGAATGAATTATGAATGCTGAAGCTTACGGCTCTTGGAATAACTTCCTTCCGCAAAGACAAGGCATCGAGAAGATTCCGTGAAACCAGAAAATCTCAGATATCGGAGTCCTTTCTAGTCACGTAACGAGCTCGCACCGCGCTGGCTGCCGCAAAGATCGTGATTCCTGGACAAATAACGGGACCAATAATAAGTGTCAAGATGAAGCCAAACGGCCCTTCAGAATGGCTAGCAGCTTCAATTATTGAATGGTAGGATCCGTGCATAGAACCTACCAGTGCGTCAGCCCCGAATAACAAAACACCCATAACAACAGATCCAACCGCTAGGCCCATCAAATGCTTCGGTTGTGCGGGCCGATTCTCGCTATGCCAAGACAACAAGGCTGCGACAGCAATAACTGCATAAAACAACAACCAGCCCCAGTAGGCTACCCCCAGGGTTGGGACGAAGATGCGCACCAAGACGCATAGAACCAGGACTTCGCCAGCCAACACCCCCGCTCCGATCACATCGGGTAGCATTTCTGTTGCGCCCTGAATCTCCACGGAAGCCTCCTGCGCGAAAGCAACGCCCGCCACTTTGAGCATTTCTCGCGATGATGTAGAGTGCGCACCCCCAGCGGCTAAAGCCGGAACCCGTTGCAGTCCTTGGCGGCACGGCTGAAGCCGTGCCCTACCCGTTCCCGGTCTCCCTACAGCAAATCGTGAAATGCCCTAGCCCAGCCGGACGGCAAACAATTCCTGGCCGTATTCGATGGGCTGGCCGTTGGCGACGAGGCGCTTGACCAATTCTCCGGCAACGTCGCATTCGATTTCGTTCATCAGCTTCATGGCTTCGACGATGCACAACACCTGGCCCACTTCCAGGCGGTCGCCGGGTTTGACAAAGGGCGGAGAGCCGGGCGAAGGCGATTCATAAAAAGTGCCCACGATCGGCGACTTCACAATGTGCAGGTCTTCTTCTTCCTGCTCGGGAACTGCCGCGGCACCAGCCGTGAGGTCGACTTTGCCGGGAGCGGAAACGTGGTGGGCGCCCGCTTCGCCGGGAGCGGGATGAACCGCTATGTAGCGGGAATCGGGCAAGGGCAGGGGCGCCGGTTCGGCGGCGCGTCTGATTTTCACCTTGACGTCGCCACGCTCCAATTCAAATTCGGCGATGTCTTTTTCGATAAGAAACTCGATCAGTTCTTTCAGCTCTTTTTGATTCATGGATAAGGCAGGTCCCGTCTTGGTTTTGTATCAGGGCATCGCCTTGGCGGTGCCGTAGTTTACTTCGGTTGTAGAGACGGGGCTTGCCCCGTCTCGGCTTGTATTGTTTCATGCGCTGCGGAAGGCGCGGCCCTCAGGGGCTAAAGCCCTCATTTTTTCAGGCCAAAGCGGCACGGCTCAACAGGCTGCGGAAAAAGTCATCCCGACCGCAAAAAGCTCACCTCAGGCGCTAAAGCGCAAATTATTTTCAGCGACTTACGGCACGAGTAAACTCGTGCCCTTCCCAAAACCGATTTATGAAACACGATCTAAATAATAACCAATTCTTTGTCGGTGGGCGTCAGCACTTCGCAGCCTGACGACGTCACCAGCACAACGTCCTCGATGCGCACTCCCCACTTGCCAGGGACATAGGCGCCTGGCTCAATCGTAATGACCATGTCCGGCTCCAGTTGCTGGGTCTGGCCCGTCGCCAGGCGAGGCGGCTCGTGAATCTCCAATCCTAAACCATGGCCGGTCGAATGGGTAAAATAACGGGCCAGTTTCCGGCGGCGAAGCACGCGGCGCGCCGCGCCATCCACTTCGGCCGCGGTGACACCGGGCCGGACGGCCGCGATGGCCGCCTGTTGCGCCTCGAGCACCGCCGCATAGAATTGCCGGGCTTCCGCGGACGGACGGCCGACATGGACGGTCCGGGTGCGGTCGGAACAATAATCGGCGAGTATAACACCAAAATCGCAGACCACGAACCCGCGCCGCGGAATGCGCGCCAAAGACGCGCGGCCATGCACAATCGCAGAGCGCTTGCCGGAAGCGACGATGGTGGGAAAAGACATGGCTGCGGCCCCGGCGCAACGGGCCTGGTATTCCATGGCAGCGGCGACGGAGACCTCGGTCGCGCCGGGCCGGAGGTTCTGGCAAGCGGTTGGGAAAAGACTGGCGCCGAGTTCCACGGCCCGGCGGATGCGCTGAATTTCGGCGGCATCCTTGACCATGCGGGCACGCTCGACTAGCGGCGGAGCGGAGCGCAGGCGCGCCTTCCTTTTCAGCACAGACGCGAGGCGGTCGCGGAGGGCTACAGTCACGGAGTCCGGTTCGAAGCCGAGAGCGGCGGGCTGCGAAGCGGTTCGGTGGGCGGCCAGCCAATCCGCCGCAGCCAGCGGCGGGGACTTGCTGGCGATGATGACATTGGCATTTTTTACTTCTTGCTTGGCCTGGGTGCGGTAACGGCCGTCGGTAAAAAGGATGGAACCGCGAGCGGCAACCAGTAGAGCAGCCGCGCTGCCGGTAAAGCCGCAGAGATAGAGGATGTTGGGGAGGTGGGTCACGAGCAGCGAGTCGAGATGGTTTTCTTCGAGGGCAGTTCGAAGGCGACCGAGGCGGTTGGCGCGATCCATGGTAGGAGTGTAGCAAGAAACAGTTGTCAGGTCTCAGGTCTCAGGTCTCAGGAAATCCAACGCTCCACTCGATGCGATGTCAACAATATCCTGCCGGGTCGCCGAAGGTTTCCTAAGACCTGAGACCTGACAACTGAGACCTGAAAAAACGAAGCCGCCGGATTCTCGGCAGGTTCTCCGAAAAGCCGGCGGCTTTGGCTCGTCTTAACTTCGCGCTTAGGTCTGAATGATGCGCGGAGTAATGAAGAAGATCAGCTCCTGGTTGGTGGTGCTCACGGTGCGATGCTTGAACAGGTTGCCAAGGTAGGGGATATCCCCGAGCAAAGGCACCTGCGAGACGCTCAACGTGTTCTGGGTCTGGATCACGCCGCCAATCACGACGGTGCCGCCGTCGGTGATGAGGACTTGCGTGGTCGCCTGCTGCGTGATCAGGGCCGGGTTGTCCAATTGGTCTTCGTGGCTGTAGTCAGGCAAGGTGTTCTCCACGTCCACGTTGAGGAAGATGGTTCCTTCCGACGTGATCTGCGGAGTGACCGTCAGGCGCAGGACAGCATCCACGTAGGTGCTGGTCGGTGGAGCACTGAGCGAAGCGGCGGTCATGATGGGGATCTTCACGCCCTGTTTCACCATCGCCTGAATGTTGTTCTGGGTGACGATGCGAGGACGGGAAAGAACTTTGAGCAAGCCACGCGACTCGGCCATGGTGAGGATGACATCGAGTTGCATGTTGTTGGAGCGGTTTATGAACGAGAAGCCGCTGGTTGGCGAGGTGACTCCCAAGTTCGAGAACAAGGGAATCTGGTATCCAGCTGTGGGCGATCCTCCCACCACGACCGGGTACAGCGGTTGTATCCCGCCGACCGTCAACGGCGAAGTCCCCACGGAATTGGCGCCGCCAACTCCGGTAACGCCATTGCCCCAGCCGAAGCCGACCTGGGTACCTATGTCGCGGGCGAAGTTGCGAGTGGCCGCTACGACGCGGGCTTCAATTTCGACTTCCTGAGTTTTGCGGTCCATCTGCTGAATGAGGCGGTCAATCTGTGGCAGCACCGCCGGAATGTCGTTGACGATGATGGCGTTGGTGCGTTCGTCGGCAACGATGTCGCCGCGTTGACTGAGGAATTTCTTGAGCGGAATCAGAAGGTCCTTGGCGTGGGCGTAGCTGAGGAAACGGGTAATGCTGACTTTGTCAACCGCCAGCGCCTCGGCATCGATCTGGGCGCGCCGGCCGTCGGCTTCCTTCTTCAAGGTTTCAACCGTGGCGATGCGCAGGACGTTGCCGTCGAGCTGGCGTGAAAGATCGTTATTTTTGAGCACGATGTCGAGCGCCTGGTCCCAGGGCACGTCATCGAGCACGATGGTCAGAGTGCCGTGGATCATGGGATCGAGCACTACGTTCAAACCGCTGATCTCGTGAATCAGGCGGAAGAAGTCTTTCAGGTCCACATCCTTGAGATTGACGGAGATGGGCTCGCCGGTGTACTTGGCCCCGGTGTTGGCGGGCGCCTTCTGTTCCATTTGGACTTTCTGCTCGGCGGCCAGATTTACAGCCGGCTGGACGGGGATGACGACGGGGGCGGTCTGGCCATTGCCATTGGAATTGGCAGTGGCGGGAGCTTGCCCGAGGGCGGCGTTGGCATTGGTGGCAACCAGTTCCGCCGCCGTCTTATCGGCAAAGCGGCTGGCGGCTTCCTGGGCCTTGGCGGCGGGCGGAGCGGCCTGCTCGTCGGCTTTCCTGGTCGAAAATTTGGGTTCGACAAAGGCGAAGTCCACGGCCTTGGGAGCGTTTGCCGCCACGGCCGGAGTGGGCGCAGCCGCCGCTAGGGGAGCCGGGGTTGCGGGAAGCTCTTTCGCCAGGACGGGGGCCACGGGAGGCGGCGCCAGTTGGGGCGCTCGACTCGCGGCCAGCGGAGTTGGGGCCGGCGCCGAGGGTTGGCTGTGGGCCACGACGGCATGGTGGATCTTGAGCACGAAGCTGCCGTCCGGGCCGGCCAGCAATTCATGCAGGCGGCTGGCGGCGGGATCGTTGCCGTCAAGATCGACGACGACGCGCGTGGTGGGCGGGGCTTGGCCGTCCATCCCGACACGGAGGCCTTTCACGCCATCCCTGGCGACGCGGATGCGGCTCTGCGCCGTGGTCATCACGGTGTTGGGGAAATCGACGACGATACGCGCCGGAGAATCGAGCGTGGTCACGGTGGGCGCGACTGCGCCCCTGGCGGTGAACTCGACTCGTAATCCGTCCGGGCCGTCGGCGACTTCGAGTTTCTGCAATCGAGCGCCCGCGGCCGCCCCCTTGCCCGTCATGTCAGCCGCGGCTGCGATCAGTGCAAACGCCAGCAGCGGAACGAAGAGACCCAACAGTTGCTTTCGCATTTCCCTATCTCCCCATGCGAGGCCATTTCGCCTCCATGTGTTTCTTAGAACATATTTCGTAGAACTCATTGCTTCGCAATCGTATGTTGCCTCCGGGCCTACACTGCCGGAGTCGTAATCTTCTTCACTACTTCCCTGGTGAAGCTCTTGCCCAGGCGGTCCTGCAAGGTTTCCTGGAACACGATGGAGTCGCCGGTAATCTTCACCACATAACCGTTGAACACGGGATCGTTTTCGCGGAGAAAATAGGCTTTATTCATGTTGTTGCTGACCACGGCGATAAAGCCGCTTTCGGTGCGCACCACGCCGCGCAAATTAATGGCGCCGATTTCCAGACACTTTTTGCCGGTGGTGCAACCCGACCCGCCCTCGTGGCTGACCACTGGACTGAGGAAAGGATCGCGCCTGCCGTTGGCGCTGTACTTGGTGTCGGGCACCACCGATTGATCGTTCGCCGCGTTCAGGTCAGATCCGTTTCCCGCAAGGTTGGCTTCGGCTGGGCCAGAGGCCTCTGGGGCGGCGTCCTGGGGAGCCGGGGCGGCCGCTGGGGCCAGAACCACGACCCCACCCATTCGCCGATCATTGAACCTGTGTTTCTCAACCGCCGGCTTCGCAACCGGCGGGGCAGGCTTGACCGCAAGACGTGTGGTGGCCGGAGCCGTACGAGCGGGTTGCGGAGTGGTGGCAGGCTTTTTCGGGGCCGCCGGGGCATGGTTGTTCACCGTCGTGGCCGTGCTGTGCGTGCTCTGAATGGTGGGGTGACTTTGGGCCGAGGCCAAGCCCGCGGCCAGCACGCCAACCAAAATCGTCACCGTCGGATTCATGTTCATCCTGTCCCTCCTACTTCTTCCCCGGTGGTCCGGGCTTCGTGGCCGGCGCCGGCGCCACCGCCGGATCCAGGTCATGACTGAAATACGTGGTAGCCACGCAGGTGGCCACAACACTCTCACCCGCGGCGTACTGGTAAACGTGCCGCGCCTTGGCATTCTCCGGCTTGTGGGTGGAGGCCACGAGCAGGTTGGAAACGTTGATGATGCGCTCCACCTTGCCGAGGCGGTCGAAGAAGCCCATCATGGAGTAGAAGGGGCCGTCGAACTCCACTTCAAAGGGCACTTCGGTGTAGAACTCTTTGGAGGCGTAGGGACGCGCGGTGTAGCGGCGGATTTCGACTCCGGCCTTGCGCGCTTCTCCGCCCACCATGCGCATGAAGTTGTCCACTTCTTTGTCATCGGGCACGATGCGGCGCTCGATTTCGAGCTGCTGCTTCAAGCTGGCGAGATCGCGCTCGACATTGGCCAGTTTCGGCTTGTAGGCTTCGAGTTCGGCGTTCTCGCGCTGCTTTTGCTGCAACTTCGCGCGGGCCGCGTCGTTTTGATCGCGCTGCGTCTTGAAGACCGTGAAAAAGAGAGCGCCCGTGGCCACCGCGGCCACCAGCACCAGCACGCCCAGCAGCTTTACCCCTGTAAATTCGCCAAGATTCATAGTCGGTTCCGCCTTTACGACTTTGCCTTTTCGCAGGTCAGCGTGAATTGAAACGCCTGCATATCTTTTACCGATTCGTCCTGAAAACTTTCCTTGATCTCGATGTTGCGGAAGAACCCGGTCTTCTGGAGATTGGTGATGAGGTTGGCCACGGCATCGGTGGACAGGGCGGTGCCGTCAATGGCGACGTTGGCGCCCTGGTCCTGCATGCTGTTTAACCAGATGGCCTCGGTGCCATTGACCGTATCGGCAATCATGGAGAGCAGGGCGACGGGACCGGTCTGGTTAGAGCGCAACTGGTCGATCACATCGACGCGGCGCTTGTAGGCGTCGGCCTGCTTCTGGCGCTCGAGATACTTGACCTTGATGCCGGCGAGTTCGCGGTTCCTTTGTTCGGCGACGCGAGCTTGCACGGCGAGCGATTTCTGTTCCTGGTCGAGTTGATACCAGTAGCCGGCGTTGATGGCGCCCGCGACTACCAGGACGGCAGCCACCTGGACAATCGGCCCGCCGAGGTTGCCCAGATCGAAACTCGGCATGCTGAAGCCAACGCTTTTCTTGCCTTTCGGTTTCGGAGAACCCAGCAGATTGATTCGGATCATAGCTTTTCAAAGCTCCTCAGGGCCAAACCGACGGCCACCGCCAACTGGCCGGCATTCTGTTCGACCAGTTCGGCTCCGGGGCCTTCGGCCGGGGCCAGCACTTTTTGAAACGGGTTGAACAACTCGACCGGCATGGAGAATTCCTGGCGCAGGGCTTCCACCAGTCCGGGGACCTTGGCCGAACCGCCGGCCAGATAAATTTTCTCGATGTGCTCGCCGGCGGCGCTGGCGCGGAAGAAGTCGAACGTCTTCTGAATTTCGAGGACGATGATTTCCGTGACCTGCTGGAGGATCGGGGTTTTGGCGTCGTCGTGCACGGTGCCCACTTTGTGGCCGAGCTTGAGCGCCTCGGCGTCGTCGAAGCCGAGGTCGAGTTCCTTCTGGAGCGAGTCGGTATATTGATGGCCGCCCACCGAGACGTCGCGCGGGAACAACGGCGTGGTGCCCTTGACGATGTTGATATTCATCACGCTCGCACCCAGGTTGAGCAAGGCCACCACCTGGGTCGGGGCCGGGTCGTAGTTGAACTCGTAGCAATTCTGCAAGGCCAGCGCATCGATATCCACAATAGCCGGAGTTTTGCCGGCCATCGAGAGTACGTTGGTGTAGTTGAGGATCTTGTCTTTTTTCACGGCCACCAGGAGAACGTCCATCTGGGGACTGGTCGCATCCTCGGAGAGGATCTGGTAGTCGAGGTTGACATCGGCCAGATCGAAGGGGATATGCTGTGCCGCTTCTTTCTGGATGGTCTCGGCCAGTTCCTGATCGCTCATCGAGGGCAGCGAGATTTTCTTGACGATGACGGAGTGTCCGCTGACCGCGGTGGCCACGGACTTGGATTTGATGAGATTGTCGTTGAAGAGCTTGGCGATGGCGGCCGAGACGGTGCCCGAGTCCACGATCATGGAGTCGACCACGATGTCGGGCGCGATCGGCTCGAGGCCGAGGTGCGCCACTTCGATTCCAGCGCGCGTCTTTTTGAGCTCGACGGCCTTGATGCTCGAAGAGCCCACATCCAGACCCACTATCGTTTTCGATCCCATTCCAAACATGTGCCCGCCTTTTCCTGCGAAGTTCGCTTACGGAGTTCCGGCCGCTTTCCCCGCTGCCTTGATTTTCTTTTTGCCCTGGAGTTCCATCTCCATCGACTTGTCTTCCATCCACTGGTCGAGCTTCGATTTCTTGAAGCGCCAGCGATTGCCCAGCTTGAACGCCGGAATCTGTTGCTCGTTGACGTATTTGTATAAAGTGTCCGGACTCACTCCCAAGTACTGCGCGGCTTGGCGAATGTTCATGACTTCTCGCGAGTCGGCCATAATGTTTCCCTTCTCCCGCAGCTCTCAGCCCCGCCTTTTTTCCCGGACAACGCTGAGGAAAGCGGGAGAACCAAGCGCTCGATGCATAAGGCGTTCGAGTTACTTGGTGTGCTGAGCATATCTCAACCGCTGGCGAGGGCCAGCAAGCGTGGATCTCCGTGTTTTGTTGGGTTTTATGGGGTTTTTCTGGAATCGACAAAAAGTGGGGTTGCAGGGATGGTCTACATATTGTGTTTTTCATTGCGAACGCTACTACATATAGTATTTTCCGCTTCCCGCTATCGCACGTCACCGGAGGCGTGGTAACCAAGGTACTAGAGACGGTACGGAAGTACTTGGACGGATGCGCAAAGCGCTGGAAATACAGTGATTCGGTGGCTCTGTGCGCTACGCAATCCTGGTGATTTTCGGTGCCTTTTTGCTTGACTTTTTGCGGAGAAGGCTTGAGGCAAAACTCGGCTAGGCCACAAGAAGCTCACCTCAGGCGCTAAAGCGCAAACGCATATGCAAGAACTTATGGCACGAGTAAACTCGTGCCCTTCCCAAAAACGTGTACGAATCGGCGTTTTTCCGCAGCCTGCTAGTATTATGGATCGCATGCGCGAGGCCATCGCAATGGCTCTCGGGAAGCACGCGGCAAGAAGGGCGGCGGGCGCGCGTGCGACATTCACATTTATTTATAAGGAGCACTCATGAAACTGCTAGTGATTGGTTCGGGCATGATGGGATCGGCGGCCGCTTACGATATGGCGCGGCAGGACGAGGTCGCATCCGTCACGCTTGCCGACAACGACCTTAAGCGCGCCAAGAAGGCCGCTGCGCGGGTCAACCGGCTGGCGGACGGCAAGAAGGTGCGCGCCGCCGGGCTGGACGCGGCGAAAGAAAAAGACGCTGCCCGGCTGATGAAGGGGCACGATGGGGCGCTCTCCGCGGTTCCCTACTTTCTGAACCTTGGCTTGGCGAAGGCGGCGATCGGCGCGGGATGCCATTTCGCCGATCTTGGCGGCAACAACACGGTGGTGCGGCAGGAACTTGGGCTGGCGCGGCAAGCGGAGAAAAAAGGCGTTGCGCTGGCTCCCGACTGCGGGCTCTCTCCCGGCATGGCGTCGATTCTGGGCGGAGAACTGGTGCGACGGCTGGGAGGGCGCGCGGACGCGCTCAAGATTTACGTTGGCGGGCTGCCGGAAAAGCCCTTGCCGCCGTTTAACTATCAGCTGGTGTTTTCGGTCGAGGGACTGATCAACGAATACGCGGAGCCGGCGCGGATTCTGCGCAACGGGAAGCTGACGACCATCGAGTCGCTGACCGAGCCGGAAGAATTTCTTATGGACGGATTCGGGCCGCTGGTGGCTTTCCAGACTTCGGGGGGAACTTCGACTTTGCCCGAAACTTTCGAGGGAAAAGTTGGCGAGTGCTTCGAGAAGACTTTGCGATATCCGGGGCACTTTGAGCTGATTTCGCAATTGAAGGAGCTGGGGCTGTTTTCGAAGGAGAAGATGCGGGTCGGCAAGGTGGAAGTGGCGCCGCGCGCGCTGATGGCAAAGGCGTTCGAGAAAGCATTCGCTGGGGACGGTCCCGATGTCTGCATCATGCGGATTGAGGGCCACGAAGGCCCGCGCGATGGGAAGCAAAAAGGGCGAGTTGCGACGTTCACCATGGTTGACCGCTACGATCCCAAAAGCGAGATGAGCGCCATGATGCGCACTACGGCGTTCCCGGCATCCATTGTTCTGCAGATGATGTGCAGGGGTGCGGTGAAGAAGCGGGGCGCGGTTTTGCAGGAGCGGGACGTGCCGGCCGGAGCCTTCCTCGAAGAAATCGCGCGGCGGGGGATTAGGGTTGAGTATCGGATGGAGTAGGGAGCGGTCGCGAGTGGCTGCTGGTAGTTCACATCACATCGCTATGTGATTGAACGCACAGACGAGGCGCACCTGGAAGTATCCTCATGGTTATGTTCTGGAACTATCCGCAAAAGCCGGGCCCGGAGCAGGTGCGGGGACGGAAAGCTACGGGTCTCGTCAGGGATGGTCTTGAACGCCCAAGGAGGGCTGTATGCGTAAGGGTTTTCTCGCAGTGATATTCCTGGCAATGATTCCGCTGCTGTTTGCCCAGCAGACGATGAACAATGACGCAGTCATCAAGCTGGTCAAAGCAGGGCTGTCGGACGATCTGATTGTTTCGACGATCAACGCGCAAGGGGGAAAGTACGACACCTCGGTGAACGGGCTGATCGCGCTGAAAACGGCGGGCGCCAGCGACAAGGTGGTCTCGGCGATTGTGATGAAGGCCTCGGGTGCGGCGCCAGCCGCCACGGCCGGTGCTTCTCCGGCAGCCGCTGCCTCGACGGACCCGGATGATCCGGCGTCGCCGCACGATCCCGGCGTTTACTTCATGAGTACCACGCCGGACGGGAAACCGAAGATGGTGTTCATGGATCAGGTAGGAGTCCCGGCCTCAAAGACTTCCGGCATGATGGGCGCTGCCTTTTCGTTCGGAATCGCCAAGGCCAAGGTGAAGGTGGATCTGGTTGGAGGCCACGCGGCTCTGCGTACGGGCCCGAATCCTGTCTTTTATATGTACTTTCCACCCGCCGTCAACCTCGGCGGACTTGGCGGCACTGATGTGGTGCACAGCCCTGCGCAATTCGCCTTGCTTTTGCTGGAGGGCAAGAAGGACCAGCGGGAGACGATGGTGGCGAAGGTTGGCATGGGAAGCGCTAGCTCGGGTAATGACGAAAAGAGAACATACCAGTTCCGCACCGAAAGGTTACGTGCCGAAGCCTACAAAGTCTCCACTCTGGGGAGCCTAAAGCCGGGCGAATATGCGTTTCTGGCGACCACGAAGGTGACGGGCACGCTGGCCAGCGCCACCTACATCGTTTACGATTTTGGAGTCGATAACAGGTAGGCGGACGCGCTTTCATCCATCGAGGTGGGTAACTGCTTGACCCAGGCAGTCCCACCTGCGAGGGCGAGGGCGGGCGAGGCGGTCGCTCAGCGGCGGTGGCCGCGCGCTTACGATGTTATTTCCGGGAACGAAGACCGCCTTGCGGCGAGAACCATTGCTACGCTTCTGGTGCTTGGGCAGTCCGTGGTTGGAGTAACGCCGCCATCACGCCGGCGACCCGATGTGGAATAGCATCCTTACGAGATAGACTCGCTCGTTATTGCTTGCGAGTCTCTTCGCCCACTACGGTGATCTTCGTTTCGGCGCGGAATTTTTTGTAATCCTTGAAGGTCAGTTCGACATCTTCGTCGTAGCTCTTGAGTAGCGCGACGCGCGCGTCGAAGTGGAGCTGAACGTGTTTGGGAAGCCACACCTCATCGTTCACCTTGGTCTGCTCGACCTGAAGATGCATGCCTTTGTGGAGGCGGGCGAGTATCCAGCCAAATGAGATGGTGTCGATGGCGGTGATGTCGATCTTCACCCATTGCGACTCGGACTTGTCGATCCAGACGCGGCCTTTGAACTTGCCGAGTATTTTGGCTCCGCGAGTCTTGGGCTCGTATCCGGGACGAGGTTCGCCCTCGAGCAGCCAGGCATCGCGTCCGTCAACCGCCTCGGAGCCGATCAGGCGGAAGTTGAAGGCGTCGGCAATCTCGAGCACAAACTTGCGATCTTCTTCGCGGTCCTTTTCTTCCTTCTCAAGGCGCTTGCGGCGGTCGTCTTCCGATTCGTCTCTTGCGTTTGTCGATGATCTTCTGGATCTTGTCGTCTTCCTTCTTCGCCTCGTCCGGCGACAAAGGCTTGTCGTCTTTTGCGGTCAGGCGCTCGACCTGCTCTCCGTAAATCTCAAGCACCTCGGAGGTCCGGGATTCAGTTTTCTTTACTCCGCCGCGGCCATCGAGTTTGTGGTCTTCTTCGCGCTCGATGAAGGTGTAATCGCGCAACTGCTTTTGATTTTCCAGGTCTTTCTCTTCGGCGCGGCGCAGCAGTTGGCGAAACTGCTCGGGAGGGACGATGCCCGCGGCATCGGGCTTGAGGTCGATGGGCGGCAAGACCGGCGCAGATGGAGCGGCCGGAGGAGACGAAGGTGAAGCGGAATTGGAGACCTGCGCAAGAGCGCAAGCCGACAGCAACGCGACCGCGAACAGTAGCTGAAAAGAAAAACGCATGACAAAAGTGCGGGGCAATTGACTCACCAATTCCAAATCGCAAATCGGAGATTACAAATGATTTTTCACGGCCTTCTCCAAACACTCGGCCCGGAACAAGCGGCCATCCACGCGATGCAAGCGCTGGGCCTGGGCTGGGGTGAGCAGCTTATAGTGGAAAATGGTCAGCAGATATTCCGCCACAAACCACACCGGCTGGTCGGAAGTCATCCAATGGAGAGGATCGAAGCGGCGCATGTGGACGGGGCGGGAAAAAGTGCGCAGGGAGCGCTCTCCGCGGAGATTGAAGTAGAGATTGAAGTAACTCATGGCCAATTCGCGGAGCGAACGATAGACGGGCTCGCGATAGCGGCAACCGGTGTAATTCGATTTGGCGAGCGCGCCCCAGTGTCCGTTGACGCGATAGATGGCTAGCACGTGGTCGGTATCGTGCTCGGCTTCGAGATCGAGAAGGAGCGGAGGAAATCCGATGACGCGCAGGGCGGCCGCGGCAAACAACGCTCCCTCGTAGCAGTGCGCGGTGTTTTCGCGCAGCACGCGGCGGGGAGACCAGGCGGTGTCTTCCAGGTGATAAGGCATGTCGTCGAGCAGGCGCTGAATTCCGTACGGGGTCTTCAGCGAGCGGAGTTTGCGGAGTTCGGCGGGGGTCAGGCCCCAGGAGTCGTGGTTAGCCATTCAAGTCAGTCGTACTAAATCCTCCTATGGATACGCGGATTGGCGCGCCATCCTTGGATAGTAGAGTCACTTGAAGGTAGCAGGATCGGGCGAGGATTGGGAATAGGGATTCGACGCGGAAGGCGGGCGGGGACGGCGACGAGTCAGTTGGGGTCCGGGCCCACTTCTCGAAAAGCGCGAGAAGTGGGGCACCCGGGGTCTGTAACCCATAGAAGAAGGGCGCCGGTTGTTAGTCGGCGCCCTGTGGATTAGACCCTGAAGCGCATCGAGAGTGCGACTCGCGAGTGCGATTAGGACGACGCTGTAGCGTGTTGGTGGGAGCACGCCGATCGCTTTCGCCACAGGACGCAATGACCGCATCCTGTGAGGCCGTGCCCTGCCTGTTCCCCGCTGCCACCACAGCACATCGAAAAAAGGCCTAGTGGACCTGCTTGATGGCCACTTTCACTTTCTCCACCACGGTCTCGGGCAGCGGAGCGTAGCTAAGCTGGCTGGTCAATTTCTGACCGTCGGTGACCATCCAGTTGAGAAAATCGGCGATGATCTTTCCGTTCTTCGGATCCTTGGCCTGAACCGGAATCAGCAGCCAGGTAAAGCTCGATATGGGGTACGCTGTTTTTCCGGGCGCATTGGTGATGGAAACGCGAAAATCGGCAGGCATTTTTGGCGACGAGGCGGCCGCTTCGGTCACTCCATCGAGCGTGGCTTTGACGAAGTTTCCGGCGGCGTTTCTGACCGATCCGTAGGAAATATTGTTCTGCACGGCATAGATCAGTTCGACGTAGCCGATCGATCCCTGCAACTGGCGCACCTGTCCGGCAACCCCTTCGTTGCCTTTGCCGCCCAAACCAACCGGCCATTTCACCGACGTTCCCTTCCCCACCGATGCTTCCCATTCCTTGCTGATCTTGGAGAGATAGTCGGTGAAGATATATGTGGTTCCGCTGCCGTCGGAACGGTGAACGACAATGACCGGCTGATCGGGGAACTTGACGCCGGGATTGGCCTTGGCAATAGCAGGGTTGTTCCAGTTCGTGATCTTGCCGAGAAAAATATCGGCCAGAACGTCGGGGGTGAACTTGATCTCGCCGGTCACGCCAGGAATGTTGTAGGCAGGAACATCAGCACCCATCACCGTGGGAATATGGAGAATCTTGACTTTCGCCTCCTTCAGTTGCTCGTCGGTCATGGGACCATCGCTGGCTCCGAAGTCGACGGTGCCGTTCAACACCTGGCGAATGCCGCCGCCGCTGCCAATCGACTGGTAGTTGATCTGCACGTCGGGGTGCAGCTTGTTATATTCACTGAACCATTTGGAATACATGGGATACGGGAAAGTGGCGCCCGCTCCATTCAACGTAGTTTGGCCCATGACGGGCAGCGCCAGTGCGAGACCTGCCAGCAATACCGCAATGCGACGGTTCACTCGATGAGTCCTCCTCAGGCTTGATTTCAGTGCGCGATCTTTGCTTTGTGAGCGAAGGACTAGTTTTATTGGCGAGTGTTACAGGAAGGTTACAGCGAGGTGAATTTCTGATGAACGCGGTTGGATTCTCAGGCAGTTATAGCGAATCCAGAAGTGCGGCAACGACAGGAAAACACAGAGGAACGCCCTACGGAGACGGGGCAAGCCCCGTCTCTACACAGGCTTGTTGCAGCAATTCTGGATCGCTGTGGTTCTAGTCCGATGCAGGGGACTCTATTTGACATCTCCGCAGTCTGGGCCGAGGTACTTGGAGCTGAAGGAGAAGTCCATATTCATGTTTCGGCCAGCGGCGTTGGTGACCAGATGCATGGTTCCCTTGGCGCTATCGGCGCCGGAGGCCTCGACCACGAGCGTCCCATCGCTGATCGCCTGCTTTTGTTCGCAGTGGATCTTCAGTTCGAGCTTGCTGGCGGTGGAAGTCACGACGGTGCGGGTACATCCGTGCTGGGTCACATCGAATGCGGACTGCTTGTCGAGTTTCTCCTGGGTGATGCATTCTTTGTGGACATCGGTCGCCGGCCCACCCATGCCACTCTGTTTCATCATGGCTTCGATGCGGGCGCGCTGCTCGGGGGGCATCTTGGCGAGCGTGTCGGGAGGAATGGCTGGCATGGCCGGCATTCCGGTGATGGAATGGGTCACGGTGTTCTCCCACAGACCCAACTTGACATTGAGGGGCGTGATCTTGTCGGCGGCCCAAAGGGTCAGCACGGAAAACACGATTGCAGCAAGAGCAAATTTGGCTCGCATCGGGGCTCTCCCAGTTTTGTTAGATTGGCTTGCGTTGAACAGAATGGCATAGAGCGGGCGTTGGAGCAAATCCATATTTAACGTTTATTTAACCTTTATTTAACCGTTGATTTTTCCGGAGTACAAGGCCATGCCCACGACGGCATCGATGCCGAGCGCGTCGAGGGTGTCGATTTCGCGCTGTTCGGTGATTCCGCCGGCGACCACCAGATGGCGCTCGGTGGCGCGGCGGATGCCATGGATCGTCTCCATCGGAATTCCGCCCATCAAACCCTCGGTGTCGATGTGGGTATAAAGGAAGCTCTTGCAGAAAGGTTCCAAGGCGCGAATCATGTCGAAGGCGGTGAGGGCCGTCTGGGTGCGCCAGCCGTCGATGGCGACCCGGCCTCCGCGGGAATCGAGAGCGAACATGAGCGCCGATTTCGGCAGAGCATCCGCGAGCGCGCGAGCGTGGTCTTCATTGATGCGGCCATCGCGCAACAACGCCGAGCCGATGATGACTTTGCGCGCGCCCAGCGCCACGAGTTCCTGCGCGGTTTTTACGTCGCGAATGCCGCCGCCAACCTGGCATGGCAAGCGGCCGGCGATCTGCTTCACGAGTGGACGGTTGCCGCCGGTGCCGATCGCCGCGTCGAGGTCGATGAGTTGGACGACCGGGTACTTCGAAAAGCGTTCGATCCAGTAATCGAAGTTATCGAACTCCAGTTTCTTCTTCTCGCCCTGGACTAGCTGCACGATTTTGCCGCCCATGAGATCGATTGACGGAATTAACATGGCCACCTCACGGGCACGCCGGCAGCGCGCAGTTCGCCTTTTAATTGTGCGATGTTTTCGAGGCCGAAATGGAAAATGGAAGCGGCGAGGGCCGCGTCCGCGCATCCCTTCTGGAATACGTCGATGAAGTCTTGCGGCGATCCGGCGCCACCCGACGCGATCACGGGGATGGAAACCGACGCGGCCACAAGTTGCGTGAGTTCGCAATCGAAACCGGCTTTGGTGCCGTCGCGGTCCATGGAGGTGAGCAGGATTTCTCCGGCGCCACCAGCGGCCGCATCGCGCGCCCATTGGATCGCGTCGCGGCCGGTCGGAATGCGGCCTCCGGCAACGAACACTTCGAAGCCGCCCTTCGCCCGCCGGGCGTCGATCGACACGACGACTGCCTGCGAGCCAAAACGCGCGGCGATTTTTCCGATCAGCGACGGGTCTTTCACGGCAGCGGAGTTGATGGCAATCTTGTCGGCTCCGGCCTCGAAGACGGCCTCGGCGTCGGCGAGTTCGCGAATGCCTCCGCCGACGGTAAACGGAATAAACAGCGAGCGCGCGGTGCGGGCGACGACGTTGAGCATTGTGTTGCGTTTGCCGCTGGTGGCCGTGATGTCGAGCAGGACGATCTCGTCGGCGCCGTCGCGGGCGTGGGCGGCGGCACATTCCTCCGGGTCGCCGGCGTCTCGCAGATTGACGAACTTTACGCCTTTCACGACGCGGCCTTCGTCCACGTCGAGACAGGCGATGATGCGCTTGGTCAGCACTTATTGCACCTCACTAGTCAACCTCGCAGAAATTCTTTAACATGACGAGCCCCACCGTCCACGATTTTTCCGGATGGAATTGCACTCCGAAAATATTTTCTTGTTCGACGACGGCGGAAAAGGGCGCTCCGTATTCCGCGGCCGCCGTGGTGGCCGCGACCACGGGCGCTTGAAATGAGTGAGTGAAATAAACAAAGGAATCGGATGCGACGTTGCGCAGCAGGCGCGAGCCTTCGCGCACCGCAAGCGAGTTCCATCCCACATGCGGCGATTTCACGGAAGACGGAAACGGGCGGCATCGGCCCGCGAAGATTCCAGCGCCCGCGCACTCCGGGGCCTCGTCGCTGCCCTCGAACAGCCATTGCATTCCCAGGCAAATTCCAAGGAATGGCGTGCCCGCGCGCGCGCCTTCGAGTACGGCGTCGCGCAAGCCCAGATTTTCGAGGCCGCCCAACGCGGAGAAGTGGCCGACGCCGGGCAGAACGATTTTGTCGGCGGCGGCGACTACCTCGGGATGCGCGGTGACGACGACTTTGACGCCGAGATAGTCGAAGGCTTTCTTCACTGAGTTCAGGTTGCCGGCGCCGTAATCGACGATGGCTATCGTTTTTGCCGTCGTCTTTTCAGCAATCTTTGTTGGAGAAATCATAGAAGCCCTTTCGTGCTGGGCAACATGCGGCCCAGACGACGGTCGCGGGAACAGGCAACACGCAGTGCGCGCGCAAAAGCTTTGAAGAGGGCTTCGATTTTGTGATGGCTGGAACGTCCGTACATGACGCGCACATGAACGTTGACGCGCGCGCCGCGCGCGAAACCTTCGAAGAAATCGGCGACCAATTCCGTTTGCAGGTCGCCGACCCGGGTGGCGCGGACTTTGGTCTCGACCACGGCGACGGCGCGGCCTCCAAAATCCACTGCCGCGAGGCCGAGGGTCTCGTCCATGGTCATGAGAAAATATCCGGCGCGCAGGATGCCGCGCCGGTTGCCGAGTGCGCGGTCGAAGGCCTCGCCCAGCGCGATTCCGACATCTTCCACGGTGTGGTGCTGATCGACGTCGAGGTCGCCCACGGCGGCGAGCTTCAAGTCGAACGCGCCGTGACGCGTGAACAACTCCAGCATGTGATCGAGAAAACGGATTCCGGTGGAGACTTCGTATTTTCCCCGGCCCTCGATGTTGAGGGAAATTTGAATTTCCGTTTCCGCCGTTTTGCGATGCAGTTTCGCTTTTCTCACGCTTGCACCTCTCCTCTCGCTTCAGTTCGCATAGCGTCAGTTTGCAATCCAAGCCGTTCGACCACTTCGCGCAGCGCGGCGACAAGGGTATTGGTGTGTTCGTCCGTGCCCACGGTCAGGCGGACGCAGCCTTCGCATTCCGGGTCGGAGTTCCGGTCGCGCACCAGGATTCCGCGATCACGGAGGGCCCGGACGAATTCCTCGTGGGCCGGGCCAACGCGCACCAGCACAAAGTTGGCGTGGCTTGGCCAGTAATGCAGACCAAGACGCCCGAGTTCGCGCTGCAATTTCTCGCGATTGTTCACCACCTGCGCGACATAGCGGCCGACGTACTCCTGATCTTCGAGCGCCACGGGCAGGGCCGCGAGCGCGGCGGCGTTGACGCTGTAGGGCGAGGCCACGCGGCGGACCATTGTCATCTGCGGAATGTTTCCCGCAAGAATTCCGATGCGCAAACCGGCGAGGCCGTAGGCTTTGGAAAAAGTTCGCGCGACAAAAAGATTCTCGACTTGGCGGGTTTGCTCGATCAGCGTCTTTCCGTGGAATTCGAAATACGCCTCATCGACCAGCACGGCCGCTTGCGGCGCGGCTTGCGCGATCTGGATCAGGACATCTCCCGCAACCGCGGCCCCGGTGGGATTGTTCGGATTCGCCACGGCGATGAGCCGGGTGCGCGGGCTGAGTTGCGCGAGCAGGGCGTTGATCGGAAATGCGAAGTTATCGCTGGCACGCGCCTCGATCACGAGCGCGCCTTCGGCTTCGGCGAAGATGGCGTACATGGCGAAGGTGGGCACCACAATGAGGGCTTCGTCGCCGGCATCGAGATAGGTGGAACAGAGCAGATGAATCGCTTCATCGACGCCGTTGGTGAGCAGGACCTGGGCCGCGTCGAGTCCAAGAAAGCCGGCGGCGATTTTTTCCGCCGGCTCGCGTTCGGGATAGCGGGCCAGGAGTTCGGCATCGAGCGAGCGCAAGCGCGCCAACACGCGCGGCGAACATCCGACCGTGCTCTCGTTGAAATCGAGGCGCAGTCCGACGCGATCAGCCAACGGCGGACGATACGAACGCATTTTTGTTACCGTGGCGCGAGCTTCAAGCATGGGCGCACCTCACTCGGAATGCCTCCGCGTGTGCTTCTAATCCTTCGGCGGTGGCGAGCATGATTCCCGGCGGGCCGATGCGTTGGATTCCGGCGGGCGAAACTTGCTGGCAGGCAATGACGCGCACGAAATCATTTACCCCTAGCCCGCCACGCACGCGGGCCATGCCGCCTGTGGGCAGGACGTGGTTCGGTCCGGAGATGTAGTCGCCTCCAGCTTGAGGCGTGAATTCGTCGAGAAAAACCGCGCCCGCATGTTGCACCGCCGGGGCCAGCGCCGCGGGAATCGTAAGGTGCTCGGGCGCGATGCGATTCGATATCTCGACGGCCTGTTCGAGAGATGCCACGAGCAGAATGGCTCCGCGGCGCGAGAGCGATTGGGCGGCGATCGGATTTACGCGTACTCGCTTTTGAATCTGCGCCTGAACTCTTTTCGCCAGCGCGCGGGAAGTTGTGATGAAGATGCAGAGCGCGTAAGGATCGTGCTCCGCCTGCGCCACCAGGTCGCTGGCAATGCAAGCCGGATCTCCGTCAGCGCTGATGATGACGGCCTCGGTGGGGCCGGCGAGAAATTCGATGGCGCAATCGAAGGCGACGAGTTTTTTCGCCGCAGTTACGAAGCGGTTGCCGGGGCCGACGATTTTATCCACGCGCGGAATCTCTTCCGTTCCAATGGCGAGCGCGGAGATGGCTTGGGCTCCGCCGACCCGGAAGAATTCGCGCACACCTAAAAACGCGGCGGCCGCCAAAGTTGCCCGGGCCGGGCGCGGTGACGCGACGCGAATGTGTTTGACACCGGCGACCTGCGCGGGAATCACCGTCATCAAGACCGTCGAAGGCAAGGGATAGCGGCCGCCCGGAACATAGCATCCCACCGATTCCAACGGGCGCACCAACTGGCCGATTGAGACGCCCGGCTCAATTTCGCGCCGCCATTCTTCCGGCTTTTGCCACTCCGCATAGCGGCGAATGTTTTCGGCGGCGTGCTTGATGGCGGCTTGCAATTCTGGATCGGTGCGATCCCAAGCCTCGCGCATTTCGCTCTCGGGAACACGCAGCGGCTCGCCCTTGCGCAATCCGTCCCAACGAGCAGCATAGCGGCGGACGGCGCGATCGCCGCTGCGGCGGACTTCGCGAATAATGCGGCGGACGGCCGGCTCGACAGCCGCAAGATCGGTCGCGCCGCGATGGGCGAGCGCCTTTACCAGACGGACTTGCTGGGGGCCTTCGAGAATGCGCATCGCGGCATTGGAGCTGCGCATCACATCACCACCTTGTTCAGCGGATATTCGACGATGCCCTGAGCGCCGGCTTGCTTCAGCCTCGGAATCAGGGACCACGCGGTGTGCTCTTCGATCACGGTGTTGACGGCGACCCATTCGTCGTCGGCCAGGGGCGCGATGGTCGGATTCTGGAGGGCCGGCAGCAGGCGGAGAATGGCGGGCAAGTCCGCTTTGTGCAGGTTGAGCATCAGCCCTACAAGGCCCAGCGCGGCGATGGCGCCGTTGAGCATGACAGCCAAGTTCTCGATCTTTTGACGCCGCGCGGGATCGGCCCAGGCTGTCTTGTTGGCGACCAGTTGCGTGTTCGACTCGAGCACGGTCTCGATGATGCGCAAATGATTGGCGCGCAGCGAGCTGCCCGTTTCCGTCACTTCGACAATGGCATCGGCCAGGAGCGGCGGCTTCACTTCGGTCGCGCCCCAGGAGAACTCGACGCGCATGTCAATCTTCCGCTCGGCGAAATAATTGCGGGTGAAACTGACGAGTTCGGTGGCGATGGTGCGCCCGGCGAGGTCTTCGATTTTCTGGAAGCCCGACTCTTCGGGCACGGCCAGCACCCACTTGACCTTGCCCATGCTTTGTTTGGCATAAATAAGGTCGGCGACCTTGACCACTTCGAGGCCGCTCTCGAGCACCCAATCCAGGCCAGTCAAGCCCGCGTCGAGCGCGCCGTGTTCGACGTAGCGCGCCATTTCCTGGGCGCGAATCAGCATGCATTCGATTTCGGGATCGTCGGTCGAGGCGAAATAAGAACGGGCGTTGGTGTAAACGCGCAGCCCGGCGCGCGAAAAAAGGCTGAGCGTCGCTTCCTGCAAACTTCCTTTAGGAATGCCCAATCGCAGTTTCATCGCGCGGTCCTTTCTGTTACGGCCTTCGACGCGTCATTCTTCTTTTCGTCTTTATTTTCATTTTTATTCATATCCATCGCGCTTCCCGGCGCGATTGCGAGAGGAAGTTCCTCGGTAAAACAGGAGCGGGTCCCGGTGTGGCAGACCTTGCCTTCGCCCAGCACATGGACGCGCAGGAGCACGGTGTCGCGGTCGCAGTCGGTTGAGGCGGCAACCACCTGCAAGCGGTTGCCGGAACTTTCTCCCTTGGTCCACAGCGTTTGGCGGGTGCGGCTGTAGAAGGTCACGAAGCCGGTGCGCAGCGTCATGTCGAGCGCTTCCCGGTTCATGAAACCCAACATGAGCACCTCGCCGCCGCTCGCGTCTTGAATGACGGCGGGCGCCAGGCCTTGCATTTTGTCGAAATCGATCTCCATCGAACCCTCCTGAATCTTTGGTGGCAAATCTTCTCTGCTTGGGTAAAAACAAAAAACCCGCTCGGCGAGTTGTGCGCCGGCGGGCTTGGATTTCCTAGGATTGCTTTTGGTTATCCGTGTTCCCCCGCCGACACACTCATCGCGTGGTGATGATGATGGTGATGATGGCGATGGGTCAGCGGAGTCATTCTGGAAATGATATTAGGGTAGTGAGGATATGGTTGTCAACCGCAGCCGCTAAAGAGAGTGTGTGGGAACTGGGTCGTCCCTCCGGGACTTGGATCATTTTTGCCACTTTTCCCACCGCTGAAGCGGTGGGCTAAGCTCGGTCGCCCCTCCGGGGCTGGATTCTGAGAAGTTTCGTTCCGCCGGATTGCGTGAAAATAAGTTTTCACAAAGACCCTAAAGGGGCGATTGATTTCGAAGGGCTTGTGGTTTCGCTCAAGCGATACCCTGATACGAAAACGAGCTACCGCTTTCCAAAACGATAGACGATGCTGCCCACCATGCGAAGGTTGTTCTGGGGCTCGATCGCGCCGCTGGGATTGGCGAAGGCGGTCCGCAGATAGTCGCATCCCGCTCGGACCGACAGGCGTCCGGATACGATCTGTTCCACTCCGCCACCCATCGCGTAGGAAAACCGGACCACGCTGCCGCCCAGGTAATAGTGATCTGTGACGGGGACGGCGCTATTGACCCAGCCGACGCCGGCGAGGCCGCGGACGAAGATGCGGGTCTTTCTCCAACTTGCGGGATAGAGCACAGGCCCGGCGAGAAGGCTGATGACATTGCCGCTGTGGCTGGTGGCGAACACGTCGCCGGTGCGAACGTAGCTGGCGTCGGCCGTCAGTCCCCAATGCGAAGTGAGATCGAGCAGGGCGGCGCCATCCACTCCGTTGAGGGCGGTCTGCGGTTGTGATGGCGTACCCATCAGCAGATAGGTGTAACCGGCGCTCGCCTGAAACACGGGACCGGTGGCGGCGGCTGGCGCTCCGCTGGCGGTAGCGCGGACTTGCGCGAGGAGCGGCGCCGCCATCAAGAGAATCGCGGCCGCAACTTTCCTGACGACTGCCATCCCTACCAGCATCCCTACCAGCGCAGCCCCACTGTGACTGGCATGACGATGGTCTGGACGTCGCTCTGATAGGCGCGATGATAGCGCCATTCAATGTAGAGCTTCGTCCTGTCGTGCACAGGATAGGTGACTCCGCCGCCGTAGTTGAAGCCGCCCGCAATCTTGGAATTCGAGGACATATATTGCGCGTTGAGGTTAGTCCCGAAGACGTTGTTTTGCCAGGTCAGATCCCACCACTGGTACGCGGGTATATAAGGTGTGCCTGCTTGGAGATAATTGCGAGGCACCGTAACGGTGCGGTCGTAGAAACCTATGCCGAAGATTCCGTACGCTCCAAATTTCCGCAGATGGCGGGGCACGTTGAAGACGCCGTCGAGGCTAATGGATTGCATGTGTCCGGTTTGGTCGTGCAGGTACTGTCCCTGCTGCACGCTGGGACGGAAGCCGAGGTCGTAGTACATATATTCGGCATCAGCGCCGAACATACGGGTGAAGTTCATGCCGCCTCCGGCCACGGCAAAGGGAGAGTTCCCGACATAGCCGGCGACTGCGCCGCGGCCGATGCTTTCGCCTGCACCGGCGTTCCAGGTAAGACGGTCGAAAATGGATTGGGCCGAAGCCGATGCGATGAGTCCGAAAAAAACCAATAACCACAGTATCCGATTCCTCAATCTCGATCTCCTCTTTCGTAGGACCAAATTCCGGCAGGCGCGGGCTGTGACGCCAGCGTGCGCCGCGATGCGCCGGAAAAGAAGCGCTTGCAAAACTTTAGATGCGTACTCCGGCTTTCTTTAGAGGCGCGGCATGCCGGGTCTCCAGCCATTCCGGAAACGGCGATTTAAGGGCGAAACGGCCTCGCTTGAGATTAACCAATCGCAAGCCCTTCGGCAAACGCTCAACCGCAGGTTTCAAAGTTTCGAAGTTTCGAGGTTTCAGAGGTGCGTCCATTCCAGATGGTGGTTCCCACCTTGAAACTTTGAGATCCAGCTTGGTTCCGCGCAAAATTTTCCGATGGTTCCCAAAACTTTCTCTTTCCCAAATAGGAAAAACCTTGCAGATTGAATCTTGCGGTCTGCTAGAATATTGCTCAATCCATCTAAGTGGCCCGTTGGCGGCATCTTACGAAGTACGGACTGCCGTTCGACAATGGCCTTCGGCGTGCACTTCAAGCATCGAAGTGTCACCCTTTGGTCAATCCCCCGCGGCCTTAAAAGTGCTAGATTAACGGATCGACTACGGTTTTTGGCAAGCGCAAGTCGTCTGTGGCGAAAGTTGGAACCCTGTTTAGGGTGTTGCCGCAAGGATGCGGTAAGTTCTGCGATGTACGCCTCGCCGTCAGGGGGCGACATCGGCGGCCGATTCGACCCAGGCCGTTAAGCAGTAAGTTGCATTGAGGTGTTCGACATGAATTCCCAGGCTTCGCAAATGACCCTAGGCCTTCTGCCCGAGCGTCGCACCCCGTGGCAGACGTTCGTTGTTGGATATGGGGCGCAGACGCTGGTGCTGGCGTTTTTCGTGCTGGCGGCCGTCGTTTACCCCGACGTTCTCGAGTCGCCAATACACGACTACAGCGTCATCAGCCTGATGGCGACTCCGCCTCCGGCAGTCAAGGCCCCGGAACCGGTGAGGCATTTTACCGTTCCAAAGACGGTTGAATTGCCGACGCCGAGGCCGGAAGCGCTGCGCGTGCCCGCGGAAGTGGTGCGACTGAAGAAAAGCCTTCCCGAGGAACCGGCGCCCAAGATAACCATGGCCGCGACGAAAGTGGCCCTGCCGGATGAGAAGCCGACGATGGCCCGGATGCCGATCAGGACGAACGTGTTATCGACAGGAAGCTCGGCGACGCCAACGGTGGCAGCGGCGCCGCAGAAAGTGCAAACCGGCGGCTTTGGCGATCCGAACGGCGTGGCTGCGGGTAATAACCACAACCGTCCCATTACGATCGCGCGGGCGGGATCGTTCGATTTGCCGGTAGGCCCTGGCTATGGCAACGGCACAGGCGGATCGCATGGCATCCGGGGAGTGGTCGCGAGCACCGGATTTGGCAACGGAGTGGCTACGGGCAACAGTTCGGGCCCGCGCGGCGCGGTGCGCGAAGGGGGATTCGGAGACAGCATAATGGTCGCCGCCATCCAACCCAAACAGAGGTTGAGCGAACGGGCCGTCAAAACCGTGCCGGCGGAGATTACATTCAAGCCGCGTCCGGTATACACCGATGAAGGGCGGCAGCTTAAGATTGAGGGCGAGGTGCAGCTGGATGTTGTGTTTTCAGCGAGCGGGCAGATTCACATTGTGAAAGTACTGCAAGGCCTCGGTCATGGGCTGGATGAATCGGCGATTCGCGCGGCGGAAAAGATTCAGTTCAAGCCCGCTTTGAGAGATGGCCGCCCCGCCGATTTTGAAGCGGTGTTGCATGTGACGTTTCAACTCGCGTCCTAGCCGGCGCCGGGCGGGAACGCCCGGCACTCCACCGGCAAAGGTGATGGACGCAGAACTAGAACGGATTTTTGCCATTGTTGACGCTAACTGGCGTTTGTATTCATCGCCCCTCCTTTCGATTTAGGCCTGCCGGCGTTTTCCAGCAACAACAACCCCTCAAAATGCTCTAACATGAAATCTGCAATGACCCCCACCCGCGCCGTACTCTGGGACATGGACGGAACGCTCGTCGACTCCGCCGACTACCACTGGCAGGCGTGGCGCGACACCATGGCGCGCGAAGGGCATGCCATCACCCAGGACCAGTTCCTCGCCACCTTCGGCCAACGCAACGACTCCATCCTCCGGCAATGGCTCGGCGCCGAAGCCACGCCCGAACTCATCGAACGCGTGGGCGACGCCAAAGAAGCCCTCTACCGCCTGCACGTGCGTCAGCAAGGCATCGAAGCGCTTCCCGGCGTCTCGCAGTGGGTCCGCCGTTTGCAAGAGCAAGGATGGCGCCAGGCCATCGCCTCGGCCGCCCCGCGCGAGAATGTTAAAACCATCCTCGAAGCACTCCACACCGCCGGCTGCTTCGAAGCCATCGTCTCCGCCGAAGACGTGCAGCGCGGCAAGCCCGACCCGGAAGTCTTCCTCGTCGCGGCCGCCAAACTCAACGTCCCTCCGGATCGCTGCATCGTCGTCGAAGACGCGCTGCACGGCATCGAAGCCGCCCGGGCCGCGGGTATGAAAAGCATCGGCGTGACCCGCAACGGCAAACCCCTGCCCGCCGACCTGGCAACGCACTCGCTTGCCGAGCTCGCTCCGAATGCGTTCGACAACCTGCTGCATCTTTCCGCTGTCTTGTAAAACCGGGGTGGGGCTGCAATCTGGCGTGCGACTACCTTCCCTTAGCGTGGCAGGATTGGGAGCGGGAGGTACAAGCTTCCGGGTTTCCGATGAGCGATTTCAGTCGAGCCTTCCGAGCAACGACAGATGCCGCGCTGTAATTGTTGTTGCCAGGCGATAGCACGCAGAGGCCCTCAACTAGTGAGTCGGCGATGTTACAACGGCAACTGCGCGAAGGGTGCGTCAGGTGTTATCGTCGGCAAATCTTACCAGCGTTGATTGTCAGGAATGAGTTCGCAACTCTTGACCTTCTTCGGCCGGACCTTGAAGTCAGTAATCCAGCACTGGTCAAGCACCGAACAGTAGCAACTTTCCGCCTCGATTCTAAACCTCGCTTCAGTATCGAGGAGATGATACCAATCGGCATCTGCGTCGGCAGCACGAACTTGGAAGATGGCCTCCGACTGCCCTGCGGGAAGGGTCATGCCGGATGCGAAATTCTGCCAAACCGGCACAGCTCGTTGCGTCTGTCTGCGGCAGCAACGGTCGAGTAAGTCGCCTGGGCCGATCGTCGGCTGACCACTCCACTTGATTCGGAACCACTCTATGATTGCGGGGCCAGTGCCGCCATTCCTCAGGTCAAAGTGAATCGCGTTTACATTCTCCGACACGTTACCAGTGGTGAAGCGGAGGATTGGAAGTGTGGAGGCCTCCACCTGTTTCTCGCTGGCAGCGACGAGCTTTTCCATCGTGCGCCCGTGCTGGACCGAAATGGCGAGAGAAACAATCGAGATGAACACCGCCGATCCAGCGATGACGAGATCGAGCCAAGGAAGGCCGGTGTGGTGGGCATGCGAGTGAGATTCGTGTTCGATCATTGGATGGGGCCGAGTACAACATCCGAGATTCTACTCGGCTCCGCCTGTAACGCCAAATCCGAAACTACGGGGACTTCGCTGGGAGCGACTCCCAACTGTAGCAATCAGGCCATACCTCTCATTGACCTGCGGTTCGGTGCAAAAGTGAAGGATGGGTATTCCCGCAAGTTCCTGGCAATCCACAGAAATTGCTGGCCGGGGCGATAGGATTTGAACCGGCCGGGACCTTAAACCCTTGAGAATGGTGGTAAAATTTGTCCACACCGTCCCACTCAACGAAAGTCCTTTCACAGAATGTTTGCGCTTTGGCACTGGCAGTTTATTACGGGGAGATGGCAAATGCTGCGCCTTGTTTACTGTTTGCTGATCGCGTCGATCGCCCAAGCTAGTACTCCTCTATTCCAAGCTTCATTCCAGAAAGCGAACCAACATTGGAGCGCCGATTGGAGCGCCGATCGTGGCACTGCCGTGGCAGACTCTTCAGTTTTGCATGGCAAGAGCGTTGCGCTGCGCGTGGAACGGGATGGTGCGTCGCAAGATGCCTCCGTTCGCCTCGTCCCCGTTACGCTGGTGATCGGTAAGCGCTACGAATTGAGTGGCTGGGTCCGCACGGAGGCCCTGCAAGTGCGCGATCTAGACCGCTCGCCGATCGCATCTGGGGCAGCCCTCACGATGGCGTCCATGCCTTTTGATGTCCACTCACCCTCGATCGCCGGAACCCAGCCCTGGACGCGAGTCACTCTTCAATTCGTCGCCAGCCGCACACACGATCAAGTCCTGCTGACAGTCGGCAACGGCGGCTCGTTTAGCGGTAAGGCGTGGTTCGAGGGAATACAGCTGGATGAGGCCACCTCTGACGATGAGTGGCCGATTCGGGATGCGGTGCAGACGTTCGGCCCCGCTTACCGCTACCCCGCCGCCGGGTGGATTTACCTGCACATCGAAGGCGGCCCCTACGAGCGCGGATACCAACATGGCCATCTCATGGCGAAAGAAATTCCCGAATACCTGGAACGCTGCGCCGCGCTGCTTGGGTCGAAAGAACATTGGATCGACTATCGCACCACGGTGAATGCTCTTTTCCTGCGGGGATTTGACCAGGAAATTCTGGAGGAAATGCGCGGAATCGCCGACGGCGCCTCTGACGGCGGTGCCCGGTGGCAAGCGCGGCGGATTGATCTCATCGATGTAGCGGTTGCCAATACCACCGTCGAACTCGGCGAGCTTGAGGGTGCTCTCCAAACCACGGCCACGGGACTGGAAGGTTTAGATCTGAAAAAACCGGCTTATGCGGATGGCGGACACGATTCCGTGATGGAACATTGCAGCGCGTTTGCGGCCACGGGACCGGCGACCCGCGACGGCAGGATGGTGATCGGCCATGTGACCTGGTGGCCATTGACTCTAGCCGAGCAAACCAACGTGATGCTTGACATCCAACCTGCCTCAGGACACCGCATGCTTATCCAAAGCTATCCGGGGGGAATCGAGAGCGGGACGGATTGGTACCAGAACGATGCTGGGATCGTCTTGACTGAAACCACCATTGAGCAAACACCTTTCAATATCCAGGGCACACCCGTGGCTTTTCGAGCCCGGGCCGCTATCCAGTACAGCAGCAACATTGACGAAGTGGTTGAGCACCTTGGAACGCACAACAATGGGCTCTACACCAACGAATGGATCGTGGGCGACGCGAAGACGAATGAGATCGCCGTCTTCGATCTGGGCACGCAGCATACTCGCCTGTGGCGCAGTTCGAAGAATGAATGGTTCGGAGACACTCCAGGCTTCTACTGGGGCGACAACAATGCCAAGGACTTGACGGTTCGGCTCGAAGACTATCCGGACCCAAACGAGGATGCCGGCTACATCCCGTACGTGCCATACCAGCGGGATCTGGCTTGGCAGGAGCTTTATCGCAAGTATCGTGGCCAGATTGACGAGCAGTTCGGATTTCTTGCTTTTCGTACTGCCCCGTTGGTCAGTGGCTCTACGATGGATGCTAAGGTCGTGACCTCCGACATGGTGTCGCATCTTATGGTGTGGGCTGCGATCGGTAAGCCGAACGAGCGCGAGTGGCTCCCCGGAAAGTGGGACTCGAGCAAGGACGATGGACTTTATCCGTCCGGCTACTACCTCTTCCAGCAGCAGCCAACCCCGACTCTGCGGGCCAGTATCGAGCAGAACGAAAAGGCGCGCCGGGACGCACTATCAAGTTCTCCAAGAAGTGCAGCCCTACCGACTGCCGCGCCCTCTGGTTACGAGGGGCGGCTGTGGAAGGGCTGGGTGCTTCCAGCCACGGACGCCGATATGTGGTTCGTCGCCGGCTCGGCCGCATACAAGAAAGTGCTGCAATCGGACGACGTTGGGCAGGCGCTGGACAAGCAACGCACGATTTGGCGTGGCTTGGAACTATCGGCCGATAGGTCTGCCGACCATTTCCAACGAGAGCAGACGAGGGGCGTCTTGTTTCTCGATTCGCTCCGAAGCAGGATGGGCGACACCGCATTTCTCAAGCTGATGAACGACTACTTCGCAAGCAACACCACGAAAACTGTTACGGCGGAGTCCTTCCTTGACAGGGCAGGATCCAAAATCGATGTGATCGATCCGCCAGACGGGCCCGCATATCTCACCAGTGACCTCTGGAAGAAACTCGCATCAACAATCATTGTTTACGGAACGCTTCGCGATGCAGGCGCAAATCGGTATTCCGCAGAGCAGATGCAGAATCGCTTCCTTGATTACTATGAGAGCCAAACCCCAATCTATAAGGACTTCGAACTCACCGACGAACTGGTTCGCCACCGAGACGTTATCTTCATAGGTCGCCCGGAGTCGAATTCCGCATTGGCTCGCTGGTCCAAAGAGATTGGGCTGGATTACTCAGGAGCTGCCTTTAAAGTCGACGGCAAGGTTCATGCCTCGGAACGAGAAGGGCTGATTCGTGCCGCAAAGAACCCCCTAGATGCGGCTCACATGATCTTGGTCGTTGCTGGCAATGACGCTCTGAGCACGGTGAAGGCGCAAAAACAGGACCTGTCCGCGGTTGAATATATGATTGTTGAGGACGGCCGTGAAACCATGAAGGGCTTCATCCATGAGAGGTAGAGCGTTCCAATCTGTTCCTCGATTAGATGGGTCGCTTGGACACTCTCGGACACGGGCCTGACGACTGTAGTACCGGTCAACGGACGCAATCCGGCGACTGCACGCATTGAGCCTCAATGAGTGATGGGGGATATTTCAAGAGCAATCTCGGCAATGGAGTCCTAAGTACGTTCTACTCGGCAGTCGCTAGGTCACTTGCAGCTCCAGAGTCGAAGTATGTTGCAAATGGCCTGATGTGAACAAGAACGTAATCGTGTAGTGTCCCGGAGCCGCGTCCGAAGATGCGCTCAACGTCATGGTGTATGTGCCCGCTGCGGAGACTGGGGGAGCGAGTGTAAGTGCGACCCCGTCGGGAACGCCAGCGATTGTTAGGGTGATGTTCCCGTCAAAACCATTCAAAGACCTAATGGCGCCCATCAACTCCATGGTTCCGGCGGTGCCACCCGGCACGATTGCTGAACTAGGGAAAATAACTGCAAAGTCGCCAGCAGGAGGCATATTGCCACCGCAACTGGTCGCACACAGTAACGCGACCACGAGTCCGGTTGATAACGCAATTCTTGTCGGGCAGAGATTCTTCATGGCTTTCTCCTTTCCCTGTTACGAACCCAAAAGCGGAAGTTAGGTTGCCTCGGTTCAGAGGCTCATCATTTCAAAATATGTCGTTGATGAAACCGGGCCACTACGCTCAGAGCCCGGATTCTGCCGAAGCGTCTGCTGGCGAATGGAATTTCTGAAGTGTTCAAAATTGGACAGCCTTGCCAGGGGCGGTGGCGTAGAAGCGGAACCGGCGGGTCCAAAACCATGGAGGTCCGCTTAAGGAGAAAAACATGCAGCGACTGCATCTGTGTCTAGGTTCGCTTCTGCTTGGCGCGACCCTGATTGCGCCCGTGGGCATCCAGGCCAAGGATAGGAAAAACTGCCCCAACAATGGATACTACGACCGAGACCAAAAGGATTGTCATAACTGGGACGACCACGAAAACCGTGCCTACCTATCCTGGGAGGAGTCTCAGCACAGAACGCGTCGGGAGTTTGCCAAGCTGAAGGCTAGCGAACAGTCGGAATACTGGAAGTGGCGCCACGAACATCCGGATGACGACAGGGACCGCCACTAACTCATCGCCGCGGTAGACTGCTAATCTGGCGCCACCGTCCGCACGAGCGGCGCGAGGCTGAGCTTTTGTCTAATCGGCGAAACCGTGCGATAGCACAAGCGTGCGGCTTTTGTTCGCCTATCCGTTGCGCCCAAAACTCCTGCTACGGCCTGATGGTCGCGGCCGTGTCGGACGGTGGCGTGCAAGGTCGAGTCGCGGCTATTACAGGTGAAGTGACATCCGTAATCCCAGCAACGCGGGAGGCCGGTCCATCGGTCACCCATCTCAGGTAAAATGGGCCGAGACGATATGTTGCGCTCCCGATTCGCAGTCCTCATGCTATCTTTGGTCTGCTGCGCCGCGTTTCTGTTCGCCCAGACCCCGTCGAACCAGACTCCTCCCGCTCAGGCTGCGCCCGCTCAAGTCGCGCCTGTCACGACCCCATCGGCTCAGACTTCGGCTGCCCAGACTCCACCCGCTCAGACCGCGCCCGCGCAAGTTGCGCCTGCTCCGACTCTGCCGGTCGAGGTTCCGCTGCCATCGCAAAGTTCCACCGGCGGCGCCGTGGGCTTCGATCAGGTGGTCGATCGGGCCATCGAACGGGAACATTTCTTCATGACCGAGATGAAGCCGCTTCATCCCCTGGTGGAAACTTATCTCCAGAATATGAAGAAAGACAAAAACCTCGACGCGCCGGTCCCGGCCAGCGACGTTTACTTCCTGGGCCGTCTGGATATGAGTGCGGGTACGGGCGACCGCACCTTTACCGAGCCGACCACGGCTGGCCTGGGCAAACGCATGATCTCGAAACTGAGCAACGTCTATGCCATAAAATTCCTGCCCCTGGGCTTTGCCCAAATGGCGGTGCTCGATCAGGATTTTCAGCGCCAGTATTACGACTTCACGTTCGTGCGCCGCGAGTTTCTCGGCGAAATTCGCTGCATCGTGATCGACCTCGCGCCCAAGAAAGACGCTCCCGGCGGGCGTTTCCTGGGGCGAATCTGGATCGAGGACCAGGACTATAACATCGTCCGCTTCAACGGCACTTATACGCAGGCGCGCCGCAATAGTTATTACCTGCACTTTGACAGCTGGCGGCAGAATCTGCGCCCCGGCGGCGTCTGGCTGCCTTCGTTGATTTATTCCGAGGAAACCGATCTCAAGAGCCGCATCGGCCAGACGCTCAATTACAAGGCGCAGACCAGGCTTTGGGGATACAACCTGAAGGACCTCCGGCGCAACTCGGAGTTCACGGAGATCACGGTGGACGACATGCAGTCGATCCAGGACCAGAGTCAGAGGGCCCAGGACGCATCGCCGATCGAAGCGCAGCGGCAATGGGAACATCAGGCGGAACTGAACTCGATCGACCGGTTGCAGCAGATCGGGCTGCTCGCTCCAGAAGGCGAGATCGACAAGGTGATGCAGACCGTCGTCAACAATTTGATGGTCACCAATAACCTCGACATTCAACCGGAGGTGAGGTGCCGCGTGCTGATGACGACGCCACTGGAATCGTTCACCATTGGCCATACGATTGTGATGAGCCGGGGCATGATTGACGTGCTACCCGATGAAGCGTCGCTGGCCATGATTCTGGCGCACGAACTGGCGCACATCGTGCTTGGCCATCACCTCAACACCAAGCTCGCATTCAACGACCGCATGTTCTTTCCCGATGAACGCACCTTCGAGCGGCTGGATTTCGCGCGCGATCGGAAGGAAGAAGAAGCCGCCGACAAAAAGGCGATCGAGCTGCTCAACAATTCTCCCTACAAAGACAAACTCGGCAACGCCGGATTGTTTCTCAAGGCGGTGCGGGCCGAGGCTGGGGAGCTGAAAAATCTGATCCGCGGACATTTGGGCGACAGCCTGCTCAACGGCAGCGCCACTATGATGTCGCCATTGATGACGGGCTCGCCGCAGTTCGAGCCGAAGAAGACCGACCAGGTCGCAGCGCTTCCGCTGGGCGGCCGGGTGAAGATCGATCCGTGGACGAATCGGCTGGAATTGGTCAAGACCAAGCCCGTCACCCTCAGCAACCCGTCGGACAAGATGCCGTTCGAAGTTACGCCGTTCTTTCCGTTTCTAGTCAGGTTCACGAGCGGCGTTGCTCCAGAAAAAGCGGCGCCGGTGGTGGCGCCAGTGGCAGCGCCTGCGGCGGCGCCCGTGGTGGTGCCGACGCCGGCGCCAATCCCCGCGCCAGCGCCAGCGGAGACGCCAGCCCCGGGACCAGCGCCGGAAAAGACAGCGGCGGCTCCGACGGGGCAATAAAGCGGCTTTTGGCTGTTAGCTATTGGCTGTTCGCGGCGAGGAGTGGATCGCATCGGCGCACGTGCTGGACTCGCGGTGGGCTTTCTGCGGTACGCAAGTGAAAGCGGAGGGCTGATCAATAGCCAAAGGCTAACAGCCAAGAGCCAACGGTCCGCGCCAGTCGTGGCGCGCAGATCGTTTGTTGCGGGAGAGAAGCGGCAGAAGAAATCAGGGGAAGCCCCGTGCCAGACGCATCGGGGCTGGATGGCGCAGATTATTGCATCGTGCTGCCGACTTGCGAGAACACGTTGTTGGCGTTGCCGCCGATCAATCGCACCGTGCCGATCACGATCACCAGGATTACCGCCAGCATCACGGCGTATTCGGCGACGTCTTGACCATTTTCCTCAGACCACAGTTGGACCATTGCCTTCATCACTGTTTGCTCCCCTCCATCGACGACACAGCCGAAATTCGCTAACTTCAAATACAGTACTTCGCCGTCGTATATTTGTAAAGTATCCCGAGCCCGCTCTCGACCCAATAGCACAGCAGTGCGGAAAATGGCACTTTCGTGCCATCACTCGGGGGTTAACCTTAGAATCATCTGTAGAGACTGGGCTTGCCCCGTCTCCGCAGACACGGCAAGGGGGACGCGGCAAGCCGCGTCTCTACGCTTGTCCTGCTACACTTCTCCTGCTACACAATCGTTTTCAGCGGCAGCCCCTGGTTCACGGCGAACAACGCCAGTTCCAGGCGGGTTGACACGCCAATTTTGTCGAAGATGTTGCTGAGGTGGTGCTTCACGGTGTCTTCGCTGATCTTGAAATACTCGGCGATTTCGCGGTTGGCATAGCCCGCCACCACGGCCGAGACAATCTCCAGTTCTCGCGGGGTCAGGCCGAATTTCCGCTGCTTCGTTTCCTCGGTCGTCGTCTGCATGAGGTTGCGGAGATACTGCACCAAGTTGGAGACGCTGTCGCGCCCCACCCAATACTCTCCCGCCATCACGGCATGAATACTCTTGAGCAGGAGTTGGGTGGCGGAATCTTTCAGGACTACGCCGCGCGCACCCAACTGCAAGGCCTCGACAATCTGCTTCTTTTCCACCGCCGCGGTGAGCAGAATAATGCGCACCGCCCCGGCCGCGCCCGCGTTGGTGTTGAGGTCGCGCAGGGCATCGAGGCCGGTGTGATGGGGCATGGCGAGATCGAGCAGCAGAATATCGGGCTTGATCTCGGTCGCCAGCTTGACGGCTTCGTGGCCGTCGCAGGCTTCGCCCACAACCTTCATGTCGGGTTCCGATTCGAGCAGGCGCCGCAACCCGTCGCGGAAAATCGGGTGATCGTCGGCAATCACTATGCGTATGGAATGGGTTCGTTTCTCCATCGTTGGCTTGTCCGTGATCGGCTTGCTCGTGATCGGCTTGTCGATGAATTGTTTTTCGGTCACTGGCTTATCCCTGGTTTGCCTGTCCATAATTCGTCTTTCTCGGCGGCGGAATCCGCACCTCGATCCGCGCGCCGTGCCCCGGAGTCGATTCTATCGCGAGTTCGCCCGCCAGCAGCCGGACTCTCTCCCGAATCACCGCCGGCCCCTGCCCGCTCGTATCCAGTTCGGCATGCGAAATCTTTCCGGAAAATGCAAATCCCTTCCCGTCGTCTTCGACCGTCAAGCGCAGGTCCCCGGCGCGCTGTGCCAGCCGCACCAGCACGTTATGCGCTCCACTGTGCTTGCGGACGTTGACCAGGCTCTCCTGCACGATGCGCGCCAGTTCGCGGCAGACGCGCGGCGGCAGGTCCACCCGCTCCAGTTCGTTGGCGAACTCGGCTGCGATTCCCGTCTCCCGGCGGAAGCGCTCGACCGTGTCGGAAATAAAACCGAGCAGCCGGTCGGCGTCGACCTCAAACGACTTCATCGCTTGCATCAGTTCGCGCAACTTCAGCACTTCTTCGCGCAGCAGTTTCTGGATGCGCCCCAGCTCCGCGTTGACGACCGGCGCCTGGGTGCCCGACTGGCGGCGCAACACGTCCAACTGCATTTCCACGCCAATCAGCGATTGGATTGCGCCATCGTGGAGTTCGCGGGCGAAGCGGGACCGTTCCACTGCCCCCGCCCGCTCGCGCAGCCGCCGCATCAAATACACGTTGTAAACCGCCGGGCCCACCTGCCGCGAAAACTCCTGCAAAAACCGCAGTTCCTCTTCCGGATCGCCCATCATCTGGGGATCGAATAAAAATACCCGGCCCGACCATTCCCTGCCAAATACCAGGCCCACGGAAACCACGGCGTCGAATTTTTCCACCTGCCCGAGCGCAGTCAGAAAATTCGTGCTGGCATCGCGCAACCGCGCGCCGTCGCGATTCAACAGCACGGTGGAATAACCCTGGGCGTGGCGCTCGGCGTAAACCGCATCCACCACGGAATCGAACAGATACGCCTTTTCGCTTTCCGGCTCGGCCTCGTGCCAGCGCAGCGCTTCGCCGCCTTCGACACCACGGTTCAACTCGGCCAGGAATACCCGGTAGCTGTGCGCTTCCTGTGAGGCGCCCAGCACCCGGCGCGCCCCGTAGATGCTCATCGCTTCGCCGAGAATTTGCTGCATGGTCCCGGTGAGGCCGGCTTCCACCCGCGTCGAACTGAGAACGCGCGTAATCACGGCGCGTTCCGCCCGCGATTTCTTCTGGTTCTCCGACATATAGCCCAGCAAAAATCCGAGCACAATCAGATAGACCGAGCTCATGAACAACTGTTGCGGGTCCAGTTCCTGCACGCTGACACCGAGCGGAGGCAGATGAGCCACGCGGAGGTAGTGGTCCGCCGCGCGTTCCAGCCCGGCGCGCACCACGAAGGCTTCCGCCCACAGCAGCGCCACCGCCGTGCCCGCCGTGCCCACCGTTTCCCAGAGCCCCCAGCGATACGCCGCCGCCGCCATGACGAAGACGAAGAACAGAAAGAACGGCCCGCGCTGGGCGGTGGCGAAGAGCGAGATCAGCACCGGCCACAGGATGTCGGCGGCGTGCACCACCAGACGAAACGCCCTGGTTGACTGCGGCCGGAAGCGCACCAGCAACATGACCACCACGGCATGGACGAAATACACCGTCAGGAGCCAGTACAGCCAGTGCGAATGGACGAGCCCGCGCGCCGGCTCCATCCAGAGCGCAATGAACGCCACCATGGTCAGAGCGACGCGCGCCGTCGCCAGCCAGCGCTCGGTGCGCCGGATTTCGCCAGCGCTGAGCGGCGCGCGGAAACGCCAGAGATCACGGTATCGAAAAATCATTCTGGACAAGGGACTCTCGCCGTTCGACAACCTAAGGTTCAGCAATCAATCTTAAACAACCAATGTTAAACAACGAATGTTGGACGCCCAATTCTAAAGCTGAACGGCCAATTCTAAAAGCGGTCGCGGACGAACTCGATGAGCTTATCCACCCTCAGACGAGGCCGTGCAGGAACAGGCGCGCTACAGCACCAGCGACCATTTCAGAAATGCCCACATCCACGCCAGATTGAAGGCAAACAGCGCCGCGCACAGAAATGCGAAGCGCTTCGACTCCAGCCGGTCCGCCCATTTTCCCATGGTCAGAAACGCCGGATACACCGGCAGCAGGTAGCGGGGAGCGCCGAGCAGCGGCGGCCAACACACGCGCAAGAGAAGATGGGCAATCACGGCCGCGGAAAAACACCGGTCTTCGATGCGAATCTGAATTCGGCGGCGTGCGGCGACTCCGGCGAAGAAGAACAAAATCAGCGCCAGCAGACTGATTGCCAGCAGGGGATCGAAGCGCTCTGCCAGCGAGCGCAGGGCGCGCCACAGCGTCGTCCACGGAGCTGCCACCTCGGTGTTCCAGTACATGCGATAAGCGGCCGCGATACTTAAGCGCCCCGTCTGGCGCAACCAGAGCCAATATCCGAATGTTCCTAGCGGAGCGAGTGCGACTGGCCACCGCTCCCAGCGCCGCGCCCGCCACGCCAAAATTGCCAGGGGAACAATTGCCAATGTTCCCGCCGAGCGCGTCAACCCGGCGGCAAAAGCGCACGCCGCCGCCAACAGCCAACGCTCGTCGCGCGCCCAGGCGACCGACCAGACGATCAGCGCGACGGCCAGGGCCTCCGTGTATCCGGCGAACAAGAAAAAACTCGCGGGCCAGGCTGCCGCGAGCATTACAGTCCGCAACGGTTGCGCGCTGGGCGATTCACTCCGCGCCAGGCGCAGCAGTCCCCAGAAATAGAAAAACGCCGCTACCGTCGAAATCAGCAGAGCCGCTGCGATTGGGCCCGCCAGCCCGCTCAAGCCGCGAATGAGCCAAGGATAAAGAGGATAGAAAACCACGGCCGCCGGCAGATCGTAGCCTCGTTGAGCGATGCGCAAATACCAGAGCGTGTCGAAACGCAGCCAAACCCCAAGCAGCGCATAATGCAGACCGTGGGGCGCTGGCAGATTTTCAGTAAGTGCATTGCTGTGAATTAGACGCGCGTCGGGATGTAGGAACACCGCCGCTATCGCAGCGACGCCCGAATAAAATATGCGCAACGCCGCCGTGATGGCGAGGGCGGCCTGCCAGTCCGACCGTGGCCTCGATTGTCGCACTATTTGTCCGCCGTTCACTACCAGCTCCGCATCCGAGTCTATCAGCGAAATCTCTCCACTTTACCGCTTGTTCTGCTGGTATAGTTAGTAGTTTTGCAACTGGCTTCGAACTCAGCCCCCATGCGCGAAAAAACGGAATCCACCGCCCTCAAGATCGCCAACGTTCTTTCCACAAAAATCGACGCCAGCTCCCTTCGCTTTGAGTCGAACATGCGCGCGGTCGCCGACCTGGTCGCACAAGTCCGGAACGAAGAGGAAAAAATCCGCGAAGGCGGAGGCGCGAAAGCCGTCGAGGCGCAGCACGCCAAGTCCCGCCTCACCGCGCGCGAGCGCATCAACCTGCTCGCCGATCCCGGAACGTTTTTTGAGCTCGGCCTTTTTGCCGCGCACAAAATGTACGAAGAATGGGGAGGCGCTCCGGCCGCCGGCGTGATCACCGGACTTGCCCGCATCAATGGGCGCCTGGTTATGATCGTCGCCAACGACGCCACGGTCAAGGGCGGCGCCTTTTTCCCCATGACCGCGAAGAAGATCATTCGCGCGCAAAACATGGCCATCGAAAATCATCTTCCGACCATCTACCTGGTCGATTCCGCCGGAGTTTTTCTTCCGCTGCAAGAAGACATTTTCCCCGACAGCGACGATTTTGGCCGCATCTTTCGCAACAACGCCGTCATGTCGGCCATGGCGATTCCGCAGCTCGCCGCCATCATGGGCCCGTGCGTCGCAAGCGGCGGATACCTCCCCGTGCTGTGCGACCACGTTCTCATGACCGACGGCAGCGGCCTGTTTTTCGCCGGCCCCGATCTGGTCGAAACCGCCATCGGGCAAAAAGTTTCCGCCGAAGAGTTGGGCGGCGCCGTCATGCACTCCGCCGTCAGCGGCACCGTCGATTTCCACGAGCCCAACGACGAAGCCTGCATCGCCCGCATCCGTTCGCTGGTTGATAAGTGGGGCTATCGCCGCCAGTCTCCCTGGGACCGCAGAAAGCCCGTGGATCCGGCGATGCCGGCCGAGGAAATCTTCGGCGTTTACGACATATCGCCCGCGCGTCCCTACGATATGAAAGAAATTCTGGCGCGCATCGTAGATGAAAGCCGCTTCGACGAGTACAAGCCAGAGTACGGCAAAACCCTGATCTGCGGCTACGCTCGCATTGGAGGCTTCGCCGTAGGCATCGTCGCCAACCAGAAACTCCAGGCACAGCAGACAGACCACGAAGGCCACAAGCGCGTAGAGTTTGGCGGCGTCATCTACACCGAGTCCGCCGATAAGGCCGCGCGCTTCATCATGGATTGCAACCAGAACCTGATTCCGCTGGTGTTTTTCCACGATGTAAGCGGCTTCATGGTGGGGCGCGATGCCGAGTGGAGCGGCATCATCAAGGCGGGAGCGAAAATGGTGAATGCGGTGGCGAACTCCGTGGTGCCGAAGATTGTCGTGATCGTTGGCGGCTCTTTTGGCGCGGGGAACTTCGCCATGTGCGGCAAGGCGTATGATCCGCGCTTCGTGTTTGCCTGGCCCACCGCGAAGTTTGCGGCGATGAGTGGGGATTCCGCCGTCGGCGCACTGGTGGAAATCAAACTGAAGCAAGTGGAGCGCGGCGGCAAAAAGTTGACCGAGGAAGAAAAAAAAGAACTTTCCGATTCCGTCGCCAAGAGTTACGAAGAGCAAACCGACCCGCGCTACGGCGCAGCCCGCCTCTGGATCGACAAAATCATAGACCCCATGGAAACGCGGCAGGCCATTACGCAAGCGCTGGAAGCGGCAGCGCTGAACCCGGATGTGCCGGAGTTTAAAGTGGGCGTCTTACAAACATGATTCACCACGGAGACACGGAGGCACGGAGTAAACTTCTTCATGAGGAGCTCACTGAGAAGATCATTGGAGCTGCTATAGAAGTGCATCGTGCGCTTGGTCCGGGTCTGCTCGAATCTGCCTACGAAGAGTGCTTGTGCCGCGAACTCAACCTGTGCGGGCTCGCATTTCAGCGCCAGGTGCCGCTGCCAGTAGAATACAAAGGTGTCAAGCTCGATTGCGGGTATCGCCTCGATCTGGTTGTTCAAGATGCTGTAGTTCTGGAATTAAAGTGCGTAGAGCACGTCCTCCCAGTTCACGAAGCACAGCTGCTCACGTATCTCAAACTGACCGGCAAGCGCGTCGGAATAATCATCAACTTCAACGTCTCAACTCTAGTAAAGGGCGGAATAGTAAGAAAGGTTCTATGAAGGCATTTGGTTTTCTCAGTGCCTCCGTGTCTCCGTGGTGAACATGCCTGAGACAGTCAAACTCATCGAGTGCCCGCGCGATGCCTGGCAAGGACTCAAAGGGCAAATTCCTGCCGAACTCAAGACCAACTATCTCCAGGCCCTGATCTCTGCTGGCTTCAAGCACATTGACGCGGTCAGCTTTGTTTCGCCCAACGCCGTCCCGCAGATGGCCGATTCCGAAGAAGTTTTGAAAGAACTCGACCCGCCCGACGACGTGGAAATCATCGCCACCGTGGTCAACGAAAAAGGCGCGCAGCGGGCAATTGCGACCGATGCCGTGAGCACGCTGGGGTTTCCGTATTCGATCTCTCCAACATTTTTGCAGAAGAACCAGAGGCAGACGCTGGAAGACGCAATCGAGGAACTGGAGAAGATTGAGAAAAAAGCCGACGAGGCCGGACTCGGCACGGTCGTTTATATTTCGATGGCGTTCGGCAATCCTTACGGCGATCCCTGGAGCGTCGAGGAAGTCGTTGAAGCCGTTGGCTTGCTCGAGGTGCAGGAGATTCGCACCATCTCTCTCCCGATACCGTCGGACTGGCGCCGCCGGAAAAAATTCGCGAAGTGGTTTCCGCGGTGCTGGCGAAGTACGATTACCTCGAAATTGGTCTCCATCTGCACAGCGGCCGCGAGAACGCCGCCGCGAAAATCGCCGCAGCCTATGAAGCCGGTTGCCGACGCTTCGATTCCGCAATTGGCGGTCTCGGAGGATGTCCCTTCGCGCAGGATGAGTTGGTGGGGAATGTGGCAACGGAAATCGTAATCAAAGCCCTGCGCAGCCAAGGCGCGCAACTACCGCCGCTCAAATCGCTGGACTCACTCGTGCGCGCGAGCGTGGAAATCGGCGCGAGGTACAAGAACTCCACAGTGGAATAGCGTTGACGTCCCAAGTAAACTTGTCATTCTGACCGAAGCGAAGAACTTTGGCATTCTAATGAGGCAGGCGAAATACAGAGGTCCTTAGCTTCGCTCAGGATGACAAGTTTTTGGTGGGAAATGGTGTATCGATGACTATCAATGCAAATCAGGCGGCGGTGAATGAGACCCGCCTGCGCGTCCGCTACGCTGAAACCGACCAGATGGGCGTCGTCTATCACGCCAACCATTTCATCTGGTTTGAAGTGGGACGGGTGGAACTCCTCCGCCAGCTTGGCTTCAGCTATAAAGATATGGAGCACGAGGACGATTGCTTCATCGCCGTCGTCGAGGCCCGCTGCCGCTACAAGGCCCCCGTGCACTATGATGACGAGGTCATCGTGCGCACGCGTCTGACGCACGTGCGGGAAAAAGTGATCCGCTTCGGATACGAACTGCGGAGGGCAGGAGCCGATGAAGTGCTGGCTGAAGGCGAGACCACGCACATCGTCGCGGATTCGACCATGAAACCCCGCGCGTTGCCGGAGAAGTATATGAAGGCGTTCCGCGCCGCGGTGGCAGCCCCTAAAGGGGCATAAGATAATGATCAGTTGCGACATCGCTGAAGCGATGCCCTGATACGAAACACGGCCAACAAGCGAGAACTGAGAACCGGGAACTGAGAACTGCCTTGAAAGCCCTGCACATTAACGGGAACGATCTCACGCTGGAAGCGGTGCGCGAAGTGGCGCACACCGGCAGCCGGCGGGCCGTGCTGCTCGATCCGGACGCGCGCGCGGCGGTCGATCGCGCCCGCGCCGTAGTGGACGCGCTGGTCGCCAACAACAAAACTTCGTACGCGATCACGACCGGCGTGGGCAAGTTGAGCGACGTTCACATCGCCGGCGATCAGGTGCGAGAACTGCAAGTTAATTTAGTGCGCTCGCACGCCGTCGGCGTAGGCGAACCGCTTTCGACCGCCGAGACACGCGCCATGATGCTGCTGCGCGCCAACTCGCTGGCGAAAGGCAATTCGGGCGTGCGCGCCATCGTCATCGACACCCTCTGCGAAATGCTCAATCGCGGCGTGACGCCGATGGTCCCATCGCAGGGCAGCGTGGGAGCGAGCGGCGATCTAGCGCCGCTGGCGCACCTGGCGCTGGCGTTGATCGGCGAAGGCGAATGTATCGACGAGAAAGGCCTGCGCGTTCCGAGCGCTGAAGCGCTGAAACGCGCAGAGATCAAGCCGTTGGCACTCGAAGCGAAAGAAGCGGTGTCGCTGATCAACGGCACACAAGCGATGCTGGCTGTCGGCACTCTGGCTCTGCTCGCGGCGGAGACGCTGACCGACAGCGCGGACGTCATCGGCGCCATGGCGTGCGATGCGCTCAAGGGAACCATCGTCGCCTTCGATGAGCGCATTCAAAACGTCCGCCCTCATGCGGGACAAAAGAAAAGCGCGGCGAACCTGCGGCATCTGCTCGAAGTGAGCGAGATCCGCGCGTCGCACCGCGAGTGCGGACGGGTGCAGGATGCGTATTCGATGCGCTGCATCCCACAGGTGCATGGCGCGGTGCGCGACACGATTGCCCATTGCCGCGAGGTGTTTGAGACGGAGACGAATTCGGCGGTCGATAATCCGCTGGTGTTCGTGAAGAATCCGAAGGCGATGGACGGCGAGGGCGACGTGCTCTCCGGCGGAAACTTTCACGGCCAGCCGCTGGCGTTCGCGCTCGACTTTCTGGCGATTGCCTTGAGCGCGCTGGCCGGCATCAGCGAGCGGCGATTGGAGCGCATGGTGAACCCCGCACTCAGCGAAGGGCTGCCGCCATTTCTCGCTCCGGGCGCGGGCATGAACTCGGGATTTATGATGCCGCAGGTGACCGCGGCGGCCCTGGTCAGTGAAAACAAAGTGCTGGCGCATCCCGCGTCGGTCGATTCGATTACCACGTCGGGAAATAAAGAAGACTATGTTTCGATGGGCATGACCGCGGCCAACAAGCTGAGAAAAGTGGTCGAGAATACGCGCAACACGCTGGCCATCGAAGCGATGGCGGCGGCGCAGGCCATCGATTTGCTCGCGCCGCTGAAGACTTCGAAGCCCTTGCAGCAGGCGCACGCGGCGATCCGCGCAGTGTGCGCGACGATGGAAAACGACCGCGCGATGTATCAGGATTTCGCGCGCATCGCGGAGTTGATCGCCAGCGGGAAGCTCGCCGAGGTGGTGCGGTAGTATTGCGATACTTGCTGAGTAGCTGAAGCCGCGAACCTGCGAAACAATCTCAAAACCCTACTTTTTCCCTTGTAGGCAGTGGCCGCATGGCCGAGATGGGAAACTAAATACCCATTTTTCCTCTTATCGTTCGAATTATCCGGCCCCGGAGCTTATGCAAAAAATTGCATAGTTCTTCGTTTGGCGGCTGGCGGCAAAAAAACTTGCGAATCCATGTTGTTGCAACGAGAAAATGTCGTATTAACTGCAACGAGACTTTGTCACCCCCTTGTCGATTAAGTAACGGCCGCTAAAGCCGGGCGGCCGGAGAGGTTGTAGATGCGGGGCATCGGGGTTTTTCGTTTCTGCGCGGTGGTGATGGGCGCAGGGCGTCGTTCGGCATGCTCTTCAAGCGGCAAAGGCAAAGCGCACAGCAAAGTGTCTTCGCGATAGACGCGCAGCGTGCCGTCGAGCTGATGCGAGAGTTCGACGGTTTCTCCGGCGTAGCCGCGATGGCCGGGCAAGGGCGGCAGGGCGATGCAGTGCGTGCCTAAGGTGACGGTGTGATTGGGGGCGACGACGCGTCGATAGTGCAAGCTGAGGCAGCGTGCGAGATCGAAGCGGCGCGGCAGGGAGCGGAAGTCGCAGGCGGATTGGGCGGCGGGACGAGCGAAGCGCTGGTTGTAGTCGGCGCAGAAGCGGGCGAGCACGGCGTTGGCTTGCTCCAAAGTGGAGGCGCCAGCGAGTCGAAGTTCGCTGACCAGACGGTCCTGGCAAGTGCGCCAGGCGCGTTCGATGCGGCCCTTGGCTTGGGGCGAGTAGGCGGGGATCTGCTGGATGCCGAGTTCTTCGAGGGCGCGTCCGAGTTGGGTGGGAGATTGTTTTCCGGCGAGTTGTTCGGCGAGGGTCCAGTGCGGATCGTTGCGCTGAAAGATGGAGTGGCGGTCGCGGTAGAGGCTGAGGGGAACGCCGTGGGCGGCGATCATGGCGTGCAGGGCGCGAAGATAGCCGAGGGTATTTTCGGCTTCGAGTTGGAAGTGAGCGGCGAGGATCTGGCCGGTGGCGTCGTCCTGAAAGCCAATGAGGGTGAGGGCGGGGCCGCGGCCTTCGAGCCAGTCATGGCGGCTGGCATCGGTGAGGGCCATCATGCCGAAACGCGGGCGGGGCGGGCGGCGGGAGCGATATTGGCGCGGGCGGCGCTTCTGCGGAGAGGCCAGTTTGGCGGCGCGCAAGATGCGGCGCACGGTTTCGCGGCTGACGGCGAGGTTCTCTTGGTCGCGCAGTTTTTCCGCCAGATGGGAATCGTTGAAGCCCTGGTACTTGCCGCGGGCCAAGGTCAAGATCAACTGCTTCTGGGGAAGAGGAAACGCCCAAGGCATGGGGCGTCCGCGATTGCCGTGCTGCACCCAGCCGACGGAATCGGGCTGATAGCGGCGCTTGAGGCGCTGCACTTGGCGTTCACTCAGCTGCAGCAGGCGGGAGGCTTCGCGTACGCTCAGCCTCCCGCCCGCTGCATTCTCAATCACTTTCACTCGCTGGAACTCTTTCTGACTCATCGTCACCATCCTGAGAGGGTGACAGAATCTCGTTGCAGTTATGGGGTGACATTATCTTGGAGCATCTACAAAAACTTGCGAATCCATTGCCAACCTCATTCGAAACGGCTAGTATGGCGGCAATCGGTCGGCGGGCGGGAGTGGTTAGTGGGGCCGCATTCCAACTGCGACATTCCAGCCCATGTTTCAACTCTAATCGCATGAAGTTCTGGATCAGAACGGCCGTGAGGCTGTAGCGCATCGGCTTTTCTATCCGGACTTCAGCAAAATCTTCCAGGAGGAAGCAATGAGCAAAACCAATAAGACATGGAGTACAGGTGTCAGTTTTCGATGGCTAGGCGTGGTCGGCGTGGTGGCGATGAGTTGCGCGCTGATGGCGGCGAGCACGGTGGGCGGCCAGCTGGTTGCGCACAACACACCGAGCTACGTGACGACGGCAAAAAGCCTTGGGATGGAGGACCCGGCCAAGGTGATCGAAGTCAGTATCTGGCTTCAGCTTCACAACCGGAGCGAGTTCGATGCGCTGACCCATTCACTTTATGACAGCACATCTCCCAACTACCATCACTGGCTGACGTTCGAAAGATATCGCCGCCCGCTTCGCGCCGACGGCGCAGGAAGCGAGAACGGTACGGCAGTTCTTTGCCGCTCACAATCTGAAGGTGGTGAAGACCGGCCCCAACAATTTTTACGTGAGAGCGCGAGGCACGGTGGGCGACGTGGAGAAAGCGTTCCAGGTGCAACTCAACAGTTACGAGGTGCACGGCAAGACGGTGCGCGCCAATACGAGCGACCCATTTGTAGAGGGAGCAGCAGGGGCGTTGACGAGGTCCGTATCGGGACTGGATTCCGGCGAGTACGAGCATCCGCTGGCCGCCAGGCCGACCAGCTTCGGCAGCAGCAAGCCCGCCGCCGTCCCGGCACCGACACTGACACCGATAAAGAGCGTGGCGACTCCCGCGAGCCCCGGCGCCATCTTTTCGAACCAATGTTTCACGGGCACGGAGACGGAGGCATTTTCCACCAACAATGACGGAGAGTTGCCGATCGGCACCTTCTCCGGCACCAAGCTGAATCTGCAAAGCCTGACGAGCAACGGCTGCGCCTACGAGCCGCCGTCGATCCAGACGGCATACAATCTCACCGGCTTGTATAACGAGGGATACGACGGCACGGGCCAAACCATTGCCATCGTGGACTGGTGCGGTTCGTTCACGATCCAAGCCGATGCCAATGCATTTTCGGCGCAGTACGGGCTGCCGCAGCTGGTTACGGGGTCGAATTTCAATATCACCTACACGGCCCCCAGTCTGTGCATTAGCTACGACCAGGTGGAAATCAACCTCGACGTGGAGTGGGCGCATGCGGTTGCGCCCGGCGCCGCCATCAACCTGGTGGTTCCCCCGTCGGCAAGCTTCCAGGATGTCAACCAGGGCGAGTTTGACGTGGTGAACAATGGCCTGGGCAACGTCCTGTCGGGCAGCTACGGCTCGGTCGAGTCGTTTACTTCCATGTCGGAACTGGACACGGAGAGCCTGATTTCAGAAATCGGAGCTGCCGTGGGGATTTCAACCAACTTCGCGACGGGCGATGACGGCGACTTTACCGACTATGGAATTCCTGCGGCGGTCCTGGCGCCGGCGGATTCTCCCTGGGCCACGGGCGTGGGGGGCATAAGCCTGGCACTGAATGCCGACAGCTCCATTGCCTGGCAGTCGGGCTGGGGAAACAACGAGACTCTGCTCTCCGAGACGGGATACATCTTCGATCCGCCGCTCGCATTCGGGTTTAACGGCGGCGGGGGCGGAGGCGCGAGCAATTGCGCGGTCCAGGATGTTTATGGTGATTGCCTCGCCGGCTTCCCCAAACCGTCGTACCAAAAGAAGCTGCCGGGCAAGTATCGTCAATTGCCGGACGTGTCCTGGCTCGCGGATCCGTTCACGGGAGCTGCAATTCTGATCAGCATTCCAGGACAGGTTCCGGAACAAGTGTGGCAGGTATGGGGCGGCACCAGTCTCGCTACTCCGATGTTCTCCGGCTTGTGGGCCATCGCCAACCAGGAAGCCGTGGCCGGAGGGGGCATGGAGCTCGGTCTGGCTGCGCCCTATCTTTACTCGCTACCGGCGGGAGCGATCTACGATATCGTTCCGGTTACAGCCAAGCACGACGTGACTGCATCGATTCAGGAATCCAGCGGCACCAACAAATACACCCCGAACGAGGTCATGGGTGGGGCAGCCAGGAACCTTGTCACCGCGCTTTGGGATTACCCGTACTACCAATTCACTGCGCTTGCGATTTCGTTCGACAGCGATTGCGCGGACCTGCCCGAATGGGACTATGACGGGACGTCGTGCAACGATCCTGCCGCTTTGCATACGAAGAAAGGCTGGGACAACGTGACCGGCGTGGGAACGCCGAATGCGCAAGCCTTCGCCGATTTCTTCTTCGGAAAATAACGGCTGGCCGATGCTTTGAAGTTACCCTGCCATCTTTCGGGTGGCAGGGTTTTTTATTGAGCAACGCAGAATTGCCGTGGCCACAGGCAAGGGCCGAGCTGCGCTCGGCTGGACAGCCGAGGGCGGCTGTCCCTACGCGAGCGTGGGCGGGCGAGGGCGCCCGTCCCCAAACAAGCTGAGAATCCGCTCTATGGCCCGCCTGCCAGGCCCAGCTCTTTCGCAACTGTCTTCATGGCTTCGATGCAGAAGGCGATGTGCTCTTCGAGATCGAGGCCGAGATCGGCGGCGCCGGCGATGATGTCTTCGCGGTGGACGCTGCGGGCGAAGGCTTTGTCCTTCATTTTTTTTCGGACGGACTTGGCTTCGACTTCAGCGAGCGATTTTCCCGGTTTCACGAGAGCCCAGGCGGTGATGAATCCGGCGAGTTCATCGCAGGCGAAGAGGGTCTTTTCCATGGGCGAGAGGCGCGTGACGCCGGTGTACTCGGCGTGCGATAGGATGGCGCGGCGAACTTCCTCGGAATAGCCGCGCTCTTGTAGTATCTCTGCGCCTTTCGCGGGATGGTCTGCGGCGGTCGGATATTTCTCGTAATCGAAGTCGTGGAGAAGGCCGGTGACGCCCCACAATTCTTCGTCGGCCCCGGCTTTGCGAGCGTAAGCGCGCATGCAGGCTTCGACTGCCAAGGCATGTTTCCGAAGATTTTCCGACTGGGTGAACTCAGTTAGTAAACACCATGCGGTTTCGCGTTGAGTCATGGTTTTTCCCGGTTTCCTCCGATTTTAGCCGAGAAATGGTCGCTATTTGCGTAAATGCTTTGTTTTCTCCCACTTTTGCCTTGACTTCCACAGGCCCAATGCCGCAGATTACGCTGTAGTTGGTTTTGAGAGTAGCCCAACGCTCTGGCACTCGCAAACCCTGAATGGCTACAACACTTGCTCCCGTGGACTCACGGGAAGTTGTACGGTGTGATCGTTGTCTCCTAGTGCAATTCCGCACATCTAACAGTCTCTGCCGGCGTTGTCATCTGTCATTGGATGAGGATGAGAACGAGGTGGCGCTGGCCACGATGAGTTCGACGGCGGAAGTGCTTCCCATCAACCTCCATACCAGCGGACGCGGACACCTGAATCTGGCGCACTCGATCCGGTCGCTGCGCTTGCGGAATGGATTGAGTCAGCGGCAACTGGCGCTGCGCATGGCCGTGCCGCGGACCTACGTATCCAAGATCGAAAACGAGAAGGCGACGCCGACACTGTCTTCGCTGGAACGGCTGGCGAGGGCGCTCGAGGTCGGCGTGCCCGATTTGCTCACGGGCGGAGAACGAAACCGGCAGGAAGAAGTCCGCGAGTTGATGGAAGACCAGTTCGTCGCCGAGGTATTGCCGTATGTCACACAGCTGAGCGGGATGCAGATGTCGAGCATTCTGGCGCAGGTGCGCGACTTGACGGTGCGGCCGCGACGGAGCGCGTAAGCGAGGTGCGGCGCCGCGCGGAGATGCGGGGCGCGCGTCGGGTGGACGGGCGAGGGTGCCCGTCCTCACGCGACCACTTCTGCGCGAGCAATTTTTGATTTTTATCCGGGCACACAACCAACTGGACAGCCGGGGCTTTCGGGCTCCGGCTTTTTTATGCGCGGTGCGCAAAAGTTTGCATGTGTTGCGGATTTTTTTAAGGACGCGCCGGTTTTCCCTTGACCCAAAGTTGTGAAAACGATAGTCTTTCTCCACTTGTCGAAAGCTGGGAAATGGGGACCCGGCTCGACTTCGTTTGGGAATGGGGAAAACTTCAATGAAACTCTCTCGGATCTGTGCCTTGTTGTTGCTCGTGGCATTGGGCTCGGCGATGGCCGTCGCCGACGGAATCAACGACCCAAAAATCATCATTCGCGGCGCCAGTGCAGGGCAGATTGCGATGATGTCGCATTGTCCGCCGCAGGGCTGCACCAGCGTGGGATTGAACTTCACCTTTGGCGTTCCGAAGAGCGGTTCGGGCACGCTGTTTTTCACCAATAATTCCGGGGTGAACTGGACTTCGCTGACGCTGGTCGAAAAAGGGGTTCCGGCGATTGACATCAGTTGCAGCTCGTACCTGTTTCCGAGTTGCAAGACGGAGACCCTGAAGAATGGCGCGGTGGCGATTGTGCTGGCCACCTCCAGTTGCGGCCGGGGCGGGATCAAAAACGGGCAGAGCTTTTCGATTCAGTTGGCCTGCGTCGGGGGCAGTTGCTGGCCGGGCGGGTTGGACTTCAGCGCCCATGCCAACGGGGCTACCCCGGAGCCGGGCACGATTGCCTTCATGACCACGGGCCTGGCCGCGATCGTCTCGCGCCGCAAGTGGTGGACGAAGCGCTCCCAGGGATAGGCGCGAATTCAAAGTTGCTGTCGGACCCCTGGCAGGGGCCGAGCTTACGCTCGGCTTGGACGGGCGAGGGCGCCCGTCCCCACACCCGACACAGCCCAACTATGGCACTGCTACCGGCGCTCTATCGGTTCTTTTTCGTGAACTGGTTGACCAACTGCGAAAACTGCGGCAGGGTCTGGAGCTTTTGCAATTCAGGATCGTTCCACGCCTCCTGCGCCGGATAGCCCTTCTCGAATGCCTGGCGCAGCGGCTTCAAGGCTTCTTCCGGTTTGCCGATTAGCGTTTTCGCCTGGGCCTCGGAGTACATGAGCTGCACGTCGTCGGGGCTGATGGCGCGGGCCTGATTGAGGTATTGCACCGCGTTCGCCGCAGAGCCTTTCTTGGCATAGAGAAGCCCGAGATCGCCCATGATGGTGGCCGAACGCGGGTTGACCTGAAGCTCCTGAAAGGCTAGGGAGACGGCCTTGCTGTAGGCGTCGGCGGCCTGGCCGGGATGGCCCGACCAGCGGTACGAGTCGCCGAGATTGCCGAGCAGCACCTCGTCATTCGGCGTCATGGCAGCCGCTTTCTCGTACATGGTGGTCGCCTGATCGTAGTTTTTCAGGAAGAAGTATGCGGTGCCTAGGTTGGAATAGGTCGGCGAGTCGGGCGCGAGCGTGAGCGCTTTCTGATATTGCGCAATGGCCTCGCTCCACTTCTCCTGCCGCAGATACACCGATCCGACGTTTTCGTAGCCGATAGGATTGTCGGGGGCAAGCTCGATCACCTTCTGGTACTCGGAGAGCGCTTTGGTATTGTCGCCGAGCGCCCAGTAGCCATTGCCAAAGGCAACGTGATTCGACCAATAGTAGGGGTTGGCGGCGACCGCTTGCTGGAAGGCGGCGATGGCTTGGTCGCTCTGGCCGCTGGCGAGGTAGGCCTCGCCCAGGCTGCGATAGGCTTCATCGGAGTTGGGCGCCAACTCTAATGCGCGTTTCAGCTCGGCCACCGCCTGCGTGTACTTCCCGGTGGCGGAATACACGCCGCCCAGGGAGAGATGAACTTCGGGCAGGTTGTTGGAGAGCCGCTCAGCCTGCTGTGCCGAGAGAGTCGCTTTCTGGGCCCAGATGGATTCCTTGGTCTCGCCGTACATGCGGAGGCTGGAGCCGGCAAGTCCGGTGTAGGCCAAAGCGAAGTTGGAGTCCTTGTCGATGGCCTGTTCAAACAACCCAAGAGCCTGGCGAATGCCGTCCTGGTTGTGCGCGTTGCGCAAGATGTTCTGCCCTTGCAGGTAGAGATCGTAAGCCTTGACGTTTTCAGTGGGGTGGGCGACGACGCGGGCTTGCTCCTCGCCGGTCGGCTTGAGGGCAAGCGCAGTGGCGACGGTGCCGTAGATCTGGTCTTCGAGGGCAAGCACATCGCCCGAGGCGCCGGGAAATTCCTGGCTCCAGAGACGCTTGCCGGTGGCCGGATCGTCGAGATTGAGCGTGACGCGAAGCTTGTCGCTATTGCCCTGCACACTGCCCTGCAACACCAGATTGACGCCCAATTCGCGGGCGAGCTTGGCGAGCGGCAGATTTTTGGCGGCGGCCTTCCCCACGGCATCGGAAGATGCGAGGTGGACTTCCTTCAACTGAAACAGCTTGGCGGCGAGAGCTTCGGAAACGCCGTCGGCGACGTAGCCGAGGGCTTTCGGATCGCCGATCGGCTTCAGGGGCAGGATGGCAAGATACTTTCCCTGACTAAGCGCGGGAATGCCTTGGGCCGTCGCGCCGAACATATTCCCGTTTGAGGTTCCCGTGCGGCGGAGCAGCGCGCGTCCGCCGAAAGTTGCCAGCGCGATCACGAGGATGGCGCCGGCTCCGATCATCCACATCCATCGGTTGCGCGGAAGGTCGAGGCTGAAGCGCGAGGGGCGCACGATGGCGTGCGGAATCATCCGGGACAGCGTTTCCGCTTTGATGCCGGGATTGCTTTGCCAGGTGGTCAATTGCTGCAACAGTTCGAAGGCGGAGTGATAGCGGTTGGCGGGTTCTCGCTCCAAGCACCGGCTGACGATGGCGCTCAGGGATTTGGGGACCGAGGCTTCGACCTCGAAGGCCGGACGCGCCGCTTCGCTGGTGCGTTTCATGAGGCTGGCAATCGCGGTATCGGCCGCGTACGGAGATTTTCCCGTGAGCAGTTCGTAGAAGATCAGGCCGACGCTGAAAATGTCGGAACGCTGGTCGAGCGTAGAGCCCAGCGCTTGCTCGGGCGACATGTATTCGAGGGTGCCGATAATGGCGCCGGTCTGGGTCATGCCGGGATCGCCGAGCGAGCGCGCCAGGCCGAAGTCCATGACCACGATGCGGCCGTTCCGGTCGCGCATGATGTTCTGCGGCTTGAGGTCGCGATGAATCACGCCTTCGGAGTGGGCGGCATCGAGGGCGCGGCAGACTTGTTCCACCACCGCGATGGCATCCTGGGGCGAGAATTTTCCCGCGCGATGCAACACGGACCGCAAGTCCTCGCCGTCCACATATTCCATGCTGATGAAGCGGATGCCGTCGGCCTCGCCGAGATCGTAGATGCGCACTACATTCTTGTGGGTGATGTTGCGCGAGAGGATGAGTTCCTGCTTGAAGCGCTGGAGGATCGCGGGGTCGTTCGCCAGTTCGGGACGGACGACCTTGAGCGCGATCAGGCGGTCGAGTTCGCGGTCGCGGGCCTTGTAGACGGCGCCCATGCCGCCCTGCCCGAGCACGCCGAGAATTTCATAACGTCCACCGAAAAGCGCTCCCGGCTGCAAGTTCAAAGAAACGGGGATAGCGCTGGCCGGCGGCATGGTGAGAGCATCGGAAAGGAGCGAATTCGAAAGCGGCGGAGGCGTCTGGGTCGCGGCACCGGCAAAGTTTCCGGGCAGTCGATTGCCGGGCATGGTTGGGCTATCGGAATCGTTGTTCCCAGGGTCGCGCTTATCCATTGGAATTACCCAAATTAAGATTGCCCGAATTCCCCAAATTCGGAGAGACAGCGAGGGAGCGCCTGCCGATCTGCGACCCAGGCAGCGTCCGCCTCAAGTTGTTGAGAGGAGATCGACGACCCCGCGCTCCAATATGTCACAGAGTATACCCCGGAAACCTTATTTAGAAAAACACGAAACGAAGGCCTGGCGCGGGTGGGGCAGTAGCGGCGGCGGCTCAGGGCGAACCCGGAGCGGCAGAGAAGTAGCGGGTGCCGAACGACACAACCGGCGCGGGCGTGGCGGCGGGTGCAGTTTGGCCAGAACAGTTTCGCCGGAAAAGACCGGCCTGAGTACGGCGTTCTCCGACTAAGAGGCCTTAGTTACATTGGCCGCTTGCGGACCCTTCTGTCCCTGGACGATCTCAAACTCCACTTGATCGCCCTCTTGCAGGCTCTTGTAGCCCTCAGTGGTAATGGAACTGTAATGAATGAAAACATCCGGGCCATCTTCTCGGCCGAGGAAACCGTATCCCTTGGCGTTGTTGAACCACTTGACGGTGCCTTTCAAACGTTCCACGTGCATCTCCTCTTTCTAGCGGGTCCCCCAATCAGGCGCGCTTCCATGGGCCCGCTGGAAACGTGTTAGGAATTGTGCTGCTGGCGGGGGTAACTGTCAAGACTTAAGGCGTAACCGGGCCGGACCGGCGACCGAGGGCGGGCGGCAGGGGGCGGCCGACGCGACCACGGGGTCAGGCTGAGGAAACGGCGGCTGCCGCAAGCGCTACTCGCAGGGGGTGCGGCCAGCGGGTTCGAAGCGGTCCATCTGCGCATCGCGTTGGCTGCTGAGGCGGCCGTTGGCGGTCTTGCCGTACTGCTCCGTGCCGGGGCAGTAGTAAAGAGCGGTGTGCGGATCGATCCAGACCTGGATGGCCGGGTCTCCCTGTAGATGGACCACGGGCGCTGGAGCTTCGGCGATTCCCAGTTCGATGAGCGATTTGTCCCACAGACTGAGCGCCGCTCGTCGCGGCGGGCCCGCCGCCGGCCACAGCAAGGCGAGCACGGCTACGAACAGGGCCACACCCAGATAGATGTCGGCGCGGTGGATACGCAGCGTCACGCGCCAGTCGGCTATGCGCTGAAGGCTGGAACCGGTGGCGCCGTTGCCGGCTCCCGCCGGAGAAAGATCTTCGCGGGCGGGCAACGGGACGGGCAGAACGGCTCCGTCGGAGGAGGTTCCATCCGGGTATTCTGGCGCCCAGTTTTCTTGTGCCGGTTCAGCGGAGGCTGTGCGTGACCATGCGCCTCGCCCAGCGGTTTGGTCAACGATGGCATGGTCGGGCGCTGGCTCATCGATCATGAGATCGTCGAGGGTCAGATCGTCGAGGGCTGGATCGCGGAAGTTCGGACGGTCGAGGCTTCGATCGCCAGGCGCCGGTTGCTCAGCCCGGTCGTCTAGAACCGGCGGAGCGGGGGCGGCGGAGACAGAAGAATTGCTGAGTGGCTGAGCTTGGGGCTTGAGCTGGGCCGCGAGCGGCGGGTCGCCCTTTTCCACTTCCGCGCTTTCGCGGGTCTCGGGAGAACGCTCGGGCCACAAGCCTTTCTCCTGGCTCATCATCCACATCGAGGCCCAATTGCGCTGCAAGCGTTCTCCCGGACGAAGCTCGTCCCCGGCACAGCTTTCGCAGCGGTCTCGGTCGGCGGGCTTCTCGGCGCCACACTGCGGACAAACGCTTGTGGCTTCCGGCTCTATGTGGTCTTCGGGTATCGGCGGGGCTTCGGCCTCCTGCGGGAGGACGGGATCCGCCGGCGCTTGTCGGGCCTGTTTCAGGCGTTCGTTATGTTCCTGGATGGTAAAGGCGGCGGAGAGCAAGCCCTGAAAGGACTGCTCGTCCAGCGTCAGGTTGGGCCGCTTCGAGGACATAGCATCGCAGGGGAGGCGGACGATCGAAACTAAGGCCATTGTAGTGCAAGTCGGGAGAGTCGGGAACGAAGAAAGTTGCGTTTTGGGAGGCAGTTCTGTAAGGGGATGCCAAAGTGGAAGCAGCTAATGAAAACGGTCTAAGAAAGGGCGTGAAGAAATCGCAGTTTGCAGTGTAACTGCATGGTTCTAATTGAAGTTGGCAGGTGGCGAAGATTTGGCGAACGGCGTGCTTGTGTTTCTGGCGGGACGCGCCCCCAAGATTGAACTGAAGGAGCAGACGAAACGCCAATGATTAACCTAAATGAGATCAAGATCACGCCCCGCGACCAGCAGGTGTTGCGTTTGCTGGTGCAGGGATGCAGCAACAAAGAAATCGCGAGCCAGTTGAGCATCAGCCCGCGGACGGTCAAACAGCACCTGCGCACGCTGTTTCTGCGCGCAGGCATCAAGGAAGGCCGGAAGCGGGTGAAACTCGCCACGGCCATGTTCATCAAGGAGCAGGTGCAACCATGCAACCGCGCGATCGGCTAACCGCCAAAGAGGTTCAAGTCGCGACCCTGGTCTGGCAGGGTCTTACTAATAAGGATATTGCCAAGGTGCTCATCACCAGCGAGCAGGTAGTGAAGAACTACCTGCGCACTGCCTTCGACAAGCTGGGAGTCTGGACCCGGCTCGAACTCGCGCTCTACGTCGCCAGTCACGGCGGAGCGAGTTGGCATCTGCAACTGGGAAACGGCCTGTTGCCAACCGCGGCCGCGTGGAGCGTGGCCGTGGGCGCGGAAAGCGCGGCGTACGGCGATGCGACGGGCAAGGCGGTTGGGGCGGCCTCTGGAGGAAACCGTTAGTCGGCTGCGAAAGAGCTCATGTTCCCTATCAGGGCATCGCTTTGGCGATGAAGAAAGTCATTCCGAAGCAAGCGCCCCTTTGAGGGGCTGGGCATCGAAAGGCGAATCTTTCAGAGTCGGTTTGCGCCGCGACCGCATCATATTACATAGTTCGACAGTGGAGCAGCAGGCGCCTCGTGCGCTTGCCGCCGAAGCGCCGAGGAATGCCGCGGGGAAGTCGAAGGGTACAACCGGGTGCAGACGCTCGGCCCTCCGTCGGCCGGTTGCGATAAGGCACATCAACAAGTACGCGGCCGCACCACCATGGGTAACGACCAACGGACGACAAACGAAGGCCAACGAACGACGTATATCGAGTAACGAGCCAGGATATTATCCCTTGAACTTTTGAACTTCAAAGCTGCGCCATGTTCTAATCTGTAAAAATCAATCGAAGGTGGGGGGTATCTATGGTGAAAAGTTTGAGGACGATTGCGCTTTGCGTGACTTCGTTAGTGACATCGCCTCTTCTGATGTTTGCCGGTGACGCGCCGGCGGTGGGAAGCGCGGCTCCTGAATTCACGCTCAACTCGCAGGAAGGCACGCCGGTCAGCCTGAAGGACTATCGCGGCCAGTGGGTGGTCTTGTATTTCTATCCCAAGGACTTCACCAGCGGCTGCACCATCGAGGCCCACAACTTCCAGCGCGACCAGCCGCTCTACCAGCAGAAAAAAGTCGTGGTGCTTGGGGTCAGCGTGGATAGCGCCGATTCTCACAAGCAGTTCTGCGCCAAAGAAGGGCTGAACTTCAAACTGCTCGCCGATACCGATCATACGGTGTCGAGTGCTTATGGCTCGATGACCAACCTCGGGCTGGTGAAATTCGCCGCCCGGCACACTTTCATCATCAATCCAGACGGCAAGATTGCGAAAGTATTTACCAACGTCAACCCCAACAAGCATAGTGAGGAAGTGTTGGCGGCATTGACCGAGCTGCAAAAGTAGGATTCGGCTTCCTAGCCATCGCACCCAGTGCGTTGGTCGCCGGAGTTTGTCGCCAAAGTGTGCCGTCCCATGAGCCTTGGGGACCGGCCTGCGCCTATTCTTCCGTAGAGACGCGGCTTGCCGCATATCAGTGGCGTGCTGAGTTCCCAGGGTTGACTGTATTCTGAGAGCAAGTTCGCAAAAATTAAAATGGGCCGCCAGCCAAGAAGCGGCGACGTTTCCTTGACAAGAAAACCGATCTTCAGCCTGATGAGGAATCAGACGCGGGCGGGTTCGGAGCTGGGATAGATTATTCAAGGGGATCGCCGAAGTTGCCGTGAGAATAAGCAGTTGCAATCACGAGGTCGTGCACAGAAATGAAAATGACATCGGGTTTTTTACTTGCGGTCGGCTGTTTGTGGGCACTCCTGATCGTGTGGATGTTCGTGGCAATAGCTGGAATCGCTGATGCGCCCGCATCGTGGGCTAGAGTTGCTCTCTACTGGGGAGGCATGTTGGTTGGCCCTTTCATGCTCATCATTGGAGCAGTGCTCCTGTTGCGGGGAACGTCTTTGCGGCCAGGCGCTGCGCTCGTTGGACTCGGCTGCGTAATCCTTACGTGCTTTGTTCTCTACGACAGCATCACTGGCATGCAACGAGAGCCGTTGCAAGGTCCGCCGCCTTACTTACTCTATATCGTCCTGTTGCTGATCATGCTTTTATCGGATGTTGCGGCGTACAAAGTCTTCAAGGCCCTAGGCAGATTCCGATAACTTTCCCGTCCGCGGTGCTGGCGATGTCCGCGCTGCTGGCGGGGGCCACATCAGCGTGGCGGATGTAATGCCAGGTTATTTTAGAAGGGCTACCGCGAAATAACCGGGGGTGCAGCAAAATCCCCTGCGTGCGAATAGCCCCCTCAATAGGGTGCTGAATCTCCAGCGTTGACTGTAATCTGAGAGAGTCCGCAAAAAACTAAAATGGGCCGCCAGCCAAGAAGCGGTGACGTTTCCTTGGCTATCGGCCCACTCGATCCGGACTGGGATCGGAGGTGATACTAATATCGTAGACCCTCCGAGTCGATTGTCAAGGATCAACTTAGACATGTCCAAAACCGTCTCAATTTGGGAAGTTCCGCGCCGGGAAAACCACCCGATCATGGCCGCCAATCCTGTTGAAACACTGTGAGTTAAGAGCGTTCCCCTGGACAGCCGAGGGCGGCTGTCCCCACGTTCGCTTTGCGGATCGCCTCCGAACCTTCGCGCCATAGTAAAGTAGTAGTAAGGCCCAACCTGTAATCCCTGAGGAGTTTTCAATCTGAACCCAAGCATTCGCAACATCGCCATTATCGCCCACGTGGACCACGGCAAGACCACACTGGTTGACGCCATGCTACGTCAGAGCGGCACTTTCCGCGACAACGAGACCGTTGCCGAGCGCGTCATGGACTCGAACGATCTGGAGCGCGAGCGCGGCATTACCATTCTCGCCAAAAACACGGCCGTTTTTTACGCGGGCGTGAAAATCAATATTGTGGACACACCCGGCCACTCCGATTTTGGCGGCGAAGTGGAACGCGCGCTCAAGATGGTGGACGGCGTGATGCTGCTGGTCGATGCCAGCGAAGGACCGTTGCCGCAGACTCGTTACGTGCTCAGCAAGGCGCTCGAAGCGAACCTCAAGCCGATTCTCGTCATCAATAAAATCGACCGGCCCGACGCGCGTCCGCAGGAAGTTCTCAACGAGGTCTACGACCTTTTCATCGATCTCGACGCCAAGGAAGAGCAACTCGACTTTCCCGTGCTCTATACCAACGCCAAAACGGGCACGGCCGCAGTGCATCAGGGGGCGGCGGGCGAGGACCTGCGTCCGCTGTTTGACGCGATCATTGGCACGATTCCAGCGCCGCAGGGAGACGCCGACGGAGTGTTGCAAATCCTGGTTGCGAACCTCGATTACAGCGACTACCTGGGACGCCTCGCCATTGCCCGCGTTTTTTCCGGGACGTTGAAGACGGGAGAAGACGTTGGCATCGCCAAGCGCGACGGCTCGTTGCAAAAAATTCGCATCACCAAGCTCTTCAGCTTCTCTGGCCTGAAGCGCACTGACATCACCGAAACCACACTGGGCGACATTGTTGCCGTCGCCGGCGTCGAAGGCATCACGATTGGCGAAACGATTACCAGCGCGGAAAATCCCGCGCCGCTCCCGCACATTGCGATCGACGAGCCGACGATTGCCATGCTCTTCACCATCAACACGTCTCCGTTTTGCGGACGTGAAGGCAATTACGTCACGTCGCGGAACTTGCGCGAACGCCTGGAAAAAGAGCTGCTCACCAACGTCTCGTTGCGCATGGAAGAGACCGGCAGCACCGATTCGTTCAAGGTGCTGGGGCGGGGCGAGTTGCAGCTGTCCATTCTGATCGAGATGATGCGCCGCGAAGGTTACGAGCTCATGGTGGGCAAGCCGGAGATCGTCACCAAGCACGACAAAGAAACTGGCAAACTGATGGAGCCGGTCGAACATCTCACCGTCGATATTCCCGAGGAATTTGTCGGCGTGGTCATGGAACACGTGGGCTCGCGCAAAGGCGAAGTCGCCAACATGCACAATCACGGCTACGGGCGCGTGCGGGTGGAGTTCCGTGTGCCCAGCCGAGGGCTGATCGGACTCCGCAGCACGCTGCTCACCGACACGCGCGGCACCATCGTCATGAACGCGCTCTTTGATGGATACATCGAGTGGCAAGGTGAAATTCCGCATCGCTTGACCGGCGCGCTGGTCGCCGACCGGCCCGGGCTAACGACCTCCTACGCTTTGTACAATCTGCAGGAGCGCGGCATACTTTTCGCGGGTCCGGGCATTGAAGTTTATGAAGGCATGATCATCGGCGAGAACGCGAAAGACACGGACCTCGACGTCAACATCGTGCGCGAGAAAAAGCTGACCAACATGCGGGCCTCGACTTCCGACGAAGCGATCCGGCTGGTCCCTTATCGCAATCTGAATCTCGAGCAGGCGATCGAGTTCATTGCCGACGATGAATTCGTCGAAGTCACCCCGAAATCTCTGCGGCTGCGCAAGAAGGTTTTGCAATCGAACAAGCGGAAGCGGGGGCCGATGGCAGCGGTGGAAGATTGATCAATGAAGCTCAGGGCTTAGTCATAGTGCTTGTTGGGTGCGAGCCTTGGAGTAAATTCCCCCACCTAATCGGCGTGCAGCCGCCACGGGACGGTTATAGCTATAGATCCAGCAAAAGATCCTTCTTCCATCTTGTGATTGAACACGCCGTCGCTTACGGACAAACAGGCTGGACGCCGGATTGGTAGGGTCAAAGCCTTCATACTCGTCGAGCCGATCCAAGACCGAGGGATCGTCCGGCAGTTCGAAAATCTGGCCGGCGATCTCGGAACCTGTCCGAGTGAGGATAGCTCCCGGATATTCCCCGAGATCAAAGAGGTGGCCGCGCACAAATCCTCTTCCGACACGCCTGAGACGCCGAACCGTGGACTTGATCTCGGGCGGCGCGAGGCGAGGCAAAAGTGTCCCATACGAAAACAAGTATCGTTTCGCGTTCTGACCGCTATTGGAAGACTTACGCATGGAACAGAGTCTTTCTCAGATGTTCGAAGCCCTTTTTCGGGTTATTGATGTAGGCGGCAACTGTTTTGTGTTTTCTCAGACATTCCAGATAGTAGCTGAACAGAGCCTGTACATCCTCTTTCGACAGTTGTTTCGACGATTGAAGATAGGCCACGAACTCGAAAAAATTAAGGTAGTCGGTGAGTTCGGCAGGTTCCTCTGCCACCAAATCAGCGACAGCCGCATCTCCAGCTGAATCTCCAGGCTCACAATCGAGTTTGTCGCGGACGCCCTTCAGTTCAGCTTTTTCATAGAAGCGCGTGTACAGGTCCTCCGCCCAACGCGCACGCTCCCGCCGAGAATTGCTGTGGTAGACCCACAGAGCCCAGAAGGCAGCCACGATTCCACCGACCGCGGTTACGAGCTCAATTATCGCCTTCGCATAGTCCAAGCACATCGTTTTTAGTGTACTATGCTCCGCTATTTCCCTCGACCGCGATTGTTGTCATACTTGAGCTCAGCCTTCGATGCGAGCGACTAAAGCCAAATCGTTAAAAGAGCCTGCGAAGAAGCTTCGCATGTTCCTCATCCCGTGCAGTTGCGGCATGAGTTTTGCCGTGGCCGAGGATTACGACCGGCGGGGAATGCACATTCGCAGCTTCATTCCCTGCCCCCGGTGCGGCAAGCGGCACGACCCGCGCAATCGCCTGCTGACGCTCGACTATCAGGACGAACGCTTCTGGAAGGTCGGCGGCTGTTAGTCCATCAGGCGATCAAGTGATCGGGCCATCGGGTGATCGGAATTCAAAAGCGGAGCAATGTGTAATTTAGATGACCCGATGACCCGATCCTGTTTGAAGGCGATCCGCGAAGGTTGTAAACTCAATACACCTTCACCTTGTGCGCCCGTAGCTCAGTCTGGATAGAGCGGCAGCCTCCGGAGCTGTAGGTCGGGAGTTCGAATCTCTCCGGGCGCACCATATTCCCTCAGAATCGCTTCCTTAATATCTACCAAAAAAACGGGGCTGGAACTCATTCGTTCCCAGCCCCGGATTCCCAAATTCCACCGCTACGCTTGACCCGTGACGGTCTTCACCGCCGGGCATCCAGGCTTGCGGCAGTGCTCAGCGAGCGCCCAGCAGGATCTCCGTTTCGATCTCAACCGTACCGCGCAGAATGCCGATGCGAACTTTCCCGGATTTATCCGACAACTCGGCGGCCAGTTCCATCGGCGTCTTCACCGGCTTGCCATCCACGGACTTGACCAGATCGCCGGCCTTCAACGAGGCCATCTCGGCCACGCCTCCAGGCAGGATCTCGAGGATTTTTGCTCCGTCGAATTCCTGGGGCGCAACCGCAACGCCGAGGGAAGCGATTTCCATGCCGTGGCCCGGCACACTGACGACCAAGGGCTGAGTTCCCTGAGGCGCAGCCTTGGCAACCGTCGCGGGTTGTTGAGTCTCGGCAGGAACAGGATGGGACCGGCTCCAGGGCCGGCGCCTGGAAGAAGACTCGGACTTGGACTTGGCCTCACGCGTTGCAGTGGACTCCCTCTCAGGGAGATCGCCAAATCGAAAAGCGATGCCGACGGCAGCACGGATGCTGGCCTGGGTGGGAACGCCGTCGTCGTACAAGTGACGGGTATAGTAGTAATCGAACGGACCGAATTGAATTCCGATGTGACGATTGACCCAATAGTCAACACCACCGCCTCCGGCGACCGCCCAGGTCGCATCCGACTGGGAAACTCCGTTGACGATCAGGTCCATGCTGTCTCGTCCGAACAGGCCATGCGCAAAGTAGGTAAACTTTCTGGACCTGTTTCCAAAATTAAAGCGCGGCCCGCCCATGATGGAAGAATTGCTGCAGTTCAAACCCACGTTGCCGCCGCAATCGCTAAGCAAGTGTCCGCTGAGGTCAGCCTCGAAAGAGATGTGATGAAACTTGCCGATAGCGCCAGCAAAGTCCCAGCCAATTAGATTCAGCCGCACATCGGACGGGGAAGTGATGGTGTTCGTGGGCAAATTAAAGTTGAGGTCCGAAAATCCGGCGAAAACATCGACTTGCTGAGCGGAAGCAACGCCGAGAAGAAACAGAACTGCCAGCGCGATGCGAACTAGTTTTTCCATGTTGCTTACTGCGCCTCCAGGGAATGCAAAAATGGCACAACCAACCGAATACAGACAGGATCGACCTGGCAACCAGCGCCGGACCGAAGCCAGCCTCCGCAGGAAGCATGTGGCCTCCTGCCGGGGCGTGTCTCCCGTCAGCGCTTGCACGGGATTGCGGTAATCGGTGATTATAATGGCCGCGTGGGAAAAAAGGAAATCGAAGCCGACCGGTCCGCTCCTCGCAGCCGCCGAAACTGCGCGGGGGAAACCGCCAGATATTCCGTTGCGCACACCCGGAACGAGTCAGCGGCGGCGGGTTATTTGACGTTTACCTGTTCCACCACCTGGCCCATCTTTTCATAGGGCGTGCACTTGTCGGGAGCGGTGAACAGCGCTTTGTCCGGAGTACCGAGCACGATATCGTGGTACAGAGCCGAGTATGTGGCGCCTGTCATCTCGGCTTCGATCTTCACCGGAACTCCCTTAAGGTCCTCCGCCTCCCACACCTTGGCGTGGATGATCTTGCCGTCCGGCCTGGTCACGACGACGTTCTCAACCTTGCAGGTGTGGCCCTCGACGACTTCCTTGCCCGCCGGAGTCCGTTCCATCTTGGTGCCGTTCAGCAACTCCAAAGGACTGGGTAGCATTTTTACCTGGTCGGGCCGCAGCACGACACACTGATGGCTGCCGTCAGGGTACGAGGTCAGGTTGTAGATCTTGAAGGGCGTGTATAACGTCGACCAGGCAGCGCTCCGCTCCATCCGTACGCTGGAGCCGGAGCGATACACCTTCAGCGACATGTCATACGTCGCGAAATGAAAGACCTGCGTAGCCGAGAAATCGGGGAAGTCCCATGCGACCACGTCGTTTTGCGCGCACATCAGAGTCACGGACGATGCCAGTACCACGGCCGCCGCGACGACTCCGATAATTCCAGAAATCTTCATTGCATTCTCCCTAGTAACTTTACCGCAAAAAAATAGGCCCCGTAAAGTGGGGCCTATTCAAAACCCGCAGGCAAATCACCGGCGGGAAAAGCAATGCTTACTTCCCGAACAGGCCGCGCGGGGTTCCCACGCCGGTGCACTCGTCATAGCCTTTGCCAACCTTCGGACCGCCGTTGGAGCCGCTGACTACGTCGTAGAAGTTCGCCTTATACGCCGTATAGGTGCCCAGTTGGCCGTAGAGAAGGGCGTCCTCTTGGTTGACGAAGAAACCGTTGTTGCCGGTGATCGCGTTCAAGGTGATCGATCCCAGCCGGTTGTTCGACCGGTTAATGAAGCTGGCCAGCGATGGCGACGAAACGCTGGTGCCGCCAACGGCGTACCAGCCCCCGTTGTAACCCGAGTAAACGTAAACGCCGCTCGCCGGATCGGCGTTGAACGACAAATCGGGTGTAACGCGGTTGCCTTCGTAGAAGATCTGATACTGGAAGTTCGTCCAGGGGCCCATCCCGTTTGTGATACTCGGCGGGCTTTGCCACTTTTCCTCCGCGCTGACGCCGCCGCCGGAACCGGCCCAGCAACCCTCAGAGTAGAAATAGGCGTTGGTTTCTTTGCGATACACCGAGGTGCCGCCCGCGGAAATCAGCCAGGGATTGCCGCTGGGGTACCCAGTGGTGGCGCCTTCGTAGCCGCCATCGCCAGAAGAAGCGAAGGCGAGGATCGAGGGCTTCCAGCCTTGGCCGCCGACATAGTGGTAGTCGGTGAAGAGTATGTCGTCGGCGTTCTGGCCAGAGAATTCTCCGCCTTGCCAGCTATTGGTGACTTGTCCGCCCGTCGTCGGGTAGTTGGTGGCAATGTACTCGAACGCGACCTGCTCAGCGTAGAACAGATCGGTGTACGAGTTGGAGCAAGCCTCGACCAGAACGATCGCTGCGTTGGGAGCGAAAACGTGCGCCCACTCGATGTCCAACGACTCCTCCAGAGCCCAGCCCCCGTCGGGCGGAGGCACAGAGCAGTCTCCGTTGCCATTGGCGTAGACTTTCGTGAAGCTGGTCGCTAACAGCGGCCACTCCGCGTTAAAGGTAGCCACGTCGGAGGCCGCGTCCGGGTTGTCGAAGGCGTCCACAATGGCGATAGCGCCATAACCGGCAGCGGTCGGACCGCCGGCAACCGCGAATGGTATGCACCCCGCGGTCGCGGGGCTCTTCGCGTAAAGGCAGCCCATCGAATTTGGGGTCTCATATAGTTGTTCTAAAACCAGTGCGTCGTCGCCAACCGATGGGCTGACAATCGACTTGGGGGCTGGTGTTGACATGGCTGAGGGCTTCTTGCCGTCGACGCTGGCCAGCACGTAGTTGGTGTGGGCAAACCCGGCGGGAACTTCTTTACTGCTGTCCGGCACGAAAAAATTACCGGCTTGCGGTGAGCGTGGAACTAATTGTTCTTGCGAGGCTCGCCCCGTGGAGCCTTCTTGCGCGATGGCCGCCATCGCAAACAGAACCACGGTGACCAATCCCAGAGCCTTAAATCCGATCGAGCATTTCATTGATTCTTCTCCTCATTTTTTGGAAGTTACGGGTTGACTTGATGATTGAGTTTCGTGGCGGAGAAGACCCCACAGGCCGGCGTCGGGGGCGCGCAGCCGCAGCATTCCCTGCCAAATTGCTACTTAGTCCTGTCCGTACCGTTTGGTACCGATTTTTGAACCCAAATACCCCAAGCGATGGTGCATTCTTGCCTTATTTCGAAATCATGTCAAGAGAATAATGGGAATCTTTTTGAAAAAAACGTGACAGGACAAAAACTTTGCACTCTTAAGGCAAAACATTCGCATGGCGGCATCGCTTCAGCGACTCTGTAGTATTTTCCCTCAGTAGAGACGGGGCTTGCCCCGTCTCACTTCGCGACGGAATGCGCGGAAAGTCGTGCCTCTACGGGGAATAAGACGCCGCTTCAAGCGTGGGACATGCTAGAAGGTGACTCTCACTCCAAACTCCAATTGCCGCGGAGCCTCGTCGGCATAGGTGCCGGAACCTTGTAGAACGCGGTCCAGCCTTGAGGAGCAGAAAGTGCCGGAGCTCCCGCAGTAACCCGGCGAACTCGAGTTATTCAGCGAACTACCAGGGGCGCCGTTGAGCACGCCGCTGAGTTGGTTCCCCGCGCCCCCGAAATTGGCCCAGTTGAAAAGGTTAAACGCGGAGACGTTCGGCTCCAACTTCACGCGTTCGCCAATCTGCAGCGGCCAGCTCAGCCGCAGATCCATGGTCTTCAGCCAGGTCGCTGTCGACGCATGCCCCGGCAGGGATTGAATCAGCGGCGCATAAGCGCCGAGCGCCACCAGTTGCTGCGCGGTGAACAGATTGCTATTCACCAGCGTCAGGCCCGCCGGCGTCAACCTCCCGGCGTACGACTCGTTGAAGTGCGCGATGAGATTGGTCAAATTGCTGCTCGAATATTTTCCGGTGCTTCCGATAATTCCCAGAAGATCTCCCGGCTTGCCGTCGCCGGTAATGTCGCTGCGAAAGATCTCACCCGCGACTCCGCCGCCGTCCTGCTGCGGAAGATAGGCGCTCAGCGGAAGCGGCGATCCGAGATGCGTGATCATCGAAAGCCGCAGCCCGTGCGCCAACTCCGCCGTCGGAGTAAAAGTCAGCTGGTGCCTCCGGTCCAGTCCCGCAGACCCCCAATGCCCCGTGTGCGGGCGGTTGTAATCTTCGGCCACGCTGAGCAGCGAATAATCGCCGCCGCTGCCGTCGGGCTCCGCGAGGTTGGTGTTATACCGCGAGAGCGTGTACTGAATCGCCAGGTCCATCCGCCGCACATTGCTGAAGGGGTTCGCCAGGCTGGTCTTATACGCCAGATGCGCGGCTTGATACTTCGAGCGCCCGCTCGGAAAGTACATGATGTTCGAGCCCACGTTCGGATTGATCCCTCCAAACGCCGCCCGCTGAAAATTGCCCGCCCCGTTCAGCTTCCCTAAGACCGAGCAGGGAAACGGTCCACAGAATGAATTTGAGGAATCCAACCCATGGATCGCGAAATCGGTGATGCTCGCTCCCGGCACGGCGGCCAAATAGCAATTCACCGCGGCCTGGGAACTGCTGCCGGCGAAGGTTGCTGGATACTTCAATGGGCATCCCGCTGCCCGCGACAGGGGGTTGGCTGCGAGCGTGTCATTGATCGCATCCAATTCCGCCTGATAGGTATTAAGCGCCGGGTTTAGATTGTCACCATCCGTCAGGTAGGCCGCGTCTCCCACGTGATTGGTGTCAATGCCCAGCGGGAACTGGGTGCCGATCTCCCGGACATAGTCGAGCGAGAATGTGCCGCGCTCCCCCATCTGGTGCTGCAGGCCGAAGTTCATGTGGACGACCCGCGGCGTCCTGAAACCCGGCGCCAGCATGCCGCCAAAATTCGCCACGCTGTTGGCCAGCGAGTACATGTTCGCGCCCGTCGCCGCCGATTGCGCCGCCGTAAAGTCCGACTGGAATGTCTCAATTGCGGTTGCCACCGACCCGATCGGCTGCCCGCAAATGCCACTCGCGATGTCCACTCCGTTCACCGAATTCACCACCGATCCATCGGGAAACAGCACCGCTCCCGCCGGACACAAGGTCAGGCTGCGGTTGTATTGCCCGTTCGACAAGCGGTTGATGCGGTCCTGATAGGCGTTCTGAAGCAGAAAATTGTCATAGAACAATCCGGCGCTGGCGCGCATCACCGTCCGCCCATTGTGTCCCGGGTCCCACGCCACACCAGCCTGCGGAGCAAAATTCAGGTCTGGCTGGTTCACTCTGCCGCCGATAAACTGATGGGTGGGGCCGTTCGGGACAGGGTTCGGAATGAGGCCGAATTGATCGAGAATGTAACCCGTCGTACAGATCGGAATTGGCACGATGCTGGTGTTGATGGCCGAGCATGGCACCGGCGCCAGGTCGCTGTCGGTGCGCCCGGAATCGCGCACATAATTCACGCCAATACTAAGGTTGAGATTTGGGAACACATTGTACGTGTCGCCGATGTAGCCCTCGAAGCGCGTGTCGAAGTGTCCACCGGTCGAGCGGTTGAAGGCGGAGTTCTCGCTGAAACCTCCCAGGCCGTTGAAAATCGTGATCGTGCCCACGGGATAGTTGAGCGGATTGTCCGCCGCTCCTTCCCCATCACTGGGGTTCAGCGGAAAGAGGCTCGGGTTGTTATTGATAGCATTGATCGTGTCCAGTCCATTCGAGCTGGTCACCGACGCATAGTTTCCTGGCGCATAAAAATCGCCCTGGGCGATGCGATGAATCGCTCCGCCAAAGCGTATCGTGTTGAACACCTTATAGACTGTGCTGCTGTCGTAGCGCCCGAAAAGGTCGCGCTGGATGGTCTGCCGCGGGCCCGCCACGCTCGGCCCCAGTCCGTACGATCCCAGCTGAATATGGAAAGGCGCCGCCGCTGAATCCTGCAAGTCGGGATTGATGGCGTTCACCATCTTCTGATAGCCGAAACGCGCGCTGTTCACAAACCGTCCGCGGTTCCAATCCGCGCCGAATACGCCCCCGGAACATTGAACTGATTACGCAAATTCGACTGGCTCTGGGATGGCCCAACTTCGTTCGCGTTGTCGTAGCTGAGCCGCGCGAACCACTTCATGTTGTCGCTGAGGTTGTAATCGAAGCGCGCGGTCACCATGTTCTCGCGGAAATAGGCGCTCTGCAGGCTGATCCCGTTGGGTCGCCGGGAACCCGAGTTCGATGGGCAGGACCCCGTCTTGCTTGGCGCGTTCCCCGCCGATAAACAGAAACGCCTTGTCCTTGATGACGGCGCCGCCCGCGCCGAATCCATACTGCTGGCGGCTGTACTTTGCATTGCCCGCCGGAAATCCCGCCATGCCGGCGCTGCGGTCTTCCAGATTCCCAAACAAATTGGCGTGCCACTCATCTTCGCCGGAGCGCGTGGTAATCCGCACCGAGCCCGCCGCATTCAGCGACTGAAACAGCTCCGGCACAGCTCGCGTCACGGTCACTTCGCTCACCGCTTCCGCCGGCAGGTTCATCGTGGATGCGCCTCGCGTCTCATCCATCGCTTCGACTTCATCCACGTCGAAGTGCGTGGTTCGTCCCAGTTGGCTGCCAATCGACAGCGATTGCAGACCGCTCTTGCCCGGACCATAAACTTTTCCATCCACCGCCTGCACGTCCGGCTGGAGTTGAGCCGCGCTCAGATAGTTCCGGCCGTTGATCGGCAGCGTGTCGGGAACATCGCCGCTGAACTTGCTCTCCAGCCGCGCCGGTCCCGGATTGATCCATTCCAGCTTGAAATCCGCGGTCGCCGCCGTCGCCACAACCACTGTCGCGCTGCTCTCGGCGATGAGCATGTCCCGGCCTTCGACCCGCACCACATAAACACCGGGCGGCACCGGCTCGGTCACGTAGGCCCCGTCTTTGCCGGTGCGCGTCACTCCGCTGGTGTCGGTGTCGCGCGAGCCATACAAAATCCGCGCCCCTTCCACCGGGACGCCGCTGTCGTCGCGCACTATGCCTTGAATCGTGCCGGTGGTGGGATTTTCCGGGGTCTCCCCTTCGTCCTGCGCCCACAACGAACTCGCGAGCAGAGCGACCACAACGAAGAGCAAGAGCCCGAGGGGCAAGGAACGGCGAATATTGAAATTAGAGCAATCGAACAAAATGCCACTCTCCTGGGGGCGGGACCTCTATCTACCGGTTCTCCGCTGCAATCGAATAGAACAGTTTACTAGATGCGCCCGGTTATCCGGCGCGATGTACGCGTTTTTAAGTTGGCAGCGTTGGGACGGCAAGCGCGGAGCAGGCTCGCTTCCATCCTTCTATCCACGCCCTACACGCCGACGGGAAATGGTTTTGTATGGGTTTCCGAACCCACCGAGAGGCCGGCGAAACGGCCTTGCAGCAGCGACATCAACCCCGTGACCCAGTATCCAACCACGAACAACAACAGGAAAGGGACGGTGAAGTAATTCTCGTTGTCAATGGCGTAATAGACCGCCAGCGCAAAGTAACCGCCGATCAGCAGTTCAAGCCACGGGACCCATCCCAATCGCTTGCGGTATTTTTTCGCGCCGATCTTGTCCTTCTTCGACTCGACGCGGTACTTGGGAGTGCGGGCGAAGGCAGTCTGCTTGCCGACCAGCGCTTCCAGCACGGCAATCGTATTCGTGATCGTCAGCCCGATTCCCAGAGACATCAGCAGCGGCAGGTAGAGCAGCGAGCGCAACCATTTTCCGGGGAACAGCTCTCTTTGCGAAACCAGGTAGAAGCTGGAAATCGAGAACGTCGAAGCCATGAACAGAGGCAGGTCGATGTAGAGCATCTGGAACCATCCCTGATAAAAGCGAATGATCATGGCGGGCAAGAGCAAGACCGAGAGCACGATCATCAGCGGATAGCTAAGGTTGGCGGTCAGGTGATAGACGGCCTCGATTTTCTGGTGTGGCGTCGCGTCGCTGGCCAATACCCTGGGAAGAATCTTCTTCGAAACCTGGATTAGCCCCTTGGCCCAACGCGCCTGCTGTGTCTTGAAGGCGGTCATCTCCACCGGCAACTCGGCCGGGCATTCGACATCCTGGAGATAAACGAACTTCCATCCTTTGAGCTGGGCGCGGTAAGACAGATCTGTGTCTTCGGTGAGCGTGTCGTGCTCCCAGCCGCCGGCTTCGTCAATGGCGCGGCGGCGCCATACTCCGGCGGTGCCGTTGAAGTTGAAAAAAACGCCGCTGCGCGACCGGCCCGAGTGCTCAATCACGAAATGGCCGTCGAGCAGAATGGCTTCGACTTCGGTCAGCAACGAGTAGTGCCGGTTGATGTGCGTCCAGCGCGTCTGCACCATGCCGACTTTGGGATTGGTGAAGTGGTGGATGCACTTCATCAGAAAGTCGCGCGGCGGAACAAAATCGGCGTCGAAGAGAACGACGAATTCCCCCTTCGCCGTTTTCAGTCCCGCCTCCAACGCGCCCGCCTTAAAGCCCTCGCGATTGTCGCGGTGGATGTAAGTCACGGGATTTCCCGACGCCCGGTAGCGCTCCACCAAAAGGCGCGCGACCTCCTTGGTTTCGTCGGTCGAGTCGTCGAGCAATTGGATGTCGAGCTTGTCCTTGGGATAGTCGAGGCGGCAGACGGCGTCGAGCAGGCGGTCCACCACATATTGCTCGTTAAAGATGGGCAGCTGCACCGTAATGCGGGGCAGATCGTCCAGCGGGAAATAGGCAGCGGGTTCGGTCGTCTTGCTCTTCTTGTGCCTGTAATAAAGATAGACCATCCAGTAGCGGTGCGCCCCGTAGGCCGCCAGGACGGTCAGGACGGTGAAATAGGGAATCAGCAGCGCCAGATCGAAGGCATTGACCTGATAAAGACCCACGAAAGTTTTATCCAGAAAATGGTGGCGAAGGTAGGGCACCAAGCCCTTGGGGGCGAGGATCAAGGCCAGACAACAAATAAATTCTAGATACATGAACGCAACAGCACCACGTATAAAAAAGAAAGAAGGCAGCGCAAGCATTGTACCCGATTAGTCGCTGGTCGATGGTCGTTCGTCGTAAGCAAACGACCGGTGGCAAACCCGCGAGCGACGAACGATCATCCACCAACGACGAACGACGGTTTACTGCCACTCGTCGCCCGCTCGACTCAGCTTAAGTTCGACCGCCTGATGAGAACCTTCCTCGACTTTTACCGCAACCCCATTGGCTTCCTGGGACTTAAGAAAACCGGCGTCGCGGTAAACGCCTTCGTCCAGATCCTGCCACGCATAGAGCGTGTAGCTGCCCGGAGCCAGGCCGCGCATCGTGAAGCGTCCCTGCTGATCGGTCGATCCGATGCCGAAGCGAGCAGGGAGCTTGCGGAATTTTTCTTCGGGCACCGCGACCACTGTGACGTTGGCCGCCGCATGGTCGCCATTCGCAACATCGGTGTTTCCATCTTTTTCCTTGTCAACGACTGCTCCCTCGATCGTGCCTCCCTTGGAGCTCACCACCAACTCAAGCGCCGCCGGTCCGCTTGCGGTGAATCCGGTGGTTACATCCCGTCCGCCGATGGTCGCGGATTTCAGGTAGAAGTGGTTCTGGGCTGCGGCCCCGAATAGCTGCATCATGTAGTTGCCGGGGGCCACGTTCTTCCACTCGAAGTTGCCGTACCGATCCACCGCCGCGTTCGCGCCAAAAAACTCCTGCGGCACGAACAAACCTGCATCTTCCGGCATTTCGGCCTGGCGCAGGTTTATCGAGTATTCGGTGAGGCTTCCCGCCGCGCTGCCGTCGATGCGGCCCTCGATGCCGCCTTCGATCCTAAGATGGCCGGAGACGCGGAACGAAGCCTGCGGCACGAGCTTCACCCCTTCCACGTCGGCGGCCGCAACGCTGATATCTTGGCTTGCGGTGAGCGACTGGGAATCCGTGCCGGCCGTGGCCCGCAGCACATACGATCCCGGACCGATCCCGCGCAGCTCAAACTGGCCGTCCGGCCCTACGTCACTCGCGTGGATCGAATCGCCCGCTCCGGAAATCAACTCCACCGCCGCCTTCTGGCCGACAGTAATTCCCGTAACCATTCCGCGGACCCTATACGTTCGCGCCGGCGCCAGCATGAAGTTGACCGGCATTTCATCGCCCGCCTTAATCGCCACTGTCGAAGCTTGCGCCGCATCGAAGGTGCCCGGATAGTAGGTCGTGAGGTAACGAGTATCGGGCTGGACGCTGCCCTGCTGATCGCCGCTCGGCGCTTTCTCATGCGGCGTTTCGTAATCCCGAAAGTCCGGGGGCGGCGCTGCCGCAACCCAATACTGGCCGGGAAACAAATTAGCCTCGCGGTATTCACCCAGATCGTTGGTCGCCTCGATTCCCGCCAATTCCCGTCCAGCCTTCCCCGGTATCTTCCTTAGCACGATCACCCTGACTCCGGACATCGGGTCGCCGTCTTCGTCGGTCACGCGGCCACTGATAATGGCCGTGGGCAACATCCGAAACTGTAGGTCCTCCACGGCTTGCCCGGCTTGGACGGTGACAACGTCGGCGTCACACTTGGACCCGCGTTCATTCACTCCGGTAAACCCGGCCCTCTCGGTGAAGATCCGGTAACGACCTGGCGCCACGTTCTCGATGCGGAAATGCCCGTCGCCGTCAGTCGATGCCGTATAGTTTCCGCCCTGTTTCTGGTCTTCCGCAATCACTTGCACGACCACTTTCTTGAGCGGCTGGCTGCCCGGCTCCTTCACCACCGTGCCTGTAATAAAGGATGAGCTCGCCGCCGGCGCGGAGTCCTGCGCCGTCGCCAGCAGCAAGGCGCTGAGTAGCAAGCAGACGATGGTAAGTAAGCGCGTCATCGATTTTTCACGTAGGGACAGCCGCCCTCGGCTGTCCAGCGCGGCGAAGCCGCGCCACTTGAGTGCACAAATGGAGCCAACGAAAACTTGGACGAGCCTTGCTTGCCTGGACAGCCGGGGGCGGCTGTCCCTCCGCAAGACTCAATTCAAAAAATATTGCCGGTACAGCGTGTCCCGCTGCGCCGGACGGAATCCCGCATCGCGTATGATGCGCCGCAGTTCTTCTTCGGTTGTGCAATTGGCGACGCCCGCCGCGCGCACGACATTTTCCTCCAGCATCACCGAGCCCACGTCGTTGCCGCCAAAACGCAAGCCCATTTGGCAGACTTTCAATCCCTGCGTCACCCAACTGGACTGCACATTCTGAAAATTCGAAAGATAGAGCCGCGAAATCCCCAGCACCTTCAAGTACTCGACCGCCGTGGCCTCATCCCAGCCGCGTCCGCCCAACGCGGTGTGCGCGGGTTGAAAACTCCACGGGATGAACGCGGTAAATGCGCCCGTCTCCTCCTGCAAATCGTAAAGGCATTGCAGGTGATTGATGCGGTGCTCGATCGATTCGCCAACGCCAAACATCATGGTCGCCGTGGTGCGCATCCCCAGTTGGTGCGCCGTGCGATGCACCTCCAGCCAATCCGCAGTCAGGCATTTCAGCCGCGCGATTTTGTAGCGGACTTCATCGTCGAGAATCTCCGCGCCGCCGCCGGGAATCGAATCGAGCCCCGCGTCGCGCAGCCGCACGATTGTATCGCGCAAGCTGAGACGGCTGTATTCGGCAATCGCCAGAATTTCCGAAGCCGAGTAGCAGTGCAGATGAACTTTCGGAAAACGCTGCTTGATGCCGCTCAACATCCGCTCATGCCAGTCGATCTTGAGGTCGGGATGCAAGCCTCCCTGCATCAGAACGCCCGTGCCGCCGAGTTCCACCGTCTCGCGAATTTTTTCGTAGATGGTGTCGAAGTCGAGAATGTATCCTTCCTTCGCCGCCGGTCCTTTTAACGGACGATAAAACGCGCAGAACGTGCAATACTCCGTGCAGAAATTTGTGTAGTTGATATTGCGGTCGATGATGTAAGTCACCACGCCCTCGGGATGCATCTGGCGGCGCAGCGCGTCCGCCTCCATGCCGATCCCGATCAGATCGTCAGACCGAAACATCTCCAAAGCCTGCTGTTTGGTCAGGGACATTCACTCCACCCCACGGTAATGAGTATTTTAGCTGGTACGAGGGGGCGGAAGCGAGTTTCGTGGAGTGACTGTATTTCGAACGAATTAAACCAGGGGCTTGATGTGCTGTCGGATCCAGCCGAGAATCTGGGCAAAGCGAAATTCGTGCCGCGCTATTGAGCCATCAATAAACGCGTGCCCGTCCAGGCCTTCTACCTCGATGGTAAACCCGTTGCGCCGGAGGAAAACATCGGCGGCGATGAAAGCGACGCGCTTGTTGCCGTCGAGGAAGCCGTGGTTGTTCGCGAGCGACTCCATCAGCGCGGCTGCTTCTTCTTCGATGGAATTGTAATATCCGGTTTGCGGACGAAAAACGGCGGCCTGAACCGCGCCCATATCGCGGACGCCATGGAGACCGCCGAACATTTCTATTAACCGGTGCTGCATCCGGTAGACTTCAGCGACCGTGAGGTAACTCGCCATTTGGCTTTCTATTTGGCGAGCCGCTGCAACAGGTCGCGGTTGCGATCCACCGACTGCTCGAAGGCATCCATCACCTCTGTACGAACCAAGTGTTGAGACGGGACCACGTTGTGCAGGTAGAACCGAAGCGCCTCTTCCAGAACATGACGCTTCGTTTGCCCATTCCGCTCGGCCACCGCAACGAACTCATCGTAGAGCCGGGCATCGATCTCGGGAGTAAACTTCTTGGTCGTCGTGGCTGGCATGATCCCCCCACCTTCCTGTTCAGCTTCTATCTTACCTCTCAACCATGACAAATCAAGATAAATATTTATTTATCCATATCATTGTAAATAAATGCTTCCATTGACAAATAAGCAGGTTCTTATAGAAGGGTGTCCTATAACAACAAAAACGGCGCAGCGCGTCCGCTTCCACGCCAGCCCCAATCAGACCGTCGGACCGAAACACCTCTAAAGCCTGCTGCTTGGTTAGCGACGTCCAGTCCACCCCACAGTAATGAGTATTTTAGCGGGCGGGAGGGAGCGGAGGCGAGTTGGAGGGAGGATGAGCGAAGTTTGCGCCCGGTAGTTGCTGCGATCTCCCAATGGCAGTGGCAAGGGTTTCAATATACCGCCGTAACACACAGGACATCGACGCCCGCTCCCTCTGTCTTGCATTCTTGGTGATGGCCGACGGGATCCGGTTGATATCGGATTATCAGTTGATGGTTGTTTAGCCAATGCACATCAGTGGCTGTCCAGTCGCTGGGTCCAATGTCTTCGTAAACGTCATCGGATAGAAGACTCCACCTCTTTCTTATGGACACGAATGTTACATCACGACCGAGAAATCCTGCTAGATAGCTGTACCGCGCAACGTGTTGGGAGTCCGGCGATACGATAATCCGTGGGCGGGATGTGCAGGCACCCATTAGGAGAATGAGCATCATGGCGAGAATCAGCGGTACAGCAAGAACTGAGCCAGCCGCGCGTATGCAGACCTTTAACCAAAAGCGGGCGATCTGGGCGCGAAAGAGCGCAGTCGTAGCGACTCCGACGATTCCGATTATCCCGAGAGCTATGATGAAGGGCGAGCAGAAGATTAGAAGCTCTGTTGCCGTGATAAAAAAGCTAGTCACCTATGGCGCCTCAACACGGAATTGTAGCGCGAGAACCAAACACTGTAGGTAGTTAAAAATGGTCCGAGGTCTGTTGGCAAACTCGCGATTGCGCCAGTAGTAATTAAGGCGCTTGCCTGTCAAAACAAGTGACTAAACAAACTTTAGCCCCGGCGCTCTTGGCAGCGCCCCCACCTCCGCGCCCAGCCGATAATAAAGCTCAAGGCCCTCTAAGCACGGAGGGTCGAGATAGTAATGGATGTTCTGCGACAGATAGACGCGAACGACTTCGACGGTGAGTCCGAGGCCCGGTGCCCACTGCTCGGCAATGGCTGCCAGATTTTTCGGCGACACTCCATGATCGCGCGACTTCTGGAACGCCTCCGCAATCGCCGCCGCATTTCGTCCGGCAAGCGCCTGCTGGCGAATGGCCCAGAAAGCAAAGACGAACGACTTCCCCGTGCGCGCTCGCCACTCCTCGGCCAGGTCGAGCGTGAAATAGCGCGTGCGGTCAACCTGAAGCGCGGGGTCTCCGATGAGCACGGCCGCATCGCAAGCAGAGAGCATGGCATCGAGATCGGGAGCCATCGGCTTATACTCGCGCGCTCCGCCCAGCCATTTTGCAAACAGAATTCTGGCCAGCGCCACCGACGTCAGCGAAGCAGTGTCGAGCGCAACCGTGCGTGCCTGCGACCACAACGCATCTACAGGCATCTTGCTCACCAAAAGAATTGACCGCACTGCCCGCCGCGCCGCAATCGCCACGCCGGGAACGACGACGAGATCGGGAATCGTCGCATAGGCCGCCGCCGGAACGATGCCAATATCCGCCGTTCCCTCGCGCAAGGCCTCGGCGCAGGCCGAAGGGATGGTGTAGGAAATTTCGTATCCGAAGCTGAGGTCAATTCCCGGGCGAGCCTCGACGTGCTCAAAATCCCATAGCAGAGGCGCCGTATTCAGATAGGAAATGGCCGAGATCTTTAACCGGCTCATCACTTTACGAATTCTACCAAAAGTGGTGTGCGCGCCGTCCTTGACAGGGTTTCGCGCTGCGGTCTAGGGTCGCGCCATATGTCAAATCTTGCCGTTGCCGCCCAGAGTCCCGCGTCTTACCAGGGCATTTACTGGCTCGCGCTGGCCCTGACTCCGGGGCTCGGCCCGTCCCGCATCAAGAAACTGATCGAGCACTTTGGCACGGCCGAGCGCGTCTTCCACGCCAGCCTGACCGAACTCGAAGCCATGGGCATGCGCGCCGTCTCCGCGCAATCCCTGGCCACGGGAAAGTCGATGGACCTCGCGCAGCAGGAATGCGCCAAGGCCGTCGAAGCGGGCGGCAAAATTATTTCCTTGAGCGATCCCGAATACCCACCTCGGCTGAAAGAAATTTACGACCCGCCGGTAATTTTATTTGTGAAAGGATGCGTCGAAGTGCTGGCCCAGCCCGGCATCGCCGTGGTGGGAACGCGGCATCCCACGCCCTACGGCAGCGGCATGGCCGAACGCCTCTCGACCGACCTCGCCGCCCGCGGCCTGGTGATCATCAGCGGACTAGCGCGCGGCATCGATACCTCGTCGCATCGCGGCGCCATCGCGGCCAAGGGAAAGACCATCGCCGTCCTCGGCACCGGAATCGACGTCATGTACCCGAAAGAAAACACGCGCCTCACCGAACAGATCGTCGCCCTCGGCGGCGCCCTGATCACCGAGTTCCCTGTCGGCACCTCGCCCGCCCCGCAGAATTTTCCCATCCGCAACCGAATCATCAGCGGCATGTCGGCCGGCGTGCTGGTCGTCGAAGCTGCGGAATATAGCGGCACTCGCATCACCTCGCGCCTCGCCCTGGAACAGAACCGCGACGTTTACGCCGTCCCCGGCAACGTCACCAACAAAAATTCCTGGGGCCCGAACACGCTGATCAAGCAGGGCGCGAAGCTTGTCGCCACTTGGGAAGACGTGTGGGAGGAGCTCCCGCCCGACATTCAAGCGACCCTCAGTTCCCAGCAGAATGAATCTCCCGGGGCCGAATCCGCATCTCTATTCCCGGACGAGGCAACCTCGCCTCACGAAAAAAACATCCTCAAGTTGCTGAAGCCCGATGAATCCACGCACATCGATGAGCTGGTCGAAATGCTGGAAAATGAAATGTCCTCCTCGGAAATCTTCGCCGCGCTCTTCGAACTGGAGCTGAATGGAAAGATCAGACAGCTGCCGGGGAAGAATTTTGTGAAGAGCTTTCTAGCGGTCAGCTCTCAGCTGTCAGTTCTAGCTTTCAGTAAAGCGCGGATGCGAGCCATGCAGAGTATTTCGAGATCTTCGAGTGTGGGAGAAGTCGCATCGGCTGACTTTGGACATCTATACCTCGAGCAAGCCTTCCCGCGGGATGAAATGTTTGGCCTGACAAGTCAAATGAGACGGTCTTCCGCATCCATCGGAATGAATATCGCTGAAGGCTGCTGTCGAAAAGGTGACGCGGAAATGGTTCGATTTCTGCAGATCGCCATGGGGTCGGCGAGCGAACTGGAGTATCAACTTCTGTTAGCTCATGATCTGGACTATTTGTGCGATCCGGGGTATGAAAGCCTTACAGCGCAGGTCGTAGAGGTGAAAAAGATGCTCTCGTCTCTAATGCAAAAAGTGAAAGGGTTTAACTGACAGCTGATAGCTGATAGCTGACAGCTGGTCACGCCAATTCGTGCTAGCTTCAATTCCATTACCACCGAAACTGAGGAACCATTGTCCAAAGGTCTAGTCATTGTCGAATCGCCTGCCAAGGCGAAAACTATCCAGAAGTATCTGGGCAAGGGATTCACGGTCGATGCTTCTTTCGGCCACGTGAAAGACCTGCCCAAGAGCAGCCTCGGAGTCGACATCGAAAACGATTTCGAAACCGAATACGTCGTCATCCCTGGAAAAGAAAAAGTTCTGGCCAAGCTGAAGAAGCTGGCCCTGTCGGCTGACCACATCTACCTCGCGCCCGACCCGGACCGCGAAGGCGAAGCCATCGCCGCCCATCTCGCCGACGAACTCGGCGAGGATTCGAGCAAAAAAAAGAAGGGAAAAAAGGCCAAACCAAAAACGGACGACATCGGAGACGACGCGCGCATTCGCCGCGTCACCTTCAACGAAATCACGCAACGCGCCGTCAAGGCCGCTTTCGACCATCCGCGCGACATCGACCGCAAACTCGTCGATGCGCAGCAGACTCGCCGCGTGCTCGATCGTCTCGTCGGCTACCAGGTCTCTCCGCTTTTGTGGGACAAAGTCCGCCGCGGCCTTTCCGCCGGACGGGTGCAGACCGTCGCGCTCCGCTTGATCGTCGATCGCGAACGCGAAATCAAGGCCTTCGAGAAGAAAGAATACTGGACGATCGACGCCCATCTCGCCGCTCATAAGCCCCCGACATTCGACGCCCGCTTCTTGGGCAAGGGCGAAGAGAAAATCGAGATCACGAACGGCGAGCAAGCGGAACAAATTCGTGCGGCGCTCGAAAAAGCCGCTTGGGTTGTCCGCTCGGCGGAAAAGAAAGAGCGGCGGCGTAATGCCACTCCGCCGTTTACGACCAGCAAGCTGCAACAGGATTCCTCGCGCAAGCTGCGCTTCAGCGTAAAGCGCACCATGATGATCGCGCAGCGCCTTTACGAAGGCGTCGAACTCGGCGACGAGGGACTGGTCGGCCTGATCACCTACATGCGTACCGATTCGACCCGCGTTGCGGCCGAGGCGATCGCCGAGGTCCGCGACTACATCGGCAGCGAATACGGCGCGCAGTATTTGCCCGCTTCTCCCAATACATATAAGGAGAAGAAAGAAGCGCAAGCGGCCCACGAGGCCATTCGTCCGACTTCGGCGGCGCGCCATCCCGACCAGATCAAACAATATCTCCAGGAAGACGAATTCAAGGTTTACAAGCTGATCTGGCAGCGCTTCGTCGCTTCGCAGATGAATCCCGCCGTGTTCGACCAGACGACCGTCGAAATTGATGCCAAGTCCGGAAGCGATGTCTACCAATTCCGCGTCACTGGATCGGTGCCGAAGTTCGACGGCTTCCTCAAAGTCTATGAGGAGTCGAAAGACAGCAAGGACGAAGAAGACGAGGAACTGAAGCACAAGCTCCCGCCGCTTGAAGCCGGACAGAAGCTGACGCTGAAGTCGCTACTCCCCGAGCAGCATTTCACCGAGCCGCCTCCGCGCTTCAACGAAGCGTCGCTGGTGAAGGAACTGGAAGAGCGCGGCATCGGCCGGCCTTCCACCTACGCCACCATTCTCAGCACGATTCAAGAGAGGATGTACGCGCAGAAAATCGGCGGCAAGTTCGTGCCTACCGAAATTGGCCTGGTCGTAACCGATCTGCTGGTCGAGAACTTTAAGGACATTTTCGATTTCCAATACACCGCGCGCCTGGAAGAAGAGCTCGACGAAATTGAAGAAGGCAAGCAGACGGGCAACGATGCGCTCACCGAGTTTTATCAGAAATTTTCCAAGGACCTCCGCTACGCCGAGAAGCACATGGAAAACATCAAGCGTATGGAGAAGCCGACGGACGAAAAGTGCGAACTCTGCAGCGCGCCGCTGGTCATCAAGTGGGGCAAGCACGGCTCGTTCTATGCGTGCAGCACCTACGACAAGGAAAATCCCGATACCTGCAAGTTCACAAAAGAGAATCCCATCAATCTGCCCGATCTCGACTCGGCCGACATACAGGAGACGGCGCAAGAGGAATACTGCGAGAATTGCGGCCGCGTCATGGTGCTGAAGCGCGGACGCTTCGGCCAGTTCATGGCCTGCACCGGCTATCCCGATTGCAAGACGACGCGGCGGCTCGATCAGGGCAAGAAAGTGCCCGACATCCCGCTCGATGAAACCTGCCCGCTGTGCAAACGCAACCTGATCCTGCGCCACGGCCGTTACGGTGAGTTCACTTCATGCAGCGGTTATCCCGATTGCAAATTTGTGAAGCAGAATTTTATCGGCGTGAAATGCCCGGAGTGCAAAGAAGGCGAACTCGTCGAAAAACGCGCGCGCAAGGGCAACACATTTTACGGCTGCGGGAATTACCCGAAATGCAAGTTCACTTCCGCGGCCAAGCCCGTAGCCGAAAAGTGCCCGAAGTGCGGCAATGAGTACCTGGTGGAACGGCTGCGCAAAGAAGGCTCGGTAATCGCGTGTCCGAATAAAACATGCGATTACGAACGCGCAGTGGAAACTGCAACCGGCTCGTTGCAACCGGCGTAAAACGTCTTTCAAGATGCGAGATCTAGCCCCGGAGGGGCGCCCGAACTTAGCCCAGCGCTTCAGCGTTGGGAAAGTGAAATTCATGAGCCGAGTCCCGGAGGGACGACCGAAATCTCACGGGGTAAGAAAAGTCCAAAACACGAGGTGAAACGATGGCAAAGCAAGCGACCGCACACGATGCAAATCTGATTCTGAAACTCTACGAGCTCCGCCGTGAAGCGGAGATGCGCAAGGCAAGAAACTGGTTTACGGCGGAATTCTGGCCGCAGAGCACAGACGAAGTCATGAAAGTTGTTCAACTCGCCTGCCAGCCAGGAAAATGCCTGGCTTCGTCAGGTAGGCAGCTATTGGGAAATGGCCGCATCGCTGGTGGTAAACGGCGCACTCTCCGAAAACCTGTTCCTCGCCAGTAGCGGTGAATTGTTTTTCATCTTCGCTAAGATTCATCCCTTCCTCAAGGAAGTCCGGGAAAAGATGAACAATCCCGAAGCGTACGCGAATATTGAAAAGGTTGCCACGGGGTCGAAGCTGGCCCGCAATTGCCTGGAGCGCGTCTCCAAGAACGTTGAGAATCGTCGCAAAGCGATGGCCAAGACGCCGCAAAAGGGTTGATCGAGGCAGACGATCTTCTACTTCTGTGATTCGCGCCGCCGCCCATCTGCTATCCTAAGTGGGTCGTGTGGATGCTTTTGTTGTACCTCTTATTGGGAATCAGCGCGGCGGTGGTGGTGTCGGTTGCGCTTGCCATCTATGTGCGGGTGCGGCGCCAGTTAAAACACTCGGTGGCCCACCGAACGGAGCTAGACGGCAGGGATCTCGACGGTCCCGGCCATTCGCGGTCGGAACCCTGATTCGCCACAAATATTTTGATCCGCCACTTCGATCTGCCATTTTGA